>DATAPP010000177.1:0-301986 GCA_036265125.1 Pseudolabrys sp. | reverse complement strand
CCAAGAATAACGGCATGCTGGGGCGGAGCCTCGGCTGCATCACCGTCGATCCGGCAGAAAACAACAAGATCATCGCGCGCCTTCAGGGAGCCCTGATCTACGTGACGGTCGGAGATGCCCCTATAGAACAATATTTGTAATAGCTTTCCGCCCAGTCAGTGGCAAGGTTTCGCTTCTTGTGTGCCATTTTGCTGTACGCGCGCATGCCCTCAACGATGTGATTGAATGAATACCGCGATGTCCAGCTATTGGCCCATAGCGGACATGGACTTGTGCGCTGCCAATGTTCGCTCGCTTTTGATCCAAAGCGGACATCGGCCTCGATAGACACCCCGTCCGGGTGACAAATACGGCCGCCGACCCTAGCCTATCCGCTGGCGGAAATGCCCCCGGCAAAGCAACGGATACCTGGAGGAACGCGCCATGATGTTTCCACGCCGCAGATTCCTGGAGTTGGCTGCCGGCACGGTTGCGCTCGCCGCGTTCGCGCCTATTGCCTCGGCGCAGACCTATCCGTCGCGACCTATCACCCTGGTTGTGCCGTTCCCGGCGGCAGGGCCGGCCGACGTGTTAGCGCGCATCCTCGCCGAACGCATGCGGGAGACGCTTGGGCAGCCGGTCGTCATCGAGAACGTCACCGGTGCCGCCGGCAGCATCGCAACCGGACGCGTGGTGCGCGCGACAGCGGACGGCCACACCATCATGCTCGGCAATCTCGGCACCCATGTCGTCAACGGCGCGATCTATCCGCTGCAATACGACCTCGCCAAGGACTTCGAGCCGATCTCGCTGTTGCCGAGCAATCATCAGCTGCTGATCGCCAACAAGGCCACGCCGGAAAAGGATCTGCGCGAGCTGATCGCGCGACTCAAGGCAAACCCCGACAAGGTGACGATCGGCAATGCGGGGCCAGGGAGCCCATCGCACCTCACCGCAGTCTATTTCCAGGCCGCTGTCGGCAAGAATTTCCAGCTCGTGCCCTATCGCGGCACGCCGCAGGTGCTGCAGGACCTGATCGCGGGGCAGATCGATCTCGTGTTCGACCAGGCCTCGAGTTCGTTGCCGCAGGTGCGCAGCGGCCAGCTCAAGACCTATGGCGTCACCGCCAAGACGCGGCTTGCCTCGGCGCCCGAAATTCCGACCATCGACGAGAGCGGGCTGCCGGGATTCTATGTCTCGATCTGGTTCGGCCTGTGGGCGCCGAAGGACACGCCCAAGGCCGTGATTGCCAAGCTCAACAGCGCCGTCGTCCATGCGCTCGCCGATCCCTCGGTGCGTACGCGGCTTATTGGACTGGGTGCGGACATTCCACCGCGCGAGCAACAGACACCAGAGGCGCTCGGCGCATTCCAGAGAGCCGAGATCGAGAAGTGGTGGCCGCTGATCAAGGCCGCCGGCATCAAGGCGGAGTAGTACGAGGAATCAATTATGCGCCAATTGTTTGCAACTCTACTCGCCGGTGCCGTTCTCATCGTCCCGGTCGTTTCGCGCGCACAGTCGACGACCGACTATCCAAACCGGTCGATCAGGCTGGTCGTCGGCTTCGCGCCCGGCGGCGCCACCGATACGCTCGCCCGCCTTTTAACGGGCGCGCTCGGTCAGGAACTCGGGCAAGCGATCTATGTCGAGAACATCGCCGGAGCGAGCGGCTATATCGCTTGGCGGAACGTCGCGGCCTCCACACCGGATGGTTACACGCTGCTACTGGCGGAGAACGCAATCGCGATTCGGTCAGGCTTCAAGGATATGACGCCGACCTTCGATCCCGTTAGGGAACTCGATGCGGTCGCGTCGGTGGCGCATTCGCCGCTTGCGCTATGCGTTGCCGATGCGGTTCCGGTCAACAGCGTCAAGGAATTGATCGCGTACTCTCACTTATCCGGTAAGACTTTGAATTACGCTTCGGCGGGGACGGGATCGGTCGCCCAGCTGGTCTGGGAAGTCGTCAAAGATGGGGCAAAAATCGACGCACTCAGCGTTCCTTACCGAGGCGGCGGACCAGCAATGGCCGCCATCATTGCGGGGCAGGTTGATATCATCATGGCATCGAGCCAGGTGGCGAAGCCTCTAATTGAGGACAAGCGGATCAAGGCCCTTGCTGTCACCGGTAAGGAACGCTCCCCGGCGCTGCCGGACGTTCCGACATTGACAGAGGCTGGTGTCACGCACGCCGACGTAAATCTCCAGTTCTGGTTTGGCGTATTTGGACCGAAGGGTATGCCAGCCGACGTCAAGACGAAGTTGGAGAAGGCCATCCAAAAGGCTTTAAAATTACCCGCCGTTGGCGAGCGCCTGGCTGTACTCGACATCGAACCGGAATTCGGACCCGCTGCGGTGCTGCAGACGCGGCTGCAGAACGAGATCAAAAATTGGACTACCTTCATCGAAGCCAAGGGGCTCAAGGCGAATTAGTGCTCCGGTGAACGAGCCAATACGACCTCGTTCAAGCGCATGCATGCGAATGTAACAATCCTCTAGAACCTGCCTTCGTCCACAACACAGCTACCGGTGGACACATAAATCAACCAACTTGCGAAAGGATTTTTCATGACCCGTGGACCATGGATCGACCATTTCGGCGATAACTTTCTTTGGTCCAATGCAACGCTGATCTTGAAGGGCATGGCACCCTATGGCGTGGTCGCGCTCGAAGAAATCGACCGCGTCTGTGAGAGACTCCGGGCGCGACAAAGCGATCCGAAGGCCTGGCACGAAGAGTGGCGCGCGATTGGCGCGCAGCTCGAGAGCCGCGCCGATGCGGCGCTGGCACAGGGCCACAAGATCAGCGCCGGTGACTACTATCTGCGCGCGGGCATCTATCACTACAACGCCGAGCGTTTCATCACGCCGGGCCCGGAAAAACGAGCGCAGGCCGGAAAAGCCTATCATTGCTGGCATGCCGGCATCCGATTGCGTGAACCGTCGATCGAATTCGTCGAGGTGCCCTATGAGGGAACCACACTGCCAGCGTTGTTCATGAAGGCGTCCAAGAATGGCCTTCCCGCGCCGGTGGTCGTCGTCGTAAACGGCATGGACAATGCCAAGGAGATGAGCATCTTTTTCGCGGGCCGAGAGTTCGCGCGTCGCGGCATTAACACCCTCGCCCTGGACGGTCCCGGCATGGGCGAGACGCGACGGATCCGTGACATGCCAAGCCGCTACGACTACGAGGTGCCTGGCACGGCGGCTTTCGATTATCTCGCCAAGCGCTCGGACGTTGACGCCAAGCGCATCGCCATCTTCGGTTACAGCTTTGGCGGCTATTACTCATCCCGTATCGCCGCTTTCGAGAAGCGTTACGCAGCATGCATCGCGCTTTCCGCACTGCATTGGGACCTTGCGGGGTGGCAGGAGAAGATCAGGCAGAAAAACGCCAACTCCCCGACCACGGTGGCGCAATCGAATTTTCAGTTCCGCTGGGTGGTCGGGGCGGAAACGGCGGAAGACGGCATCGCCATCGCAAAAAAATTCACTCTGAAGGACGTGGCAAAAAACATCACATGCCCTTTCCTCATCACCCACGGCGCAAACGACAGAGTCGTGCCGGTCGAGAATGCCCAAAAGCTCTTTGATGCGGTCGGTTCGAAAAACAAGACAATCAAGATCTTCACGACTGAAGAAGGCGGCGCAGAACATGCGCATGTCGACAACCGCCAAGTCGGCATCGATTTCGCGGCTGACTGGATCGAAGATAATTTGTAGGCGGCAGATGCAATAAACAGTGGCTGATGTCGGCTTTTGGCCATAGGGGACATGGGCTTGTGCGCCGCACATGTCCGCTTTCGGGGGTAAAGCAGACTCTTCGGGGCTGCTCCCGATACATGGAATTGCGCAGCCGTGCTTCTATCGCACGCGGACCGCTGATCTCAGGCGATCGTGACCGACTTACAACGCTTCAGCCGCTCTGCGATCAACTCCGCGCGTCGGCGATCACGCGATGTCGCTGAGACCGCGCGTCAGTGCTTGAAGCAACTTCTCCTGTTTCCCTGACGAGCCCAAAAAGATTCGAGGCTTGTCCATCGATTCCTCCAAACTCTATTCCCCGAAATTCACGCAAACGAATGAAATGTCCCGCTTGGTCAGAAGCGGACATCCAGAGCGAGAATGGCAAAAACCGCTGAGAGCCCTCGCTTGTTGCCAAAAGCCGAGAGGAGTCGTCTCCCCTCGGCTTTCAAGCACAGCTACGCTGCGGTCTTGGCGGCAACTCCGGAACGCAGGAAGGCCAGCAGATCGGCATTGATCGTCTCTGCGTTCGTGGCGGGCATGCCGTGCGGAAAACCTTTGTAGGTCTTCAGCGTCCCGTTCTTCAGCAGCTTTGCCGATAACGGTGCGGAGTCGGCATAGGGAACGATCTGATCGTCATCACCATGCATCACCAGCACGGGCACCGTGATTTTCTTGAGGTCTTCGGTGAAGTCGGTCTCTGAGAACGCTTTGATGCCGTCATAGTGCGCTTTGGTGCTCCCCATCATTCCCTGACGCCACCAATTCTGAATGACACCGGGGATTGGCTTCGCGCCTGGCCGGTTGAAACCATAGAAGGGACCGCTCGCGAAATCGAGATAGAACTGTGCCCGGTTGTCGGCGAGCGCCTTGCGCAAGCCGTCGAGCACCTCGGTCGGCAAGCCGCCCGGGTTGGCCGGCGTCTTCACCATGATTGGCGGCACCGCGCTGATGAGGACCGCTTTGGCTACCCGGCTTTCGCCGTGCCGTCCCAGATAGTGGGCGACCTCGCCGCCGCCGGTGGAATGGCCAACGTGAATTGCGTTCTTCAGGTCGAGATGCGCTGTCAGCGCCGCCAGATCATCGGCATAGTGATCCATGTCGTGACCGTCGCTTACCTGTGAGGACCGGCCATGGCCTCGGCGGTCATGCGCAATGACGCGATAGCCGTTCTTGAGGAAAAACAGCATCTGCGTGTCCCAGTCATCGGCCGACAGCGGCCAGCCATGGCTGAACACGATGGGCTGACCTTTGCCCCAGTCCTTGTAAAAGATCTCGACGCCGTCTTTGGTCGTAATCGTACTCATGGGTACCTCCTGCGCGGGAAATCGGCTTTTGACGCCGACATACACAAGTCCATGGATTTCTGACTATCGCGGTCATGCGTTCGTCGGTCGCCGGACTAACATAGTGAAGGAAATCATTTCGATTGGACTGAGGGCCAATTTCGTCATGCGGTATTAGAGGGAAGCCGCGTTGTCACCAGTTTTAGGGAGCCGGGAGGTCTTTTAGTACCCATTTTGGGGGATTGGTCGGCATCACGCCGTGCTCCACGTTGCGGCCCCCAAACGATCGGCCAGACGAGAGCGCCCACTCCAATGCTTCACACTCCGCGCCCGCCCAACGGGGCCGAACTGACCGCAAAACAGATGTTCATGCTTTTCCCGTCTCCGATGTTTACGGGAAAGCTGGCCGACATCGGAATGTGCGAGCGCATCGAGAAAAAGCTGCGGGAACTACAGAAATCCGGAAAGGGCATGTCCTCGCCCGAAGGGATGATCCTTGCCTACATGACGCCGGATGACATCCAGGTCCTTCCCGAGATGAAAGAGCTGGTCGACGTGATCATGTTCGAATCCGGGAATATACTGGATGCCTACAGGATAAAGCGGGAGTCGCACTACATCACCAACATGTGGGCGAACATCGCCAATCCCAACCGCCGCCATCACATGCACATTCATCCGAACTGCCTGTTAAGCGGCCTCGTCTACATCAAGACGCCGAAGAACTGCGGGTCGACGGTGTTCATTTCGCCGCGTCAGCTGTCGAAAAATCTCGAGCCCACGTATCTCGAAAAGAACGAGATCAATTCGGACGCTTTTACGATGCCCGCGGAGAAAGGCCGGATGTTGATCTGGCCGGCCTACGTTCCGCATGCCGTCGAGCAGGGCGCGGCCGACGAAACTGAGGATCGGATCGTCGTCGCCTTCAACATCATGATCCGCGGGACCATCGACCTGCAGACCGCGCGTTTGGACCTGCGTTGACGGATTTTCAGGGGCGCCCGTCCCTGCCCTGCGTCTAACGATCAGCGCGGTCTCAAGAATTCAAAATCGCAGCCTTGATCGGCGCCAAGAATCTCCTGCGCATAAAGGCGTGCATATCCTCGTTCGGGCGGTTGCACCGCTCGTTTGGATTCCGCCGACCGGCGCTTGAGTTCAGATTCGTCCACCATCAGGTCGATACGCCTCTGCTTGACGGAAAGGCGGATACGATCGCCGGTTTTCACAAGACAGAGAGGCCCTCCCGAGGCGCTATCGGGTGTCACATGCAAGACAATGGTTCCGAACGCGGTGCCGCTCATACGCGCATCCGAAACGCGCACCATGTCCTTGACGCCCATTGTGGCAAGTTTCTTCGGAATTGGCAGATAGCCCGCCTCGGGCATGGCCGATGTCGAATGCGGTCCCGCATTCTGCAGCACCAGAATATCCTTGGCATCGACGTCGAGTTTGGGATCGTCGATGCGTGCCGCAAGGTCCTCGAGCGATGAAAAGACCACCGCCCTGCCCTCGTGCTCGAAAAGATTGGCGTCGGCCGCCGAACGCTTGAGAATAGCGCCCTGCGGCGCGAGGTTCCCGAACAAGGCGACCAGTCCGCCTTCTTTTTCGAGCGGCTTGCTGCGCTCTGCAATGATGCTGCGGTCGATCCAGTCGCCATCATCGTGTGCGAGACGCTCACTGAGCGTTTCGCCGGTTACGGTCAGGCAATCGAGGTGAAGAAGATCTTTCAACTCGCGCAGCAGCGCGCCCATGCCCCCTCCGGCGAAGAAATCCTCCATGTAGCCGTTGCCGACCGGCTTCAAATTCACCAGCACCGGCGTCGTATCCGACAACTCGTTGAGCCGTTGCAGCGACACCGGGATTCCGCCGCGGCCGGCAATCGCGGTCAGATGAATTATGGCATTGGTCGAGCCGCCGATGGCAAGCAACACTCTCAATGCGTTTTCGACTGACTTCTGGTTGACGATACGTTCGGGCGTAAGCTGCGAGCCGATCAGTTTGACCGCTGCGGCCCCGGTTGCTTCCGCTGCACGCAGCCGATCGGCATGCACGGCAGGAATCGCGGCTGTCCCCGGAAGGATCATGCCGAGCGCCTCTGCGATGCAGGCCATGGTCGAGGCAGTGCCCATCACGGCGCAGGTGCCCGCCGTGGTCGCAAGCTTGCCTTCGACCTCGGAAATTTCAGCGTCGTCGATCTTGCCAGCCCGATATTGTGCCCAGAAGCGTCGGCAATCCGTGCATGCGCCCAGGCGTTCGCCGTGATGCCGGCCCGTCATCATGGGACCTGCCACCAGCATGATGGCGGGCTTGCCGGCCGAGACCGCGCCCATCAACTGCGCTGGCACCGTCTTGTCGCAGCCGCCCATCAGCACCACAGCATCCATCGGCTGTGCACGCACCATTTCCTCTGTGTCGATCGACATCAGGTTGCGGAATTTGAGGCTTGTCGGGCTCAGGAAGACCTCGCCCAGGGAGACGGTCGGAAATTCAATTGGCAGTGCACCTGCGGCCAGCACGCCGCGCTTCACCGCATCCAGCAATTCCGGGAAATGCCGATGGCAATTATTGAAGCCTGAGGCCGTATAGGCGATGCCAACGACGGGCTTTGCCAGCATCGCGCGGGAATAGCCCATCGATTGCGCGAAGGAACGCCGCAGATATAGTGAGAAATCGCGGTCGCCGTAGTTGGTGAGGCCTTTGGCAATGCCGGTGGGTTTGTCGTTCATGCAGACACTCTTTGCAGCCGGTCGAGCCCGGATGCAAGTGACCGCACCCAGGGATGTTTGGCGAAACGTTCGGAAAGTAATGGATAGCGCTGCTTCAGCCGACCTGCACCTACTTGGTGAAGCCAGACCACAACAACCAGCATGGTGAGAAACCACGTCAGGAGATGATAGCGTGCCGTGGCAGCCGTATAGAAGAAGGCGACAACATGCTGCGCCAGCGCAGAAGCGCCGATCAGCCGCAACCACGGATCAAACTGGCGGCCACGAAAAACGACCCAGACGAGAATGGCGACGCCTGCGGCATTCAATGGGATGGTGAAGCGCGATTCCGCCGGACCGCTCAACCAGTCTGCAATTTGCACGATGAGCCGTCCGAAATGTTCGCTATTCAAATCCAGACGCATCAGGTCGTGCACAATCTCCACGTACGCCGATGGCGGCATGACCAATACATAAGGGTGGTCACTATTGGTGCTGAACAGCACGAACACATGGCCATAGACCCAGTTGTGCAGCGCCATCGAAAACACCGGAAGAAATCCAACGCACATCCCGACGAGCCTTGGCCATTGCCGCAAGTAGAGTGCCGCGAGACCGGCGCCGCCTAGGAAGACTGCGGCAGCCGGCGCGACGATCGGCTTCATGAAGACCGCGAGCGCCAGGAGCAAGGCGCCAGAAAAAACCCGGGCCGCACCGGCGTCTTCGGACGGGCGGCCAACGATCAGCAGAACCCCGGCGATAAAAAGAATATAGGCCATAGGATCGGCAAATCCGCGCGACGCCCATTGCTCGTATTGTACGAAGGAGGTGCCAAAAGCGGTCCCAACCGGAATGGCAACAAAGAGCAGGATCAGGGCGAGCGACCAACGTTCCGGCAGGAAGCGGCGAAACAAGCCGTAAACAAGAAATGGCAGCGACAGAATAATCGAAAGATAGCCCAGGTAACTTTCACCGAAGACAATGTGCTCTAGCGCGCGGAAATATCGCAGCCCTGGTCCACCGTAGTAAAAGACCTTTTCGCCACCCTCGAGCGCTCCGTAAAAATCGCCGGCCAACAATTTCTGCAAGATCAGGCGCCCGACCCCGTCGTAGAAGATTCCATCATCGCCGCCATCGAATGGCCGTATGCCACCCAGAAAACTTGCATCGTCTATAGCTATAACCAGCGCCGACAGCGCGACGATGATTGCTGGCACAATCATTCGCTTTACTCTCACTCTCACGAGAACCGCAAGCAAAGTGGCCGCCGCCGCCAGCAGCAATATGCCGCGCGCAAAGCTTGCCAGGCGAACGGTCCATGGCGGCGTCAAATGCATGGCAAGCGTGTCCGGTTTGATGCCGCTGCCGAATATACGTTTTCCGACATCGGCCGCCTGCACAGTTCGGCATCCGTCATCGGGCATCGCAGTGAAATGCTGGCTCTCGCCTTCCCACATGACCGAGCCGCGCCAGCAGAGTTCGCCGCCGATATACCCCGCCGGCAGACTGATCATTTCGAACCACGGCACGGTGAGATTCCAGCGATGCCCCCCCATCCAGAAACGCCGGTCGCGAGTGGAGCGTTTCACGTCGTGATCCGACGTCCAACTGTAGCGAAGCTCGTTGATAAAACCGATCCGCAGCCAAACCGGGTCTGAAAAATCGATCTTGGTGACTGCACGGGAAAACTCCGGTTTTCGCCAGATGCCATCGGCCGAGAACGCAAATGTCGTATCGGGAAAGTTCGCTTTTTTTTGCCAGCATCCCAATTTTTCCGGATCACAACGTTGGGCTGCCGGGTATTGCGTGTCGAATTCCGCTGTCATGCGGCGATAGACATCGTCCGGCAGTCCTCGTTCCTGCACGCTGCCCGGCAGGAAAACATTGTGGCCTTCCTGGATGCGCGGCGTCGACAAAAGTGCCTGACCCAAAGGGGCGGCAATGACGATCGCCACGGCCGCCGCCCATGCGCGCGGGGTTGCGCGCACATCGCCGCAGAAAATCATCACTGCCGAGACCAGCAGCAGTGCGTAGTCGGAAATATTGTTGATCGGCAGTCCAATAACGGCAATCGCGAGACCGAGCGCGCCCGCTTTGCGCCACCCGGCGCCGGCAGCGTCCCTATTCAGCGTATTCATGGAAATGCCCAAACCAATTCGCCCTTGCCTAGCATGACGATTTGGCTCAAATCCATGCCGCACAACGCAAAACCCTGAGTAGCGGGCTTCGAAACGTGATCCGTCTGGGAATAGTCGGCAGCAATTATGGACGCACCGTGCAGCTGCCTGCTTTCCGGGCCGACCCTCGCTGTGAAGTCATCGCGCTTGCGGGAAGTGACGCAAAGCGCACAGCGGCCCGCGCTCATGACGCCGGCGTGCCCAAGGCCTTCAGTGACTGGCGCGCGCTGGTCGAAGACGGAGATGTACAGGCGGTGGCCATCGCCACCTTGCCGAGCCTGCAAGTGCCGATCGCAATCCGCGCACTGGAACTGGGCAAGCCCGTGTTTGCCGAGAAGCCGATGGCGAACGACCTCGCCGGTGCGCGTACGATGCTTCGGCAGGCCTCGCTCAGCCGCAAGCCGACCATGGTCGATTTTAATTTCCATCAGATCGTGAGCTGGCAGCGCGCCAAGGCGATGCTCGCCGCCGATGCAATCGGCGCGCTCCGCCATGTCACGGTGCACTGGCATGTGGAAAGCCGGGCCATCCAGCTGCGCATGCGCAGCTGGAAAACCGTCGGTGACGATGGCGGTGGCGTTCTCGGCAATTTCATCTCGCACTGTTTCCACTATCTGGAATGGTTTTGCGGGCCAATCACCGGGCTGTCGGCACGGGTCGCGGGCCTGCCTGACGACAGAGAGCTGGAGACCACCGTCGCGATGGCAATGCAGTTTTCTTCAGGGGCCCTGGCGAGCCTCTCGATGAGCTGCGCATCGTACCTTGGAATCGGACATCGCATTGAATTCTTCGGCGAGGATGGCACGCTGCTGCTGCACAACCCAGGCGCTGATTACATGCGCGGCTTCGAGCTGTGGCACGGCAAGCGGGAGGCCCCGCTCATCCGAATCGGAACCGACGACCCCGTCGACGCAAAATACCCCGACGGTCGTATCGCGCCCGTATCGCGGCTCGCAAAGATATTTTTCGACGCCATTGAAAGTGGTGGCATCGCGGAACCGGGTTTCGCGGAAGGCTATCGCGTGCAACAACTCATCGACACCGCCCGGCGGGCGCACCTCCAGGGCGTGTGGATCGATGTCGCGCGCGAAACCGCCAAAGAGGAGATGCGCGCGTGAGCCGCATCCTGGTCACCGGAGGCAGCGGCTTCATCGGCTCCGGACTTGTCAAAGCGCTGGTCAGAGCGGGCCATCGCGTCCGCGTGCTCGACGACAATTCACGCGGCAGCGCCCGCCGGCTCACCGATGTTGCCAATGATATTGAATTCATCGCGGGCGATATCCGCGATGCAGCCGCAGTTGAGAAAGCTGCGCAGGCCATCGATGAGGTTCATCACCTCGCCTTTGTCAACGGCACTGAATTTTTCTACAGCCGGCCGGACCTGGTGCTCGATGTCGGCGTACGCGGCATGATCAATGTCATCGACGCGTGCCGCAAGCACGATATCGGCACGCTCGTTCTCGCTTCGAGCTCCGAGGTCTATCAGACACCACCGACAATTCCGACTGATGAAAGCGCGCCCCTCTGCATCCCCGACCCGCTGAACCCGCGCTATTCCTACGGTGGCGGCAAGCTGATCAGTGAATTGATGGCGATCAACTTCGGGCGCAAGTATTTCGAGCGCGTGCTGATCTTCCGCCCGCATAATGTCTATGGCCCCGACATGGGCTGGGAACATGTGATCCCGCAATTCGCCTTACGCCTCCATGCCGCGGCCAAAAAGCAGCCGTCCGGAAAGCTGCCGTTTGAAATCCAGGGCACCGGCAAAGAGACCCGCAGTTTCTGCTTCATCGACGATCTCGTAGCAGGCGTCATGGTGATGCTTGAAAAAGGCGAACATCTTGGGATCTACCATGTCGGTACGACTGAGGAGGTCACGATCGCCGCGCTTGCGCAACAGATCGCCGGCGTTTCAGGCCGGGAGATCGCACTCACGGCCGGAAAGCCCATGGCAGGCGGCACAGCGCGCCGCTGTCCCGACATTTCGAAACTCGCAAGGCTGGGCTATAAGCCGCGCGTGCCGTTGGCTGAAGGCCTGAGGCCCACGCTCGCCTGGTACCGGCGCAACGTGCAGTTGGCGCCGAAGGAGGGCTAGAGTTTTGCGTCCCAGCAAAGTTGCGCGTGCGGCCGGCACCGGTGCCAGCGTCCCGATTGAATCCTGTCAGGTCTGTGGCCATGCGCCGCTCGATGCCGTGCTTTCGCTCGGCTTCATGCCGCCGGTCAATCAGATGGTGCCCATCGGTCAAGTGCCGCACCAGTTGCCGTGGTTCCCGACCACACTTCTGCATTGCCGCAACTGCGATCTGGTCCAGCTTGGACTTGCCGTGGACCCGACGATTATCTTTCCACCGGAATACCCCTACACCAGCGGCATGACTAAATTGCTGCGCGATAATTTTGCCGACTTGCAGCGCGAGAGCGCGGCCATGCTTGGTCTGAACGAAAAAGACCTCGTCATAGACATTGGCTCGAACGATGGCACGCTGCTGTCGAACTTCAAAAACGGCGGGCAACGCGTGCTCGGGATCGAGCCAACCGATGTCGGCGACATCGCCAACCAGCGGGGCATTCGGACCATCAAACGCTATTTCGGCGTCGACGTGGCACGCGAGGTCAAGCGCGATTTTGACGCCGCAAGCGTCGTAACCGCCGCCAATTGCTTCGCGCACATCGAGGACGTTCACGCTATCGTCGACGGCATCGTCGAGATGCTCAAGCCGGATGGCGTATTCATTTCAGAATCGCACTACCTGATCCCACTCCTCGATACGCTGCAATACGACACGATCTATCATGAACACCTGCGCTACTATTCCCTAGGCAGCTTGAAACATCTCCTGGAGATGCATGGCCTCGAGGTGATTCACGCGCGACCTATTCCAAGCCACGGCGGTTCAATACGGGTTTACGCAGCGCGGCAGGGGGCGCACGCGGTACAGAACAGCGTGAGGCACATGCTCGCCGAAGAGCCACGTGGCGAGGCCTTGGTCAAGCGTCTCGACAAGTTCAGAAACGACGTGATTCTTTCCAAGCTGAGATTGCTGTCGATGGTGCGTGACTTGAAGGAAAAAGGCGCACGCATCGCCGGCATCAGCGCGCCGTCGCGCGCGAGCACTCTGGTGAATTACGTCGGACTCGATGAAGGTCTGATCGACTTCGTCTGCGAAATTCCCGGCTCGCTCAAGATCGGGAAGTGCATGCCGGGCACACAGATTCCGGTTGTCGACGAATCGCGGTTGTATTCCGACCAGCCCGACTGTGCGATCATCTTCTCCTGGCATATCGCCGACGAGCTGGCGCCGAAACTCAAGGCAAAAGGCTTCCGCGGGACGCTGATCACGCCTCTGCCGGTGCCGCGTACGCTGTAGGTCGCCCCATGAACATCGACGACGGCGCTCAGGACAAGGGCAAGGAGATCGCCTTTTTCGACGCTCACGCGGAAAGCGACGAGTACGATGTGTTTACGCCGCAGGCCAATGAAGCGCTGATCGCGGCATTCGTGCGGCTAAGCGGTCTGCCAGCCGAGGCACGTGTGGCCGATCTCGGCTGCGGCTCGGGAGCCTTTACCGAACTGCTGCGCCGGCGGGGGTATCAAAGCATCGGCCTCGATATCAGCCCCAAACTGGTGGCACTGGGCCGTCACAAATATCCTGGCCTCGAATTGATCGAAGGCGATGCGGAAAATCTGCCATTCGAAAGCGCGAGCCTCGACGGGGTGCTGTTGAGTGGCCTGGTTCACCATTTTCCCGATCCGCGGCGGCTGGCTGGTGAGGTCAAACGTGTGCTCAGAAACGGCGGACGGTTCGTCGCTTTTGATCCCAATCGCATGAACCCCTTCATGTGGCTCTATCGCGATCGCGCGTCGCCCTTTTATAGTTCGGTGGGTGTCACCGAAAACGAGCGGCCGGTTCTGGCCTGGAAAATCGCCGACGTCTTTCGTGACGAGGGTTTCAGCGTCCAGACCGACTATCTTGCGGGCCTCGCCTACCGCTACGTTGCATCGCGGCGTACGCGCATGCTGTTGCCGATCTATAATTTCATTGATGGTGCCGTGTTCAATCTTGCGATCATGCAGCGCTTTCGGCCCTTCGTGCTGACGAGCGGAGAGAAGCTGTGACGATATGGCCGCTTGAATTCCCGGCCGGTCGCAAAGGCGCGAATCCTGGCCAATGAGCAATGCTGCGCGGGAGCGCCTGGACATTGTCATCCCGGTTTACAACGAAGGCGCCAATATCGTGCCGACCTTGCGCGCCATTGCGCGCGACGTGAAGACGCCGGGCCGGGTATTGATCTGCTATGATCTTGACGAAGACGACACACTGCCGGCGATAACCGGCAACCGCGAAGCATTCGGCACGCTGGCCATCGAATTCGTACGCAACCACAAGCGCGGTGCCCACGCGGCGGTACTCACGGGATTTGCCCGAAGCGACGCGCCATTCGTGCTCGTATTCCCGGCTGACGACGACTACAACGCCGGCATCCTTGATTCGATGGTGGCGGAAGCCGCGAAGGGTTCCGACATTGTCTGTGCCAGCCGCTTCATGGCGGGCGGCAGCATGGTCGGCTGCCCCTGGCTAAAGGATGTGCTGGTGCGTTCCGCAAATTTCACGCTCTACAATCTCGCGCGCCTGCCCACGCACGATGCCAGCAACGGCTTTCGTCTGTTCTCGCGCCGCATCATCGACGAGATCACAATCGAGTCCGATCGCGGCTTCTGCTACAGCATCGAGTTGCTGGTAAAGTGCCATCGGCTGGGTTGGCAAATTGGCGAAGTCCCCGCGCGCTGGTTCCAGCGCGCTCACGGCGCCAGCCGTTTCCAGGTGATAAAGTGGCTTCCGGATTATCTGCGCTGGTACGTATACGCTTTCGCGACGACCTATCTGCGACGGCCAGCACAAAGCGTACCCCGCAGAAATGCGGCCTAACACGGGATGATGAGTATGGCGATCAAAATGGCGGCGAGCATGGCTTGGCCGAAAATCATCAGGCAACGTGCAACGCGCGTATCGCCGTGGATAGAAATTATCGAACGTGACGTTGAATTCAAGCCCGGTGCCAACCCCGAAACCTACCATGCCATCGGTCAACAGGATTACATCGCCATCGTCGCGCGCACGCCGGATGGGATGATCCCGATCGTGCGTCAATTTCGACCTGCATTTGAACGCTTCACCTGGGAGTTGCCCGCCGGCATGGCGGACAAAGACGAGGCACCCATAGACTGCTGCCGCCGTGAACTTCTCGAGGAAGCGGGTCTCATTGCGCGCGCAGTGCACGACCTTGGCAGCTACTCGCCCTGCACGGCGCGATTGTCCAACCGAATACACTCGTTCTTCGTCGATGCGGTTCCACACGACGGTAGACAGGCCTTAGACGACGGCATTGAACTCAAGCTTGCGACGCCGCGCGAACTGGGCGCACTTATTTTGGCGGGCGAATTCGCATTGCAACTGCACATCGGCGCGCTGCTTCTCGCGGGGATGCGCGGCCATCTCGACCTGGCGGCCCTTCGGTAGACGCAGAGGTATTAATCCCGATCAATGCGCGGCTTTGGAGTGCAACGAATCTCGGCTCGACAAGCACCCTGGAACCCTTCTAAAAGGTGCTTACCGCGGGGCGGGAAAGATAAAGAGCATGGACTACAAGGGTTTTTTTGCGTCTGCCCTGAACAGGTTGCGGGACGAGCGTCGCTACCGGGTCTTCGCCGATCTCGAGCGCATCGCCGGCCGCTATCCGCACGCCATCTGGCACTCTCCACACGGACAGCGCGATGTCGTGATCTGGTGTTCCAACGACTACCTCGGCATGGCGCAGCATCCGAAGGTAATCGGTGCCATGGTCGAAGCCGCTGCCCGGATGGGCACAGGGGCCGGCGGCACCCGCAATATTGCCGGCACCAATCATCCCCTCGTCGAACTCGAGCGTGAACTCGCCGACCTGCACAACAAGCCGGCGGCGCTTGTTTTCACTTCGGGTTACGTGTCGAACGAAACCGGTATCTCCACTATCGCCGGGCTGTTGCCGAACTGTCTGCTTTTGTCCGATGCGCTCAATCACAATTCCATGATCGAAGGCGTCCGCCGGTCCGGCTGCGAGAAACAGATCTGGCGACACAATGATCTCGGCCATCTCGAGGAATTACTGAAGGCAAGCGACCCGGCGCGCCCGAAGCTGATCGTATTCGAGAGTCTCTATTCCATGGACGGCGACGTCGCGCCCGTGCACGCGATTTGCGACCTGGCCGAGCGCTACGGTGCGATGACCTACTGCGATGAAGTGCATGCGGTCGGCATGTACGGCCCGTGCGGTGGCGGCATCTGCGAGCGGGACAATGCCATGCAGCGCGTCGATGTGATCGAAGGCACCCTTGCCAAAGCGTTCGGCTGCCTCGGCGGCTATATCGCAGCGAGCGAAGAAATCGTGGATGCCGTGCGTTCATACGCACCGGGCTTCATCTTCACCACGGCGCTACCGCCGGCGATCTGCGCGGCGGCGACTGCCGCAATCCGCCATCTGAAAAACTCAAGCTGGGAACGCGAGCGGCACCAGGAGCGTGCGGCTCGAGTTAAGGCGGTGCTCAACGCGGCCGGCCTGCCTGTGATGCCGAGCGTCACTCATATTGTGCCAGTGCTGGTCGGCGATCCGGAGAAATGCAAGGCAGCAAGCGACCTGCTGCTATCCGAACACGGTGTCTACATTCAGCCGATCAACTACCCGACAGTACCGCGCGGCATGGAGCGATTGCGGATCACACCGTCACCTTATCACGATGACGTCCTGTGCGACGCCCTGGCGGAAGCGCTGGTAGACGTATGGGAACGGCTCGGACTGTCGCGACATTTGCAGGCGGACGCGGCCGAATAAACCGTTCATCAATCCTGAAATGGCGGTCGCTTGAGCGGCGGCTTGCGTGGTTGCTTGGGTAATTGCTTGGGCGGCTCGCTTTGAATTTTGAGAGAGCGCGCCGTCCAGCGGGCCACCAGCGGCATGGTCAGCGAGACGAAAAAGATTCGCGTCAGATGGTGGGCGCCCACGTAAACCGGGTCGAGATTGAGCGCGAGCGCCAGCAGCATCATCGCGTCGACCGCGCCGGGCGCGAAGGCGATCATCACTTCGGCGACACGCAGCGACAGTACGCTGATCAGGACTGCCGCAAATGCGGCGGCAATTATCACGGCGACTGCAAAGGAACCGAAGGCAGCCCCGACAAAGTTCAGCAGCATGCGCAGCGGCGTATTGGCGAAACGTGAGCCAGTAATAGCCCCCATCGCGACCATCGCCGTATTTACCGCCCACCAGGGCATGACAGCGTGAATCAGGCCACTCCCATGCAGCACTGCTGACGTGAGCATGGCGCCGAAGAGCAATCCGCCCGGAAAGCGGATGCGGTAGGCGATGATTGCGACAACTGTCGAAGCCGCCACGAGGATCGCCAACTCGTCAAGTACGCCGATGCTCAGAGCGCCGGTCACTCTTGGCGGTGCGTGGCCGACGAGCCCCAGCATGGACAGTCCAGCGGGCAGTCCGACGGCAATGACGACGACGCGGATGCTCTGCACGATTGCAATCGCGCGCAGATCGCCGCCGAGCTCGGCACCCAGCGCCAGCACCTGCGACATGCCTCCAGGAGCCGCAGCAAGATACGCGTCAACATTGTCCCAGCGATGAATGAGACGCAGATATCCGGCACCACCGATAGAAATGAGGGCCATGGCCAGGATCAGCACCGCAATGCTGACCGGATACGTTGCCATGCCGTGCAATGTCTCCGGTGTGACAACGGCGCCAAGCGATATGCCAATCAGCACGAAGATGGCACGCATCAATAATGTCGGAATCAGCATCGGGCGACCGGCGAGTGATGCACCAGCAACTGCCAAAATCGAACCCGACAGCCAGCCGGCGGGAACGCCGATGAGTCCCAATGCGGCACCGCCCGCGGCCGCAATGGCCAGCGTTTCGGCAAGGTGGCGCAGAGTCGCAAAGCGGTCGGTGGCGGACGACGCGGACAAGACCAGGGCTCTCAGGGAGCCAAGCGCACCCTGCGCCGAGGCTCATCGGATGCGATCAATGCCGCGCGCGGGCGCTCGCGTCAAATACTGGCTGCTATGTCACCATTGCGGGTGACGGCCTGTGACCGTGGCCACTGCTGAGGACGATACGCACCAGATCGGCGGCATTTCGGGCACCGATCTTGTCCATGATACGCGCACGATGCACTTCGACCGTGCGTGGGCTGATACCGAGACGGCGACCGACTTCCTTGTTCGATGCGCCCTCCGCAATCTGGGTAAGCACCTCGCGTTCGCGTGGCGTCAGGAGATGACCCGGAAAATCGATTCCGCTGGTGTGCCGGTGACGCCTACGGAAGGCGGCGATGGCCCCGCCCACCCGTGTGACGATGGACCGAGCGTCGAGTGGCTTGACCAGGTAATCGAACGCACCCCTTTCTACTGCTTCAACAGCCGACCCTACGTCGTCATCGCCCGTCACGATGAAAATCGGAGCCGGATAGGTGCAGGCATCGAGTTCCTTCAGGACCGCAGTGCCAGACTTGCCGGGCAGATGCAGATCAAGCAACACACAAACGGGCGTGCGATCGCGCGTGGCTACAAGAAAGCTTTGGGCGTCCGCGAAGCCAGTCACGCGATAGCCGGCGAGCGTGAAAACAATCGAAAGTGCGTCGCGCATCATTTCATCGTCATCGACGATGAACAGATCACTGGCCGCAAGAACCGCCGGAGCCATGACTACTTCCCTGGAACGTGGCAGAGCCCCTTGTATTGTGCACCATACGAGGGCTGGGTGAAGTAAAAAGTGCTGGTATTACAATAATTTAAGGTATGATTGAACGGCGGACCGGTACATTGGTGCCGCGCCAATTCGCGAGTTGCACGTCCTGTGGCGACGAGTCCGGCAAAGTCGTAGCCTCGAGCTTTGAGCCTTGTGCCTGGTCCTGATCTGGAGAGTGCATGCTGCAGGGTTGGGTCG
The DNA here is from genome assembly GCA_036265125.1 of Pseudolabrys sp. Classification (GTDB taxonomy): domain Bacteria; phylum Pseudomonadota; class Alphaproteobacteria; order Rhizobiales; family Xanthobacteraceae; genus Pseudolabrys. The sequence goes on along the minus strand of DATAPP010000177.1, from coordinate 283,101 downwards.
TTATTGCTGTAGCGCTTGCGTACATCGGACTATTGTTCCTGGTCGCGAGCTACGGCGATCGCACGCGTGATCTCGGTCGCGAAAACCGCACGCGGCTGATGATCTATCCCTTGTCGCTGGCGATCTATTGTACCTCGTGGACGTTCTTCGGCTCGGTCGGGCTTGCGTCACGCACCGGCTTTGATTTTCTGACCATCTATATCGGCCCGGCCTTGATGATCGTCCTGTTCGGCCCGCTTCTGATGCGGGTCGTGCGCCTTGCCAAGGCCCAGAACATTACTTCGATCGCTGACTTCATCGCCGCGCGCTACGGCAAGGGACAGGCGGTTGCCGCGACCGTCGCGTTGATTGCGATCGTTGGCAGCATTCCCTACATCGCATTGCAACTCAAAGCGGTCTCATCATCGCTCGAGACCATTCTCGCGCACACCACGTCAAGCACAGAAGTGACGCGGCCGCTGCTTGGGGATATTGCGCTCTTTGTAGCGCTGTCCATGGCGACCTTCGCCGTCCTGTTTGGCACCCGTCACATCGACGCTACCGAACATCAGGACGGCTTGATGCTGGCCGTAGCCACGGAATCGATTGTCAAATTGGTCGCATTCCTCGCTGTCGGAATTTTCGTGACCTTTTGGATGTTCGATGGCCCCGTCGCACTTTTCCATGAGGCCATGCAACGGCCGTCGACCGCTGCCATCTTCAGTCGAGAGCCGCGCATCGATACGCTGGTTGCAATGACGCTGCTATCTTTTGTGGCGTTTATCCTGTTGCCAAGACAGTTCCATGTCGCTGTTGTCGAAAACAACAATGTAGGCGAGATCAAACGCGCCCTCTGGCTATTCCCTCTCTATCTGGTGTTGATCAATCTGTTCGTCGTACCGATCGCGCTCGCCGGCCTGCTGACTTTCTCAGCCGGCAAAGTCGATAGCGACATGTTCGTTCTCGCTCTGCCGCTCGAGAGCGGCTCGAACTTCTTCACCATCATTGCGTTCGTTGGCGGCCTCTCGGCCGCGACTGCGATGGTGATCGTCGAGTCTGTCGCGCTTTCGATCATGGTGTCGAACGATCTGATCATGCCTCTGGTATTGCAGCGACGCGAGGCGCTGATCAGCGGCCGCGAAAATATCGGTTCGTTGCTGCTCACCGTTCGGCGGCTGGCGATTTTCGTCATTCTCCTCCTCGCTTACGTCTATTACCGGTTAGCCGGCGAGGCGCAGCTGGCCTCGATCGGGCTGCTTTCATTCGCTGCCATTGCCCAACTGGCGCCGGCATTCTTCGGCGGCCTGCTGTGGCGACGCGCGACGGCGGCTGGCGCCATAGCCGGCATGACGGCCGGCTTCTTCGTGTGGGCGTATACGCTGCTTCTTCCTACGCTGTCCGATATCGGCGTCGTCGGCGAGCGCATCCTGACTGATGGGCCATGGGGCCTGATCATGCTGCGCCCGCAGCATCTGCTCGGGCTGGAATTGCCGCCGCTCGTCCATGGCGTCGTCTGGAGCCTGCTGCTCAATATCGCTTGCTACATCGGTTTTTCCCTGCGCCGCGAGCCATCCCCGATCGAGCGGTTGCAGGCCAATACCTTCGTGCCGTCGGAGTTCACCCCCATCACGCCGAGCTTCCGGCTTTGGCGGTCCTCTGTGGCGGTGGAAGAACTCACGGCCACGGTGTCGCGATATCTTGGCGAGGAACGCACGCGGTCGGCTTTTGAAGCCTTCGCCGCAGCCGAACGCGTCAGTCTCGATCCGAAAGAAGAGGCCGATTTCCGGCTGGTACGGCATGCCGAACACATCCTCGCTTCCGCGATCGGTGCCGCTTCTTCGCGCCTGGTCCTCTCACTGTTGCTGCGCAAGCGCACGGTATCGACCAAGGCTGCTCTGAAACTGCTCGACGATGCCAACGCCGCCATTCAGTACAATCGTGAAATCCTCCAGACTGCACTCGATCACGTGCGGCAGGGCATTGCAGTCTTCGACAAGGAACTTCAGCTCATCTGCTGGAACCGACAATTTGGCGAGATCCTTGATCTGCCGCCGGGCCTGATCCGGGTCGGTGTCGGGCTGGCAGACATCCTGCGTTTCAACAGCGGACGGCGCGGCGACCTTTCAGCCGACCTCGCCGAGGAATTCGTGACCGCGCAGATCGAACGCTACATCTCTGGCAACGAGCCGTTTCTGGAGCGCTTCGCCGAAGGAGTAGTCATCGAGGTGCGCTCAAACCGGATGCCTGATGGCGCCATCGCGACCACATTCACCGACATCACGGCGAGCGTCGAGGCGGCAGAAGCACTTGAGCGCTCGAACGAGACTCTGGAACGGCGCGTTCAAGAGCGTACGGAGGAACTGACCCGGCTCAATGCGGCGCTCGCGCGTGCCAAAGGTGAGGCCGAAGCCGCGAATATCTCCAAGACCAAGTTCCTTGCTGCCGCAAGTCACGACATCCTGCAGCCCCTTAATGCTGCACGGCTTTATGTCACCAGCCTCATTGAGCGTGGAGGAAAGGACGACCGCCGCCTGGTCGACAATATCGATGCTTCTCTCGAAGCCGTTGAGGAAATCCTGGGCGCGCTGTTGGATATGTCGCGTCTTGATACCGGGGCAATGCGGCCGGAATTCGCCAATTTCCGTATCGATGAAATGTTGCGGCAGATTGAGCTCGAGTTCTCTCCGCTCGCAGCGGCGAAAGGGCTCGAACTCAAGTTTATGCCTTGTGCGTTGGTGGTCCGCTCCGATCGACGCCTATTGCGTCGTTTGATCCAAAACCTCGTCTCGAACGCAATCAAATATACCCCGGAGGGACGGGTCCTGGTCGGCTGTCGACGGTATGGCAAGGACCTGCGTATCGACGTCTACGACACCGGCGTTGGTATCCCGCAATCGAAGTGGCGTGACATTTTCGTCGAATTTCACCGACTCGATCAGGGCGCCAGGATTGCGCGTGGATTGGGCCTCGGCCTTTCGATCGTCGAGCGCGTAGCGCGGGTTCTCGATAGCAAGATCGAACTTGAATCGGAGACAGGTCGCGGGTCGCATTTCGCCGTCACGGTCCCTCGCTCAAATGAGGCGCCGATCGAGTTGCCGCCGCGCGAGAATCTACGCATCGATTCCAGCCAACTCTCCGGCATCACGGTGCTATGCGTCGACAACGAGCCTTCGGTGCTCGATGGCATGGAAACCTTGCTGCACGGCTGGGGATGCCAGGTGCTCAAGGCCCCTGATCTCGCCTTTGCACTGACCGCGATCTCCGAAAGCCGTTTGATGCCGAATGGGCTTTTGGTTGACTATCATCTCGACCACGGCAACGGCATCGAGGCCATCGTCGCGCTGCGCCGCCGCTATGGTGATCTCCCAGCGATCCTGATTACTGCCGATCGTTCTCCGACGGTGCGGGAGCAGGCCCGCGAAGCAAGCATTCAGGTACTGCACAAGCCAATCAGACCAGCAGCGTTACGCGCCCTCCTGGCGCAATGGCGTATGATGCAAGCCGCGGCCGCAGAGTGACGTCATCCGCCTTCTGCGGCGACGCCTTGCGGCCATTGGCCGGTTTCAATTTTGGCAGCAGCGATGACGGCCTGGGTGCGGCTTTCGACGCCGAGCTTCTGCAGAATGGCAGAAACATGCGCCTTCACCGTCGCTTCGGACACACTGAGCTGGTAGGCGATCTGCTTGTTTAGCAGCCCTTCCGACAGCATCATCAGCACGCGCACCTGTTGCGGCGTCAAGGTTGCCAGGCGCGCCATCAGTTCGGCCGCTTCAGCGTCCGCACCGGCCGCAAGATCAATGTCCGGCGGCGTCCACACGCCCCCACCCAGCACACGCGAAATCGCAGCCCGCATAACATCAACACCGAGGGTCTTGGGGATGAAACCGGATGCGCCAAATTCCATGCATCGGCGTATGGTGGCGGGATCGTCATTGGCAGACACGACAATCGCCGGAACGCCCGGATATTGGGCGCGCATATACATCAGTCCGGAAAAGCCACGCACGCCGGGCATCGCGAGATCCAGCAGCACAAGATCGACGTCGCCGCCGCGCTCGAGCAATTCAACGAGCTCGTCGAAGGTACCCGCTTCGGCGATGTCCACCCGTTCCAGCAGGCCCGCCACCGCCTCGCGTAGGGCGCCACGAAACAGGGGATGGTCGTCCGCGATTACCAACCGGTACTGCAAGATTTCAGCCAACCGGAACTATCCTTCGGAAGCTTTCGGCAGCGCGGCCATGCGCCGCACCATTTGTGCCGGGGAACCCACGCTTCGCCGCGATGTTCCTCCCGTGCTGCATTAAGCGCAAGTCTTTCGCCACATGATGAAAATCGGCTTGACGATGCTACGCTGCAGTGCGGGAAACTACTTGTAAATCCGTACCTTATGCAAGCGGTTGCGCCAAAAGTCGAATATGGCCGACCGCCGTCGCGGGACTACAATTCCTGCAACCATCGTCGGCGAGGCAAAGAACCGGTCGTGCCGATCAGCACGGCGTCTTTGTCAGCAGCGGCGGGAACGTTGTTTGGAAAAAACACGACTAACGGGGGGACTCAAGATGAGCGCACTTGCTGGTACCGCTTCCCGCACAGGCGGAATGTCGAAGGACGAGAAATTCGTCATCTTCGCATCTTCGCTTGGCACGATCTTCGAATGGTACGACTTCTATCTGTATGCGGTGCTGGCACCGTTCTTCGCTTCTTTGTTCTTCCCCGCCGGTAATGACACGGCGGCGCTCCTTTCCGCTTTCGCCACGTATGCGGCAGGCTTCTTGGTGCGGCCGTTCGGCGCGATCATTTTCGGGCGCATCGGCGACCTGGTGGGCCGCAAATACACCTTTCTTGTCACCATCATGGTCATGGGCACTTCGACATTCCTGGTCGGTGTCTTGCCGACATTTGCTAGTGTCGGTTGGCTAGCGCCGATCTTGCTGGTCACGTTGCGCCTGTGCCAGGGCCTTGCGCTGGGCGGCGAATACGGCGGGGCAGCAACCTATGTTGCCGAGCACTCGCGGCCGCATGAACGCGGCTATGCCACAAGCTTCATTCAGACCACTGCAACGCTCGGACTTCTGCTGGCACTGATCGTCATCGCGCTCTGCCGCAGCAACATGGTTGCCAAGGATTTCTCCGAGTGGGGATGGCGCGTTCCGTTCCTGGTGTCGGTGTTCCTCCTCATCTTCTCCGTCTACATCCGGCTGAAACTGAACGAGACGCCGATCTTCCAGAAGATGGTACAGGAAGGAAAAGGCTCGAAGGCCCCATTGACCGAGAGCTTCTTCCATTATCCGAACAATAAATACGTGCTGCTGGCATTGCTCGGCGCCACTGCCGGCCAGGGCGTGGTGTGGTACACGGGACAGTTCTACGCGCTGTTCTTCCTCGTGATCACACTCAAGGTCGATTATCTCACAGCTTACCAATTGATCGGCTTGTCGCTCATCATAGGCACGCCGTTCTTCATCGTGTTCGGGTGGCTGTCCGACCGCATCGGCCGACTCAAGATTATTCTGGCCGGCTGCGCGATCGCGGCAATTACCTACTTCCCGCTGTTCCAGGGATTGACCCACTACGTCAATCCAGACCTGGAGGCCTTCGCAAAGGCCAATCCAATTTCGGTTTCGGCGGATCAGTCGACCTGTAACTTCCATATCTTCGTCGGTCCGTGGTCAAAATTCACCGATTGCGACCGCGCCCAGGATTTCCTGACCAAGTCGGGCCTGTCGTTCAAGGTCGTCGGCACGCCTGGATCGAAGTCGGTCGATCTGGATATCGCGGGGACCAAGGTCCAGGGCTGGGATAACGCCAAGTGGACGGCTGCGCTCGCGGCCAAGAACTTCCCCAAGGCCGCTGATCCGAAGAAGATCAACTGGTTTATGACTCAAGTGATCCTCGTCATTATGGTGATCTACGTGACCATGGTGTATGGGCCAATCGCTGCCTTCCTGGTCGAGATGTTCCCGACCAAGATCCGCTACACCTCAATGTCGCTGCCGTACCACATCGGCAACGGGTGGTTCGGCGGCATGTTGCCCTTGCTCGCCACTGCAATCGTTGCGGCGCAAGGCGACATCTATGCCGGCCTTTGGTACCCGATCATCGTCGCGGTGATGACCCTCATTGTCGGCCTGGTTTTCCTGCGCGACACGAAGGGAGTGGACATCGTCACCGGGTCTGGCGTTGCCATCCAGAACAAAGCCTGACGGTCTACGCATCCAAGAGAGAACGCCCCGCAGTGCGGGGCGTTCTTTTTTTAGCCGGACATGTAGCGCCCGACCATTTACCTGCGACTGCCAATGAACTGAAAGGTAACTTCGCGGCTGTGTGGCCGGCGCCGGTGCTCGACAAGATAAATGCCCTGCCACACGCCAAGCGCCAGCTTGCCGCCGACGACCGGTACATGCAGCGATACGCCATTGAGCATTGCTTTGACATGGGCGGGCATGTCATCCGGGCCTTCCACATCATGGGTCCAGGGCGCATTTTCCGGCGCTAGACGATCAAGCGCAGCAATCAGATCCGATTGCACGTCGGGATCGGCATTTTCCTGGATCGCAAGGGACGCCGAGGTGTGGCGGAGATAGACAAGCAGCGTCCCCTCGCCTGCACGCACGTTATCAATGAACTCGGCGGCGCTGCCGGTGATGTCCGTGAATCCGGGGCCTGGTGTATCGACGCGCAACGTCGCACTGGCGAGCAGCTGCGGAGTAACCTCGACGATGGCGGACAAGTGGCCGGGCATGGACGCTGGCTGCTCAGCCTTTACGCATGAGGTCTTTCTGAATGGTGACGATCATCTCGACCAAGCGTCGCCAGGTTTCTTCGAGGTACTCGCGCGCACGCGCCATGTCCTGCTGGGTCGGCAAATTGGCTGATGAATCGCTGCCTTTCTCAAGAGGCGCCGACAGGTCCGCTGGCGGCCGCGGCGGTGGCGGCTCCTTCAGGGCCGCAATTTCCGTCTTCAGCGACGCAACCTCGTCGTGCAGCCGAGCGATTTCCGAATCGAGCTTCGTCAGCAACGCGACTTGCCTTTGAACGCTTGCGGTTTCTGTCTCCAAAGCGCTGCGGTCAATCGCTACCGCCTCACACGCCCAGCCGGCTGGGCGCGCGCTGCAGTAGGCAACCTCCCCACTCGCGTTATCGAGCCGCAGGAAACCATCGTCGACACGATTGAAGCTGTAGCGGCCCGACGAAAGGGGCTGCGAGCTCTCTTGTGTTTCTGGCGGGGCTTGATTCGGGGGCCGCGCCTGACCTTGCCCCTGTAGTTGCGGCGTCGCCTTCTGCCCCTCGACGTCGATCACAGCCTGCGCCTGTGCGGGGAGCACTGTACCAGCGAAACTTGCGGTGACGATGAGCACGACGATGCGCATAAGGGGCGTCCTCCAGTTACCGCCGGAAAATCGGATCGTAGCACCACATCCTCATGCGCTGAACCTGAACCCTTTTTGCTCTTCGTATGATATGACGCATGGCACTGTTTTAAATCGAAAATCAGACCTTTTTCTCCTGCTATCAAATACTTATCGCGAAGCCCCTGTTCCTTGACTCGAATAAACCCGATAAGTATGGTCCGCGCGGCTTTTAGGGCGGCGGGACACGCGAAACCTGAAATCCACGCGGGTCGAAAGCATGTCGGACGGCACGCGCGGCACAGAAGATCGCAAAGAACCGCCGGACGACGAGGCTGCTCTCTCCGCGAGGCTCCAGCGTCTCGGCAACCGGCTCGCGCAAGCGAACCGGCCGTCGGAAAACGGCTCCGGTCCTCGTCAGACCGCCGATCCTTCGGCGATCGCTCGCGGTTTCCGGCTGTCGACCGAACTGGTCGCCGGGGTTCTTGTGGGCGCGATGATCGGCTGGCTGCTTGATCGCTGGCTGGGGATTTCGCCGTGGGGGCTCATAATATTTTTGTTGCTCGGTTTCGCCGCCGGCGTACTGAACGTGATGCGAGCGGCCGGAATCGTGCGTGAGAGAAAATTGAGCGACTAACGATCATGGCCGTCGACCCCATTGAACAATTCCACATCCAAAACCTGTTTCCGGTCGCGAAGATCGGCAACACCGAAATCGTCTTCACCAATTCGGCCGCCTTCATGCTGGCGGCGGTGCTAGGCCTTACGATCTTTTTGGTCGGCGCCACCGCGAGCCGAAGTCTGGTCCCCTCGCGCCTGCAATCGGCCGCCGAGATCGCCTATGAATTCGTGGCCACGACCGTGCGCAGCACCGCCGGCTCCGAAGGCATGAAGTTTTTCCCTTTCGTTTTCTCGATCTTCATGTTCGTGCTCACGCTGAACGTGATCGGTCTGATCCCCTACTCTTTCACTGTTACCAGCCACATCATCGTCACTGCCGCGCTGGCGTTCACGGTGTTCTTTACCGTCCTGATATACGGCTTCGTTCGAAACGGCTGGCACTTCTTCAATCTCTTCGTGCCCAAAGGCGTACCGGTCTACATCCTGCCATTGGTCGTAGCGATCGAAATTCTCTCATTTGTGTCACGGCCGATCTCGCATAGCGTGCGTCTGTTTGCCAACATGCTGGCCGGACACATCACACTTCAGGTCTTCGCCAGCTTCATCATCCTGCTCGGCACCGGTCTTGGTGTCGTCGGCTGGATTAGCGGCGTGCTCCCATTCCTGATGATCGTCATCCTCTTTGCACTAGAGACACTGGTCGCATTCCTGCAGGCCTACGTCTTCGCCATCCTCACCTGCATCTATCTCAACGACGCGATTCACCCTGGGCACTGACGCCCGAACGAAAAACCAGAAGGAGTTAACTATGGACCCAGTAGCAGCAAAATATATCGGTGCGGGCATCGCCTGCATCGGCATGGGCGGCGCCGGCGTCGGCGTCGGCATCATCTTCGGTAACTATCTGGCCGCCGCGCTGCGCAATCCGTCGGCCGCGCAGGGCCAGTTCGGCAACCTGATCTTCGGTTTCGCGATCACTGAAGCGCTCGGCATCTTCTCGCTGCTGATCGCGCTCCTGCTGCTGTTCGCCCTGTAAACCCGGGGCCTGTCCGCATCGGAGCACGTGATGGCCGAGACCGCGCATACGACGAGTACTGGTCACCCAGCAGAGGGTGGGCACGGCGCCTTTCCGCCCTTCCAGTCGGAGACTTTCGCCTCGCAGCTCTTCTGGCTGGCGATCGCCTTCGTCCTGCTCTACGTGCTGATGGCCAAACTAGCGCTCCCGCGCGTCGGTTCAATTTTTGATAGCCGGCACAAACACATCGCTGACGACGTCGCTGAGGCCTCCCGGCTGAAAGGCGAATCGGACGCCGCTGTCGCGGCTTACGAAAAGGCTCTTGCCGATGCGCGTGCGCGAGCGCAGGCCATCGCCAACGACACGCGCGAGCGGCAGGCCGCGGAGGCTGACCAGCGCCGCAAGACGCTTGAGGGCGAACTCAACGCAAAGCTCGTGGACGCCGAAAATATCATCGCTGCCAGCAAACAGTCGGCGATGTCGAGCGTTCGCGGAATTGCCGAAGATGCGACCCGCGCCATCGTCGAGCGGCTGATCGGCGAGGCTCCGAGTGAACAGGCGGTCGCCGCAGCCGTCACTTCCGTGTTGAAAGGCTAGCATCCGTGCTGTTGGAAGCAGAAACCTGGGTGGCATTGGCCTTCATCGTATTTGTGTCCGGGCTCGGATTTATCGGCGTGCACCGCATGCTGGTGAAATCGCTTGACGGACGGTCGGCCCGGATCAAGGGCGAACTCGATGAGGCCCGCAAGCTCAAGGATGAGGCGGCCCAGCTATTGGCGGAATATCAGCGCAAGCGGCAGGCCGCCGAAAGCGAGGCGCAGGACATCATCGCCGGCGCAAATGCCGAGGCGGAGCGCCTCGCGGTGGAAGCAAAGGCAAAGATCGAAGACTTCGTCGCGCGCCGCACGGCAATGGCGGAAACGAAAATCGCTCAGGCCGAGGCGCAGGCAACGGCCGACGTCCGTAGTGCAGCTGCCGAAGCGGCTGTCGCGGCTGCAGAGAAGATCCTCACCACCGAAACCAAGGGGAAGCTCGGCGGGGAGTTGATCGCCAAGGGCATCGAGGACGTCCGCAAGAAGTTGAATTAGGCGGCAAATTTGGTCAGTTCGCTTCCAGGCGCCTGCGCGCGCCGAAAAGCACGAACATCGATCTCCGGCTGGTAATCTTCGTTCAGCTTTGACGTGGCTTCGCAGCCGGTTTTGGCTTCGGCTTCCCCGCGGGCTTTTTCTTTTCCTGCGCTCCCGCTGGATCGAAGCCCACGTAGACTACGTAGGAATCAATGTTCGCAAGCGGCTGCGGCAGCGGGAATGAGATCTCCGAGTCGACGTGCGTAAAGGCAACACGGTCGACCGCACTGCCGATAGCCACCTGTACCTGACCGAATCTCGATACGATCGTCTTCGGGTTAACGCCCTCCTGTACCACCGCGATGCGCAGTGGCACATCGACCGTGCCGGGACCACCTGCGGGTCCGGTAATCACACGACCTTCAATTCCAACTTTCATGTTCATGATGCCGGAATTGACCTGACACTCACGGGCGGTGCGGACGATCGTCGCCTGATAGCGTAGGTCGAGGGCGGATGGGTCACCTTCAGCCGATTTGTTGCCGATCATCAGAGTGGCGGCGCCGGTCCGCACGCTGACGCTGGGACACTCGACTTCGGTTGTGGAGTCGGGACCACCCCCGGCATCGGCCGTTGTCGCCTTCGACGACGTGTTGAAAAGGTCGAGCGCGGACGTACTGAACAGATTGCTGGAGCCACAGGCGGCAAGCAGCAGCGCCAGGCCTGACAAGGCTGCCATCGAAGCGCTTACCCGCATTACTTGCCTTGTTCTTTCTACGGCCATTTTTGTCTCGCGTTTCTCGCCGCCATTTCCCGGCAACCTATACAAGCCAACCGTAGTTGGCGCGACAGCGCTGTTCAACCGACATCGTCCTTGAGCCGCGCATATAGCAGATGATCCTGCCAGATTCCGTTGATGCACAGATAGCCGCGGGCATACCCTTCGCGTTTGAATGCAGTTCTTTCCAACAAACGGATCGATGCGGTGTTGTCAGGAATGCACGCCGCCTCGAGCCGATGCAGCCGGAGCGTGGCGAAGCTATACGGTATCAACGCGCGCACCGCTGCGGTCATATAGCCTTTACGTACAAATGGGGCACCGACCCAATATCCAATACTGCCGGCCTGGGCCACGCCTCGCCGAATATTGGCCAGCGTCAACCCCCCGACCATTGCGTTATCGTCGCTGCGAAAAATCAAAAACGCGTACGCGAGATCGCCGCGCTGATCTTCGGCATACCGTTTGAGCCTGCGCCGAAAGGCGCTGCGCGTGAGATCGTCAGGCGGCCAGGTCGGCTCCCACGGAGTGAGGAAAGCACGGCTCGCCTCACGCAAGGCTGCCCATTCGGCGAAGTCGCCGCTGTGCGGGGGGCGCAATGTGACGCCCGCGCCGGAAATGCCCGGCATCGTGTCGTTTGAGCTGACGGTCCTGAAAAACGCCATGGACAAATTCGGCAGAGCGCCCGCGGATCAGGCCGCGCGGCGAACCAGACTTTCAGCGATCGCGGCGGTGCTGGCAAGACCGTTACCGGGGCCGAGCGCCGCAATCGCCGGCTTGGCGCGACTGATCAAGGCGCGACCGGCGGCGCGGGCGCTTGCAATGGTCACTGAATCGACCTTGCTGACGATCTCCTCGAGCGGAATCGGACGCCCATATGCGAGCATCTGCCTCGCCAGCTGGCCTACGCGCGCCTCGGAACTTTCCAGCGCCATCAAAAGCCCTGCCTTCATCTGGGCCTTGGCGCGGTTGACCTCAGTATCGTTCAAGGTCTCGGTGGCGTTGGCGATCTGATCGATCACAACGCGCATGAGCTCAGGAGCGTCAGATTCATCCGTACCGGCATAAAGAGCGAACAATCCGGTATCTACAAAAGGCATGTGGAAAGCATGAATGGCGTAGCATAGCCCACGAGCTTCGCGCACTTCCTGAAACAGGCGGGACGACATGCCGCCGCCCAGGACGCTTGTGAAAACCTGCAGGCTATACAGCTGCTCATCGCGCATGGGCAGTCCTTGCAGCGCCATGGCAATGTGCACCTGCTCAAGCTCGCGCGTTTCCACTCTGGTGCCGCCGCGAAAATGCGCAGGTTCCGGTTCCGGAGCGGCCGGGCCAGTGAACCCGGCCAGGCGCTTCTCGACTTCGGCGACGATCGCTTCGTGGTCGACCGCACCGGCCGCGGCGACGACCATGTTGGGGGCACGGTAGTTGCGCGATAGATAAGTCCGCAAGCGCGCCGGGTTGAATGAGCGCACGGTATCCGGCGTACCGAGAATGGAACGGCCGATTGGCTGCAGCGGAAATGCCGTTTCCTGCAGGCGATCGAATACAAGATCGTCGGGCGCATCCTCGGTCGCGCCGATTTCCTGCACAATCACGTTTTGCTCGCGCCGCAATTCCTCACCATCGAAAGTAGGGTCGGACAGGATATCGGACAGAACGTCGAGGGCGAGCGTTACGTCAGCCTTGAGCACGCGCGCAAAATAGCCCGTCGACTCCGCACTCGTTGCAGCGTTGAGGTCGCCGCCGACCGCCTCGATCGCTTCCGCGATCTGGCGTGCTGTACGCCGTTTGGTTCCTTTAAACGCCATGTGTTCGAGCAGATGCGAGATACCGTGCTCGTCGGGATTCTCGTTGCGGCTGCCGGACCCGATCCATACGCCCAGCGAAGCCGTTTCAAGGTGCGGCATTCGATCGGTCACCACCGACAGGCCGGACGGAAGACGGGTAATTTCAACACTCATGCCGCTGCTCCTTCACGCGCCGCGCGCGAAACTGATGTTACATACCGCTCTATAGCCGCCTGATCCGCCGGCAGCACGGTGACCCGCTCTTTGCGTTTTGCCAGATCAGCGAGCCTATCTGGCAGTGCCGGAACGAGCCCGCAAGCGGCCTTGACCGCATCGGGGAACTTTGCGGGGTGCGCCGTCGACAGGACGACCATTGGCACCGACGGATCACGCGTTTCCTTTTCGGCCACTGCCAATGCCACAGCGGTGTGCGGATCGACGCAGTAATCCGCCTCGCGCATCCACGCCCGAATCTCGGCGGCGCACTCCTGCTCATCGGCACGGTCGGCGGTGAACAGCGAGCGCAGTTCCTTGAGCGCCTGAGCCGACACCATGAAACGGCCAGACTGCGCCAGCGATCCCATCAAGGCTCGCAGCGCAGCGGCATCCCGCCCATAAGCGTCAAACAAGAGACGCTCGAAATTGGAGGAAACCTGAATGTCCATCGATGGCGAGGTCGTCGCGACCACGTCGCGGATTTCGTATGCGCCGGTGGCGAAAGTGCGCACAAGGATATCGTTGACATTGGTCGCCACCACCAGGCGGTCAATGGGCAGGCCCATTCGGAAAGCAACGTAGCCCGCATAGACGTCGCCAAAATTTCCAGTCGGCACAGTAAAGGCAATCTTTCGGTGAGGTGCGCCAAGCGCCACAGCCGCCGTGAAATAGTAGACCGCCTGCGCAACGACACGCGCCCAATTAATGGAATTGACACCGGACAGACGCACGCGGTCGCGGAATGCGTGATGATTGAACATCGCCTTCACCAGGGCCTGACAATCGTCGAACGTGCCTTCTATGGCGAGTGCGTGGACGTTCGTCTCCGGCGCAGTAGTCATCATCCGACGCTGCACATCGGAGATACGCCCCTGCGGGAACAGCACGACCACATCCGTCTGCGCACGACCGCGGAAGGCTTCGATGGCGGCCCCGCCCGTGTCACCGGATGTGGCAACCACGATCGTGGTGCGTTCAGCGCGTTGATGCAGCACATGGTCCATCAGCCGGGCAACCAACTGCATCGCCAGATCCTTGAAGGCAAGCGTCGGTCCGTGAAAGAGCTCGAGCACGAACAGGTTCGGATTGAGTTCGGTGAGCGGAGCCACCGCGGGGTGATGGAAATCGCCATAAGCCTCGCGCGTCATGCGAGCGAGATCGGCTTCCGTAATTCCGTCTCCGACAAAGGGACGGATCACCTCAACAGCGACCTCGGCATACGGCTTCCCCGCGAAGCTTTCGATGCTGGCGCGATCGAGGCCCGGCCAGCGTTCGGGCACGTAGAGGCCACCGTCGCGGGCAAGACCCGCGAGCATGACATCAACAAAATCGAGCGAGGGAGCCTCGCCCCGGGTGGAGACGTAACGCATTGATCCAACTAAATTTTAAGCTTTGTTTACCGCGGTATTCGTAGCCGCACAGTATCCTTCAGAGCGCCCTTTCACAAGAAACGCTCATTCCGCCCGAAAAGACGGCGTGCGAGCCAAGCGACGTAGACACCCGCGAGGGCGAGCGCGAGGCCGAACCAGGTGATCGCATATTGAAGATGATTGTCGGGCAGCTGAACCTCCAGCTTGCCCGGTTTCGGAAAGCCGCCCGATGGCATCGGCGCTTCCTGATCAATATAGAACGGCGCCGCCGTCGCCCATTTCTTGAATGTGGCGATTGAGTTGGAATCACGCAGGTACCAGGTATTTTTTCTTGGATCGTCCGCAGGAGTAAAGGAATTGCGGGGTTCCGGCCAACGCATGACGCCCACCACATCAACGATGCCGTGCGGTGCGCCCTCGGCACGGGTGTCCGGGTCCCTGCGATCGTCCGGCACGAAACCACGATTGATGAGAACAATACTGCCTCCGGCGAGGCGTGCCGGCGCAAATACCCAATAACCCGGCCCCTTCACATCCGGACGCAAAGGCGAACCAGGCGTATAAACCAGCGCCTCCTCGCCATCGAGGAATTCAGCCGGAAAGGCCACACGGCGAAATTCCTCGCCATCCTCGCGGAGCCGCGGCCAGCTCGCACGCGGCGGCAAATCTTTTGGCGCCTCGCCGAGGCGGGCGTTGAGAGTCGCGATCAGATTTTCTTTCCAGACCTTGCGGTCAAGTTGCCAGACACCGAGTCCGCACAGGATAACAACGCCGACCATCGCAGCGACGGTCGCATCGAGCACGCCACTTGTCTTTTTTCTTCGGGTCTTTTTTTTCACGCGTCGCCCCGATATTCCAGACGTCCTTCCGCAGCCTTGTGATGATATTGCAGCGCAATCAAGAGGCCCTTGACCAGGCGCAGCGGGACGAGCGTCACGATCAGGATAAGCGGCAGCCACAACGCGGCATGGACCCAATAGGGCGGCTGGTAAACGACTTCGGTCATCAGCGCCGCGAACACGACAATGAAGCCTCCGATGAGAATCACGAACACCGCCGGGCCGTCGCCTGCATCAGCGAACCCGTAGTCGAGACCGCAATGTTCGCACGCTGGTCGTAACGACAGAAATCCGTGAAACAGCCCGCCCTCGCCGCAACGCGGACACCGGCCGCGCAGTCCGCGGCGAATCGGCAAATTGTTCGTAGGCGCCTTGTCGGTCATGACGTTACCTTAAGCACCAAAACAAAAGGGCGGCGTGATGACGCCGCCCTTTCCAGTAGACCATTGCCAAACTTACTCGCCGTGCGGCACGCCCGAGCCCCAGACGTATATGCATGCGAACAGGAACAACCACACAACGTCGACGAAATGCCAGTACCAGGCGGCAAATTCGAAGCCGAGGTGTTGCTTCGGGGTGAAGTGGCCAGCCAATGCACGGAATAGGCAAACGATCAGGAAGATCGAGCCGATGATGACGTGGGCCCCATGAAAGCCCGTCGCCATGAAGAAAGTGGCGCCGTAGATGTTACCGCTGAAATGGAAAGCCGCGTGCGAATATTCGTAGGCCTGTACGCACGTGAAGGTAAGCCCTAGCAAAATCGTGAGGATCAGCCCCCATTTCAGGCCCTGCCGGTCGTCCTCAAGGAGTGCATGGTGCGCCCAGGTGACGGTGGTGCCTGACGTCAGCAAGATCAGCGTGTTGAGCAGCGGCAAATGCCACGGATCAAATGTTTCGATTCCCTTCGGCGGCCACACGCCACCGGTCGCCGCGATGCGGCCGACGTCCTGCACAGCGTCGGGGAACAGCGCCGTATTGAAATAGGCCCAGAACCAGGCAACGAAGAACATCACCTCGGATGCGATAAACAGGATCATTCCGTAGCGGTGCGAAATCTGCACCACACGCGTGTGAAAGCCTTCAACCTGAGCTTCGCGGATGACGTCGCGCCACCAGACAACGAAGGTGTAGAGAACGCCGAGCACGCCAAGACCGAAGACCAGCGGAGCGGCGGCATACATATGATGCATCCAGCTAATGGCGCCGACCGCCATGACGAAGGCGGACACCGACCCGACCGCCGGCCATGGGCTCGGATCGACCAGGTGGTAGTCGTGGTGTTTGGCGTGAGCGTCGGCCATCGTCTTGGTCTCCGTTAGAGCCTATTCGAGTTCGTGTCCGGTGCCTCGGCAACCGGCCGTTCCGGCTCGCGCAGCCGGTAGAATGTATAGGACAGCGTGATGGTGTTGAGATCATCCTGATCGTGATCCTTTACGATCAAAGGATCAACGTAGAAGACCACCGTCATCTCGCGCGTCTCGCCTGGCTTCAGGCGCTGCTCGGTGAAGCAGAAGCAGTTGATCTTGGCGAAATACGCGCCAACCGTTGGCGGCGAGACATTGTAGGACGCCTGTGCTGCGATTTCGCGCGCGGCCTCGTTGAGGACCTTGTAGCGCACGGTAGCCACCTCGCCGATGCGCACCTGAATGGCGTTTTGCTCCGGTTGGAATTTCCAGGGCAGCCCCGACGTGACGTTGGAATCGAAACGGATGGTCAGCGTGCGGTCAAGGATATGATCCGGTGCCCTTTCTGCGACCTGGGTGGTGCCGCCGAAACCGGTTGTCTTGCAGAACCAGTTGTAAAGCGGCACGGCCGCGTAGGCCGCACCGACCATCCCGGCGACAACCGCGCCGCAGCAGGCGGCGACCAGCACGTCGCGGCTCATGGGCCCGCTCCTGGGCCCGCTCCTGGACCTACCCATGGGCTTGTCCATGGGCTTCTTGTCGGAATTGCGAAAGCGTGCGGTCATCGGTTCCAGCGGTTCGTTCGTTCAGATCGGTCGGATCAGGACACCGGGGCCCTTCACCAGCGTCATCACGTAAAACAAAATGACCAGCGCGGCGAGTGCGAACGCTATGGCAAGAGACCGTGAACGTCGCGCGCGCTTCTGAGCTTCGGTAAGCACAATGCCGTCATCGTCGCTTTGGTCATTCATGGCGGCCCCGATGTTCACGTTGCCAAACGGACTATCAGCCCGCCCCATCCGCGCTCAACCAACAGCACCGCGAAAAGCAGAAACAGGTACAGAATAGAAAAGGCGAAAAGATTGCGGCTGGCACGTTCCGCCGGCCGCCGTTCCCGCAACACTTGCCATCCCAGCCCCAGCATAATGATGCCGGTCGCGACGGCGGTCGCGCCGTAGAGAGCGCCGGTATAGCCGAGCATCCAGGGCGCAACGCCGAGCGGGACGAGCACGATCGTATAGAACAGAATCTGTCGGCGCGTCGTCGCATCACCAGAGACGACGGGCAGCATTGGAACGCCCGCGCGTGCATAGTCATCGGCGCGATAAAGCGCGAGCGCCCAGAAGTGGGGCGGAGTCCAGAAAAAGATGATCAGGAACAAAAGAATGGGCTCGAACGACAATGAGCCGGTCACGGCAGCCCAGCCGATCATTGGTGGGAAAGCGCCGGCGGCGCCACCGATCACGATATTCTGCGGCGTCGAACGTTTCAGCCAGATCGTGTAGATGACAACATAGAAGAAGATGGTGAAGGCAAGCAGCGCAGCGGCCAGCCAGTTCACCAGGAGGCCGAGCGTTACGATCGCAAAGCCAGCCAGCGTAAGACCGAAGGCGAGCGCCTCGCCCGACCGAACCCGTCCCATCGGCACCGGCCGGCGAGAGGTTCGTGCCATCACTGCATCGATGTCGGCGTCGTACCACATATTGAGCGCACCGGCCGCGCCCGCGCCGACCGCAATGCAAAGCAGCGCGGTAAATGCTGTCAGCGGATGCAGAGAGCCGGGAGCAACAGCAAGGCCGACCAGAGCCGTGAAAACCACGAGCGACATCACCCGTGGCTTCATGAGCGCGATGTAGTCGCCAACCGTCGCCAGACTCGGCTCCGCAAAGCCGCTTGCGGTGAGTGGCCCTCGGAAATCT
Organism: Pseudolabrys sp.; assembly: GCA_036265125.1. Classification (GTDB taxonomy): domain Bacteria; phylum Pseudomonadota; class Alphaproteobacteria; order Rhizobiales; family Xanthobacteraceae; genus Pseudolabrys. Next base: position 264,974 of record DATAPP010000177.1, on the reverse strand, counting down.
GCGCCTTCGCTGACGAGCGACATGAGCGACGTCGAGGTCCTATTTGATCCGCGGTAAGGTTTCGAACTGGTGGAACGGCGGCGGCGACGACAGCGTCCATTCCAGTGTGGTCGCGCCGGCACCCCACGGATTGTTGCCGGCCACGCGCTTCTTCACGAAGGCCTCGATCAGGCCAAAGAAGAAGATGATCACCCCGAAGCCGGAAATATACGAACCGTAGGACGAGACCATGTTCCAGCCGTGGAACGCGTCCGGATAGTCAACATAGCGGCGCGGCATCCCGGCGAGGCCAAGGAAGTGCTGCGGAAAGAACACCAGATTCACCCCGACGAAGGTGACCCAAAAGTGCAGCTTTCCGATGGTCTCGTTGTACATGTAGCCGCTCATCTTCGGGAACCAGTAGTACCAGCCGCCGAAGATCGCGAAGACCGCGCCGAGCGAAAGCACGTAGTGGAAGTGCGCCACAACGTAATAGGTATCCTGCAGGACGCGATCGACTCCGGCGTTGGCCAGCACGACGCCCGTAACCCCGCCCAATGTGAACAGGAAGATAAAGCCGAGCGCCCATAGCATGGGCGTGCGAAACTCGATGGACCCTCCCCACATGGTGGCAATCCAGGAGAAGATCTTCACGCCGGTCGGCACCGCGATCACCATGGTGGCGGCGATGAAATAGGCCTGAGCGCCGGTCGACATTCCGACCGTGTACATGTGATGCGCCCAGACCACGAAACCGATGCCCCCGATGGCAACCATGGCGTAGGCCATGCCGAGATAACCGAACACCGGCTTGCGGCTGAACGTAGCGACGATCTGGCTGATCATGCCGAAGCCGGGCAAGATAAGGATGTACACCTCCGGATGTCCAAAGAACCAGAACAGGTGCTGGTACAGAACTGGATCGCCGCCGCCTTCGCCTGAGAAGAAGGTCGTGCCGAAATTGCGGTCGGTCAGCAGCATGGTGATGGCGCCCGCAAGTACCGGAAGTGCCAACAAAAGCAGGAACACCGTCACCAGAATAGACCACACGAACAGCGGCATTTTATGCAGGGTCATGCCCGGCGCGCGCATGTTGAAAATGGTCGTGATGAAGTTGATGGCCCCAAGGATCGATGACGCACCGGCGAGATGCAGCGACAAAATACCGAAATCGACCGCCGGGCCGGGATGGCCACTGGTCGACAGCGGCGCATAGAGAGTCCATCCGGCGCCGATGCCATTGGAACCCGGCTCGCCCTCGACAAACACTGACGTAATCAGCAAGGCGAACGATGCCGGCAGCAGCCAGAACGAAATGTTGTTCATGCGCGGGAACGCCATATCCGGTGCGCCGATCATCAACGGAACGAACCAGTTGCCGAACCCTCCGATCATCGCCGGCATCACCATGAAGAAGATCATGATCAGGCCGTGTGCGGTGACGAACACGTTGAATTCGTGCGGCGTCGGGAAAATCTGGATGCCGGGATTCTGCAATTCGAGTCGGATACCGATCGACAACAAGCCACCGATCACACCTGCCACCAGCGCGAACACCAGGTACATCGTGCCGATGTCCTTGTGATTGGTCGAATACACAAAGCGCCGCCATCCGGTCGGATGGTGCTCGTGGGCCTCATGTGCAATGTGCGCGTCGTGTGCGCTGCGTGCAGTAGGCGTAATGCTGGCCATCGCTATTGTCCTTCGACTCGTCGTTGTCGCCCGCGTATTCGTCAGTCGGCAGCGTCGGCCGCGGCCACCGCGGTCGGACGACTGCCATCGGTTGCGAATTTCTTCTTCGCCTGCTCGATCCAGGCCACGTAGTCCTTGTCGTTCACCACGCGCACCATGATCGGCATGAAAGCGTGATCCTTGCCGCAGAGTTCGGAACACTGACCGTAATAGATGCCTTCACGTTCGGCCTTGAACCATGTCTCGTTGATACGACCCGGAATCGCATCGATCTTGATGCCGAACGCCGGGACCGCGAAAGCATGAATGACGTCGGCGCCCGTGGTCAGCACGTGCACCACCTTGTTCACCGGCACCACCATCTCGTTGTCGACGGCGAGCAGGCGCGGCTGGCCCGGCTTCAGGTCCTTTTCCTGCACCATGAGCGAGTCGAACTCTAATTTGTTGTCCGGATAGCTGTAACTCCAGAACCATTGCTTGCCGGTGGCTTTCACGGTCACGTCGGCCTTGGGCGCGTTGAGCTGAAAAAACAGCAGGCGGAACGACGGCACCGCGATCGTCACCAGGATAAGAACGGGGACGACCGTCCAGATTACCTCGACGAAGGTGTTATGCGTCGTGCGCGAGGGTACCGGATTGCTCCGGGCATTGAACTTCACCACGACGATGACCAGCAGAGTGAGGACGAAAAGCGTAATCGCCGTGATCACCCAAAGCAGGAAATCATGGAACCAGATGATGTCGTCCATCACCGGGGTAGCGCCTTTCTGCATGCCAAGTTGCCACGGTTGCGGCTGGCCGCTTGTCGCGGCCACTGCCGCCCCGACGCCAAGTACCGTCACGCTCGTACCTATGAATGCGACCAACCGCTTGAGCACCAGCATTGTTCAATGCGCTCCTTCGACGAGAAATCGGCCTTGCTCAGGCCCCTTTGCCGCCCACCACGGGTATGATGCTCGGCGCGGCCCGCTGAGCACGGCATTTGCCACGGGCGTGGCAGCCTGGGCGGTGCGGCGGGACGGGGGGAAATCCCGGCTTCTCAAACCACAATTCCAGCCCTCCCGCAATGCGCCTCATGACCTCGTCCATGCGACAATCGGCGTATCCAAAATGAGCTTCCGGACCGCCTTTACAGGCACCGCACCCGCGCTATGAAGCTCCCGGCCCCAGGGCCCCTTGCTTGACAGGATCAGCCGGGCATGAACCTACGAGAGTGAATAAAATGCCGTCCGGACCGCGATTCGCAATTGCTTCTTGCGCCCGGAGCGGGCGCGACCGGACGCCAAGGGATAGGACGATGGGAATTCTAGAGGATAGCTGGCAGGCCTTGGCCGGCAAACTGCGGTTTGCGGTGACATTGCTGGTTGCGCTACCGGCGCTCGCACCCTCCGGGAGCGCGCTCGCTCAGGGCGCGGTCAAGTCCGTACACAAGGACTGGCAGATTCGCTGCGATACGCCGCCGGGCGCCAAGGCCGAACAATGCGCGCTGATCCAGAGCGTGACGGCCGAAGACCGCGCCAATGTCGGCTTGACCGTGATCGTACTCAAGACCGCCGACCAGAAGAGCCGGCTGATGCGCGTGGTAGCGCCGCTTGGCGTGCTGCTGCCTTCCGGCCTCGGGCTCAAGATCGACCAGGCCGATATTGGGCGGGCCGGGTTTGTGCGCTGCCTGCCAAACGGATGCATCGCCGAAGTCGTCATGGATGATGAACTGCTCAAGAAACTGCGCACCGGCAAGACGGCGACTTTCATCATCTTCCAGACACCGGAAGAAGGTATCGGTTTTCCGATGAGCCTCGCCGGTTTCGGTGAGGGCTACGACAAGCTGCCCTAATTTCCCGCCGGGGCATTAGGAAGCCGGGCAGGTGCCCACAATTAAGGCGCCCGCCACCTGCCCAACCTTGAATTGCTCATCTTCACCTGCGCACTATTGGCCTCGCCAATATTGATGGCCGCACAGATCCGCGAACAAGCGGGCAACGAGCAATTCGAAGGCGAGGGAGGGCATCATGATTCGACGCGGGTCACTGTCCAGTTCCAGGGAATCAGCGGTAACGGCCTCGATCAATTCAAGGACTGGGCACGCCAAGTCGTGGTCTATCCGCGTGAATACAAGGCAGGAAATCTGATCTACCCGTTCGAAAAAGCTGCACAGTAGTTCCAAAACAAAGAAAACTTGTCATGAACCTTGGATTTGTCGGCCTCGGCGCCATGGGGCAGTTGATTGTACCGCGTCTGATGGCGGCGGGTCATGACGTTACAGGCTGGAACAGATCGAAGGCCAAGGCCGAAACACTGATCAAGTCCGGCATGCGTTGGGCAGATACGCCACGCGCCGTGGCTGAGCAATCCGAGCTTGTGTTCTCGATCGTGACCGATTCCAAGGCCGTGCGCGCGGTCGCCTTGGGTAAGGACGGCATTATCGCTGGCCTGCGCAAGGGCGGCATCTACATCGATATGAGCACGATCGAGCCGGACGAAAGCCGCGCGGTCGCAGCTGAATTCGTCAAGGCCGGTTCGATCATGCTGGACGGACCGATCTCCGGCTCACCAATTACGGTCACGCAGGGCAACGCCTCAATAATGATCGGAGGTGACGAGAACGCTTTTGCGTTTGCCAAGCCAGTGCTGCTCGCGATCGGCCCGAAGGTGATACGCATTGGCGACAACGGGCTCGCCTGTCAGATGAAAATTGCGATAAATCTTTTGCTGATGGTCGAAGTTATCGCTTTCGGCGAAGCAGTTGCGCTGGCCGAAAAAGGCGGTGTCGCGCGCGATGTTGCGCTTGATGCCGTTCTTAAGAGTGTAGCCGCATCACCGGTGCTCGGTTATCGCGGGCCGTTCATCCTTGAGGGAAAAATGCCCGCGGTGCCGCTTGCCGACGTGACCTTGCAGCAAAAGGACATGATGTTGGCGCTCAATCTCGGCCGCACCATGGGAAGCCCGGTGCCGCTGGCGGCTGCGGCCAATGAAATGATGAACGCCTGCCGCGGGATGGGGTTGGATGGCAACGATTTCGTCGTTGCACATCACGTATACCGCCGGTTGGGAGGACAAGCATGACGTCGCAAGGCGAGAAGATCGGATCTGCACTCGCGAAAGCCGTCAAAGGCGCGGCAGCGAAATTAAAGGGTGGAGACGCGGCGCCAGTGATGTACCGCACTAATCTCCGTGACGTGCCTAAGGTCGAGGGCCTGAAACGAGACGATGGCTGGGTCGACATGCAAGTACAGTTCCTGATCGACAAGAAATCCACAGGAGCGGACCACGTGGTTGGCTGGACTGTGCTAAAACCAGGCGCGCGTCATGAAAATCACCGCCATCAGAACTGCGATGAATTTTTCATCGTGCTCAAGGGTCATGGGATGATCTACACCGACCACGGAGACAAGCCGTCGGTCGAAGGCGACGTTGTGTATTCGCCGCGCGGCTGCTGGCACGGCTTCAACAATACTTCGAATGAAGACGTCGTTCTTGTCTGGGGCTGGATGGGTGCGGGCTCCATCGAAGCGTCGGGATACGAGATCCATCCCGAGAGTCACAAGTGAATCCCTGGGACGCTCCCCGCATCAAGAAAGGCATGCTCGCGCAGCTCGCAAAACGGCGCGCACGCATTGCCGCGGGTGAAAAGCCAATTGGCTGGAAAGTCGGGCTGGGTGCGCCTGCAACCATGCTGAAAATGGGGCTTTCAGCGCCGATCGTCGGCTTCCTGATGCAGCGCGGCCAGCTGCCGTCGGGCGGCACGGCGTCGCTCAAAGGCTACAGCAGGCCGGTGGCCGAACCGGAAATCTGCGTGCGCATGGCGCGCGATCTGCAGCCCGGCGCTTCAGCCGATCAGGCTGCGGCTGCGGTCAAAGAGATACTTCCTGCGATTGAACTGGCAGATCTCGATCCAGTGCCGTCCCCTGACAATCTCGATGCCGTGCTGACGGGTGACATCTTCCAGCGTCACGTCATTCTGTGCAGCAATACTCGCCCAGGAATTAGTACATCGGGATTGACTTCGCGCGTTTTCCGGCGTGGCACCGAAGCAAGCGTCACTCGTGATCCGGAGGCTCTCACCGGCAAGCTGCCCGACATCGTCGCGCATGTCGCGAGCACGCTCGCGGCCTTTGGCGAAAAGCTTGCAGCGGGCGACGTCATCATTACCGGTTCGATCACACCGCCGCTTATGATCGAAGCGGACGAAACCGAACTAACCCACCTGCTGGAGCCGATCGGCCAGGTTTCGGTACGATTCAGCCGCAATTAACCCCGCATCTGGGGTACTCCCAGAATCGCCACGGTCGCCTTATCTACCTAGCCTGAACACACTCTCCCGGAGCAACGAATGGACCCCGCCATCTCCTCCCTCATCGACCGCGCCGGCCTCGACCGCGGCAAGGTGCGTAAGATCATGGGACGTGGGCTCGAGGGCGCCGACGACGGCGAGTTGTTCCTTGAATATCGCCAGGCCGAAGCCCTGACTTTCGATAACGGCCGGCTCAAGCAGGCAAGCTACGATACGGTCCAGGGCTTCGGCTTGCGAGCGGTTAAGGACGAAGCCGTCGGCTATGCCCACGCCTCGGATGTGTCTGAGGCAGCGATCGGCCGTGCGGCCGAGGCGGTGCGCGCCGTCAAGGGCGGCCACAGCGGAATGTATGCGGAAGCGCCAGCCCGGACGAACCGCAAGCTATATAGCGACGAAAACCCGCTCGGCTCGCCCGCATTCGATGTCAAGGTCAAGCTGCTTGAATCGATCGATGCCTACGCGCGTGAGAAGGATCCGCGCGTACGACAGGTAACCGCCAGCGTCGCTGCCAATTGGCAGGTGGTCGAGATCTTGCGTGCCGATGGTGAGACTTATCGCGACATTCGCCCGATGGTTCGCTTCAACGTTTCAGTGGTCGCTGGGGACGGCGACCGGCAGGAATCGGGCAGCTACGGGTTTGGCGGGCGAGAAAGTTTTCAGCGGTTGATCGACCCCGCGGCCTGGCAAGGCGCGGTCGACGAAGCAATACGGCAAGCGCTGGTCAATCTTCAGGCAGTCCCTGCTCCAGCCGGTGAAATGGATGTTGTGCTCGGCTCGGGCTGGCCCGGCGTGATGCTGCATGAAGCGGTCGGGCACGGTCTTGAAGGCGACTTCAATCGCAAAAAGACCTCGGCTTTCGCCGGGCTCATGGGCCAGCGGGTCGCGGCCAAGGGAGTCACTGTTGTCGATGATGGCACAATCCAGGCGCGTCGCGGTTCTTTGTCGATCGACGACGAAGGCACGCCCACGAACCGCACGGTATTGATCGAGGACGGCATTCTGGTCGGCTATATGCAGGACCGGCAAAATGCACGACTGATGAACATGAAGCCCACCGGCAATGGCAGGCGTGAATCGCACGCACACGTGCCGATGCCGCGCATGACGAATACTTACATGCTCGCCGGCAACCACGACCCCAAGGAAATCATTGCTTCGGTTAAGAACGGCCTCTATGCAGTGAACTTCGGCGGCGGCCAGGTTGACATCACGTCGGGCAAGTACGTGTTCCAGTGCACCGAGGCCTACAGGATCGAAAACGGCAAGGTCGGCGCACCGGTCAAAGGCGCAATGCTCATCGGCAACGGCCCAACCGATCTCCATCGCATCTCAATGGTTGGCAACGATTTCGCACTCGATCCCGGCATCGGCACCTGCGGCAAGAACGGCCAGGGCGTGCCGGTCGGCGTTGGTCAACCAAGCCTGCGCATGGACAAAATCACGGTGGGCGGCACCGCGTAATTTGATGGAGTCAGAACGAATGCCGAAAAGCATCGGTTCCTGGGTCAAAAATATTGCCGATATCGCCGTGGTCGTGCTGATCGTGCTGGCGGCCAAGACCGCCATCGCCGAACCGTTCTATGTGCCGTCCGGCTCAATGGAGCCGACACTCCTGATTGGCGACGAATTGCTGGCGACAAAGTATCCCTACGGCTACAGCTCCGCCTCTCTGCCTTCTTTCCTGGTGTTTCCGAATACACCGCGCGTTCTCTCCGCGTTGCCGAAACGAGGTGACGTGGTGGTGTTCCGCTGGCCCGGTGACCGGTCGCAGGTCTGGGTGAAGCGTGTGATTGGCCTGCCCGGAGACCACATAGGCCTGCGCAACGGACAAGTCTGGATCAATGGCGCGCCAGTCGGCATTCGTCCGGCCGGCATTGGCAAAGCGGAAATCGAAGATGGCCGCGCGGAGTCGGCCGCACGCTACATAGAGACGCTGCCAGGCGGCTACGAGCATCAAATCTACAAGATGATCGCTCGCGCCGAATACGACGACATGCCCGACATGGCGGTGCCACCTGACCATCTGTTCGTCATGGGAGACAATCGCGACAACTCGGCAGACAGCCGCGTGCCCATACGTGCGGGCGGTGTCGGACTGCTGCCGGTCGAAGACCTGGTCGGACGCGTGGACGCGGTGGTCGGCTCGTGGGATCTCGCCATGAAGGACCGACCGATAAAGGATTGGCCGTCCGGTTTGCGGCTATCGCGGTTTTTCACCGCGGTGCGCTGACCCCCCTACCGTACCACACCTGAAATGCAGCACGGCTTCTGCCGTGGCCGCGTGATATTGTCCTTGAGATAGCAGCGTGCAGCAGGCCCGATGTAGCCGGGTCGCACATAGGTCCAGGCGCGGCATTTGTTGTCGGCTTCACATGCCGCCTTGCAAGCCGCGCCATCTGACTCGGTCGGGACGTCCAAATTGCGGTAGTCGCCACCAAACCGGTCAATGGAAAATTCGATCGGCACTTTGCGAGACTCAACCACACCGGCTCCGCGGACGCCGGAAACGCAGCATTTGTCCTCCGTTCTCGAAGGCACGCGATTCTTCAACCAGCAAACCGAACTCGCGTTTTCGGTACGTGGATAGGAGAAGGACCAGGCATGGCATCGCCCATCCCTCTCGCAGCGAGCGGCGCAGACCGCGGGATCACCGCTGCGGATCTCGAACCTCAGATAGTCACCGCCGCGTCGATCGAATCCGCTTTGCGCATGCGCCTGGCCAGCAAAGGCCAACACCGCCATTGCCAGCGCGGTCCTCAGCCTGAATGGAATTTGCATGCGCGCCCGATCTAATCCGAGAGTCGGTTAGCTAGCCCCACACGCATGTTAACGCACTCGCCTGCGCTTGTGCAGGTACGGACAGGCAATGGCTGCCGCACAAAATTTTGTTGGAATAATTAAGCGCCCGCCGGAGGGGCCGGCGGGCGCGGATCCGGCCGCGAGAGGGGATGATCGCGGGTGTCGGATCGAGCGGCCGATGAGAGGGATCGGCCGTTTGCTTTGTTCGTCACGAAGCCTTACCGCCCGGACTGGTCATACAGAGACCGGCGGCTGCCGATGTCGAATTCGGCGCGGCGCACGACGTGGTTGAGCCGGCGCTCAAGTGCGCGTTCGCGCAGGAGCGCAGTCGGATCGTCCCAGAAGGGCTCAGAAAAGGCGTCACGCACGTCGGCCCGGGTAATGCCGATATCGGCGAGCATGCGACGATCGAGCCCGGCCAGTACGTTGGCCTCGCGGCGGTGTCGGCGCGCCTCCAGCAATTCCTTCAGCCAGCGGGTCACAAAAGCCAGCACGGATGCGAACACCCGCACCAGTGCGCCACCGGCGATAGGCAAAACAGGGTATTTGGCGCTCATATCAGTCTCCATTTCAGTTCGCGGGTTACAGCGCCAAAATCGCGCTTGGCGCCGCCCAGAACCACCCGAAATCCCCACCCGATTTCTCTGATTCCCCTGGAATACAATTATATTGCACTGCGGGGATTGATTAGTGAAACGAATGTTTTTAATCTAACCAATCAGAAATAGTGATGTAGGCCTTCCGGCCTCAAAACCCGACCTTTCAGGACCACCGCCCAGGACCGCTGCCCAGGAACACAGCTCAGGATCACAGCTCAGGATCACAGCTCAGGATTCACAGCCCAGGATCACAGCCCAGGATTTCAGCCATGACCGCAATGCTCGATATTGACCAATTGCGCACCTTCATCGCCATTTCCGAAACCGGCAGTTTCACCAAAGCCGCCGAAGTCGTGAACAAAACCCAGTCGGCCGTATCCATGCAGATGAAGCGGCTGGAAGAGCGCATCGAACGTCCGATCTTTTCCCGCGATGGACGCGCTTCGAAGCTGACCGAGGACGGCCAGCGCCTGCTCGATTACGCGCGCCGCATCGTCAAACTCAACGTCGAAACATTGGCTGCATTTTCGGACGGCGAATTATCCGGCCGCGTACGCTTGGGCGTTCCCGACGATTACGCCGATCGTTATCTGCCGGAGATCATGGCCCGCTTTTCGCACAGCTACCCGGCCGTCGAATTGAGCGTCATCTGTGAACCATCGGTCGATCTTCTGGAACGGATCGACGCCAACGAGATCGACCTCGCCATTGTCACCAATTGCGAAAGCAAGCGCGCCTCGGAAACGTTCCGGCGTGAGCGCCTGTTGTGGGTGACGTCAAACCGGCATTCCACTCACCTGGAGGAGCGCATGCCGCTCGCACTCGGGCGCCCGACCTGCGTGTGGCGGCGCACGGCGATCGAACGGCTCGAGGCGATCGGGCGTCCGTTCCGTCTGCTGTACACGAGTTCAAACGCCGGCGCCGTCGCTGCTGCTGTGCTCGCTGGCCTCGCGGTCTCGGTGCTGCCGGAGTCGGGTCTGCGGCCCGGCATGCGCGTGCTTTCCTCATCCGATGGCTTCCCTGATCTGCCGAGCTGCCGCGTCGGGCTGGTGCGCAATGCGCACGAAAGCTCGGCGCTGGCCGACGCGCTGGCGGAGCACATCATTTCTTCGCTCGACAACTTGTCGGAAGCGGCACAGGCGGCGGAATAGGGCCGACATCGCTCCGAGTCATGCGCTGGCCTGGCCCGCGCACCGCGATGCATCGCCGCTCATGAAGCAGCACTGGTGCGTTTTGGAAAGTCATGGATTGCCGCGCCAAGCCCGGCAATGACGAGCTGACAGTTCAGTAAGCATACTCTTCGAAAATCGGATCCACGGAGCCATTCCACTCGCCGTGGAATTTTTCGAGCAATTCTTCGGCCGGCGTGATGCCGCGCGCGATCGATTCCTCCAGTGGACGCAGGTAGCGCGTTTCGTCGCGGCCATTGCGATCGAGCCGCTTGCGGCGCGCCAGCCCGCGCGAAGATAACCGCAGAGTCTCCTGTGCCAGCGTGAACACGTTGCGGTTGCCAATTTCGGCCTTGAAACCGTGACGCGGAACATCATCGCGCAGCTTTTGCCGCTCGTCCGCCGTCCAACCCTTCACCAGGTCCCAGCAGGAATTAAGTACATCATCGTCATAAAGCAGGCCCACCCAATAGGCTGTGAGCGACGGCAGCCTCCGCCACGGCCCACCATCGGCGCCGCGCATTTCCAGATACCGTTTGAGCCTCACCTCGGGGAAGATCGTACTGAGATGATTGGCCCAGTCCGAAATGGTGGGACGTTCGCCGGGCAATTCTGGAAGTTTTCCGGCAAAGAAATCGCGAAACGACTTGCCGGAAACGTCGATGTATCTGTCGCCACGCTTGACGAAATACATCGGCACATTGAGCGCATAATCGGTCCAGCGTTCGAAACCCATGCCGTCCTCAAACGCCCAGGGCAGCATGCCCGCGCGTTGATTGTCGGTGTCGCGCCAGATTTCCGAGCGGAACGAGAGAAAGCCGTTCGGCTGACCTTCGGTGAACGGCGAATTGGCGAATAGCGCGGTCGCGATCGGCTGCAATGCGAGCGATACGCGTAGCTTCTTGACCATGTCGGCTTCGCTGGCGAAGTCGAGGTTCGCCTGCACGGTGCACGTTCGATACATCATGTCGAGGCCAAGCGTGCCGACCTTCGGCATGTAGGCGGTCATGATCTTGTAGCGGCCTTTCGGCATCTTCGGCATGTCGGCGCGGGTCCAGTTCGGCGTCATGCCAATGCCGAGAAAGCCGATGCCCAGAGGCTTTGCGACTTCGCGCACTTGCGCCAGGTGCGCCATCAACTCGGCCGCCGTCTGATGTACATTGTCGTAAGGCGCGCCGGAGAGTTCGAACTGCCCGCCCGGTTCCAGCGAAATCGCGCCGCCGCCGGTGACGTCGAACATGCCGATGATGTTGTCGCCTTCCATGATCGGCTCCCAGCCGAGCAGATTGTGCATGCCTTCGAGCAGGGAGCGGATGCTGCGCTTGCCGGAATAGGGAACGGGACGATGATCGGCGACCGTGAAGGCGAACTTCTCGTGCTCGGTGCCAACTCGGAATTCTGCCTTCGGCTTGCAGCCCGATTCCAGCCAGGCGACGAGTTCGTCGCGCGTCTCGATGGGGGTCATATCGATCTGGTCGCGCGCCATGCAGAGTTCCGAGCCGTATTGCGTGTGAGCATGGTCTTGTCCGAAAACCGGTTTCCATCCCCGATCATGTCGAGGACATGCTCTTCGGGACCATGCGCGGAAGGGCCGCGACGTTAAACATGCTGCACCGCAAAGGGCAATGAGGGAGACGCAGCTCTGCTTTGTTGTCCGGGCCTTGGCATCAACCGACCTCCGTCCCGCTCCATCCACAGCGTCCATTGCGGGGCGCGCTCTCCTGCTCGTCAGGATGCATCATGACGGCATTCAGCCAGCCTTCGAGGCGATAGGAATACAATCAAATGGGTGTTCTTTTTTTGTTCTTTGCCGGATGAGCCACTTGCTCTATTGGTGTCGGGGCAATGACCCAATTCACGCCCCACCAAACAAACGCCCTCCAATCAGTCTCCGAATGGCTCAAGGCCGGGCCCGGCATGAACGGGACACCGCAGGTCTTCCGCCTGTTCGGCTATGCCGGCACCGGCAAGACCACGCTCGCGACACATATCGCCGATGCGGCCGATGGCGAGGTGAAGTTCGCGGCTTTCACCGGCAAGGCCGCGTCTGTCATGCGCGGCAAAGGCTGCCGCGGTGCCTCCACTATCCACAGCCTGATCTACCGCGCGCGCGAGAGCGGCGAAGAACTTCCGAGCTTCGATCTGTGGGACGAAGCGCCGGCCTCGAAGGCCGAGCTGATCATCATCGACGAATGCTCAATGGTCGATGCAGAGCTCGGCCGCGACCTCCTGTCGTTCGGCGTGCCGGTATTGGTGCTCGGCGATCCCGCGCAATTGCCGCCAATCCAGGGCGGTGGATTTTTCACCGAAGCCGAGCCGGATTCCATGCTCACCGAAGTGCATCGGCAGGCCCAGGACGACCCGATCGTGCGGCTGTCGATGGACATCCGTGCGGGCGAATATCTCGAACCCGGACGATACGGCGAGACCGAAGTCGTGCGGAAAGCCGATCTCGATCCCAATCGCGTGCTCGAAGCCGACCAGGTCCTGGTCGGACGCAATGCGACGCGCCGCTCCTACAATGCGCGCATGCGCGAGCGGCGCGGCTTCGAGGACGAAATGCCGTCGGCCGGCGACAAGCTGGTCTGCCTGCGTAACAACCGCAAGAAGGGACTGTTCAATGGCGGGCTATGGACGGTGAAGGAGCGCGGCGCACGCAAGGGCGGCACCAAGACCGGCATTATGACGATGCGGCTGTTGCCCGACGATGAAACAGCAACGCGCGGCGTAAAAGTGTCAGTGCGGCCGGAATGTTTTTCCGGCGGGATCGAGCAGGTCGATTGGCAGCGGCGCAAACCCTACGACGAGTTCGACTACGGCTATGTGCTCACCGTACACAAGGCGCAAGGCTCACAGTGGGACGACGTCGTCCTGTTCGATGAGTCGTTTGCGTTTCCCGAAAGCCGCGAGCGCTGGCTCTATACCGGTGTAACGCGCGCGGCGAAGAAACTGACGGTGGTGGTGTAGGCGCCAAAATTCCGCTCGTTCCCGCGCCCGCGGAAAGCCAGCGCTGGCCCCCCGCTTTCGCGGGGGTGAACGGAGAGATCAGGCGGCTTCTTTCTTCTTCGCCGGGGCGAAGCGCTGATAGAAGCCCTCGCCTTTCGCGGCCAGATCAATCAGCAACTTGTTGGGCGCAAAGCGTGCGCCGTATTTCTTTTCCAGCTTGCGGCAGAGTTCGACGAAGCGCTTGGTGCCCATCATGTCGATCCATGACAATGTGCCGCCGGAGAACGGCGCAAAACCGAAGCCGAGGATCGAGCCGACATCGGCCTCGCGCACGTCGGTGAGCACCTTTTCCTCGAAACAGCGCGCGGTTTCCAGGGCCTGGATGCCGAGCAGGCGCAGCTTCAATTCGCTGATGTCGATTTTGTCCGGATTGAGAAGCTTCTCTGGCTGGAGTTCGATGAGGCCGGGCCACAGTTTCTTCGGCCCGTTCGCTGGGTAGTCGTAGAACCCCTTGGCATTCTTGCGGCCGAAACGGCCGCGTTTTTCGACCATTTCCTGCAGCAGTTTCTTTTGCCGTGGATCGATGGCCTTGGCCCCGAGATCAGCTTCGGTGGCCTTGAGGATTTTCCAGGCGAGATCGACCGCGACCTCATCGTTGAGTGACAGCGGCCCGACCGGCATGCCTGCCATGCGGCCGACATTCTCGATCATCGCCGCCGGCACACCTTCGGTCAGCATCAGATGGCCTTCGCGAATGTAGGTGCCGACCACGCGCGAGGTGTAGAAGCCGCGCGAGTCATTGACCACGATCGGCGTCTTGCGGATGGCACGAACATAGTCGAGTGCGGCAGCAAGTGCCTTGTTGCCCGTCTGCTTGCCGAGAATAATCTCGACCAGCATCATGCGGTCGACCGGCGAGAAGAAGTGAATGCCGATGAACCGCGCCGGCTCCTTGAACTCGGAGGCAAGTGAGGTGATCGGCAGGGTCGAGGTATTGGACGCAAAAATCGCCGCGTCGCCGATGACCGCCTGGATTTTTGCAATGACGTCAGACTTGACCTTGCGATCCTCGAATACGGCTTCGATCACCAGGTCGCAGTCCTTCAATGCGCCATAATCGGCGCTGGGTGAAATGCGTGCCAGCAATTCGTCGCGCTCAGCGCCTTTCATGCGGCCCTTCATGACACGATCGCTGAGCGCCTTGTGCAGGGCGGCCTTGCCCTTGTCGGCGGTCTCCTGATCGCGATCAACCAGCACCACCTGCAAGCCCACCGCAGCGGTGACTTGCGCAATGCCGGCACCCATGAAGCCCGCACCAACCACGCCGATTTTCTTCAGGCTGGTTGGCGGCTCGTTCGGCGGACGACGCGCACCCTTGTTGAGATCCTGCATCGACACAAACAGCGAGCGGATCATGGCGGCCGCTTCCGGCGAGCGCAGGATTTTGGCAAACCAGCGCGATTCAACGCGCAGCGCGGTATCCATCGGCAGCTGCAAACCTTCGTAGACAACCTGCAGGATGGCGCGCGCGGCCGGGTAGTTATCGTAGGTCTCGCGACGATAAATCGCGTTGGCCGCCGGGAATGTCATCATGCCCGCCTTCGAATAGACGGGCCCGCCCGGAAGACGGAATCCCTCGGTGTCCCACGGCGCCTTGGCCTTGCCGCCGGCTTTGATCCAGTCCTTGGCGGTCTTGATCAGATCGGCCTGCGGCACCACCGCATCGACCAGCTTCATCGCCTTGGCCCGGTCAACCTTGAGCTGATCGCCCTTGAGGAGAAATTGCAGCGCATCCGCTGGCGCCAGCATGCGCGCCACGCGCTGGGTCCCACCCGCGCCGGGGAAGAGACCGATCTTGATCTCGGGCAGGCCAAGCCGGGTCTTCGGATTGTCGGCGGCGACGCGATAGTGACAGGCGAGCGCAAGCTCGAAACCGCCACCCATGGCAGTGCCATTGAGGGCACAGACCCATGGCTTGCCTGAGGTTTCGAGGCGCCGGTAGAGCTGCGACAGCTTGCGGCTTTCCTCGAAAACGAAAGCGGCCGCCGCTTCCTCTCCCTTTGTACGGACGAGATTGGCAAACACGGCGCCCATGCCCTCGAGCATCGTGAGATCGGCACCGCCGCAGAAGGCGTCCTTGCCGGAAGTCACAATCGCGCCCTTGATGGCAGCATCCGCGGCAACTTTATCAACCAGCGCGCCCAGTTCCTCGATGACGCCCGTGTTGATGACGTTCATCGAGCGCTCGGCCATATCCCAGGTGATCAGCGCAATGCCGTCAGCATCAACATCAAGTTTGAAATTGGCCATCGCTGTCTCCCCTAAAACGGCTCACCGTTTTTCCTCGTGTAACGCGCACCCTTTTCGCCACGCTCGACCATCATGTCGATATCTGAATAGTGGGCGCGCTCGGCCTTGGCGCGGGTGCCGACTTCGATGAAGACGGCGTCGCGCGCCGAGCGGTTGATCAGGCAGTGCCCGTTCGGAACGCCGGCCTTCCAGGCTGCCGCGTCACCGGGCCTGAGTACCGTTTCGCCGTCGTCCTCGTACAGCACTACTTCGCCTTCGAGCACGTAAACAAGCTCGTCTTCCCCTTCGTGCCAGTGGCGCTGCGAGGACGCCGCGCCCGGCTTGAGCGTGCAGATGTTGACGCCAAAATGATCGAGACCGGCGGCGCGGCCAAGCCGCTTGCGCGAGCGGCCCTCGACGGCCTTGTTGAACGGGGGCGGATAGCCTGTGGAGACGTCGATCTGGATTTTGTCGATATCGATCTTCGGCATTCTAACCTCTTTGACCCTCTATTGCGGCATCCTTCGGCGCTCGCTTCGCTCGCACCTCGGGATGACGGGCATTTTCACACACGCTCGATGATGGTGGCCGTGCCCATGCCGACGCCGATGCAAAGCGTCACAAGCGCGGTCTCCTTGTTGCGCCGCTCCAACTCGTCCAGCACGGTGCCGAGGATCATGGCACCGGTGGCGCCGAGCGGATGACCCATGGCGATGGCGCCGCCATTCACGTTGATCTTGTCGTGAGAAATGTTTAGCGCCTGCATGTAGCGCAGAACCACCGACGCAAAAGCCTCGTTGAGCTCCCACAGGTCGATGTCTTTCTTGCTCATCTTGGCTTTCTTCAGGACCTTTTCGGTCACCGGAATTGGGCCGGTCAGCATGATCGCCGGTTCGGAGCCAATGTTGGCGAACTGGCGAATACGCGCGCGTGGTTTCAGTCCCGCTGCCTTGCCGGCCGCCTTGCTTCCGATGAGCACCGCTGCGGCGCCGTCGACGATGCCGGAGGAATTGCCGGGCGTATGTACATGATTGACCCCCTCGATTTCCGGATAGCGCTGCACGGCGACCGAGTCGAAGCCAGCCATCTCACCCATCTGCACAAAAGACGGCTGCAAGGCGGCAAGCGTCTGCATGGTGGTGCTCGGCCGCATGTGCTCGTCCTTAGCGAGAATCGTCAGTCCATTGACGTCCCTCACCGGAACAACCGACTTCTTGAAACGGCCTTCATCCCAGGACCTGGCAGCCCGCTTCTGGCTTTCGACTGCATAGGCATCGACGTCATCGCGCGTGAAGCCGTACTTCGTCGCGATCAAATCGGCGGAAATACCCTGCGGCAGGAAATAGGTCGCAACCGCGATCGACGGGTCGACCGGCCAGGCACCGCCTGACGCGCCAATGCCGATGCGGCTCATCGATTCGGCCCCGCCCCCGATCGTCATTTCGTGTTGTCCGGACATGATCTCCGCCGCGGCGAAGTTCACCGCATCGAGGCCGGACGCACAGAAGCGATTGATCTGCACGCCGGGCACGCTGTCGCCAAACCCTGCGACGAGTGCCGCCGCGCGCGCGATGTCGCCTCCAGCTTCACCGACCGGATCGACGCAACCGAGCACCACGTCGTCGACCAGCGCGGGATCGAGCTTGTTGCGATCTTTTATGGCGGCGAGCGCCTGACCGGCGAGATTGAGCGCGGTCACCTCATGCAGCGATCCGTCGACCTTGCCGCGCCCACGAGGGGTACGGATGGCATCGTAGATGAATGCGTCGGGCATTTCTCTTCTCCTTCCCTCTTCCATTGGGAGAGGGTGGTGAGTTGCGAGCGAAGCGAGCAACGGTGAGGGCTCTCGCCAAGCTTGGGCAAAAACTACAAACTCCTGGCAATCAGCAGTTTCATGATCTCGTTGG
The DNA here is from genome assembly GCA_036265125.1 of Pseudolabrys sp. GTDB lineage: Bacteria > Pseudomonadota > Alphaproteobacteria > Rhizobiales > Xanthobacteraceae > Pseudolabrys. The sequence continues at coordinate 247,303 of DATAPP010000177.1, read as the reverse complement.
TGCCCGCATAAATGCGCAAAACGCGCGCATCGCGATACATGCGCGAGATCGGATATTCGTCCATATAGCCATACCCGCCGAACAATTGCAGGCAGCGGTCGATCACTTTGCCTTGCGTGTCGGTAAGCCGGTATTTCGCCATCGAAGCGGTGACTGTGTCGAGCTCACCTTTGACATGCCGCTCGATGCAATGGTCGAGGAAAACCTTGGCGATCGTCGCCTCGGTCTTGCATTCGGCGAGCTCGAATTGCGTATTCTGAAACTCGATAATTGCCTTGCCGAAGGCCTTGCGTTGCTTGACATAGTCGATCGTGAGGGCAAGCGCCCGCTCCATCATCGCCACCGCATGCACGGCCACGATCAACCGCTCCTGCGGCAATTCCTTCATCAGCTGGTAGAAGCCCTGCCCTTCCTCGGTCCCGAGCAAGCTCGACGCCGGCAACTGCACGTCCTCGAAGAACAATTCCGAGGTGTCGGCTGAATCCATGCCGAGCTTTTTCAGCTTGCGGCCGCGGCGGAAGCCTTGCGCATCGTCGGCCTCGACGGCAAACAGAGACGTCCCCTTGGCGCCGGCTTTCGGGTCAGTCTTGGCGACGACGATGATCAGATTGGCGTGCTGGCCATTGGTGATGAAAGTCTTGGAGCCGTTGAGCACATAGCCATTGCCGGATTTTTTCGCCGAAGCGCGCACGCCTTGCAAATCGGAGCCAGTGCCGGGCTCGGTCATGGCGATCGCGCCGACCAGCTCGCCGGTGGCGAGCTTCGGCAGCCAACGCTTCTTCTGATCTTCGGTGCCATAGTGCAGGATGTAGGGCGCAACGATCCCCGAATGCAGGGGCGCGCCGAAAGTGTCAAAACCCGCAAGCGCAAACTCGCGATTGATCACCGCCTCGTGCGCGAAGGTCCCGCCGGCACCACCGTATTCTTCCGGCATGGACGCGCATAGCAGACCTGCTTCACCCGCCTTCGTCCAGACGTCGCGATCGTAAATATGCGCCTCGTGCCAGCGATCGAGGTGCGGGACGAATTCATCGGCGATGAAGCGCCGGGCCTGTTCTTCAAGGAGGACAAGGTCTTCGCTCATCCAGGCCGGGCGCGGAATACTGAGTGCGTCCATGGTCGAATCCACCCCGCGACAAGATAAGGCTCGGTCCGGGCGGATGCGAGCGGTAAATGACCGCCCGGGCCAATTGCGGCGCCGAGCGTCGTGCTCCATCATGCCGCTGCCACAAAAGAAAGGCTGCTTGTGATTTGCTATCGGCTCGGAGTCATTGTTGCTTTTGTGTTTGCGTTCGCCTTTTCCGCGCAAGCCCAGACCACCTTGCGCGGGAATGACTTTCCGCCAGGTGAGGCCACGCCTGTAAACGGTTCGTTCTCGATCCGATTTCCGATCCCCTATCGGGCAATTGCGCATACGGGGGAAGCCCCGGAAGCGGCGCTGGCCGTGCAAGTCCTGACAGGCATCACTCCCGAAGGATTGCGATTTTCTGCCTCGGAGAGGCCAGTCCAGCAGCCGGTGCCGCCAATTGAGAGCTTCCTGGAAACAATGAAAAGACGACCTGACGCAGTCGCGTCAGAGATACGACACGAGCAAAAAGGCGATTTGGAAATTCTGTCGTTCTCGCTCAGCGAGCCCAAGCAGGAGCATTTTTTCCGGATCATGCGTAGTAAGAGTACGGGCTATGTATTGGTCGTCCAATTTCCCATCGAGCTGCGCAGCAAAGCGATTGAAATGAAGGACGACTTCTTCGGCTCGTTCAAGATTATCCCGCACTGACCGATCGATGCGCCCGAACCACCCGATGAACCTGCTCCCCCGAATGAAGGGTAGTCGGGGCCGCGGCCGAGTGCTACGAGCGGACTAATATAGCCCGGGTGTATCAGCACGATGATTTCGCCAACCGGCGCCAAAGCGCCGTCACTGATTGATTCGCCGACCGCGTGGCTGCGCCTCGGTGTGGCCGTGCTGCTCTCCACCATTGGTGGCGTGGGCATGTGGTCATTCATGGTGGCGCTGCCCGCCATCCAGGCTGATTTCGGCGTCAGTCGCGCAGAGGCCTCGCTTCCCTTCACCATGGTCATGCTTGGCTTTGCTGGCGGCGGCGTGCTGATGGGACGTCTTGCGGACCGGTTCGGCATCGCCCTGCCGCTCGGCATCGGAACGCTGGCGCTGACGGCCGGGTATCTCGCGGTCGGATGGTCGCCGAACCTTTGGCTGGTCGCACTCGCGCATGGACTTATCGGAATCGGCTGTTCGGCCAGTTTCGGACCCCTGATGTCCGACATTTCACACTGGTTCGTGCAACGACGCGGCATTGCCGTCGCGCTTGCGGCTGTCGGCAACTACACCGCAGGCACGATCTGGCCGCCGGTGGTGCAGCATTTTATTTCAACGTCGGGCTGGCGCGCGACGCATATCGGCATTGGACTGTTCTGCCTCGTCACCATATTGCCACTGGTGTTCGCGATGCGCGCGCGGATCGAGGATGACCATAGTGAAACTGCCGGCGCAGCTGCGCGCCGACAGGCCGAGGCACCGTTCTCGCCACTGACACTGCAAATCCTTCTTTGCATTGCCGGCGTCGGCTGCTGCGTGGCGATGTCGATGCCGCAGGTGCATATCGTCGCCTATTGCGGCGATCTGGGTTATGGCGTGGCTCGCGGCGCCGAGATGCTGTCGTTGATGCTCGGCTTCGGCATTATCAGCCGCATCGCCTCCGGCTTTGTGGCCGACCGGATCGGCGGCGTGCGGACGCTGCTGATCGGCTCAGTGCTGCAAGGTGTCGCCTTATTCCTTTATCTCTGGTTCGATGGGCTTATTTCTCTTTACGTGATCTCGGCATTGTTCGGTTTATTTCAGGGCGGCATCGTGCCGAGTTACGCCATCATCGTGCGCGAATATTTCTCGCCCCGCGAAGCGGGCACCCGCCTCGGCCTGATCATCATGGCGACACTGCTCGGTATGGCGCTGGGCGGCTGGATGTCGGGTCTGATTTTTGATTTCACCGGATCCTACCGGATCGCCTTCCTCAACGGCCTTGCATGGAATCTGGTGAATGTCTCGGTCATGACCTGGCTGTTGCAGCGGTCGCGCCGCCGCCCCGCGCTGGCCTGAAAAAGCATAAACGAAAGCATGGCCCCGCCAGGGTCCGTTGCTCAACAATGCGCGATAAGAACGAAGGTCTAGAACGCGTCGGCCGGCAATTCCATGGTCGAAGCGGCGCCCGCCTGAATGCGCGCGAGCCGTGTCCCGGTCTCCGGCAACATACGCTCCATGAAGAAGCGGGCAGTTACAAGTTTGGCGGTCATGCGCTGTGCCGAGGCATTTCCCTTCTTTGCAAGGACGGCTTCCGCGATCCTGCACCACATGTAGCCAAGCGCGACCAGCCCGAAGAGATGCATGTAGTCGTAGGAGCCGGCGCCGGCATTATCGGGCTTTGCCATGGCATTCTGCATGAACCACATTGACGCCTCCTGCAGGTGCGCCAGCGATTGTCCGAGCGGTTTGAGGTAGACGTTCATCTCGTCGCTGTTGGCGCGCTCCTTGAGATACGTCTGCACTTCGTTGAAGAAGGCCATGATGGCGCGGCCGCCGTCCTTGCCAAGCTTGCGCCCGACCAGATCGAGCGCCTGGATGCCATTGGCGCCTTCATAAATCTGAGCAATGCGTGCGTCCCGCACGAATTGTTCCATGCCGTGTTCGGCGATGTAGCCGTGCCCGCCGAAAATTTGTTGCGCCATCACCGCGTTAGCGAAACCGCCGTCAGTCAGCACGCCTTTGATGACCGGCGTCAGCAATCCCATGTGATCGTCCGCGCTCTGGCGTTCTTTTTCGTCATCGGAACGGTGAGCGACATCGCTTTTGAGCGCCGTCCACATGACCAGTGCGCGCCCTGCTTCATTGAAGGCGCGAATGCTCATCAAAGCGCGCCGCACGTCCGGATGCACAATGATCGGATCGGCAGCTTTGTCTGGAAATTTGACGCCGGATATGGAGCGGCCTTGCAGTCGTTCCTTCGCATAGGCAGCCGCATTCTGATAGGCCACTTCAGAAAGGGCGAGACCCTGCACGCCGACGCCAAGCCGAGCCTCGTTCATCATCGTGAACATGGCATTGAGGCCCCGGTTTTCTTCACCGATCAACCAACCAGTTGCGCCATCGTAGTTCATGACGCAGGTCGAGTTGCCGTGTATGCCCATCTTTTCCTCGATCGAACCGCAGCTGACCGCATTGCGGCTCCCGAGCGAGCCATCGTCCTTCACCAGAATTTTCGGTACCACGAACAATGAGATGCCCTTCGTACCGGCGGGCGCACCCTCGATCCGCGCAAGCACGAGATGGATGATGTTTTCGGAAAGATCGTGTTCGCCGGCAGAGATGAAAATCTTGGTGCCCGATATCTTGTAGCTTCCGTCGGGCTGCTTCACCGCTTTCGATCGCAGCAGTCCGAGATCGGTGCCGCAGTGCGGCTCGGTGAGATTCATCGTGCCGGTCCAGACGCCTTCAACCATCTTTGGCAGATACTTTGTCTTCAGCTCGGCGGAGGCATGCGCCAACAAAGCGGCAATGGCGCCTTGGGTAAGGCCCGGATACATGGCGAAGGCCATGTTGGCTGAACAAAAGAATTCGTTGACGATTTCGGTCAGTGTCGCCGGGAGTCCCTGGCCGCCGAATTCGCTCGGCACCGAAATACCAATCCAGCCGCCCTCAACGATCTGGTTATAGGCGTCCTTGAATCCCTTCGGGGTGGCCACGCTGCCGTCAGGAGCGCGCTTGCAGCCTTCCTTGTCGCCGACACGATTGAGCGGGGTCAGCACTTCCTCGCTGAACTTGGCCGCTTCGCGCAGCACCGCTTCCACGACATCAGGCGAGGCGTCGGAAAACCCGGGCAGATTGCCATAGTGATCGAGATGGAAGACGTCGTTGAGCAAGAACAACGCGTCATCTACTGGGGCCTTATAGATTGGCATGAACCATCTCCCCGGCAGCGCGCCGCAAGGTGTTAACAGGATATGAAGCTACCGGGTTCACTTCGCTCACCCGGCACTGGCGAAAGCCCCGCTGGTACGCACTATGACGTACCCGGTTTACACCTCCGTTAAGTGCAGCGGAAACAGGAGAAGCGGCGGTGGCGGTCAGCCCTTCCGGGACCCGGCCGCTCTGATCCGCGGGGGAGCATCGGAACTGGTGAACATTTCGGTATAAATTTGCCGCAATTCAGCCAGCGCCGTTTCAATGTCGCGCCGCTGACGCTCCAGCATATTGATTTGCTCCACGCATTTCCGGCGGCTGATCGGCAGGGCGTTGGTGCAACCACGTGCCCGGGCGGTGAGCATTTCGCGGATTTCGGTCAAGGTGAACCCGAGCCGCTTACCCTGCAGAATGAGGGCCAGCCGGTCGCGGTCAGTGTGGCTAAACACACGGGCGCCGCCCGTACGATGGGGGGCGAGCAAACCCTTGCTCTGGTAAAATCGCAGTGCCCGCAAAGTCACGCCCGATTCGCGCGCAAGTTCGCCGATGGTAATATTGCCCGTGGCGAGTGACTCCGGACCCCCCTTACGGCTCTCGCCGGCCCGGTCGATACCGCCGTAGGTATGAGTGCGGTATTCGTTTTTCATGTCACCCCTACATATTACCTGCCCGACTCGCGTGAACCTTAGGCTTGCAATCTCCGGGAGCGGTGGCACTCAGGTGTTCTGCCCAGAAAATATTACTGTCGTAAGACGGGCTTGGCCGCGATCCATCAGGGGCCGGGGGCGCCAAAACCGCAAAACGTTAACGGGTTGTTTACCGTGACCGGCAAAAAGTTGCGTGTGGACGAAGAACCGAGCCCCGTATCCACCCGTCGTTAACGCGCGCCGGTTCCACGAGAGTCGATCCGACTCGTCTCCACCTCGGACGTGGGTGTGAGCATGAAATTTGGCTTTCCGTGGAACGTCAAAGGAATTCGACAGCACGCGCAACAGACCGCGCAGGAAGCGGCGCGCCGTGCGGGGATGCCGCTGAGTGACTGGCTCAACGCGATCATCCTGCAGCAGGCCGCGACGCAAGGCATCAGGGTGCCTTCGCTTCCGCGCGGCAGTGAGGATGGAACCGCCGATCATCTTACCGGCGTACACCAAAGGCTCGACGATCTTACCCGCCGCATCGATCAAGTGACACGCAGCGGATCCGCGCCTTACGCGCCAAAGCGGGACCGCGAAGAACCCGACCAGTTCGCCGAACTGTTCGCGCGCATGGAGCAGCGGTTCGACCAATTCGCCGCAAAAATCGCACGTCCGTCAACGCCCCATACAGCAGACAATATCTACCCGTCCGGCCTCGTCAGTGCGATCGCCGAAATTGCCGCGCGCCACCGCTCGCCCAGCGGCGGGGCAGCGCCGGCGCCAACACAAGACCTTTCCGGCTTAGAGGGTCAACTTCGGCGAATTACCGATCAGATCGAAACATTGCGACGGCCTGGCGTAGAAGAGGCAATCGCGGCGCTACACGTAGAGCTTCGCGAGATCAGCCACACGCTCGCTGAGGCGATGCCTCGTCGCGCCATCGAGACGATCGAGATACAGATTCAGAGGCTCACTCAGCGTCTGGCGGACGGGCGTCAGGCCGGCGTGGACGGTAACGCTTTGGCTGGCATCGAATACGGGCTCGCTGAAGTGCGCGACGCGTTGCATGCGCTGACGCCAGCTGAAAATCTGGTCGGTTACACCGATGCAATCGACACGCTCGGCCACAAGATCGATCTCATTGTTGCCCAGAGAGACCCGGTGACGATGCAGCGACTCGAGAACTCCATCGGCGCACTGCGCGAAATGGCAGCGCATGTTGCTTCCAACGAAGCGATGAGCGGGCTCTATGCCCAGGTGCAGGTGCTTGCCGACAAAATCGACCGTCTTGCGATCGGCGGCGGCGGTGATGCGCTCAACAGGCTCGAGCTGCGCATCGATGCACTCAGCCGAGCCCTAACCGACCGCGCCCAGAACGGCGACGTGCCGCCCCGCCTTGAAGTGCTGATGCAGTCCCTGTCCGAAAAGATCGAGCAGCTTCAACCATCGCGTGGCGATCAGATCGCGGTTGGCCAACTCGAGGACCGGATCGTCAGACTGTTCGAACGCCTCGATGCGACCGACTCTCGCCTCAGCCATCTGGATGCAGTCGAACGCGGACTCACTGATCTGCTGGTTCATATTGAAGACATCCGCGTCAACAAGGAGACTGCGGGTCTTCGGGCAGAAAGCGCGCCAGAATTTGATCTGCTGAAGCAAGATATCGCCCGCACTCATGGCGCGCTTGAAGCCGTAAATGGTACGCTTGATCGTGTCGCCGACCGTCTGACCGTGATCGAAGGCGACATCCGCGGCAATCGGCCGGGCCCGGCGATTTGCGAGCCCGATGTCCTCGCGCCCACGCAATTTCCCGATAAAGCCGCCACGCAAGACATTACCGTTGCTCCCGAGATAGCCCCTCGCCCACAGCCGAATTCACCATTGGCAATATCGGTCCCGGTGAAAGCACCCGAGCCCGCATTGCCCTTATCCATGGACTTTCCCAATTTGGGGTTGCGGCCGGTGGCCTCCGCGCCGTCCGATTCCGAATTGCCCGTCGACGTGCCGCTCGAGCCTGGCTCGGGCCGTCCGGGACTTGCCCAATCTCCAGGCATGCGCATCGCTGCCTCGGAAGCAGCGCTCGGCGGCGTCCGGCCAAATATGGGCACAGCGGGCGGAAAATCGAACTTCATCGCTGCAGCCCGACGCGCCGCTCAAGCCGCGGGCCAGGATCCGAACGGCCGGCAGCGTTCCGAACCTCTCAAGATGACGGGCGGTGAACAGGAATCGCTGCGGACCAAAGTAAAGACACGTGTCAAAACGTTGTTCCTGGCGGCGAGCATCGTTGCGATCATCATCGGGTCGATCCAATTCGCGAGTAACATCTTTGATTTCGGAATTTTCGATACACGCGAAGCCAGGCTTGCGACCGCCTCCGAAATGGATACGGGAAACAGCGAGATGGCCGCGGACACCGCTGAACTCGAAACGTCCGCTGCTCTCGCCGAGAGTCAGCCGACATCGCCGACAACACCGGCCGAGACCGATATCACCGCATCGCTACTGGCACCTCCGCCCTTGCCAAGTTTGGCTCCGGCTACGCCGCCTCCGTCAGTTGCAACCGCGCCTCCGTCATTGAATTTGAATTCGGCGGAGCAGGCTTCGTCGGGACTAAATCTACCGATGTTGAGTCCGTCCCTCCTCGGTACCGCACCCACACCAAAAGGCGATGTCACCGGCTCGATTGCACGCGCGCCGTTCGATTCCCAGTCGAACCGACAGCCGGCGCAGACCGCACAACCTCCGGCCGCCGATGGATTGCCAGCAGCCATTGGAGGAGCACGGCTGCGCAACGCCGCGTCGGCAGGCGATCCGGCAGCCGCCTACGAAATCGCGATGCGGTTCGTAGAAGGCCGCGGCGTACCCGCGAATCTGGAGGAAGCCGCACGATGGTTCGAGCGCGCCGCGAGCAAAGGGCTGGTGCCTGCCCAATTCCGGTACGCCAGCATGCTCGAAAAGGGCCTGGGGGTGAAAAAGGACCTGGTCGCCGCCCACAAACTCTACGTGGCCGCCGCCGGCAAAGGCCACGCCAAGGCCATGCATAACCTGGCCGTCCTCTATGCCGAGGGAGCCGAGGGCAAGCCGGACTATGCCAACGCGGCGCAGTGGTTCCGCAAGGCCGCAGAACGCGGCGTTGCCGATAGCCAATTCAACCTCGGTGTGTTGACCGTGCGCGGTCTCGGCACGGAGAAAAACGTCGCCGAATCCTACAAGTGGTTCGCGCTGGCAGCAGCCCAAGGCGACCGCGATGCAGGCCGCAAGCGCGACGAGGTTGCCGGTTATCTGGATGCCGAAACGCTCGCGGCTGCCCAGGAAGCCGTCAAAAGCTTCGCAGCCAAGCCTCAGCCGGCTGAGGCGACCATGGTTCCGCAGCCGTCGGGCGGCTGGGATCGCGCGACGTCCCCGCCCCCGGAAAAGCCGCGAGCGGCAGGCCCGCTTTCGATCAGTGCCTTCAGCTCCGGAAAGCTGTGAACCGCCACGACCTATTGCCAAAGGGCGTGCTTACCGTCGCACTCATCGGCTAAACTCAAGCAAAGCTCTGACCTGCTGGCTTCGAGTCAATCGCGCCTCGAATCGGTATCGCTGACGTTTCCGTGTATCTCGGTGTTAATGGTCAGTATGAGGTGGCCGGACGCGTCTGTCTCCGAAGTGCGTCGCAACCGTCGGACGAACCCGCTTGCAGATCTACCTTCCCATCGCCGATTTGCCCGTGAATGTCTTCCTTGTGCTGGGGATGGGGCTCGCGGTCGGCTACATCTCGGGCATGTTCGGTATCGGCGGCGGCTTCCTGATGACGCCGCTGCTGATTTTCATCGGGATCTCGCCGGCAGTCGCCGTGGCAACCGTATCCAGTCATATCGCAGCGTCGTCGTTTACCGGTGCTATCAGCTATTGGCGCAAACGCGCACTCGATATCGCGCTGGCGATGATGCTGCTCAGTGCCGGCATCGTCGGTACCGCCACCGGTGTCTGGCTTTTCACCGAACTGCGTGCGCTCGACCAACTCGATCTGATGATCGGGCTCTCTTACGTGACTTTGCTGACCGTTGTCGGCGCCATGATGATTTACGAAAGCGTGCGCGCAATCATCCGCACGCGGCATGGCATGCCGGCAACGCTGCGGCGGCCTGGCAGCCATACATGGCTTCACGGTCTGCCGTTCAAGCTGCGGTTCAAACGCTCGAAAATCTACGTGTCGGCAATCCCGGTCTGGGCGATCGGATTCGTGATCGGATTTGTCGGAGCGATCATGGGCATAGGCGGCGGCTTCCTGCTGGTGCCGATGCTGATCTATTTTCTGCGGGTACCGACAGCCACTGTCATCGGAACATCGATGGTGCTCACGCTGGTCACCATGGCGTCGGCGACGGTGATGCACGCGGCCACCAATCACCTGGTGGATGCCGTCCTCGCATTGATCCTGATGGTCGGCGGCGTTATCGGCGCACAGTTCGGCGCACGCACCGGTCAGAAGATGCGAGGCGAGCGTCTGCGGCTTCTGCTCGGGCTCCTTGTTTTCGCGGTCGGCTGCCGCTTTGCCTACGCACTGGTGGTGCGGCCCGATGACCTCTATTCGCTTCGTTACGTCGCAGGTGGATGATGCGGCGCTCCCTGATCAGCTTCGCATTTGTCGTCTTGGCGTTTGTCGTCCTGGCGTTTGGCGCAGAGCCGGCCGTCGCCGAGCGCCTGGTTGTTTCTCTCTCGAATCATCGCGTCGCCGTGACGTCGAACTTCGTCGGCGAGGAGCTGGTGCTGTTCGGCACCGTCGAGCCTGAGCCCGCAGGAAGTCCGCTGCGCCCGCCTTACGATCTCGTGGTCACCGTGAGCGGCCCGCGTCAGACACTCCGGACCCGTCGCAAGCAGCGCATGCTCGGCATATGGGTTAATGCCGACTCGCGCGAATTCGTGCGGGCACCATCCTACCTAGCGATTCTGAGCAACCGTCCGGTCAACAACATCGCCAATCAGGATACGTTGCGGCGGCTGCAAATAGGGCTCGACAATTTCCTGCTGCCGCAGCGCATTGGCCCTGATCTCGCTGATACGGTACGCGACGATCCGTTCCGTCGCGCCTTCGTGCGCCTGCAGACGCAGCAGGGCCTTTATCGCGAGTCGGGAACCGCGGTGACTTTCCTCACGCCCACCGTTTTCCGGGCCGCAATCCCCATGCCCGCAGCAGTGCCGACCGGAACCTACGATATCGATGTCGGACTGTTCGCCGGAGGCGCCCTGGTCGCGCGCACCAATTCTGCGCTGGAAGTGATCAAGACCGGCTTCGAGCAATATGTCGCTGACGCCGCGCGCGACCATGGTCTGCTCTACGGGATGGCGACCGCGCTGATGGCGCTGGTTATCGGATGGTTCGCGAGCGTGATCTTCGCGCGGGATTAGTCGGGCAGGCAGCGCTTCGCGGCAAACGAATAGACCCGGCCGTTGCCAAGCAAGTGGACCGCGAATGCCAGCGTCCCGAAAAGATCGGCGAAAGCGGCGTCACGCACATTGAGCCCGCCGGCGAACGCACCGAAGGCCGGCATCACCATCCGAGTATTGTCCGCAGCAAAGCAGCGGCGGCTGACGGCGCGGCCTCGATGGGAAATTCGTGCGACCGGGTGCAAATGGCCGCTGACTTCACCGGTCGCGCCGCTCGGCAAGTGACGGAACGTCAAAGCCCCGGCAATGAACGCATCGGTGAAGCTGCCGCCGATGCCGTCTGCCGGCTCAGGATCATGATTGCCGGTAATCCATATCCATTCGCGGCCGCGCTGCATGAGGCGCAGGCTCTCGCGGTCGCCATCGCCAAGCCGAGCCGGACCACCGCCGTCGTGGAAGCTGTCGCCCAGCGCCACGAGGCAGCGTGGCGCATAGTCCGCGATCAAATGTGACAGGCGGGCTAACGTCGTTGCGGTGTCATAGGGTGGAAGCAATTGTCCTCGGGCGGCAAAGCTCGAGCCTTTCTCCAGATGGAGGTCGGCAACAACCAAGAGCCCCTGCTCGGCCCAGTACAGCGCACCGCGCGAATCGGCGAGAAGTGGAACTCCGGCGAGCACAATGAGATTGCCCTCGCTCTCTGGCAGATTTTGCGCCGCCTGCGTCAACTCATCGCTTCCTTGATCAATTCGTCAGCTGCCTCGGCCAACAGCGTATCCGAGGCCTCGCCATAAACGGTCTCGCGTCCGATCTCCAGCAAAACGGGAACCGACAGCGGCGAGACATGGTCGAGCGCTTTATGAACGATTCGGCCCCTGATACGCGAGAGCATTTCGCCGAGCCGCTTGATGTCGAGGAGGCCGCTGGCCGCATCGGCACGCGCAGCCCGCAGAAGAATATGGTCGGGCTGATGCTTGCGCAGCACGTCGTAGACGAGATCCGTGGAAATCGTAAGTTGGCGGCGCGATTTCTCCTCGCCGGGAAAGCGCTTTTCGATCAGCCCGGCAATGATCGCGCAGCTTCTAAATGTCCGCTTCATCAGCGCCGATTCCGCGAGCCAGGCCTCCAGATCGTCACCAAGCATATCCTCGTCGAATAGTTGAGCGAGCGAGACCTCGCCTCGCGCGATCCGGAGCGCGACATCGCCTAGGCCCCACACCGCCAGTGCATACTCATTGGCGACGAAACCCAGCGGACGAAGGCGCGCCCGCTCCAGCCGGCGCGTCAGCAACATGCCAAGTGTCTGGTGCGCGAGGCGGCCTTCGAACGGATAACAGACGAGGTAATATTTGGCGGCGCGCGGGAAGGTCTCGACCAGCAAATCCCCGGCCTTGGGCAACACCGAGCGCCATTGCTGGATCTCCAGCCACTCCCGCACCTGCTCCGGCAGCGCACGCCAGGCATCTGGCTTGGCCAACAATGCGCGCACACGCGCCGCGAGATACGTCGACAGCGGAAATTTGCCGCCCTCGTAGGCCGGCACCTTGGGATCTGTGGCGTCCGAGCGCGAAACGTAGACCTCGTCCTCGACCAGGGCCTCATATTTGAGAATTTCGCCGGCAAACACGAATGTGTCGCCCACCCTCAGGGTCTCGATGAAATATTCCTCGACCTCACCGAGAAGCCGTCCACCGCGCGGAACGACCGCTCCGCTTCGGCGTGAGCGCACCAGCCGTACCTTGATCATGTCGGCCTCGACGATAGTGCCGACATTCATACGATAGCGCTGCGCCACACGCGGATGCGTGACGCGCCAACGGCCATCCTTGCCCAGCCTGATCTTGGCAAAACGTTCGTACGCCTTGAGTGCATAACCGCCGGTGGCAACGAAATCGAGCGTCGCATCGAAATCGGAACGGGCAAGCCCGGAATAAGGCGCGGCGGCACGAACTTCGGCATAGAGTTCGTCGGCAAAGAACGGCTCACCGCAGGCGCGGCCCAAAACGTGTTGCGCCAGAACATCAAGCGCGCCGGTGCGCAGCGGCGGAGTGTCCTGCGCGTTTTCTGCCACCGCGTCGATTGCGACGCGGCATTCAAGCACTTCGAAACGATTGGCCGGGACAAGCACCGCTTCAGAGGGCTCGTCGAGCCTGTGATTGGAACGACCGATCCGTTGCAGGAGCCGCGAAGAGCCCTTTGGCGCACCCACATTGATCACCAGATCGACGTCGCCCCAGTCCACGCCGAGATCGAGAGAGGACGTGCACACGACTGCCCGCAATTTGCCGGCGGCCATGGCATCTTCCACGCGCCGCCGTTGCGCGACATCGAGCGAACCGTGATGCAGGGCGATCGCGAGATTGTCGTCGTTCGCGCGCCAGAGCTCCTGAAAAAGAAATTCCGCCTGACTGCGGGTGTTGACGAACACCAGCGTGGTCTTGTGCGTCTTGATATGCGCATAAATTTCTCCGAGCGCATGACGCGCCGAATGACCGGCCCACGGCAAATGCTCCTCGGTGTCGAGCATCGTCACGATTGGCTGTGCTCCGGCTTGCGCTACCACCAGATCGGCGCGGGCCTCACCGCTCAGCGGCTGCGGAACCAGGAAACGGCACAACTCGTCCGGATGAGCGACAGTCGCGGACAGCCCGATGGTCGTGAGCTGCGGTGCCAGCACAAACAGGCGGGCCAGGCCAAGCGACAGCAAGTCGCCGCGCTTGGATGTAACCAGCGAATGCAATTCATCGAGGACAACCCGCCTGAGCGTGCCGAACAGGTAAGGTGCATCGGCGCTCGCGAGCAGCAGTGCCAACTGCTCAGGCGTCGTGAGTAAAATATCCGGCGGATCGCGGCGCTGACGCTGACGCTTCGACGCGGGCGTATCGCCTGTGCGCGTTTCCACTCGTACCGGCAGCCCCATCTCCTGCACCGGAATCTCCAGATTCCGCGCAATATCGACGGCAAGTGCTTTCAACGGCGAGATGTAAAGTGTGTGCAGGCCTTGCGAACGCACCAGCGCCCGGCCGGTCGATTTCAGATTGCGCGAACGAAGGCCCCGTTCGCTCAGTTCAATCAGTGTCGGCAGAAAGCCGGCCAGCGTCTTGCCGCCGCCGGTCGGGGCGATCAGCAGGACCGAACGACGGGCGTTGGCCTTTGCCAGCAACTCGAGCTGGTGCGCGCGCGGCTGCCAGCCACGGCCGGCGAACCAGCGCGCGAAGACGTCTGGAAGCGCCGGTGAAGTATCAAAAAGATCGCGCGCGGGTTCCATGGATTTGATGTTGTTTGCGGATCATGCGCCCGTGGCCACCACGATCAACCCGGGCACCGGCACACCCTTTTCGGTGCGAGTAGAGGCAAAATCGAGGCTGATCGGCTTCAGCCCGGCGACGGCCAGCGCGGCTTGCACATGGGCTTTGCCATGAGCGTAGCGCAGCGTCTCGCGCAAGGTGACGCCGTCGCCCTCATGCGTCTCAACGCTGAAAGCGAGTTGGCCCGGTGATGCAAGCACCTTCGCAATCGGCGTGAGAACCGGCGCGAGGTCTTCGAAATACATGAATACATCGGCAGCGAGAACGAGATGGTAGCGGGCTTTGATCCTTGCTTCACCTGCAAGAAAAGCGCCCACCTCGCCTTCGATCAGCCGGTCGTAAAGTCCTTTGCCGCGGGCCTGCGCGAGCATGGCGGGGGAGAGATCGACCCCCACCATCGAATCGCTGAACGGGCGGAACGGCAGCGCAGCCAGACCGGTGCCGCACCCGAGATCCAGCGCCGACCCGAATTTCATCCGTGCGCCGGCGTGCGACGCTCCAACGGCACGGAACAGGAGCTCAGGTGCGCAATAGGTCAGGCGCGTCAATGCCTGCTCGAAACGCGGAGCGTATCCGTCAAACAGCGCACGCACGTAACCCTCCGGCATGGCAGCAAGAGGTTGAGCGCCGAGGTGAATGAGATGGAGCTCAGCGCCATGCCGGTCCTGCGGGTCGGCGGCCCTCGCCTTTTCGAAGGCCGCGATGGCTCCCGCGCGGTCACCCAGTTTCTGGCGCAGTTCGCCGAGCACGAACCAGGCCGAGGCATAGGCTGGCGCACGCTCAAGCGCTTGCAGCAGTAGATCGGCAGCACCCGTCAGATCACCCTTGGCCTCACGGTCGCGTGCCCACTCGAAGCGGCGGTCGGCAATCACATCGCCGGAGGAAAGGAGAATCGGGCTGTTCATTGATCGGTTCTTTGTCGTTTTGCGGTCAATGCCTATCTAAGCACGATGCGTCCCGAAGATATCCTGGTTCCAACGCCGTCGGGCGTGTGCTGCAAGCCCGGCGGCTTTCATATCGATCCGACCCGGCCGGTTGAAAAGGCCCTGATCACGCATGGGCATTCCGACCATGCGCGCGCCGGCCATGGCGCTGTGCTGGCGACGAAGGAAACACTGGATATCATGCGTCTTCGTTATGGCGATAAATTCGCTGGCCGGACACAGGCGGTTGCCTACGGCGAGACGCTGAAACTCGATGGCGTAAAGGTGAGCCTGCATCCGGCTGGGCATGTCCTCGGCTCGGTCCAGGTTCGCGTGGAATGCGGCGGCCTGCGCATCGTCGCCTCCGGAGATTACAAGGACGTCGCCGATCCAACATGCACCCCATTCGAACTCGTGCCGTGTGACGTATTCATCACCGAAGCGACATTCGGTTTGCCGGTCTTTCGCCATCATGACGCCGGCGGCGAAATTGCAAAACTCTTGCACTCAGTCGCGTTATTCCCCGAGCGCGCACATCTCGTCGGAGCCTATACGCTCGGCAAGGCGCAACGCGTGATGGCGATGTTGAGGGCGGCGGGGCACGACAAGCCGATCTACATCCATGGCGCCGTGGAGTCGATCACGCGCTACTACCAGAGCTGCGGCATTGATCTCGGTCAGGTCGAGTTGGTGCGCGGGGCGAACAAGGCAGAGCTTGCCGGTCATATCATCATCTGTCCGCCGAGCGCGATGAGCGATCTGTGGTCGCGCCGTTTTCCCGATCCGGTCGCGGCGTTTGCGTCGGGGTGGATGCGTGTCCGCGCTCGCGCGCGCCAGCGTGGTGTCACGCTGCCGCTCGTAATTTCCGATCACGCCGACTGGGATGGGCTCACGGCAACCATAACGGCCACGGGCGCCTCCGAAGTCTGGGTGACGCACGGGCAGGAAGACGCGCTCGTGCATTGGTGCCAGACGAAAGGCCTTAAGGCACGGCCGCTCGACATAGTCGGCTACGGTGACGAAGAAGAAACCGACGTGACCACGAGCGAGGCGGAAGCATGAATCGCTTCGCCGAGCTGCTCGATCGCCTCGCATACGAACCGGGGCGCAACGCCAAGCTGCGCCTGATCGCCGAATATCTTCGGAGCACGCCCGATCCGGAACGCGGCTGGGCGCTCGCCGCTTTGACCGGTGCGCTGACATTCAAGCACGCCAAAGGCGGAATGATCCGCGCTTTGATCATGGAACGAACCGACCCGGCGCTGTTCGCACTCTCCTACGATTATGTCGGCGACCTGTCCGAAACCGTCGCGCTGATGTGGCCGGCCGACCCGGGCCGAAAGCCGAAATCGGCTCCGACCTTGTCGGACGTTGTCAAAACGCTTTCGACGCTCGGGAAGGCGCAACTACCGGCACAAATCGCCCGCTGGCTCGATGGATTGGACGAAATCGGCCGCTGGGCACTGCTGAAGCTGGTGACCGGCGGCTTGCGTATCGGCGTCTCGGCCCGTCTCGCCAAGACCGCTGCTGCCTCGCTTGGCGGCATGCAGCCCGACGAGGTCGAAATTCTATGGCCCGGACTGACGCCACCTTATCTCGACCTTTTCGCCTGGCTTGAGGGCCGGGCTGAGAAGCCGTCCTCGCGCGATCCGGCACCGTTTCGGCCGCCGATGCTCGCACACGCGGCAGAAGAGAGCGATCTCGCCGGCCTCGAGGCTGCGGATTTCATGGCCGAATGGAAATGGGATGGCATCCGCGTTCAGGCGGTGGCCGGCCACGACGAGCACGGCGAACTGGTCGCCCGACTCTATTCGCGCACGGGTGAGGAAATTACCAGGAGCTTTCCTGATCTCGTCGAAGCATTACGATTGCCCTGCGCGATCGACGGCGAACTGCTGATCATGCGCGAAGGCCGCATCCAGTCCTTCAACGTGTTGCAACAGCGCTTGAACCGCAAGGCGGTCACCCCAAAACTGCTGGCGGAATTCCCAGCACATCTGCGCGCCTACGATCTTCTGGCACACGGCGACGAGGATTTGCGCGGGCATCCCTTCATGGAGCGCCGTGCACGATTGGAGAAATTCATCACAAAATTGAACGATCAGCGGATCGACCTTTCGCCGTTGATACGATTCAGCTCCTGGGGTGAATTGACCGCGGCGCGCGCCGATCCGGCCTCGGCCGGAGCCGACGCCGTTGCCGACGCCGTTGAAGGCGTGATGCTCAAGCGGCGCGACGCGCTGTACACCCCCGGCCGGCCAAAGGGGCCGTGGTGGAAGTGGAAACGCGACCCCATGATCATCGATGCCGTGCTGATGTACGCGCAGCGCGGGCATGGCAAGCGCTCGTCGTACTATTCGGACTACACTTTCGGCGTCTGGACCAAGGGCAAAAACGGCGAGGAGCTGGTCCCCGTCGGCAAGGCCTACTTTGGTTTCACGGACGAGGAGCTGATCCAGATCGATCGTTTCGTGCGCCGGAATACCGTCGACCGGTTCGGACCGGTGCGCGAAGTCGCGCACGAGCCCAAGCTGGGGCTGGTGCTGGAAGTTGCGTTTGAGGGATTGCAACGCTCGACGCGTCATAAGTCCGGCATCGCCATGCGGTTTCCGCGCATCAACCGGTTACGCTGGGATAAGCCGCCAGGGGAAGCTGACCGGCTGGAGACACTCGAGCACATGTTGCAGCGGCGAGAGCATGCTACACTGGCCGCCAGTGGAGGCAATTATGGCTGACAATCAGGTTGCGCGATGGACGGGCGGTTCACCACTTGCGGTGCTGGGGCGACTGATTCTGTTATCGATCCTGGTCGGTGTGATTCTCTCGGCGCTCGGCCTGGACCCGTTTGACATTATACACAGCGCTGAGCGGCTGATCCGCTCGATCTGGAATATGGGTTTCGACGCAATCCGCTGGGTGTGGCGCTACTTCCTGCTCGGCGCGGTTATCGTCATTCCGATCTGGATTCTCATGCGCGTGTTCAATGCACCGCGCGGAAAATGAACGGAAGCGCTAGCCCGGCCAGCTTTCGGCCGTGATCGCGGCCGCATCGTTGCCGACCATCGACGCGAGTGAGTTGCGATGACCGCGTCGGAGTGCCGCTGTGAGATCAGCCTTGATCTCCCCGACCACTCCAATCCCGCGATAAACAAGCGCACTATAAAGCTGTAACAGCGTGGCACCTGCCTTGATTTTTGCAATCGCGGTCGAACCGGAATCGATGCCGCCGACACCGATCAAGGGAAACGCGTTTTCGGCGCGCACGAAAGTTTCCGCCAGCATGCGGGTCGAAAGCTTGAACAACGGCTTGCCGGACAATCCGCCCTGTTCGCGCCCCTTGTCGCGCTCGCGTAACGAACCGGGACGCGAAATGGTCGTGTTCCCGATAATCATCCCGTCGACGCGACGTTTCCGTGCAACACCGACGACGTCGTCGAGGTCGGGTAACGTAAGATCGGGCGCGATCTTGAGAAGGACCGATGTCAGGCCCGCACGCGGACGCACCCTTTCACGGGCGTCGATGACACGGGCGAGCAGGTCGTCGAGTGCCTTTGCTTGTTGCAAGTCGCGCAGACCGGGAGTGTTCGGCGAAGACACATTGACGGTGAAATAGCTGGCGACGGTGGAGAAAGTCTCGATCAGGCGGGCGTAGTCGTCGGCTCGATCCGTCGAATCGCGATTGGCGCCGATATTAACGCCCACTATTCCGCCGGCGTTGCGGCGTGCCGCAAGCCGCATGTGAGCAGCGGCAGCGCCTTCGTTGTTAAAGCCAAGGCGGTTGATCACGCCGTGATCCGTCTCAAGCCTGAACAGCCGCGGTCTCGGATTTCCGCCTTGCGCTCGCAGAGTGATGGTGCCGACCTCGACGAAGCCAAAGCCAAGTCGCAGCAAGGCATCAGGCACTTGTGCGTTTTTGTCGAAGCCGGCGGCGAGACCGACCGGATTCGGGAATTTGAGCCCGAAGGCACTGACCGCGAGTTCGTCGCTGTCAGCGGGCGCCCTGGCCACGGGCATGTAGCGCAGCGCCTTGATTGCAAGCGCGTGCGCGTCCTCAGGATCGAGGACCCGTAGAAAGGGGCGGGACAGGCGGTCGAAAAGACCGATCACCAGATTGGTCTCCGGATTCGCGCGACAGTCGACCCTATCGGCCGGGCCAAGGTTTATTCAAGGTGGCCGGCACATGAAACTGTTGCGGGAGGGGGGCGACTCAAGGCTATAATTCCTATCCCTCGGGCTACAGGCGGTGCCGCGTCCATGCCTATGCTTACTCATAACCAGATCTGGACTGCCATTGACCGGCTCGCTGCGCGCGCCAAACTGACCCCGTCGGGTCTGGCCAAGAAAGCGGGCCTCGATCCGACCACCTTCAACAAATCCAAGCGCGTCACGCCGGAGGGGCGGCCACGCTGGCCGTCGACGGAATCGGTCGCCAAGGCACTGCAGGCGACAACCACCAAGTTCGACACCTTCGTCACGCTGATCACCGACGGCGGCAAGGCGACCATGAACAACGTGCCGCTGATCGGCTTTGCACAGGCCGGCGCCGGCGGCTTTTTTGATGATGGCGGTTTCCCGGTCGGCAAAGGCTGGGAGGAGATTGCCTTTCCCGCCGTAAGCGACGAGCACGCCTACGCGCTGGAAATCTCCGGCGATTCGATGAAGCCGGCTTATCGCAACGGCGATGTCATCATCGTTTCTCCAGGCGCAACGGTGCGAAAGGGCGACCGCGTCGTGGTCAAGACCAGGGACGGCGAAGTCATGGTGAAAGAGCTCAAGCGCAAGACCGCGAAGTCATTCGAACTGAGGTCACTCAACGCCGAGCACCGCGACCGCACCGTGCCGATGTCCGATGTCGATTGGGTCGCACGGATTGTTTGGGCGAGCCAGTAGGTTTCGTCGTCACCGGGCTTGTCCCGGCCATGACAGATTACGCCGAGCGCGTCAGCGCGCCGTCGATCATGTCCATCGTGTTCTTTAAGCCGTAGACCGCCGCGAAAGAGCCGAAACGCGGACCTTTCTCCTGGCCCAGCAACACCTGGTAGAGCAAATTGAACCAGTCGAGCGAAACGCCCGGCTTGCCATCCTTCGCCGTCTTCTTCTGATCAAGGAACGGCTCGCGGCGGCCGATTTCGTAGACCACGTTCTGGATCTCCTCGGCGCTCGCATCAGGCTGCAACTGCGACAGTGCATCGCGCAGATCCATCAGCGCCGCGCGCTCGGCGTCGGTTGGCTCGCGGAATTTCTTTTCCGGCAAGACAAAATCGCGGAAATAATGGATGGCATATTCGACCAACTCGTTAAGCTTGGGATGCGTCTTCGGTGTCACCCCGGGCCGGTAGCGGCCGATGAAGCCCCAGAGCGTGTCGGCATTCTCGGCATTTGATGACGACACCAGAGTGAGCAACATGCCAAATGAGACCGGCATGTCGATCTTCGGTGGTTTACCGGAATGGATGTGCCAGACGGGATTCGACAACTGCTGCCGCTGGTCTTGCCGCTCAAAGCCGTCGAGAAACTGATAGTACTCGTCGGCGTGGCGCGGAATGACGTCAAAGTAGAGTCGCTTGGCCGATCTGGGCTCGCGATACATGAATACTGAGAGGCTTTCGGGGCTGGCGTAGCGCAGCCATTCCTCGATCGTCAGGCCGTTGCCCTTCGACTTCGAGATTTTCTGGCCCTTCTCGTCCAGGAACAACTCGTAGTTAAACCCTTCCGGCGCAGTGCCGCCGAGAGCGCGACAGATTTCGCCCGAGAGCTTCACCGAATCGATCAGGTCCTTGCCGGCCATTTCGTAATCGACACCAAGCGCGACCCAGCGCATGGCCCAATCCGGCTTCCACTGCAGCTTGCAGCGGCCGCCCGTGACCGGAGTGACCACCTGCTCTTTGGTGTCCGGGTCTTCATAGGTGATGGTGCCGGCCGTGGCATTGTGCGCGGTAATCGGCACTTGCAGGACGATGCCGCTCTCTGGCGATATTGGCAGGAACGGCGAATAAGTCGCGGCCCGCTCTTCGCGCAGTGACGGCAGCATGATTGCCATCACCTCGTCGAAGCGCGCCAATACCTTGAGTAAGGCCTGATCGAACCGGCCGGACTTGTAGCACTCGGTCGATGACATGAATTCGTATTCGAAACCGAAGTGGTCCAGGAACGCCCGCAGCCGCGCGTTGTTATGCTCGCCGAAGCTCGGATGAGTGCCAAACGGATCCGGCACCTGGGTCAACGGCTTGCCGAGATGTTTCTCCAGCATGTCCTTGTTCGGGACATTGTCCGGCACCTTTCGCAGGCCGTCCATGTCATCGGAAAAGGCAATCAGGCGCGTCTTTATCTTGTCGCCGGTCAGCACGCGAAAGGCGTGCCGCACCATCGTCGTGCGGGCAACTTCGCCAAAGGTGCCAATGTGCGGCAAGCCCGATGGACCATAACCGGTCTCGAAGATCACTTCGTCCTTAGGATGTTTCTTGAGCCGCGTGACAATCTTGCGCGCCTCTTCGAATGGCCAGGCGTTCGATTGCTCGGCGATTTGGCGCAAAGAAGCAGCGGGATCAGGGACAGACATCGTTGTCTCCGGGGCGCGGACAGTAGAAATGCCGCACGCCTGCGTCAAATGGGCGCTTCAAAACGGACTGACGGGAAAATAACGTAACCACAGATCGGTGAAGCGGCCCCTTTCCCAGAGCCGGAACAGCGCCCAATTGAACGCCTGCCGCAGCAGATCGTTGCCGCGTCTCACCACGATGCCCACGCCCTCGCCGAAAAACCGGCTCTCCAGATAGGGTCCGCCCTTGAACACACAACAATTCGCAGAGTCGGTTCCGTTGAGCCAAAAGGCGAGCGAGACGCCGTCACCGAAAAGGAGATCGACCTCGCCTCGCTTCAGTGCGAAACGCGCTGCGTCGGCATCCGGATAAGGATGCAACTCAGCCTCGGTGAATAGCGTCTTGAGATACGCCTCGTGCGCAGTGCCGGCAACGACTCCGATCTTCTTTCCTTCGAGCGCTTCCGGACGGACATCCTCGATCGTGCTGTCGCGGCGCGCTACGAAGCGCGCCGGAGTCCGGTAATAAGGATCGCTGAAATCAACACGTGACCGCATTTCCGGCGTGGCCGCGATCGACGCGATGATGGCATCGCCGTTGTTGGTGTTGAGTGCATTGATCAAGGTATCGAAGCGGCGCATCTGCACCGTGCAGGCGACCTTGAGCTCCTCGCAAATCAATCGAGCCAGATCGACATTGAGGCCGGTCGGCGCACCATCAGATCCGGCATAGTTGAATGGCGGATAATCCGTTTCCGTAAGGAACCGGATGATGCTGATGCGCGAGAGGTCCGGCCTCTCCGGTCGCCGGCGCGGATCCCAGAAGCCGGGGATTGGAATCGGATCGGATGTCGCGGCCGCAGCGGCGGGTGGCGCCGGCGACTGTTTTGTTGTCTGCGAATGCGCCCCCGTTACCGTGAACGCTGTCAGCGTCGCAACAAACGCGCACACGCTGCCAAGACGCCAGCACATGCCTGAATGCAGCCTCATCCGCGGGCCTTTCACCGAGAATCGCGGCGACCATACCATCGCCGTGGCGGCGGGCTAGTCATAATCGCGCAGGCTTTTGCGAGCCGCGATTTTCCGCGGTCAACCACCTGTCAGGTGCTTCTCAATCTCATGCACGGGCATTTTGACAAAGTCCTTGTCAACTTCGGCGCGCACCGCACCCTTCAGCGACTGGGAATAGGCCGGACGGATCATTCCAAGAGCGCGCGGCGGAGCGACGACGATCATCGACTTGGCTTTTCCGGAAGAGACGGCGCTATCGAGACGCCGGGCCAAATGTACGAGAAAGGCTCTCTCCGCCTGATCGTGCCAGTCCGTTTGTTCGACGGCGCTGCGTGCGCTGCCGACGGAGTTGATGGAACGCCCCGGCACGTCTGTGCCGAGAGCATGTGTCGGCAAATCCTTTTGTTCAAAAACTTCCACGGTCTTCAGATCGGGAGAATTGATATCGCCGACGTTTTCCAAAATCAGGGCCTTGGCGCCATCGCAGACCACCACCCACTCGCCGTGTCTGATCAAAAGCGCGGCCATTTATGGTCTCCTCAAATTGATGCAACCCTGAAAACGACGCGCTCTGCGAGCTCTCCTCTGTCCAACTGCCAAGGCCCGATTTCGTTGCTGATTTCGGGCTTTTCAGTTCGTGCCGTCGAGCAGGCGGCGCGCAATAACCTGGGCCTGGATCTCGGCGGCTCCTTCAAAAATATTGAGGATACGGGCGTCGCACAGAATCCGGGAAACCGGGAATTCCAGCGCAAAGCCATTGCCTCCATGCACCTGCACGGCGTTGTCTGCGGCAGCCCAGGCGACACGCGCCGCCAGCAACTTGGCCATCCCGGCTTCCAGGTCGCAGCGCCGTCCGGAATCTTTCTCGCGCGCGGCATAATATGTGAGTTGCCGCGCGATCATTATTTCCGCCGCCATCATCACGATCTTGTCGGCAACGCGCGGGAACGCAATGATTGGACCGCCAAACTGCGTACGATTTTGCGCATAGTCGAGTGCCCGTTCCATCGCGGCCTGCGCGACCCCAATGGCCCGTGCGGCGGTCTGGATGCGGGCGGATTCGAAAGTCTGCATAAGCTGCTTGAAGCCGAGTCCCTCGACGCCACCGAGCAAATTCTCCGCCTTTACCGCAAAACCGTCGAACGCGATCTCGTATTCCTTCATGCCGCGATAGCCAAGCACCTCGATTTCGGTGCCGCTCATTCCTTCAGCGGGAAATGGATTCCTGTCGTCACCACGCGGTTTTTCGGCAAGCAGCATCGACAGCCCGCGATGGCCCGCTTCTTTCGGATTGGTCCGCACGAGAAGCGTCATCAGATCGGCACGAACGGGATGAGTGATCCAGGTCTTGCTGCCATAAACTCTATAGACGTCGCCCTCGCGCACCGCGCGCGTCTTGATTGAAGCAAGATCGGAACCGGTATTCGGCTCGGTAAAGACTGCGGTGGGCAAGACTTCGCCGGACGCAATCTTGGGCAGCCACTTTTCCTTCTGCGCGCCTGTGCCGCTGCCGAGGATCAATTCGGCGGCAATCTCCGAGCGCGTACCAAGCGAGCCAACGCCGATATATCCGCGTGAAAGCTCTTCGGAAACGACACACATCGATTCCTTGCCGAGCGCCATGCCTCCAAAGTCCTCGGGAATGGTGAGGCCGAACACACCGAGCTCGGACATCTGCGCGATGACCTCGAGCGGCACGTAACTGTTGGTGAGGTGCCATGTTTGCGCGTTGCCGATGACCTCGCTGTCGGCAAATCTGCGCATTTCCTCCCGGATCGAATCCAGCGTCTCGCCGAGACCGCACGCGCCCACCGTGGCACTATGGCCTGCACGGATCAGCTCGATGAGGCGAGCGCGATGTTCGGCGCTGTTACCGGCGGTGACGAGCCTCTCGACAATGGCGTTGATACGCTCGGCGATTTGCGCCGGCGACAATCCGAGGTCGGACGGCCGCACCACCTCGCCCTGGCTCATTGGAATGCCACCCGCCACCTGCGCGAGATACTCACCAAGGCCGATACGAATGAGGAGCTCCTCGGTCTCCCCGAGTGTGCTGTCGTCGGCCATGCGCGCGGCATAGGCAGCGAGTTGACGCACGGCCCCCACGTAAGTGGCCAACCAGGCCAGCCCGTGGGTGGCGCGCTGCTCGCGATCGAACAGGCGGCCCACCACGTGGCCTTCCACGACCACGCGCTCGCGCACTCTTGCCGTCGCGTCGGCGAGCAAGGCATCGAGAGCGGCGCTCGCCTCAAGGGCAAGGTCGACCACGTCGTTCTTCGCAACAGGACGGGAGGCGGCGATTGGCATCAAATTCTCAAAATTTTCTGCACTGGCATTGTCAGTATGCCGACGACACTACGCGTGCAGTGCACAAAAGCAAAGCACCAAGGAAATCGGGGCTTTAGGACACCTCTGGCAATGCAAAACGCTAAAAATTAACGATTTGCGGCTTACATCATTACCTCTGCGCGGTGGCAAGCACTGGCGCGCGATCGAACCAGCATGCGATCCATCGACCTAGCCCTACCGTTCAACCGGCTAGCCCGGATGTTCGCCTCCTTCTCGGTGCGCACACGCATCGTTGTCCTGGCTCTCGTCCCGGTCGCAGGCTTCCTCGCCAATGGCGTGACGTATGTCTCAGGCGAAGGCGACGTCGGCCGCTCCTTCGCCACCGTCACGCAATCACATGCGCTTGCCGACTCCAGCAGGGATTTCAAGAGCGCGGTCGCGTCGATGCGAATTATCGTGAAGGATTTCAGCGTCAACCCCGACAACAATCTGGTGGTGAGTTTCGAGCAGACCCATGCCAATTCGGTCAAGGACCTAGACGCCATCGTGGCCTCGATCGATCAAGGCCGCGCCAAGAATATCGTCAGCATGCGCAATGACGTGATGACGCTACGCGAGAACTTCAACGAACTGGTGAACGCGCAAAAGGTCCTGGGTTTCGACGATTCGTCCGGCCTGCGCGGAAATTTGCACGCATCCGGAAATACCGTCGAACGCATCATCAACGAGAACATGTCGTGGCTGGCAGAAGCCGACGCCACAAGACTGATGATCGTGCTCCTCTCGATGCGGCACTTTGAAGCCGACTATCGGGTCAACCAGAGCGAAGTTTCGCGGCAGCAGTTCCTGGCCAACTACAAGAAGTTTACCGACACCTTCAGCCGGATCGACGGTACTCCGCAGGTGAAGACCTTGCTCGAACAACAAGTGAAAAACTATGTCGACACCTTTGAAAAATGGATCGAGGGGCACGACCGTGTGCGCCCATTGCGCGCAATCATTGACATCGACAGCCAGAGCATGTTGCCGCGCGCGGACGAAGTCATCCAATACGCGCGCAATACCGGAAGCGAAGCCACCCAACGGCTTGCAGCATCGCAAGCGAGCACGCGCACCGGCATTATCTCGGTCGGCGTCGCCATGGTCGCACTTGGCCTTGGATTCAGCTGGCTGATCGGCCGCAGCATCACGCGGCCGCTCAATGGTCTTGCCTCGGTCATGAAGCGTCTTGCCGACGGTGACACCACCGCCCGCATACCAGCCACGCACGCCCGCGACGAGATCGGAGCAATGGCGCGCACCGTGATCGTGTTCCGCGACACCATGATTGAACGGGAGCGTCTGGCGCAGACGCAATCCGAAGCGAGCCGTGCGCGCGAGCGACGCAGCGACATGATCGCGTCGACCATTTCGCAATTCAAGCATTCGGTCGAAAGCGCATTGAACAAACTGCGTGCGGCGTCGCGGAAGCTGGAGATGAGTTCGGCAGATCTCAACAAAGTCGCCGATACGGTGTCTTCAGAAGCCGACACCGCGAAAAGCCGTGTAACCGCCGCATCGGAAAATGTGACCATTGCCGCCAGTTCGGTCGAGGAATTGGCGGCCTCGATCGGGGAGATTGCCTCGCAGGCAACAAAATCGACCGATGTGGCCGGGCGGGCGGTTTCCGAGGCTCAACGCACTGTTACTACGATGGCGGAACTCGGCAATGCAGCCACTCGCATCGGTGAAGTTGTCGGGCTTATCCAGGCGATCGCCGGACAAACTAACCTTCTGGCGCTAAACGCCACCATTGAAGCCGCACGCGCCGGCGAATCCGGGAAAGGATTCGCGGTCGTGGCGGCCGAAGTTAAGTCGCTTGCAAGCCAAACCGCCAAGGCGACAGAAGAAATCGCCGAGCAGATCGGTTCAATCCAATCCGCGGCAGCCGACGCGTCGCAGGCGATCGGGCAGGTCGATGCCATCATCCGCGAAATGTCATCGATTGCGACAGTGGTCGCGGTGACCGTCGATCAGCAGAATTCAGCGGTCGCATCGATCGCGGAAGGCGTCAGCCGTGCCTCGGGCGAGGCTCGCGTCGGTGCGGAAGCAATGAGCCGTGTGGCGGGTGTTACCACCGACGCCCGCGCTACCGCCTCGGACGTCAAGGACCTTGCGGATTCGGTCGCGGTCGAGGCCGAAGGTCTGGAAGCGCAGGTCCGTCAATTCCTCACCAACGTGCAGGCGGCATAATTTAGCCACCCAGCAGTGGCGAAGTGCGCCCAGACCGGGCTTGCAAAGCGTACAGCAATAGACGATTTGAATAGCTGCCGCCTGCAGGGAGTACCCATTGCGCGCTCTTAAGCGGTCAGTGCGACTGGCAGCCGACGCATGTCGGCATTTCATCGAGGACGACGGTTGGGCAATCGCCAGCCACATTGCATTGTCCACGCTGATGGCCCTGTTTCCGTTTCTGATCGTGGTCACCGCACTTGCCGGATTCTTTTTCGGTTCCGCGGAGTTGGCGGACGAGGCCGCGCGGCTCTTGCTCGAGGCATGGCCGACGCAAGTTGCGGCGCCGATCGCTCTCGATATCACGGGCGTTTTGACTTCAACGCGCGGCGACGTGCTAACCCTCGGCGTTCTGTTCGCGCTCTATTTCGCCTCGAGCGGGGTCGAGAGCCTGCGCATCGGATTAAATCGCGCTTACAACATGAAGGAACCGCGCTCATGGTGGGTGCTTCGGCTTGAGTCCATCGTCTACGTGCTCGTGGGCGCGGTTGCGATTTTAGCGTTCTCGTTCCTGGTGGTGCTCGCGCCGCTGATTCTTTCAAAGCTTGCGCACTACCTGCCGGCGCTGGACCAGTTCGGAGACCTGATCACCTTCGCACGCTATGCGGTCACAGCTGTGGTCCTTATCGTTGCATTGATGATCGTGCACCTTTGGTTGCCCGCCGGCCGGCGCTCTTTCGCCGAAATTGCTCCAGGAATTGTTGCGACGCTTTTGCTTTGGCTGATCAGCGGTGCCATTTTCGGCCGCTATCTCGCCAACTATGCCTTTGCCTATGTTTCGATGTATGCCGGCCTTGCATCGGCCATGGTCGCGCTGGTGTTTCTCTACGTTTGCGCGTCGATATTTATCTATGGCGGCGAATTGAATTCCGTCGTCACCAGAACGCGCATAAGAGAACGCTAACCGCGCGTCGCTTCCTGCGCATCCTCGAAAGTCTTCAGCCCGCTGCGCGGCGCATTCACCATCACCGCCATATTCCCGGGTGGATGCTGGTTCTTCCACATCTTCATATGCGCCAACGGGATATTGTCCCAGGTAAACACGTCGCTCATGCATGGATCGATGCGCTGCTCAAGCACGAAACGGTTTGCCTGCGAAGCCTGCTTGAGATGCGCGAAGTGTGAGCCCTGAATGCGCTTCTGGCGCATCCAGACGTAGCGTGCATCGAATGTAAGATTGTAACCGGTCGTTCCGGCGCAGAACACAACCATGCCGCCGCGCTTCACGACGAGACAGGACACCGGAAACGTCTGTTCGCCAGGATGCTCGAACACGATGTCGACATCCCGCTTGCCTGTGATATCCCAGATCGCCTTGCCGAAGCGGCGCGCTTCCTTCGTCCAGTCATTGAACTCGGCCGAATTCACCGCCGGCATCTGGCCCCAGCATTTGAAGTCCTTGCGGTTGATCACGCCCTTGGCGCCAAGATTGAGAACGTATTCGGCCTTCGAACCGTCCGATACGACCGCAATGGCATTCGCACCGGAAGCCGCAACGAGTTGGACGCCGAATACGCCGAGGCCGCCGGAGGAGCCCCAGACCAGGACGTTATCGCCGGGCTTGAGCGTGTGCGGCGCATGGCCAAACAGCATGCGGTAGGCCGTCGCAAGTGTGAGCGTATAGCAGGCCGACTCCTCCCACGAGAGATGGTTGGGCTTGGGCATGAGTTGCCGCGACTGCACGCGGCAGAATTGTGCGAAAGAACCGTCCGGCGTCTCGTAACCCCAGATGCGCTGCGAGGGAGACAGCAATGGATCACCGCCGTTGCAATCCTCGTCGTCGCCATCGTCCTGATTGCAGTGGACGATCACCTCGTCACCGACTTTCCAGCGTTTGACCTTGGCGCCGACCGCCCAGACCACGCCCGATGCATCCGAGCCCGCGATGTGGAACGGATGCTTGTGACCGTCCAACGGTGAGATGGGAACGCCAAGGCCGGCCCAGACACCATTGTAGTTGACGCCACCGGCCATAACGTAGACGAGCACCTCGTCGTCGCCGATTGGCCAGGTTGGCACAACTTCAAGCTGGAATGATTTGTCGGGAGGCCCGTGCCGTTCCTTGCGAATGACCCAGGCGTGCATCTTGTCCGGGACGTGGCCAAGCGGCGGGATCTCGCCGATCGCATAGAGGTCCTTGAGTGGCGCAACGCTCCGCGCCTTTGCGGCAACCGGCATCGATATTCTCCTGCCCTGATCGCAGTGTGACGCAAATTATGTTGCACCGCAATATTTCCGTTGGGGAGCACAAAAACCGTCACCATCGCAATGCGTTAGCTTTTCCACAGGCGGACGCGGGCGCAACGCTTAAGGGATTTGCAATGCGAGCCGGCCTAGCGTGGCGAGAACCACATCGGGACGCGAGGATGTCCGAGCAGATCATTCGACGAGTTGAACGAGTGGCGGACGCGCAATCCGCCATGCCATGGCTTGTGGCCGCAGGCGTTTACGTCTTGCTGATCACGCTGGCGCCGCGGCTACTTTCCGATCCGGATACTTATTCGCACATCGCACTCGGCCGCTGGATCCTCGAACACCAGACCGTCCCGACGACCGATCCCTTCTCGGCCACTCTTCGAGGAACGCACTGGGTGGCGTTCGAGTGGTTGTCCCAAACTGCATTTGCGATTGCGCATGCGATTGGAGGCTGGACCGGCGTGGTTGCGCTGGCGGCGGCTTCAGTAGCGGCAGCGTTTGGTCTGCTGACGCGGTTTCTGCTGCGCGAGTGGCAGCCAAATGCAGTTTTGGTTGCACTGCTCGCCGCTCTCCTGCTGGCGGCGCCACACATCCTGGCGCGGCCTCACGTCCTCGCGCTTCCGGTGATGGTCGCTTGGATCGCGACGCTCATCCGTACGGTCGATACACGCACATCGCCGCCCTGGCTTTTGCTGCCTTTGATGACCCTATGGGCGAACCTGCACGGCAGCTTCACGTTCGGTCTCGCGATGATCGCGCCCATAGCGTGCGACGCGCTTTGGCGTGCGACACACTCGGAGCGTTTGAACGTCCTCCGGCAATGGACACTCTTCGCCTTGCTTGCTTTGGGCTCCGCTTGCCTCAATCCCTACGGCCCCGAAATGATCCTGGTGACATTCCGGACGGTAGCGTTGGGCGCAGCCCTGACGACCGTCACCGAATGGCGCCCTCAGGATTTCACCCATCTCGGCGCGTTCGAAGTCATAATGCTTGGTGCCTTTGGCTTTGCGCTCTATCGCGGAGTGACTCTGCCGGTGCTGCGAATTGTGATGGTGCTCGGCGTTCTGCACCTGAGCCTCTCGCAGGTGCGTCACGCCGACCTGCTTGGAATGCTCGCGCCGATATTCCTGGCCCGGCCTCTGGCCGAACAATTTACGGCGCTCGCCGGCGACCGGACAGGAATGGCATTGCGGCCATCGGCATGGCTGCCGGCGACTGCCGTGCTATTGCTGATCGGTGTCACCGGCTTGGCGTCATTGGGACATGATGTGTCCCCGCCTGCCAGGATTACGCCAGCGAACGCAATCCATTCGGCCGACATCGCCAAAGCCGGTCCGATCCTGAACGATTACGATTTTGGCGGCTATCTCGATTTTGTCGGTCTTGCGCCATTCATCGATGGCCGTGGGGAGCTTTACGGTGGGGCCTATATGCTCCGTCATCATCGCGCGCTGAGCCTGGAAAACCTTCCGGACTTCCTGCGGCTGCTCGACGAATACCACGTCGGCGCGACTTTGCTCACGCCATCAACTCCCGCTGTTGCTCTGCTTGACCGCCTGCCCGACTGGAAGCGCGTCTATTCGGACGACGTCGCTGTTGTGCACACACGGCGCTGAACTCCCATAACGACTAACCTGCGCGGATAGCCGTCGACGCCATCCGGAGTTTGGTGTTCAATTGAGCCGTCAGCGACCACCCCGGGGGTGAGTCGCGATTTGGGGAGAGAGAACGCCATGTCATTGGAAGCATTGATCGTCCTCATCATCGTCGGCGCGATTGCCGGTTGGCTTGCTGGTATTATCGTCAAAGGGATGGGCTTTGGCCTGGTTGGCAACATAATCGTTGGCATCGTCGGTGCCTTTATCGGCTCCTGGTTGCTCGGCTACCTCGGTGTCTATATCGGCGGGGGCCTTCTCGGGTCCATCATCAACGCCACGATCGGCGCTGTGATCTTGTTGTTCGTCATCAGCTTGGTGAAACGGGCGTAAATCCGTCTTTCGCAGCGTTAACCGCATCGAACGGCTGGCCGGGATAACTCCTCCCGGTCAATCGACCTATGTTGCGTTGCAGCAATCGCTGGGCCACACTGTCGCTGTCAGGCGACACAATGCGAGACAAAACTCAACGCGATAAGCCCTGGATTTTCCGCACATACGCCGGCCATTCGACGGCTGCGGATTCCAACGCGCTTTACCGCAAGAACCTGGCCAAGGGGCAAACAGGCCTCTCGGTCGCCTTCGATCTCCCGACCCAGACCGGTTACGACTCCGATCATGCGCTCGCCAAGGGCGAGGTCGGCAAAGTTGGCGTGCCGATCTGCCATCTCGGCGACATGCGTGCACTGTTCGACGGCATTCCACTCGACACGATGAACACCTCGATGACCATCAACGCCACCGCGGCGTGGCTGATGGCGCTTTACATCGCAGTCGCCGACGAACAGGGCGTTCCGCGAGCATCTTTGCAAGGCACCATTCAGAACGACATCATCAAGGAATACCTCTCGCGCGGCACTTATGTATTCCCTCCGGCGCCGTCGATGCGCCTGATCAAGGACGTGATCCTGTTCACGACCAGGGAGATTCCGAAATGGAATCCGATCAATGTCTGCTCCTATCACCTGCAGGAAGCGGGCGCGACCCCGGTGCAGGAGCTCGCTTTTGCGCTCGCCACCGCGATTGCCGTGCTCGACACGGTGAAAGCTTCCGGTGAAGTGCCTCCGGACAAATTCGGCGACGTGGTCGGACGCATCTCATTCTTCGTCAATGCCGGCCTGCGCTTCATTACCGAACTGTGCAAGATGCGCGCTTTCACCGAGCTCTGGAACGAAATCACCAGCGAGCGCTACGGGATCATCGACGCAAAGCAGCGCCTGTTCCGTTATGGCGTCCAGGTGAATTCACTCGGGCTGACCGAGCCGCAGCCGGAAAACAATGTCGCGCGCATTCTCATTGAAATGTTGGCCGTCACATTGTCAAAGAACGCACGTGCACGAGCCGTGCAGTTACCAGCCTGGAACGAAGCACTTGGCTTGCCACGACCGTGGGACCAGCAATGGTCGCTGCGCATGCAGCAGATTCTCGCTTACGAGACCGACCTGCTCGACTACGGCGACATTTTCGACGGTTCCGACGAGATTGCGCACAAAGTCGATGATCTGAAGCGCCAGGCCAAGGAGGAACTCAAGCGCATCGAGGAGATGGGCGGCGCTGTTGCCGCCGTCGATACAGGCTACATGAAGCAGCAGCTCGTCGAGTCGAACACGGCGCGGCTGGAGGCGATCGAGCGCGGCGAGCAAATTGTGGTCGGCGTCAACAAGTACCTTGAAAGCGAGCCCTCTCCCCTGGCGGGTGCCGCGAATGCCATTCTCACTGTGCCAGAGGCCGCGGAGCGCGGCCAAATCGAGCAATTGAAGGCTTGGCGCGCCGCACGCGACAACAATGCGGTCGCCGCCGCGCTGAAAGACCTCAAACGCTCGGCCACCGCCGGCATGAATATCATGCCCGCCTCAATCGTTTGCGCCAAAGCCGGCGTTACCACTGGCGAATGGGGCTGGACGCTGCGCGAGACTTTCGGTGAATACCGCGCACCCACTGGCGTCGGGCGCGCCATGCGTAATGACGTCACCGGCCTCGACGATATTCGGGCCGACGTTGATCGCATTTCACGCAAGCTCGGACGTCGTCTGACTTTTCTGGTCGGAAAGCCTGGTCTCGATGGTCATTCCAATGGCGCCGAGCAGATCGCCGTGCGCGCGCGCGATGCCGGAATGCAGGTCGTCTACGAGGGCATTCGACTGACTCCGGAGGAAATTGTCGACGCAGCTCGCAAGGAGAGGGCACACGTCGTCGGCCTGTCGGTGCTATCGGGAAGTCATTTGCCGCTCGTCGAGGACGTGGTTGACCGAATGAAACAGGCCGGCCTCGATGTGCCGGTGGTGGTCGGCGGCATCATCCCGCCGGAGGACGCGGCGGAGCTGGAAAAGGCCGGGGTTGCAGCGGTCTATACGCCTAAGGATTTTGAGTTGAATCGCATCATGTCGGACGTGGTGCGGATCGTCGAGCGCACCAAAGACGCAAACAAAGTCTGACTATCAAGGAGCCAGGCCTGCCAGCACCTGCGCGAGCTTGGCCGGGCTGATTGGTTTTACGAAATAGAAATTCATTCCGGCCGCACGTGCGGCCTGCTCGTCGCGGCTCTCGTTATGCCCTGAAATCACGATGATGGGCGTCTGTCCGGCACGGCCGGGCAGCGCGCGGATACGCTGTGCGGCCTCGATCCCGTTCAGCCCCGCAAGCGTAACGTCCATCAGTACGGCGTCATAGCTGCCGTGCGTCACCGAAGCGACCGCGGCCTCGCCGGTCTCGACAAAATCAACGCGATGGCCGAGTTCCCGCAGGATCGTATTCATCACGACACGTCCATACGGATTATCCTCCGCGCAGAGGATCGACAGTGGCCGCGTGGCAACGGGGCGCGCGCCCACGGGGGCCATTGCGGGATGCGCGTCAACGCGGTCGACCGTCACCGTCAGGCGGAATGTGGACCCACCACCCTTTTTGCTGCGAACAACGACATCGCCACCCATTGCGTTCGCGACGCGCTTCACAAAAGAAAGGCCGAGACCGGCCCCGCCATAGCGCCTGGAAATTTCGGCGCTGCCTTGCGCGAATGGGCGGAATAGCTGCTTCAATTCGGCCGCGCTCATACCGATCCCGCTGTCGGCAAATGTAAAGATCAGCCGCACACGATTGCGTTCTGCCGACTCGGCATCCGCCGTGAAGATGACGGCCCCTTCACGGGTGAATTTCACCGCGTTGTCGGCAAGATTCTCCAGCGCCGCACGCAGACGCAAAACGTCGCCCGATACCATGGCCGGCAGATCGCGCGCGATCCTCTTTTCGGCCTTGGCGTCCTTGTTGTCGGCGCGCGCGGCGAGCGTCGCGCCGACGGCTTCTGCGAGCGAGCGCGGCGAGAATGCTTCGTTGCGCAGAACGAGATCTTTGACACCGGCTTTGGCGCCATCGACGATCAATGTCGCAAGGGCAGCCAGATGATCAGCACCGCTTTTGATCGCATTTGCCCACTCGCGCTCGCGCGTGCCCAGATCGGAAGAGGCCAGTAATTCGGCAAGCGCTACGATTCCCGTGAGCGGGGTGCGAATGTCATGCGCGATACCGGCGAGAGCGGCCTCAATCGCGTTTCCTCGGGGAGACGCACGCCTTGTACCCCGCGATTTCGCGTGCGGCCGTTTGCCAGGCCTCTTCTTCTGCCGGCGTTTTGCCATTCCCTTGACCCCGAAGGAAACAATGCCACGGAAGCGGCGCTCAATCGAGCCCGGCCAATCGACGGATCTGGGCCGGGGAGGCTCCACCTGCGCGGAGTTCACGCAAGCCGGTCGCCTGCGTCGATTTTGAGAGCTTATTGCCGTCGGCATCGAGGATGAGGCGGTGGTGATGGTAGTGAGGCTGCGGCATGCCGAGGAGCTCCTGAAGCAACCGATGCACGCCGGTCGCGCGAAACAGGTCGCGTCCACGGACAACTTCGCCAATTCCCTGCGCAGCATCATCGACTGCCACTGCGAGATGATAGCTGGTTGGCGTCTCCTTGCGCGCCAGGATCACGTCGCCCCAGGCGGCGGGATCCGCAGCAATGGTCCCCGTTTCGCCCGCGGGACCGGCACCGGTTTCGACCCAGCTTAGCCGACCTGCGCGCGCGAGCGCGGCACGCATGTCGAGCCGCAACGCGTAAGGCTCACCATCATCCATACGCCGCTTGCGCTCGGAATCCGGCATGACGTTCGCAGATCCGGGATATAGCGGCGCCCCGTCGGGATCGCGCGGCCAGGGTCCCTGCCCTTCGTGTGCAGCAACCAGGCGTGCGATCTCGGCGCGGGTTTCGAAGCTCGGAAAAATCAGGCCCATCGCCTCGAGTTTAGCAAGGGCAGCGCGGTAGTCCTCATAGTGCTCGGATTGCCGACGCGCTGGCGTTTCCCATTGGAGCCCGAGCCACGCCAGATCTTCATAGATCGCGGCCTCATATTCCGGCCGGCAGCGCGTCGTATCGATATCCTCGATCCGCAACAGCAGGCGCCCGCTTCTAGCCTGCGCCATCTTGGCATTGAGCAGCGCCGACAGCGCATGGCCGAGATGCAAATAACCATTCGGCGATGGTGCGAAGCGGAAAACGGGTGGCGGCATAGTCCCTCGGGGGTCATCGTCCTCGTAAGCGGACGATCCGGTACTCCGCAGCGCTTGCGAGTCCAATGAATATCACGGATTACTGGATGCTCCGCTTCCGCGGGGGATGACAAGAACCGAACATGACTCATTTCCTCCACACCGATGCCGATTTGCAGGCGGGACTTGCACAGCTGATCGTTGCGGATCCGCGCCTCGAGCCGATCGCGGAAAAGGCTGGCGCTTTTGGCCTGCGCCGCCGTGAGGCAGGATTTCCCGGCTTGTGCGCGATCGTGTGCGGCCAGCAGCTTTCGACCGCCAGCGCTGCAGCAATCCGCGCGAGGCTGTTCGCCACTTTCGATCCATTTCACCACGACACGGTCAGGTTGGCTCGTGCCGACAAACTCAGGCGGCTCGGTCTGTCGGCTCCAAAAATCAAATCGATCCGGGAAATCGGCAAAGCAGTCGCCAGGGGCCGTATCGATTTGACCGCGGTCGGGAACATGGAGGCCGATCAGGCCCATGCAGCGCTCACGGCGTTGCATGGAATCGGACCATGGACCGCCGACATCTACCTTTTGTTTTGCCTCGGCCACGCCGATGCCTTTCCTTCGGGCGATCTCGCAGTCCAGGAGTCGGCGCGCATCGCCTTCGGTCTCCGCAAACGACCTGACCCCAAGGCCCTCACAAAAATGGCGGAGGCCTGGCGTCCGTGGCGAGGCGTGGCCGCGCATTTGCTCTGGGCCTATTATCATGTGGTGAAGAAGCGGGACGTGGTGCCGGTTCAGCCAAATGGCCGACCGAAAAAGCCGGCCGGCAGAAAGACGACAAAAGGAAAAAAGAAGAATGGCTGAACTCGATGGCCCGCGGCTCGAGCCGCGTTCCGGACCCGCGCGCCAACTGGTGGTTTTTCTGCATGGCTACGGTGCTGATGGCAATGATCTGATCGACATCGGACGCGCCTGGCAGGACCTGTTGCCTCATGCCGCTTTTGTGTCACCACACGCGCCCCATCCTTGCGGGCAGGCACCCGTCGGACGTGAATGGTTTCCGCTCACGTTCCGCAATCCGGAGGAACGTTGGACCGGCGTGAATCAGGCGGCACCGATCCTCGAAAGCTTTCTCGATGCCGAACTCAAGCGGCGTGACCTTCCACCATCCGCGCTGGCTTTGGTCGGTTTCAGCCAGGGCACCATGATGGAGCTTCACGTTGGTTTGCGCCGCGCCATCGCGCCTGCGGGAATCGTCGGCTATTCCGGCATGCTGGTGGTGCCGGACGACATTGAATCGGGTGCCTTTGCAGCCGAGATCCGTAGCCGCCCGCCGGTCCTGCTGATTCACGGCGACGCGGATCAGCTGATCCCGGTTCGCGCCCTGTTTCACGCGGCGCAGGGCCTGGCCGCGCTGGATATTCCTGCGGAATGGCACATCTCGGCGGGAATCGGCCATGGCATTGATCAGGAGGGCCTGCGTCAGGGCGGCGAATTCCTTGCCAGGTGCCTTGCGCGCCGCAAATAGCAGGTTTGCGGGTAACTCCCCGTTCCGGCTTCACAATCCTGTCACGCTGCCCTATTACTAGCGCGTCAGCTGCGTGGCGGCAGCGTTCCAAGGAGGTCGAGGAGCGTCGCTTGAACGTGCACGTTTCTTCCGGCGGTTTTCCGGCCCTGGTGCTCAACGCGGATTTTCGGCCGTTGAGCTATTACCCGCTGTCGCTATGGTCGTGGCAGGATGCGATCAAGGCGGTCTTTCTCGAGCGCGTGAACATCGTCGCCAACTACGACCGCGCGGTGCACAGCCCGTCGTTTGAAATGAAGCTGCCGAGCGTCGTATCGCTCAAGACATTCGTAAAACCTTCGACTCATCCGGCTTTTACCCGGTTCAACGTCTTCCTGCGCGACCGTTTCGCCTGCCAGTATTGCGGCGACCGCGACGATCTGACCTTCGATCATCTGCTGCCGCGCTCGCGCGGCGGCCACACCACCTGGGACAACGTGGTGGCCGCCTGCTCGCCCTGCAATCTGCGCAAAGGCAACCTCACGCCCAACGAAGCAAGGATGTGGCCGTCCCAAATGCCGTTCCAGCCTACCGTGCATCACCTGCACCGAAACGGCCGGCTGTTCCCACCCAACTATCTACATGAAAGCTGGCTCGACTATCTCTACTGGGATACCGAGCTCGAGCCCTGATCCATCCGACCTTTTCCGCAGTGGAGTTTGTCATGATCAGAGAGCTGCACTCTCGCCGCAGCGGACGGGAAATTTTGCTCGCGTTGGCCGCTTTGTGTATCGCCAGTGTCGCCGGCGCACAAACGGCACCGGTTTCGGCCGGACCGCCCGACCCGCAACTGATCGAAGATCTGGTCGCTGCCAACCGCATCCTCGCCGATCAAGGGCTTCTCGACGGCTGGGGTCACGTCAGTGTTCGGCACAATCGCGACTCCAACCGGTTTCTTATGGCGCGCGGGGTGGCAGCCCAGCTCGTCACCGCCAAAGACATCCTGGAATTCGATCTCGACAGCCGGCCCGTCGACACGCACGGCCTGCCGATGTCGGCCCTATTCACTGAACGCTACATCCATGGCGAGATCTACAAATTGCGTCCCGATGTGATCGCCATCGTGCACACGCACGCGCCATCCCTCATCCCGTTTGGCGTCACCAAAGTTCCGCTGCGACCGATGTATCACCGCTCGGCCTTCATCAGCTTCGGTATTCCGGTTTTTGAAATCCGCGAGCGTTCCGGCATGACCGACATGCTGATCCGCAACGCCACGCTGGGCCACAATCTCGCTGAGGCGCTCGGCGATCATCCCGCCGCGCTGATGCGCGGCCACGGCGCGGTGATCACGGGGCCATCGCTGCCGCGTGTGGTGAGCCGCACCATTTTTCTCTCACTCAATGCGACCCTCCAGGCTCAGGCCATGGGCATGGGAGCACCCATCACTTACATGGACCCGGAAGAGGCGCGCAAAATCGAGGAGCGCGAAGGACACGGGCTCGCACGGACCTGGGAGGGCTGGAAGCAAAAGGTTACGGCGAAGCCCTGAAGCTCACCCGCCGGGAAGCATTCGCTGCAAAACACGGTCGCGACGAATGAAATAATGGTAAAGACCAGACACGACGTGCAGGCCGATTAGCGTCAACATTCCGTAGTAAGCAAGCAGCATGTGTACGTCGCCGGTCCAGCCCCAGCCCGGTGCACGCGTGCCGACCAACTTCGGCAATTCCAGCCCAAACATCACAATTGGCATGCCGCGCCATGAAGCGTTGATCCATCCCAGTATCGGCAAGGCAAGAAGCAGCAAATACAGCAGCCAGTGAATAATTCGCGCGCTCTGCGCCTGCCATGGCGGCACACCATCGAGAGGCGCTGGCTCAGCATG
Source organism: Pseudolabrys sp. (assembly GCA_036265125.1). GTDB lineage: Bacteria > Pseudomonadota > Alphaproteobacteria > Rhizobiales > Xanthobacteraceae > Pseudolabrys. The sequence continues at coordinate 208,232 of DATAPP010000177.1, read as the reverse complement.
GGTTGCACGCCAAGCCAGCCGAATGATTGCGATCACAAGAATTATGACCCCAAATGAGAAATGCAGGCTGATAAGGGTAGTCACCGGCGTGTTGCGACCGATATGCGGCATGAGCCATGCGACTGTGAACTGGGCTGCCAGCAGCACCACGATCAGCCAGTGAAGAGATTTTGCGGTGGCCGAATAACTTTTGGTCTTGGCCATATTTTCCTCAAAGCCTTGTTTTGGAACGAACGCTGCCTATATTGGTTTTACCGGTGATGTTGAGCCGCAAGGCTCCGTCATCGAGCGGCCACGAAATGCAGTGGGCGACGCCGGATGTACGCGCGCCTGGCAATTCGTGGTCGTCAGTTTTTTGGCTGGCGTCAGGCCTGCGTTTTCAGCCGCTCCTTGTCATAGCCGGCCACGCGCTTGTAGCCCTCCGAAAGGGCAATGAGTTCTTCGCGGCTGATGACATCATCAATGTTCTTGAACGGCTTATCCCCGGTGCGGCGATAGACTTCGTGCAGGATCGCGTCGGGTGGCGCCCTGCGGTTCGCCAGAACCACGTCGCTGGTCGCCGGCAGGCGCTTGGCTTCATAGGCCCGAAGCGCGTCAACTGGATTGGCATTGGCAGAAAGCGCATCGGTAAGGGCTCGGCAATCAAGGATCGCCTGGGCCGCGCCGTTCGCGCCGCGCGGGTACATCGGGTGCGCGGCATCGCCCAGAAGGGTCAGGCGGCCGAAACTCCAGCGTGGCAAGGGATCCTGGTCGACCATCGGATATTCGAGGATGGCGTCCGAACTCGTGATGAATTGCGGCACGTCGAGCCAGTCGAAATGCCAGTCCGCCATTGCGGGTAGAAAGTCTTCCAGTTTCCCACGCCTGTTCCAGTCGCGCGCCTGGTATTGCGGCGTTTCGATATCGCAAACCCAGTTCACGAGCTGACGGCCCTCAGAGTCGACATTGTTGCGGATCGGATAGATCAAAAGCTTTGCCGGGTGATGCCAGCCGACGCGAATCATGCTGGCGCCGGACAGAAACGGCTTCCATCGCGTAACTCCACGCCACATGTTGATTCCGGAATATTTCGGCGGACCTTCGTTCGCGTAAAGTTGCTTGCGCAGCACCGAATGAATGCCCTCGGCGCTGATAACGACGCTGCCGCGCTGCGGCGGAAGGGCCTTGCCATTGACGTCTTCAAAATGAGCAATCGCCTCGGGTCCATCATGTTCGACGCGGGTACAGCGCCAACCGGTGATTACTTTGTCTTTCCCGGCGCGCTCTACAAACGCATCAAGCAACACCATCTGCAGATCGCCGCGGTGAATTGAGAATTGCGGAACATCGTAGCCCGCAAAGCGCCCGGCCGGTTCGCTGTAGATGAACTGGCCAAAGCGATTGTAGAAGCAATATTCGCGGGTCGTGACTGCCACCTTGGCGAGCGCATCTTCCAGCCCGAGCGCGCATAACTCGCGCGAGGCATGCGGCAGAATATTGATGCCGACACCGACCGCCTTGAGTTCGGGAGCGGCCTCGAAGATACGACAGGCAATGCCGGCGCGATGCAGCATCAGGCCCAGGGTCAATCCGCCGATGCCGGCGCCGATTATCAGAACTTCCATGGTCACCAACCTTTTCGCGATGGTTCTAGCCGGACCGTTCCTGGCGCGCCAGTGAAGCCTTTGCGCCCCAGGCGGCGACCGCCGCCAGAAACAGAGACACCAGAACGTCATAGCCGGCGAGCGAAATTCCGAGAAAACGCCAGGCCGCCTCGTCACAGCGAACGATTCTGATGTCCTGAAGCTGCTTCAGCATATTGCCGGCTGAACCGAGGCTATTGATGGGTCCCGAGCAATCAGCTGGCCCAGCCCAGAGTTTCGATTCGACGCCGGCGTGATAGGCGGAGAGCCCCGCGTTCCACAGCATCATGGCTGCGATCACCGCAAAACCCGCGATCATGACTTTGCTCGAGGCGCCATGATTGGCGCCGAGGCACAGCAAGGCTGCGAGCGGAATGGACACATAAAAAGCATTACGTTGCTCAAGGCAAAGCGGGCAAGGAGGATAGCCAAGAACATATTGGAAAAAGAACACTCCGCCGATCGTCAACGCGCCGACAATCGCCACGATCGCAGCTGCGGCGAGTGGCGGGTCGCGGCGTAACAGGTCCACATAGCTGTTCATCGTGTACGAAGGGCCTGTCGATGGATCAGGTGGTGCCGGTGGTCGGGGTCGAACCGACACTCCTTTTGGGAACACGATTTTGAGTCGTGCGCGTCTGCCAATTCCGCCACACCGGCTTTGGGGGGCTAGCTATAGCGTCAAGTTGCTGCGCAGCCAAACAAAAATGCGTGTGCTTTTTTCGGCATAATCACACGCTTTGTGCGGAGATCCGCCGCAACGTAACATGGGAAACACGCTTTTTAGGGAGTCTCCCAGATGAACGAAGAAGCCTTCAACATGTCGTTGCGCAAATTCCTCAAGGTGGTCGGCGTCACCTCACAGCAGGAGATCGAAAAGGCGATCCGCGCGGCAGTGGCCGACGGCCGGCTGAAGGGCAGCGAAACCATCCAGGCACAGATGGTGCTGACCATCGGCAAGGTTGGTCTCAATCACAAGGTCGACGGGCAGATCGAGCTCGGCTAACGCATCGGCGCGCGCCGGCATTCTAGAGCCCGGCGCGCGCCTTTTGATAATAGGACAGATCGAGATACTTCTCGGGCTCTCCAGGCGTACCGCCCTCATACTGCGCGCGCAGCTTGAGTACGTTCTTGACGCCCGCCATGTCGATGGCGCCGTCAGGACTGAAATCGTCCTTGGTGTTGTCATAGGCCAGGCTTGCAATGTCCGGCGGCAATTTTAACCTCTCCGCCAGCAACGCTATGGCTTCATCCTTGTTCTTCGGATCGAAACTCCAGCGCCTTCCCTCGATGTAAGCTTCTATATATTTGACCAGCGCGTCAGTATTGGCCTTGCCCCATTCGCGCAACACGAACGCGGATGTTCCCTGGTAGGCGCCGAGCGCTGCAGCCGCCGTTCCCATATCCTTGAGTCCCGCCTTCTCGGCACGAACCGAAAATGGCGGATTGAGCATTGCGGCAACCATGGCCTTGTCTTTTGTCATCGCGTCGAGACGAAAACCCGTGCCACCTACCGATTTAACCTCGTAGTCGCCCTTGTTGAGGCCCTTCTGCCGCAGCATTTCGTAGAGCTGGAAAGCATAGGCTGTATTGAGCGCATCGACGACAACCGTCTTGCCTTTGATTTCGGCCAGTGACTGGATGTCCGGCTGAACGATGAGATGATTGAAGCTGTTGTCTCCCCCGGACACGACGGCGATATCCACGTTCGCCTTGTCCTTGAGCGCGAAGGCGTTGTCGATCGCCGAGTGCGCGATCTGGTAGCGGCCTTCCGCCAGCCCGTTACGCAGTTCGTCCGAGTTAGGCGTAAACTTGAGGTCGACGTCGAGGCCACGCTTTGAGTAGAAGCCCTTCGCCTGCGCCGCAAACATGGGCAGGTTCTGTACACCAGGGAACACGATCACTGTAAGCTTGTTGCCTTCAGCGCGCACATCCTGCGACGCTGCGGCGACAAAAAGGATTGCCGCAATCGCGGCCAGCAGACACTTCATCATTTTTTCCTCCCGACTTCTTATTGTCTTCGTATGATCATAACACCGGCTCTGCGGCGGCATTCCGCCGGCCGAGAGCTGCTTCCATCTCGCGTCGCACCTTCACCGCTGTATCACCGGGATCATAGACGACGTCCGACCAGCGAAGCGGTTGGCCTTCGGCGATATCACGCTTGAGCTTGACGTTGTGAGCGAGACCCAACGGCAGCAACTCACGTTCGAGCGAAGTATCCGCCGGCGTCTGCTTGCCCCAGACGCAAAAGCCACCCTCCCCGTCCAGCATTTCACCGGCTTTGAGGTCGCGTTTGGCGGTTGCCACCACATCGGAACGAAAGCCGGTGGGCGCGCCGGTCGGCTCGTTGCGGAGCGCCGCACTGGCGACTGAAATGCCAAGCTCAAGTCCGATCATGTGAATTGGCCGGTAAAGCGCAGCGTATTTGCCGGTCTTGTCCGGCAACATGGCGTACTCCTTGAAACAGCGGCGCGCGTACTCTGTGTCACCTTCGAACACCACGTAAGTGCCGAGCGCAAGGTGATGCGGAACGTCGCGGCCGTCCCGGTAGACGGACGAGGTCACCTCGGTGACTCCTGCCCTTTCCACGGTACCGCCGTCGCTCTTTGGCTTGCAGACTTCGGCAAGCTCGAAGCGTGTCGCCGGCGGAAACCCGAGACCGTTTGTTTGCGGCACCAACCCGGTCGCGTTGCAGACGGCCGTCATCTCGATTCCGGACTTGGTGCCATCCACGAATGAATTGAACATCTTCGGATTGATCGACTTGCGGTCTGAAATGTTCAGATATTTGTCTAGAATATCCCAGACATTGTCGGGATTGGATTTGTGATAGTGCGGCTCATAGCGTGTGCCCTTGCCTGCGCAAATTACCTTGAAGCCGGCGGCGCGCGCCCAGTCGACATGCTCGCAAATCAGCGCCGGCTGGTCGCCCCAGGCAAGTGAGTAAACGACGCCTGCTGCATTGGCGCGGCGCGCAAGCAGTGGACCTGCCACTGCATCGGCCTCGACGTTCACCATCACGATGTGCTTGCCGTGAGCGATCGTGCCAAGTGCGTGATGGATACCTGCGCCGGGCACGCCGGTTGCTTCCACAATAACCTCGATGCGCGGGTCAGCAATGAGCGCGTCTGCGTTGTCGGTGACGAGTGTCGTGCGCTTCTGGTGTGCGTCCGCAAGCGAGCCAGCGGCATAGACTTCATCCGGCCAGCCCGCATTTCTGAGCTGGCTGCGTGCACGTGCAACATCAAGATCGGCGACGCCGACGAGATGCATGCCGCGCGTCAGCCGGGCCTGCGCCATAAACATGGTGCCAAACTTGCCAGCCCCGATAAGTCCGACAGTGACCGGGCGTCCGGCCGCCTCGCGTTCCAGCAGCTTCGCGTGGAGGTTCATGCACGAAACGGAAACACAGCGCCGCCGGCGACACAAGCGCCGCTTGCCGGTTCGAAAGGGGCTATTGGCAGAAGGCGCGGGAGACGAAGGTCTCGGTGGTGCACTCGGGGCCGGTCGAGCGCCCCGACATATAGACTTTGGCCGGACAGACGTCTGCCGTCGTCATGTCGACGCTCTTTCCGGACTCGAAGCCTTTTGCCTTGCACATGATGTTGGCGGCAGAGACACAGTCGGGAGCACCATTGGCCGCCAGCGGGCATTTCTCATGGCCGCTCACTGCCCGGGCCGACGGGATGCGCGCGATAGCACCCGCGGCATCTTTGGCGCCTTCGACCGTCGTTTTGGCCGCATTGCCTGCCGCACTGTTGAAGCTATCGACCTTCTTGCGTGCATCCTCAAATGATGAATTGACAGTCGCGGTCTGCTGCCTGAACCAGCGGCTGACGGTCGTGAGAAAACTCTCGCTCTCGCGACTATTTTGAGCGGGCGTCGTCTGGTCTTGCGCGACTGCCAATGCCGACATGACCATCAACCCCGCCGCAAAAAAGAATGCGAACGCGGACGGCCTCGCCAACCGATTTTGACGAATGCGCATAGTCCGTTTGAAGCCCCCTGGCCGGTCAAAACCATATCCGGCAAGCCGATGACTTGCCTCGCTTTCCAATCAACCTTTAAGGCCGACCGGTGTCGAAATTGAGGAGCATTTTAGATCAAGTAAAGCGCGGCCACGATACCGACGACGATGATTGCAGCACCGATCGTAACCCATAGGCCCAATCGCTTTTCAATAATATGTCGCGCACGATCGCCATATCGGTGGAGCAGAAACGCCAGCAGGAAAAATCGGGCGCCGCGTGTGATAATGGAAAATAACAGAAAGAGCCCAAGGTTGTAGCCGGCAAATCCTGACGTAATCGTCACGATCTTGTAGGGGATCGGCGTAAGGCCCTTTAGAAGGATGATCCATGCGCCCCAATGCGCATAGGCCTCACGAAAGGCCTCAACCTTGTCGCCATAGCCGTACAGACTGATGAGCCAGGCGCCCACAGAATCGTAGAGCAGCGCGCCGATGCTGTAGCCAAGCAGACCTCCGGCGACTGACGTGACCGTGCACCAGGCCGCCATCACATAGGCGCGCTCCGGACGCGCCAGCGCCATTGGAATCAGCATGATGTCTGGCGGGACCGGAAAGAACGAGCTCTCAGCAAATGAGACAGCACCCATAATCCACAGGGCATGTGGCTTATGGGCAGCGGTCAGGCACCAGTCATAAAGGCGGCGCAGCAAAGAGCGCGGCTCGGCGGCCTCAGCGGTCATAGAAGTACTCGTGAGGAAAATTGTGACGGATCAGCGGCGTTTGCGAATGCGCCGGGTTTCCAGCGCCACCACTTTACGCCGTGCCGCGCCGCGTACCAAATCTTTTGGCACTTTTTCGGCGATACCAAACATCAGCTCGCGCCGGCGCATCTCGGCCCAGACCTGCTCGGGACGCACACCGGCGTGAACCCAGAGCACCACGAGATTGTAAAGCAGGTCGGCGCTTTCCCTTACGACGGCCTCGGGCTGACCGTGCATCGCATCGATGACGACCTCGACCGCCTCTTCGGCGAGCTTCTTGGCCATCTTCGCGCGACCGGCGCGCAACAACCGGGCCGTTCGCGATTTTTCCGGATCACTGCCGCGAACGGCGATTACCGCGTCATAAAGTCGAGCGACCGAATCAGTCATACCGTCCACAATATCCGATCTGCGCGCAAAACCGGTTAACGCATGTGATACTCGCCGGTATGCACCGGTACTTCAGTGCCGCCACGGTTATTGGTGGATTAACAGGGGAATTGGGTCCAAAAAGGGGCGTTTCTGCCGCGAATTCGGCGGAGCCTTGCTGCGCAAGCCTCGCGCTACTCCTCTTCGGACAGCAGCGTGGCGTTGCCGCCTGACGCAGCAGTATTCACGGTCACGACCTGTTCGATTGCGAAGCGACCCAGGTAATGAGGCCCGCCGGCCTTTGGCCCCGTGCCGGACAGGCTGCTGCCGCCAAACGGCTGCGAACCGACGACGGCACCAATCATGTTGCGATTCACATAGACGTTGCCGTGGGGCAGCCGTTTCACGATGCGCGCGACCGTGGACTCGATGCGCGAATGGATACCAAGCGTCAGCGCAGTGCCGTTCGCCGCGACGTCGTCGAGGAGATGATCCAGCCCATCGGCGCGCCAGCGGACCACGTGCAGCACGGGACCGAATACTTCTTCCTTGAGCTCGCGCGCACTGCCGAGCTCGACAATGGCAGGCGCAACATAGGTGCCGTCTTTCGGGGCATCTCCGTCAAACCGGAACAGGACTGCGCCGCGCGATTCCATCGCAGCAATCCAATGGTCGAGCCTGTCCTTTGCTTCAGCATCGATAACCGGGCCGATGTGAGTTGACAGATCGCGCGGATCGCCAAGTTTGAGCTCGCGCGCGGCACCTGCGACCATATCGAGCACCCGGTCGGCCACGTCATCCTGCACGCACAGCAACCGTAATGCCGAACAACGCTGGCCGGCCGAGCGGAAGGCTGACGTAATGACGTCGTCGGTCACCTGTTCAGGCAGGGCCGTCGCATCGACGATCATGGCGTTGATGCCGCCGGTTTCCGCAATCAACGGAGGGATGGGACCATCCTTCGCAGCCAGCGCGCGATTGATCACTTGTGCAACTTCCGTCGATCCCGTGAAGGCAACGCCGGCGACACGGCGGCCTGCCGTGAGCATGGCGCCGATCCTGCCGTCACCCGGCACCAGATGAAGCGACTCCACCGGCACGCCAGCGGTATGAAAAAGCTTCACCACCTCGAAGGCAATGAGCGGCGTCTGCTCGGCGGGCTTTGCGACAACGCAATTGCCCGCGGCGAGTGCCCCTGCGACCTGGCCGCTGAAAATCGCCAGAGGGAAATTCCACGGACTGATACAGACGAACACGCCGCGGCCGCGCATGCGCAGTTCGTTGCTCTCGCCAGTCGGGCCCGGCAACAACCTGGGCGCAAGTGTCAGGCGCGCCTCGCACGCATAGTAGCGGCAATAGTCCGCCGCTTCACGCACTTCCGAAATGCAATCGTCGATCGTCTTGCCCCCCTCGCCTTGCAGAAGCGCGATCAGGCGGCCGCGATTTTGCTCGATCAGATCGCCGGCGCGTTCGAGTGCCGCCGTCCGGTTCGCAAGCGGCGTCGCGTTCCACGCAGGAAAAGCGGCCTGGGCCGCGGCGAGGGCGGATGCCACAATGGTCTCATCACCTTCTTGCACAGTGCCGACAGGCTTGCCGTCAATCGGCGATTTGACCGTTCGCTCCCGTCCGGCGACCGCGACGCCGTCAACCAGCGCCTTTGCGTTCGTGCTTCGCGGTGCCGCACGAATTTCAACGAGCAATGATTCAAGTGATGCCGGATCGCCAAATTCAGTGCCGGCCGAATTGCGCCGGACAACGCCAAACAGGTTTCGTGGCAGTGGAATATGCGAATGGCGCGCATGAGACTCATCGGAGATCCAGCTTTGCGGACGTCGCAGAATAGTTTCGATCGGCACGTTCGGGTCGGCCGCGACCGACACAAAGGAAGAATTGGCGCCGTTTTCGAGGAGCCGACGCACCAAATAGGCGAGCAAATCGGAGTAGCCGCCGACCGGCGCGTAAACCCGGCACGTCAAACCGGGCAGATCGCCAAGCAAGGCCTCGTACAGGGTTTCTCCCATGCCGTGCAGCCGCTGAAATTCGTAGCCATCGGCTCCGCCTGCGTCCTCGATCACGCAAGCCACGGTCAAGGCATTGTGGGTCGCGAATTGGGGATAGAGCCGAGGCCGTGCCGCCAGCAATTTCCGCGCGCAATCGAGGTAGCAAAGATCCGTCATGGCCTTGCGCGTGAAGACCGGGTAGTCGGCAAGCCCCCGCTCCTGTGCCCGCTTGATCTCGGTGTCCCAGTAGGCGCCTTTGACGAGGCGAACCATGAGACGGCGGTCAAGCGTTTCCGCTGCCGTTGCGGCCCAATCGATCACTGCGCCGGCGCGTTTCTGATAGGCCTGTATTGCAAGACCGAAGCCATCCCAGTCTGCGAGCGATGAATCGCGCAACACTGCGGCGACAACTTCGAGCGACAATTCCAGCCGATCGGCCTCTTCAGCGTCGACGGTGAAATTGAGCTCGTGCCGCTTTGCGATCTGCGCCAGCTCCAGCAGTTTCGGCGCCAACTCCTTGAGAACACGGTCACGCGACAGCGGCTCGTAACGCGGATGCAGTGCGGACAGTTTGACGGAGATACCAGGCCGCTTTGGAAGAGCTTCATTGCCGGCAGACTTTCCGATGTCATCGATCGCATTGGCGTACGACTCGAAATAGCGCGTAGCGTCGGCGCGGGTGCGGGCGGCCTCGCCCAGCATGTCAAATGAATACAGAAACTCGCGGTGAGATCCTGCGCGCAACAGCGCTTCTTGAATCGTCTGCCCGAGCACAAAATGCGAACCAAGCAAGCGCATGGCCTGCCGCGTTGCTGCGCGCACAGCCGGCAATCCAAGCCGCTTCACCAGCGCTTCAACGATCCCTTCCGGCGTTTCGCCGGGATGGATGACGCGGGCGGTCAATCCGAGCGTCCAGGCGGACGCCGACACCAGAAGCGATGCCGAGCGCGTGCCGTGGTGTGTCCAGTCGCCGGCCTTGAGTTTGTCCTCAATCAACAAGTCGGCTGTCTCTGCGTCGGGTACACGCAGCAACGCCTCGGCCAGCACCATCAGGGCCAGGCCTTCCTTCGTGGACAACGCATAGGCGTGCAGGAAGTCCTCGATCCCGCCGAAGCCACCAGCACGGGCGCGAATTGTTTCGATCAGACGCCTTGCGCGGGCATCGATGCGCGCTTCAGCATCATTTGAGCGGCCGGCCGTCGCCAGGAGAGTCCGGGCAATGATCTCGTCGGGCGGAGCGTAGGATGCCCGCAGCGGCGGAATGTCGCGCGCAAGCCTGTTAGCCCCTGCCGGCGGCATCGAGTGAACCTCCGAACTGTTCCGCAAGTCTATCCCAATTGCGTCATTCTCGCGTTCGAGACTGGTGACCCCCGATTTGTCGGGCGATTGCATTAGTCATACCGTCGCAAATTGTACGGCGATGGCATGGTCATGTATTGCCCTTTGCAGCGTCATGTCCTTTGCTGCGCTTTGCCATACGGGCGCCGCGTGCGCGCCGCTGGAGAAGGAACCGAATGATGAGCGCCGGGCGATGGGCCTGGGTGGCGCTGCTTCCCGCCGCGATGTTGCTGACCGGCGCGATGGCGGCGGAAACGACCGTCAGGTTCTCGCTCGACTTCAAATTCGAAGGGCCATCCGCGCCGTTCCTGTTGGCGCAGGACAAGGGCTACTACAAAAAGGAAGGCCTCGACGTCACCATTGACGAATCCGCGGGCTCGCTCGAGTCGATCGAGCGCGTTTCATCCGGCGCTTACGACATGGGACTCGCAGATATCAATTCACTGATCAAGTTCCGCGACGCCAAACCAGGTGCACCGCTCAAAGCCGTATTCATGCTCTACAATCGGCCGCCTTTCGCGGTGATTGGCCGCAAGAGCCGTGGCATCGGCAACCCCAAGGATCTGGAAGGCAAAACGCTTGGTGCTCCGCCAACCGATTTAGCTTATGCGCAGTGGCCGATTTTTGTGCAGGCAAACGGCATCAATGCTTCCAAGGTGACAATCGAGAATGTCAGCTTTCCCGTGCGCGAGCCGATGCTTGCAGCCGGCCAAATCGACGCGATTACTGGGCTTTCGTTCTCATCCTTTATCGATCTCAAGGAAAAAGGCGTTCCGGTCGACGATCTCGTGGTCCTGTTGATGGCGGACTACGGCGTCATCCTCTACGGCAGTGCGATTATCGTGAATTCAAAATTCGCGGAGGAACACGGCGACGCCGTGAAGGGCTTTCTACGGGCCTTCACGAAAGCTTTGAGGGAAACCGTAGGACGGCCTCCGGCCGCGATCGAAACGGTGCTCAAACGCAATACGCAAGCGAGGAAAAGCGTCGAACTAGAGCGCCTCAACATGGCGATCCGTGAAAATATTGTCACGCCGGAAGTGAAAGCGAATGGCTACGGCGACATTGATCGCGATCGTTTTGCCCACGCGATCGAACAGATTGCGCTTGCCTATAAGTTCAAAGCGCCGAAGCCGAAGCCGGAAGACGTCTTCGACTCGTCGTTCCTGCCGCTCCCGGCTGACCGCAAATACAGATAGCAACTGCAGACCGGTTGCCGCCGCTTCGCAGCATTATTTGATGCGCTCGAGGATGCTCACGTAGTTCGCGACCGACGTTCCACCCATGTTGAAGATGCCGCCAAGCCGCGCATTCTTCACCTGAAGATCGCCGGCCGAGCCCGTGAGCTGCATTGCGCAAAGTGCGTGCATCGAAACGCCGGTCGCGCCGATCGGATGGCCCTTTGCCTTCAATCCCCCTGAGGGGTTTATGGGCAACTTGCCGTCTTTCTGAGTCCATCCGTCCATGACCGCCCGAGCGCCCTGCCCTTCAGCGGTCAGGCCCATGGCTTCATATTCGATCAATTCTGCAATGGTGAAACAGTCGTGCGTCTCCACGAACGACAAATCGCCGAGCTTAAGACCTGCCTTGGCGAGCGCCTGTTGCCAGGCGTGAGAGCAACCCTCGAACTTAAGGATGTCGCGCTTCGACATAGGCAGGAAATCCTGAACGTGCTCGGCGGCGCGGAAGGCGACGGCCTTCTTCAACTTGAGTGCGGTATCGACGTCCGCGAGCACGACCGCCGCAGCGCCATCCGATACCAATGAGCAATCGGTGCGCTTGAGCGGGCCAGCCACAAATGGATTCTTCTCGCTCTCGGTGCGGCAGAAGTCGTAGCCAAGATCCTTGCGCATCTGCGCGTAAGGATTGCCAACGCCATTCTTGTGATTCTTGGCGGCAATCATGGCGAGGGCGTCCGACTGGTCACCCCATTTCTGGAAATATAGTCCGGCGATCTTGCCAAAAATTCCGGCGAAACCTCCGTCGATATCGGCCTCCTCGCGCACATACGATGCCTTCAGCAGATTGCGTCCGATCTCCGGCGCAGGAGTCGTCGTCATTTGCTCTGCGCCGACGACAAGCACGATGCGTGCGGCGCCTGCATCGATCGCCTTGATGCCTTGATGCACCGCCGCCGAGCCGGTGGCGCAGGCATTCTCCACACGTGTCGCCCGCTTGAAGCGCAGGTCGGATGAGGCTTGCAGCACGAGAGCGGCGGTAAAATCCTGGGCCGAAAAGCCTGCATTGAAGTGGCCGAGCACAATCTCATCGACGTCCTTGGGACCGACACCGGCATCGGCGAGCGCCTCGTTGGCCACCCGTATAATGAGGCTTTCAACGGTTTCGTCGTTAAGCTTGCCGAAGGGGGTATGGGCCCACCCAACAATACAGGCGGTCATCGATGCCTCCTTTGCCGAACTTTGGTCGTTTTCCTCGGCGATGAGCCAGAGTCACCATATATTCAGCTACGGTTCACCGGCTTTGCCTACCATCCAAAGCTTAGATAGCCTAGCGCGGCCACCTACGGAACTTTTACGTTTCTAAGGCCTTAGGAAACCGCAAGCATGATTGCTTTTTCAAGCCATCGCTCTCGCATTGTAATCGTCGGCCTGACCGCCGGTCTGCTGTCGCTCGCCGGTGCGGACCGCGCGCGAGCGGAAGCACAACTGTTGATCGAGGCTTCGACCGGCAGGGTGTTGCACGCCGAGAACGCGACCTACCCGTGGTATCCCGCTTCGGTGACAAAATTGATGACGGCGTACACAACGCTGCGCGCCATCAAGGAAGCCCGCATTTCGTTCAATACTCTGCTTCCAGTGTCGCGCAATGCGGCGGCACAGCAACCGACAAAAATGGGCTTCGCCGCCGGCACCAATGTCACCGTTGATAATGCACTCAAGATGTTGATGGTGAAATCGGCGAATGACATGGCGGTTGCCATCGCCGAAGGCGTCGGGGGCTCGATCGGCGGCTTCGCCGATCTGATGAACGCCAATGCGCGACGTCTCGGAATGTCGCAGAGCAATTTCGTCAATCCCAACGGGCTGCCGGCGGAAAATCACATTACGTCGGCGCGAGACCTTGCAATACTGGCGCGCGCGCTTATCCGCGAATTTCCGGAATACGACAGCTATTGGCATATTTCATCGATCCGTTACGGCAATCGCGTAATGCGCAACTACAATTCACTGATCGACCGCTACCCGGGCGCTGACGGCATGAAGACCGGATTCATCTGTGCATCCGGCTACAACGTCGTTGCCTCCGCCACGCGCAACGGTCGCCGCCTGATCGCGGTTGTGCTCGGGGCCTGGTCCGGTGCTGTCCGCGCGCAAAAAGCGGCGCAGCTGCTCGAGCGCGGCTTCAACAGCACCGGCTTGTCCTGGTTGACGCCGTCGCTTGGCACGGTCGACGCTCTGGCGCCCGTCGATGCACAACCACCCAATCTGCGCGAGGAAATGTGCGGCGGCCATCGTCGCAAGCCGCCTTCCGAAGAGAACGAAGAGGAACAGGAAGAATCCACGACAAGCGCCAGTGGCGAATCCGACAGTGGCCAACAGGCTTTCATGCTCTCCAGCCTGAAGCCGGCAAACGGTAAATTCGTGCTCGGACCGCCCGTGGAAACAACTCCCCCGGTCGTGGTGTTCACGGGACCGGCCGATCATCCGGATACGGTGGCGCAGACGGCAAGCGCCACCCCGAAAAAGAAAAAGAAGGCGGTCGCCAAGACTGAGGGCAAGACTGAGGGCAAGACTGAAGGCAAGACTGAAGGCGCTGAAAAGCCGGCAAAGACCGGAGATGCAGGCAAGGCCGGCAAGGCTACCGCCAAGCCCGCAAAACAGGCCAAACCGAAAGTGACTTCGGTCAGTCAATGAGCGACCCCGGCCAAAGCGCCGAACGGCGCAAGCCGCCGATACCCATACCCTTGACCGTCCTTACTGGTTTCCTCGGCGCCGGCAAAACCACATTGCTAAACCGGTTGCTGAAGGATCCCGCGCTCGCGGAGACCGCCGTCATCATCAACGAATTCGGCGAGGTGTCGCTCGATCATCTGCTGGTCGAGTACGTCGGCGACAATATGGTGTTGCTGCAGTCCGGATGCCTGTGCTGCACGATGCGGGGCGACCTCGTCGATGCGCTTGAAACGCTGCTGCGCGACCTCGACAACCGCCGCTGCAAATTCCGGCGTGTGCTCCTTGAGACAACAGGACTGGCCGATCCAGCGCCGGTCCTGCACACAGCCATGTCCCATCCCTATCTCCTGCTCCGCTACCGGCTCGATGGTGTGGTGACGGCAGTCGATGCGATCAACGGCGAGTCAACGCTCGACGCGCATGCAGAAGCAGTCAAACAGGCGGCTGTCGCCGACCGCATCGTTCTGACCAAAACCGACCTTGCAGACGTTTCGCAGCGCATTCGTATCGTACAGCGACTGCGCGCGCTAAACCCGGCGGCGCCTATCCTCGATGCGGCCAAAGACGAGGCGACGGCTGATCGGCTATTGGGCAGCGGCCTCTATGATCCCGACAGAAAAATTCCCGATGTCAAAAAATGGCTGGCAGCCGAGGCCTATGCGGGTGAACACCATCATCACCATCATGACGTCAACCGGCATGATGACCGTATCGGGTCTTTTGTTCTTACCGCCGACGAGCCAATACCCGCAGGTACGCTGGAAATGTTCCTTGAGCTGTTGCGCGCCACCCATGGCAGCAACCTCCTGCGTATCAAGGGCATCGTGAAGCTCGCCGAAATGCCGGAGACCCCGGTCGTCGTGCACGGCGTTCAGCACGTTTTCCATCCGACCGCGCGGCTCGATCGCTGGCCGGACGATGACCATCGGACAAGGATCGTGTTCATCACACGCGACGTGCCGGAACACACGGTGCGTAACCTGTTCGACGCCTTTCTCGGCGTTGCAGCTCCGGACCGGCCGGACCGCACCGCATTGACTGAAAATCCGCTCATCCCGTTCGGTGGCCGTTAGCGCCGCGGCCAGGGTCTAGGGCCTTGCGTCTACGGCCTTGCGTGCGGGGCCGGTTAGAATCATGCTGATGGCGAATCGATCGCCGCCATGAGGACGAAAAAGGCCGGCGAAGGGGAAGCGCCAATGGAACGGCTTTGGCTGCGGCACTATCCGCCGGGCGTCCCCGCCGATATTGACCCGTCGCGATACCCCTCGCTGGTGGCAATGCTCGAGGAAGGCTTTGAGGCCTTTGCGCAACGCGATGCGTGCCTCTGCATGGGCAAGGCCCTGACCTATCGTGAGCTCGACGAAACCTCGCGTGCGTTCGCCGCCTGGCTGCAAAGCTGCGGGCTGAAGCGTGGCGCCCGCGTCGCCATCATGATGCCGAATGTTCTTCAGTATCCCGTTGCAATCGCCGGCATTCTCCGCGCCGGCTGTACGGTGGTGAACGTCAACCCGCTGTACAAACCGCGAGAGCTGGAATTCCAGCTGACCGACGCCGGCGCCGATGCAATTATTGTTCTCGAAAATTTCGCCGCGGTGCTGCAGCAAGCACTGCCGAGCACGCCGGTCAAACACATCGTGGTCGCCACGCTGGGCGACATGCTCGGTAGCGTCAAAGGCACCCTGGTCAACGCGGTCGTTCGTTACATCAAGAGAATGGTTCCGGCTTACGCAATCCCCTCGGCCATCAGGTTCAATGACGCTCTCGCGGCCGGCCGAAAGTCCGGTTTCACGCCTGTCGTGATCAATGCGAGTGATGTTGCCTTCCTGCAATACACCGGCGGTACCACTGGCCTCGCGAAGGGCGCAATGCTGACGCATCGCAATCTCGTCGCCAACATGCTGCAGGTGGAAGCCTGGAATCAGCCGATGGTCGATCTGCCGCCCAAAATCGATCGCCTGATCATTGTCACCGCGCTGCCGCTCTATCATATCTTCGCACTTACGGCGTGTTTCCTGCTCGGTGTGCGCACAGGCAGCATGTGCCTCCTGATTCCCAACCCGCGCGACATCCGCGGCCTCATCAGCGAACTCTGTCATTACAAGGTGAACATGTTTCCGGCGGTGAACACGCTCTACAATGCACTGCTGAACAATCCCGATTTCGGGAAGATTGACTGGAGCATGCTCAAGGCCGCAATCGGAGGCGGCATGGCGGTACAGAAATCCGTTGCCGATTCCTGGGTGAAAGCCACCGGAAAGCCAATTATCGAAGGTTACGGGCTCTCGGAAACGTCGCCCGTACTCACGTGCAATCGCGGAGACATAACCGAATGGACCGGCACCATTGGATTGCCGCTGCCTTCGACGGAGATTTCGATCCGTGACGATGATGGTCACGAAATGTCGATCGGCGAACAGGGCGAAATTTGCGCGCGCGGCCCGCAGGTCATGCTGGGCTACTGGAGGCGCCCCGACGAAACCGCGAAGGCGATGACGGCGGACGGCTTCTTCCGCACGGGCGACATCGGCGTCATGGATATCCAGGGCCGCGCACGCATCGTCGACCGCAAGAAGGATATGATCACGGTCTCCGGCTTCAAGGTGTTCCCGAACGAAGTCGAGGAGGTGGCGATGAGTCAGGGTGGTCTGCTCGAATGCGCGGTGGTCGGTATGCCGGATCAGCATTCCGGCGAGGTACCCAAGCTGTTTGCGGTCAAAAAGGATCCCAGTCTGACTGCCGCTGACTTGCGCGCATTCCTCGCCAGTCGGCTCGCTAGCTACAAGATACCGAGGCAAATCGAGTTCCGCGACGAATTGCCAAAGACCAATGTCGGCAAGATCCTGCGGCGTGCCCTGCGCGATGACTCGAATCCATCGCCGGCGAAATAGCGTGGAGTTTCAATGGTGGTGAGTGCCGCAGAGGTCGTCTCGTTCTGGCGCGAGGCCGGACCGGACCGTTGGTTCAATAGAGACATTGCTTTCGACAAGGCAATCTACGAGCGGTTTTTCGATACCTACGAAGCAGCGGCGACCGGGAAGCTTTCCGATTGGGAGCACAGTGCCCAAGGCGCGCTGGCGCTGCTGATCCTGCTTGACCAATTCCCGCGCAACATGTTCCGCGGCGACGCACGCGCCTTTGCCACCGATCCCCTTGCGCGCGCCATCACAGCCGGTGCCATCATCCGCGGCTTCGATAGCCAGGTGCCGAACGAATTGCGTGGCTTCTTCTATCTACCGTTCGAGCATTCGGAAGACCTCGCCGACCAGGAACGCTGCATAGCGCTCAACAAGGCCACCGGGGATACAGAAAACCTGAAGTGGGCGGAAATTCACGCCGACATCATCCGCCGTTTCGGCCGGTTCCCGCATCGCAATGCCGCGCTTGGTCGCGCCACAACCCCCGAAGAGCAAGCCTTCCTGGATGGCGGTGGTTTCGCAGGCTGAAAAATCCGCAACCAAAATCTGCGGGACGCTGCGCAGCAGCTTTGTTAGACTTGTGGCCAACAAAAAACCGGCGACGAGCCGGCTTCGGTGCCAGGGAGGCAATCCATGTTCCATTTGGCTGAAGCGCTTCGGAGTTTGCTCGCGTTAGCTTTGCTTTCAATCCTGACATTGGCGTGCTCGACCGGCCTGCGCGCCCAACAGACTGTGGACGTCCGCGCTGCGGAGATCGGCGGCGTTGTCACCAGCCCAAAAGGCCCGGAAGCCGGCGTTTGGGTTATTGCAGAAACAACCGATCTGCCCACGAAATTTGCCCGCATCGTCGTCACCGACGACCAGGGCCGCTATCTCATTCCCGATCTGCCAACCGCGAACTACAGCGTCTGGGTGCGCGGTTATGGATTGGTTGATTCTCCCAAGATGCGGGCCAAACCGGGGATGACTCTTAACCTCCCCGCAGTCACCGCGCCCAGCGAAGCGGCAGCCGCCCACTATTATCCAGCGGCCTATTGGTACGCGTTGTTGAAGATACCGCCGGCGTCGGAATTCGGCGGCTCGACCGATATTCCCAAGAACATCACCCAGGAAAACTGGCTGCGTCAGATGAACAATGTCGACTGCATCGGCTGCCACCAGCTCGGCCAGGAGGCGACGCGCATGATCCCGGCATCGCTCGGCAAATTCGAGTCGGGCGCAGAAGCATGGCAGCGCCGCATTCTGTCGGGCCAATCCGGTGAGATGATGACAAACCGGATCGCCGGCCAGTTCGGCGGCGTGCCCTATAAATATTTCGGCGATTGGACGGATCGCATCGCAAAAGGCGAATTGCCCAAGGCCAAGCCACCGCGGCCTGAAGGCGAAGAGCGCAATATCGTCATCACGTCGTGGGAGTGGTCGAAACCGGACAAGTATCTGCACGACCTGATTTCGTCGGATCGCCGCAATCCGACAGTCAATGCCAATGGCCCGTTGTACGGCTCGCCGGAATATTCGACCGACAACATGCCGATCCTCGATCCGAAGACGAACAAGATTTCGTTCTTCAAGATGCCGGTACGCGATCCGGCAATGCCGGTATCGCTCGGGCCGGGCCATGCCGGTGCAGTCACGCCGACGGCGGATTCGCCGTATTGGGCAGGCGAGGTTCTGTGGGACACGCGCGCCAATAACCACAACTCAATGTTCGACAATCAAGGCCGGATCTGGTTGGCGGCGACCGTGCGCGGGATGGATAACCCGGACTGGTGCAAGAAGGGTTCCAGTAACCAGTACGCCAAGATTTTTCCGATCGATAAGAGTCCCCGTCAGGTCGCAATGCTCGACCCAAAGACGATGAAGTATGACTTCATCGACACTTGCTTCGGCACGCATCATCCGCAGTTCGGCTATGACGCCGACAATACTTTGTGGCTGTCCGGTACCGGCCCTGTGGCAGGCTGGATCAACACAAAAGTGTGGGATGAAACACACGACGCGCAAAAAGCTGTCGGCTGGACACCCTTCATTCTCGACACCAACGGCAACGGCAAGCGCGACGACTACACCGAACCCGGCCAGCCGGCCGAAGCGAACAAGGATGCGCGCATAACCGGCGGTTCCGGTCCTTACGCGGTTATGCCGAATCCGAAAGACGGCTCGATCTGGTACACCGTCGGCGTCTTCGGCGGTCAGGCCGGCTTCATGCGTTTTGATCCGAAGACGCAACTCTCGGAGTTCTTCGCGATGCCCAAACCGGGCGTCGGAGTGCGTGGCGGTGACATCGATGCCAACGGTGTGGCCTGGGGCTCGGAGTCGAGCGGTCACCTCGTCAGTTTCGATCGCCGCCTGTGCAAGGGTCCGCTCAACGGTCCGAGCGCGACCGGCAACCATTGCCCGGAGGGATGGAAATTCTACAAGTATCCCGGGCCGGGCTTTGAAGGTTTCGAGGATAGGAGTGTCGAAGCGAGCTATTACACCTGGGTCGACCAGCACAACACGGTCGGTTTGGGCGAAAATATCCCGATTTCGACCGCCAATCTCAACGACGGCTTTGTGGCGTTGAAAAACGGCAAAATGGTTATGCTGCGCATCCCGTACCCGATGGGTTTCTACGCCAAGGGCCTGGATGGTCGCATCGACGACCCCAATGCCGGCTGGAAAGGCCGCGGCCTGTGGAGCACCAATGGCGATCGCACGCCATGGCTGATGGAGACCGGCAAGGGATCGAGCCCTCGCGCGGTGCACATCCAGGTTCGCCCCGACCCGTTGGCGCACTGATCGCCTTCTGGGAGCGATCGGCCCCCGCCATCTTCCGGCGGGGGCTTTCGTTTTGGCTGGCCCCTAGGCGAGCGCAGAAGGGCTGGAGTAGCATCGTGACAAATGGCGCCCCCGGGGCAAGCGCTTAGAAAACCTATCAGGGAGCTTTTATGCGACACCTCGCATCGGCCGTTTTTCTTACAACCGCGTTGACCCTTGGCACCGGCGCTCACGCGCAGGCGCCCCAGGGTTATCCCGCCGACTACGCCAAAATCGTCGAAGCCGCCAAGAAAGAAGGCAAGGTGGTGGTCTACGCAACGACCGACGCAGTCGCCGCAAATCCCCTGATCAAGGATTTCGAAGCGCTCTATCCCGGCATCAAGGTCGAATACTCCGATCTCAATTCAACCGAGCTCTACAATCGGTTTATCGCGGAGGCGGCTGCCAATAATGGGACCGCGGACGTGTTGTGGTCGTCCGCGATGGATCTGCAAGTGAAGCTCGTTGCCGACGGCCAGGCAGAGACTTACGCGTCTCCGGAAATCAAAGCGCTGCCGAAATGGGCCGTATGGAAAGATTCCGCTTACGGCACCACCTACGAGCCAATCGCTTTTGTCTACAACAAGCGACTCGTGCCGGAAGGCGATGTGCCGAAGGATCACACCGATCTTCTAAAGCTGCTCAATGCGAAGACCGATTTCTACAAAGGCAAGATCACGGCGTACGATCCCGAGCGTTCAGGAGTCGGCTATCTGTTTACCAACGAGGACGTCAAGAATTTCCCGCAGGCCTGGGACCTGTTCAAGGCCATGGGCAAGGCGCAGGCGAAACTTTACACCAGCGCCGGCGCAATGATGGAGCGCGTCACCTCCGGCGAGCACCTGATTGCCTACGGAATCTTCGGTTCTTACGCGCTGGGCCGATCCAAGAAGGATCCCAATCTCGGCATTGTCCTGCCGAAGGATTATACGATGGTGACGTCGCGCGTCGCCTTTATCCCCAAGAAGGCAAAGAACCCCAACGCCGCCAAACTTTTCCTCGATTACATTCTTTCGAAGCGTGGGCAGGACATCATCGCCAACAAGGCCGACCTCTATTCGTTGCGAACCGACGTCGATGGTGAGGCGACGATCAAGGGTGTGAGCCAACTTATCGGCGACAAGGCGCGTCCCGTGCCAATCGATCAAACACTGTTGGATAATCTGGATCAGACAAAGCGGCTCGCTTTTCTGTCGAAGTGGCAGCAGGCAAAGAAGGGGCAGTAGATCAGTCAGGTTGAATCCCCGGTATTCGGGGACGGCGCCAGCGGGTCCGGGCAAAGGCCGACCCGATGATAAACCTCGCGTCGGACCCGGACGTCCGGGGTAAATTCAGTGCTTGGATTCCGGGCATGCGTCCGGAATGGCGAGGGTAGATGCCGATTGCCGCGTACCGCTTTTTTGTGCTCGGCCTCACCGCGCTCGCCGTGGCGGCACCCTTATCGTTGGTGATCTACCAGAGCTTTCTCACTGCACCATTCTTCGATTCCTCGGCGAAATTTGGCCTGCTCGCTTATTCTTTCGTCTTTGCCGATCCCGATTTCTGGCAGGCATTCTGGACAACAATTGCGATCGCCGGCGGCATGACTGCTGTCGCGGTCCCGCTCGGGGCCCTGCTCGCGTTCCTGATGGTGCGGACTGACGTGCCAGGGCGCAAATACCTTGAACCACTGATATTGATTCCGATCTTCGTTTCAGCGGTGGTCATTGCGTTCGGTTATGTGGTGGCGATCGGCCCGGTTGGAATCTTTTCGACGCTCGCCAAGGACATCCTGGGTTTCGTGCCATGGAATCTCTATTCGCTGCTGGCGCTGATCCTGATCGCAGGGCTCACACATGTGCCGCACGTCTATCTTTATAGCGCTGCCGCTCTGCGCGGCCTGAGTAGCGATCTCGAAGAAGCCGCACGCGTTTCCGGCGCCAATCCTTTCCGGGTCGCAGTCAATGTCAGCCTGCCGATGATCTTGCCGGCAATATTATTTGCCGGCGTTCTGGTATTTTTTCTCGGCTTCGAGCTGTTCGGGCTGCCGTTGGTCCTCGGCGATCCGCAGGACGTGCTCGTTCTCTCGACCTATCTGTACAAGCTGACCAACAAGCTGGGGGTGCCGTCCTATCAGCTGATGGCGGTTGTCGTCGTCGTAATCATCGCTGTCACCGCACCGCTGGTCTTCATGCAGCGCCTGCTCCTGCGCCAGGCGCAGCGTTATGTTTCCGTGCGTGGAAAAGGTCTGAAGACGCAGCCGCTGCGTCTTCACGGCTGGCGCTGGTTTGCCTTTGGCGTAATCGTGTTCTGGCTGTTCGTCACGGTGGTGGTACCGCTGTTCGGGATCACCCTGCGCTCGTTCGTCGTAACCTGGGGCGAAGGCGTGAAGCTGCTCGACGTCCTCACGCTCGACCACTACCGTGAACTCACTGAATATCCGAATGTCATCCGCGGCATCATCAATACGCTCGGCATCGGCGTTATTGGCGGCGCGGTTGCGGTCGCATGCTACACCGCTATCGCGCTCGCGGTGCATCGATGGAATTCGGGCTGGACCCGGTTGGTTGACTATCTTGTGATGGTGCCGCGCGCCATGCCCGGTCTGGTAGCCGGCCTCGCGCTCCTGTGGGTGTTTCTCTTTGTGCCGTTTCTCTCGCCGCTGAAGTCGACCATGGTGTCGATCTGGCTCGCTTACACGATTGTCTGGCTCGCATACGGCATGCGGCTCGTTTCCGGCACACTGCTGCAAGTTGCCCCGGAACTGGAGGAAGCCGCCCGCACTGCCGGCGCCAACGATCTGCGCGTGAAGCGTGACGTGACGGTGCCGTTGATCAAATACGGAATGCTGGCGAGCTGGCTTCTGGTGTTCCTGATCTTCGTGCGTGAATATTCTACGGGCATCTATCTGCTGGGGCCCGGCACCGAGGTGATCGGTTCCCTTTTGGTGTCACTGTGGGGCACCGGCGCCGTCGATCTGGTGTCGGCGCTGTCTGTCGTTAATGTGGTCATGATCGGCGTCGGCCTGGCCGTCGCGGTCCGCCTTGGAGTGCGCCTGCATGGCTGAACTCACCGTCAAGGACGTCGCCCTTCGCCTCGGCGACAACGAAATCCTCAAAGGCGTCTCGGTCGCCGTACCGGCAGGCGAGGTTGTTGCACTGCTTGGGCCATCCGGCAGCGGCAAGACGACATTGTTGCGCGCCATTGCCGGGCTCGAAACGCCATACCGGGGATCGATCGGCATCGGCGATCACGTGTTCTTTGACGCCGGGCGCAACGTTGAACTGCCGGCGGAAGAACGTGGTCTTGGGCTCGTTTTCCAGTCTTACGCATTGTGGCCGCACCGGACGGTTTTTGAAAACGTGGCCTATGGGCTGAAGCTGCGTGGCGTTTCCACTGCGGAAATCAAGGCAAGGGTCGAAAAGACTCTCTCACAGATCGGGCTCGCGCATCTTGCCGCGCGCTACCCGCATCAGCTCTCCGGCGGCCAGCAGCAACGCGTCGCCATCGCGCGTGCACTGGTCTACGAACCGCCCGTCATCCTTCTCGATGAGCCCTTGTCCAATCTCGATGCCAAACTGCGTGAGGAAGCGCGCGCCTGGCTGCGTACGCTGATTGTCACGCTCGGCCTTTCCGCGATTCACGTTACCCATGACCAGGTAGAGGCCATGGCGATCGCCGATCGCATTGTCTTGCTCGATGCCGGCGTGATCGCGCAGGAAGGCTCCCCGACGACCCTTTACAACGAACCAGCAACATTGTTCGCGGCGGAATTCATGGGCAGTAACAATCGGCTCGACGGCAAGTTGCTGGAGAATTCGGGCGGCCGCGCAACAATCGAGTTGTTCGGCGAGCGACTTTCGGGCATCGCGCGCACCAAAGCCGCCGCGGGCGGAAAGGCAACCGGCATTGTCCGCATCGAACGCGTGCGCTGCGCATCGAGCCCCGGCGCCAATCGACTGAAAATGCAGCTCAAGGCGCCGATGTATCTCGGCGAGCGTTGGGAACTTGTGCTTGCCCGTGAGAACGTAACTGTGCGCGCATACGCATCAGCACCGCTGGAACCGGGTGAACACTATGTCGAATTCCCGCCTGAGGCGCTCTGGGTGTTTTAATAGGATATGAGTAATTTTCACGGCGTCTTCCCTTATCTCGTTTCGCCCGTCGATGGGCGCGGCCGCGTTCTCACGGACGTGCTCGGGACACTTGCGTCCGATTTGATCAAGGCGGGCGTGCACGGGCTGACACCGCTCGGTTCCACAGGCGAATTCGCCTATCTCAATCGTCTGCAGCGCGAAGCCGTCGTGCAGGCCACCGTTGAAGCGGCCGGAAAATGCGTCCCCGTGATCGCCGGTGTTGCGTCAACCGTCACAGCGGACGCCGTTGAGCAGGCAAAAGCCTATCAAAAGCTCGGTGTCGACGGCCTTCTCGCGATTGTCGAAGCGTATTTTCCACTGAAGGATGCGCAGATCGAATCCTACTTTCGCTCCATCGCCGATGCGGTCGACATTCCGGTCGTGCTCTATACCAATCCGCAGTTCCAGCGCAGCGACCTCTCGCTCGATGTCATCGCGCGCCTCACCGACCACCCGCGCATTCAGTACATCAAGGACGCGTCGACCAATACCGGCCGGTTGTTATCGATCATGAACCGTGCTCCGCGCATGAAAGTGTTCTCCGCTTCCGCCCATATTCCCGCGGCCGTGATGTTGATCGGCGGAGTCGGCTGGATGGCGGGACCTGCTTGCATCGTCCCGCGCCAAAGCGTCCGCCTTTATGATTTATGTCGCGCGGGAAAATGGCCTGAGGCAATGAAACTTCAGCGCGACCTCTGGCGCATCAACGAAGCCTTCGCGCGCTTCAATCTCGCCGCCTGCATCAAGGCCGGGCTGCAGATCCAGGGTTATGCGGTCGGCGATCCCGTACCGCCACAGGCCGCACTCGCTCCCGCAGAGCGAGAAACAATCGAGGGCATTCTTGCCGATGTCGCCAGGCTGGAATTGGCTTGATTTCAGGTCGATCCGCAGCAGTCACGCTCGCTCTCGCAACAGGCGTCTGATCACCTTGCCCGTGGTCGTCATCGGCATGTCTTCGATGAAGGCGACTTCGCGTGGATATTCGTGCGCCGAAAGCCGCGTCTTCACAAAGCCCTGGATCTCCGAGGCGAGCGTGTCGGACGCGGCGTAGCCGTTCTTGAGCACAATAAAGGCCTTCACGATCTCGGTGCGCAGCGCGTCTGGCTTGCCGACGGCTGCAGCGAGCGCGACCGCGGGATGGCGGATGAGACAATCTTCGATTTCGCCCGGTCCGATGCGAAAACCGGCCGAGGTGATGACATCGTCGTCGCGGCCGACGAAGCTGACGTAACCCTCATCGTCCATCACACCTTGATCGCCGGTGGTCATCCAGTCGCCTATAAATTTCTCACGCGTAGCGTCCGGCTTCCCCCAGTATTCAAGGAACATCACGGGATCGGGGCGCTTGACCGCAATCTGACCCGTTTCACCGGCCTTGAGCGGATTTCCCGTACCATCGATGATCGCGACGGTGTGACCAGCCACCGGCTTGCCGATCGCCCCGGGCTTAGACACGCCGAGCGCACTGCAAGCCGAGAGCACGATGTTGCATTCGGTTTGCCCGTAAAATTCGTTGATCACCAGGCCGAACACGGATTTTCCCCATTCGTAGGTTTCCGCGCCAAGCGACTCGCCGCCCGACCCTATCGAACGCATGTTGATGGCGTGGCGGCCTTTCGGGCTCGGCGCAGCGCGGAGCATGCGCAGCGCTGTCGGCGGGATAAAGGCATTGCGGATTTGCGTACGCGCGATGAGTGCGAAGGCTTCTTCCGGATCGAATTTCTCGAAGCGCCGCGCCACGACCGGAACGCCGTAATGCAGCCCCGGCAACAAAACATTGAGCAGACCACCGGCCCAGGCCCAGTCTGCCGGTGTCCAAATGCGATCGCCGGGTTGCGGCAAGAAATCGTGATGCGTTTCGACGCCGGGAAAATGGCCTATGAGAACGCGATGGCCGTGCAAGGCCCCTTTTGGCTGCCCCGTGGTGCCGGAGGTGTAGACCATCATCGCCGGATCATCGGCTGATGTGTCGACCGGGGTAAAATCCGAGGAGGCACGCTCCAGGGCATCGGCAAATCCGAACGAACCATCGCCTGCGCCATCAAGCGAGAGGACCACTTTAAGCGCGGGCAAATCCTTCCTGATCTCGGCAATACGTTCCGTGCCGCGCGCGTTGGCTATCAAGGCGGCGGCGCCGGAATTCTGCAATCGATAGGAGAGCGCGTCCGTGCCGAACAGAATCGCCAGCGGCAGCGCTACGGCGCCAAGCTTGTAGATCGCAATGTGGATTGCAGCCACTTCCGGCGATTGCGGCAGCAGGATCGCGACGCGATCGCCACGCGCAATACCATGCGCGCGCAATACGTTGGCCAGCCGATTGGAGGTTTCGCGCAGCCAGCCGTAAGTGATTTGTTCATCGCGTCCATCGGGCCGCGCGTGCAGAATGGCAAGGCGATCGGGCTCTTTTTCCGCCCAACGGTCACAGACATCGACGCCAATATTGAATCGGGCCGGCACGGCCCAGCGAAATTGATGATAGAGCGAATCGTAGTCCTTGACGCGGGGCAGCACCGGCATGGCGACAAACTAGTCAGCAGATCACACCGGGTCCAGCCCGGCGTTCTGGTGCTTACGATCTGCGGACGCACTGGCCGAGAGCTCGGTTCAATCTGACGCGAAGGAAATTCGAGTAGGCCGTACTCGTGGAGACGGCGCCGATCGGCTGGTTTTCGCCTCCCTGACCTAGCCGCTCTTGTCGTCCGGCCCGGCGAGGATCAGCGACCAGTAAACCTTGTATTTCGAGGCGGGCGTGTACACCGCCGCAATGCCCATCCGGGTCGCTCCCGCCAGCAGCATGTTGGCACGGTGGGGACTCGAGTCCCGCCAGCCTGAAAATGCTTCCGCCAGAGTTTGATAGCCGGCGCTGATATTCTCGGCGGCCGTTTTGGCGTCATAGCCCGAGGCCTTCAGGCGTTGCACGAATGGTTTGCCGGCTCCGTGATCAAGCTTGTCACGCTTGGCCATGACCTCGGCCTGCGCCTGCGCGAGCCGCATCAGCTCTGGATCGAGCGCAACCGCAGGCAGCCCGTTGTTCGCGCGGTATCCGGAGATCATCGAAGCGGCGGCGGCCGCGTCAAGCTCGGCACCTGGCTGGGTCAGGTTACGGTAGAAACTCGGCTGGGCCTTCGGCACGGAGGTGTCGGCACAACCGGCAAGCCAGGCAAAGGCCAGGACCAGGGCCACTAGCGCGAAGCGAATCGGCTTCATGAGCGACATTCTCCGAATCGATTTGCCCTGCCGCACCCGATATTGTGAGCGCCTGCGTCTACTGGCGTGCAAGGGCAGCGTCAACTAGCATCTCGCAGAACATGCTGTGTGAGGAGAAGCCATGTCCGATCATCCGACCGCACGCACACCGGGCGCCAAACGTGCCGCACCGGGCGAATATGTTTTCGATCTTAGGACGATGCAGAAAATAATGGGTGGCCCTGCCTATTCGACAGCACATGGGCCATGCGTAGAAGGCGATCGCATGATCGTCGGCCTGATGCGCATGAAGGCAGGCACCGGCGCGGAACCGCATTCGCATCCAAATGAGCAGTGGATCTACGTTCTGGAAGGAATTTTTCGCGCCAAGATTGACGGAAAAGAAATCGATGTGACGCCCGGGTCGGTTGTTTACATCCCCGCCAACACGGTGCACGCCGGCAAGGCGACTGCGGACGGCGATGTTGTTTTCTTCACCGTCAAGGATGCCTCACACAGTCTGCACGGCATCAAAGCCACCTGAATTTTGCCCAGCGGAAAGCTCCGGCAGGATCACCGGCTGCCGGGGCCTAAAGTTTACGATCGGTGATACCGGCTTTGGCATAGAGCGCGTTGATATGCGCCTTGACCTCCGGGTCGGTGTTATCGTGCTCAGGCGCGTGAGCCCAGCCGACCTTGGCGCGCGCGTGGAGCGCCATCTCTTCATCCTGCTGTGAAGTGCCGCCGGAAATTCCATAGGCGCCCACCAATTCGTCGCCCTTGAACACGGGCGCAGAGCCACCACTGGCGGCGATGCGTCCATTGGTCATGGCAGCGAGACTCACCAGCAATTGCGGATTGCGCTCCTTGAACCACTGCTGGATGACGAGCCCGTCCGGAAAGCGCGGGCTCATCGATCGGAATGCAGCCACTGTGAAAGCCTTGCCAATCGCAGTTTCCGGCGTAATGAAACCCGCCTCGTCCATGCGCTCCACCGCGATGAGATGGCCCTCCGCACCGACGACCGCGATCGAAACCGGCACACCCATCGCGTCGGCTTTTTCCACCACTGCCTTGATGAATTCACGGCATTCTGCAGCACGCAATTTCGTCATCGGACCCTCCGGCAACCAGCCATTAAGTTTTGCTTAACCCGCTATCTCCGGCAATTAACTGCAAAAAAACGGGTTGGGGAATACCGTGCCTGGCCTACCTGGACGCGAACATGGTCGAGCACACGTCCGCACAAGCAGCCGCGCGCGGCTGGCGAATGGTCATATTGACCGGCAGCATCACCTTCGCGGTCAGCTATAGCTTGTTTCATTTCGTCCTGCCGGTCCGCACGTGGGTCAGCGTTGCGCCGGAGCCCACCGTCTCCTTTTCCTTCGCCGTGCTCGTCGCCGTCCTGGCCATGACGACAACGGCCGCCTTCCTCGCCCGGAAGCTGCGCCTTGATAACCTGAGAATGCGGGTCGCGATCAATAATATGTCGCAGGGCTTGTGCATGTTTGACGGCAACGAGCGCCTTGTCGTGTGCAACAAGCGGTACATGGAGATGTACAGCCTCTCGGTCGATATCGTTAAGCCGGGCTGCTCTTTGCAAAGCTTGCTCGAATACCGCATCAGAAATGGCAGCTTCTCACGCGACCCGATCGCCTACCGACGTGAGCTCCTCGGCATCATGTCTGCGGGTAAAACGACCGCCTCCGAAGTGAAATCAAAAGACGGACGCGCAATTTCCGTCATCAACCGGCCAATGCCCGATGGCGGCTGGGTGGCGACGCATGAGGACATCACCGAACGGCGAGACGCGGAACGCGAGCGGGTATCGATGCAGGAGCAGCAACAGCGGCGCGCCGTGATCGACCAGGCAATTGCCGCTTTCCGGCGCCGGGTCGAGGATCACCTGAAGACCGTGGCCGAAGGCGCCAAGGCGATGCGGTCCACGGCCACCACCCTGTTCGGCAATTCCGGGCAAACCTCGAATAGCGCCGATGGCGCGGTATCAGCCTCGAATGAAGCTTCGACGAATGTGGAAACCGCCGCTGTCGCCGCCGATGAACTGTCCAGTTCGATCAACGAAATCGGCCGCCAACTGGCCATGACGACGGAGATCGTACGCTCGGCAGTCGGCGAAGCGCAGGGTACCAATCATCAGATCACCGCACTGGCGCAGGCCGCGCAAAAAATCGGCGACGTTATCAAATTGATCCGCGCCATCGCAGGGCAGACCAACCTTCTCGCACTCAATGCCACCATCGAAGCGGCCCGCGCCGGCGAAGCCGGCAAAGGCTTCGCCGTGGTCGCCACTGAGGTCAAGTCGCTGGCGGTACAGACCGCCAAGGCGACCGAGGATATTTCCAGGCTGATCATGGCCGTACAGGCGGCAACTTCGAGCGCGGTGTCCGCCATCAGCCGCATATCCGGCCGCATGCAGGAAATCGACAGCTGTGCGACCGCCGTTTCCGTCGCGGTCGAGGAGCAGAGTGCCGCAACCGGCGAAATTTCGCAGAGCGTCGCCAGCGCGTCCGATGGCGCCAAGGTCGTGGTGTCGGTGCTCGGAGAAGTAACCGGTGCCGCCGCGCAAACCCGGCAATCAGCGGAAAGCGTCCTTACGGCGTCACAAGCCGTGGAAACGGCCGCCGTCGAACTGCGCCAGGAAGTTGAAGGCTTCCTGTCGCGCGTCGCAGCCTGATCAACCAAAAAACCCGCTCAGCCCATAGATCAACGCCGCAACGGCTGCCGACGCCGGGATGGTAATGATCCAGGCGGTAACGATCCCCTTCGCCACGCCCCAACGCACCGCGGACACCTTTTTTGCGGCGCCGACACCGATAATCGAGCCGGTTATCGTGTGTGTGGTGGACACGGGAATGCCGAGTTCGGTTGCCGTGAACAGCATGATCGAGCCTCCGGTTTCCGCGCAGAAACCCTGCACCGGAGTGAGCCGCGTGATCCTGCTGCCCATCGTGTGCACGATACGCCAGCCGCCGGCGAGCGTGCCGATTGCTATTGCGGCCTGGCACGCGATCACCACGGAAAAAGGCACGTAGAATGTGGACCCGAGATAGCCCTGCGAATAGAGCAGCACGGCAATAATGCCCATTGTCTTTTGCGCGTCATTCCCGCCGTGGCCCAGGGCGTAGCAGGCGGCCGAGACCAGTTGCGCGCGCCGGAAAAAGTTGTCCACGCCGTACGGCGTGAAACGCACGAAGATCCACGATACCAACAGCATCAGGAACAGCGCGAGGACGCAGCCAAGCCCGGGTGCAAGCACGATGCCGCCGATCGTTTTAAAAACGCCCTGCCACACGACGGCCGAAATGCCGGCTTTCGCCAAACCGGCGCCCACCAGCCCGCCAATCAACGCGTGCGAGCTCGACGACGGAATGCCAAGCCGGTTGGTAATGATCTGCCACGTGATTGCGCCGGCCAAGGCGCCGAAGATAACACGCTCGTTGATGATGTCGGTCTGCACGATGCCGCGCCCGACGGTCTCCGCGACGTGCAGGCCAAACACCAGAAAGGCGATGAAGTTGAAAAACGCAGCCCAGGCCACGGCATAGTGCGGGCGCAAAACGCGGGTCGAGACGACCGTCGCGATCGCGTTGGCAGCGTCGTTCATGCCGTTGAGAAAATCGAACGCCAGCGCGATCAGGATCAGCCCAATCAGCAGCGGAAAAGCCAACGTGCCGGCATCCATCGTGTTTGTGCCCTGACCGGACTCAGACGTGCTCGATCACAATGCCGTGCATCACGTTGGCGACATCGTCGAACCGGTCGACGACCTTCTCCAGGTGATCGTAAACTTCATTTCCCACAAAGAACGCCAAACCGCTGCCGCCAACATTCGACCGGTAAAGTTCGTGCAAGCCGATGTCGTGTAGTTCGTCGGCACGACCCTCGATCGCTGATATCTGCGCGGTCAAGTCGCTGATATGCCCCGCCTCGGCGCTGATCGATTGCAGCAGCGGCACCGCCTCTCGTACCAGTTGCGCGCATTTCACGATGGCGTCCGCCATCTCGCGCATCTGCGGCGTGAATTCATTGAAGTCGAACAGCATGACCGACTTGGCGGTTTTCTGCATCTGGTCGATGGAATTGTCCATCGAGGTGATCAGGTCGCGGATATTGCCTCGATCGAACGGCGTGATGAAGGTGCGGCGCACCGCGATCAGCACTTCGCGTGTAACGCCATCGGCATCGTGCTCGCGATCCATCACGGTTTGGTAATTCGCTTTAACCGCGGCGCCCCCTTCAAGCATGCTGCGCAGAGCTTCGGCGCCGGCCAGCACGGCATCGGAATGACGTGCGAACAGCGCGAAGAAGCGCTCCTCCTTCGGCATCAAGGCGTGGAACCAGCCCAACATGACAAACCCCGTGAACGGCTAGAGAACCTAGTCGTTCGGCGTGCGGTAGCGAAATCCGGCAAAACTCGCCTGTGGAAACATTGACGACGCGGAAACAGCGTGCGCCCGGCGCGGTGCGGGGGTCAACTTTAATATTATGAAAACAAGGACTTCGCAGAGCCGCCCGGTCGGCGCCGCAGCGGAAGATTTGCTGCATCGGCGCGCCGGGTCGGCTAGCGTGCTGACAACAAAATTTCGAGGCGGAGACGTTTAATGCGGTTGGGCTACTTCACCATGCCTGTGCACCCGTTGGGCCGGGACTGGTCGCAGACGCTGCGCGAGGACCGTGAGGCGATCATCCTTGCCGACAAGCTCGGCTTCCACGACGCCTTCATGGGCGAGCACCTGACCGACGCCTGCGAAAACATCACCAACAGCATGTTGTTCTTGGCGACGCTGATTCACGACACCAAAACCATCAAGCTCGCGACCGGCACCACAAATCTCGCGCAAATGCATCCGGTGGTGATCGCGGTCAATGCGGCAATGTTCGACCACCTGTCGCAAGGGCGTTTCGTGATGGGCATCAGCGCCGGCGCGCTCACGTCTGATTCGGAAGCAATCGGCATCCTCGACCTGGACCGCAACAAGATCTTCGCCGAGGCAATCGACGTCATTCTGGCGGTGTGGGAGCGAGATCCGCCCTACGATATCGATTTCCCAGACAACCGTTTTAAGGTCGGCTTTGCGCGCACCGCCGCACTCGACCTCGGCGTCGGCATCCTGGCGAAACCCTTTCAGAAGCCGCGGCCGGAGATCGTTGGAACCGTGGTGGCGCCATTCTCGCCGGGCGTGGTGCTGATGGGCAAGCGCGACTTCCATCCGTTGTCCGCCAATTTCCTTCTGGCGAAACATCTCAAGTCACATTGGAACAACTATGCCAAAGGCAAGGCCGAGGTCGGCGGCAAAGCCAACATTGCCGATTGGCGCGTGGCGCGCACGATTTTCGTCGCGGACGATGACAAGGTTGCAGCGCGCTATGGCCACGACGACCACAGGAGCCCGTATCGATTTTACTTCGAGCAAATGCGCGCAAAGATGAAACGCGGCAACCGGCTCTACGTATTCAAGAGCCACAAGGAGCAGTCCGACGAGGAGATCACGCTCGACTACGTCATGCGGAACTGTGTGACATTCGGCTCTGTCAACAAGGTCGTCGATGAAATCCTCAAGATGCGCGAGGACACCGGCGACTTCGGTGAATTGGTCTATGCCGGCATGGATTGGGTCGACCCGGCGCTCGCCAAACGTTCGATGCAATTAATGGCCGAGGAAGTCATCCCGCGCGTCAATGCTGCGATCAGCAAGCCGGCAAAGACCGCGGCGGAGTAAGAGAAGCACACAGTCTGTGAACTTGAGGAGCGGTCACACCGACAAGGGATCCGTCCCAAGCGCAGCGTAGAGGCCATGACTGGCGCCTTGCGCGAACGAGACACCCTTTTCGAGCTCGATCGATGCCGAGCGCACACGCTGCGCCTCCGGCTCGGTCGCCGGAACCGCCCCACCTTCCGCAGCCGCTTTCGCGGCGCGCAGCAAAATCTTGCGTGTCATGACGATTCCGCTGTCGGTCGCGCACAGATGTTCCTTGGTGCGATCCTGAATCGACCCCATGCTTTCCTGGATGGAAGCGTCCTGCATTGCAATTCCGTCCACGCCCGTCGACGAATGGCCGTGGCGCTGTGACTCGCGATCCATCAGATAGTTGTTCGCCTTGTTGGCGAGCGGAATAAAGGTGCCTGGCACGTATTTGACGTGGATGCCCTCGCCGTCCTGCATCGCGGAGACTTCCGATTTCGTCAGTGCGCGCTTGGGATGATAGTTGATGCTCCAGGCCCAGCAGGTTTCGTCGTCGATCGGCACCCAGGCATGCGCGCCCAATGGATGACCGGCGCGCGGCGGGATGATCGAATACCAGGGCACGATCCAGGGCGTGATGCGCCAATAATACTTGCCACCATCGGCGTTGCGCCGCGCCCCGATCAGCAAGCCGCCCGGGAATTCCTCGACCTCGAACAACGGCATGCGGTCCTGCTCGTTGTAGACATTCCCCTTCGAACCTTTGAACAGCGGATCCTTGTCGAGCTCGGACCCGTGCAGCCATGACACGTGGCTGGAATCGATGCCGCCTTCCATCGCCTGAAGATAGTTGCACTCCTGCAACCGCTTGGAGACGAAGCGCTGCGGCGGCTCGACATCGGTCCATTCCAGTGCCGGCGGCGGCGGCTGCATGGCCGGCGGGCCCATGTAGGCCCAGACAATTCCGGCCTTCTCGATACAGGGATAGGATTTCAACTTGATGTTCTTGCGGAAGCCGCTTTCTTCCGACTCCGATGGAAGATCGACGCATTGGCCGGTCACATCGTATTTCCAGCCATGATAGGGACAGCGGAGGCCACATTCTTCGTTCTGTCCAAACCAGAGCGAAACTCCTCGGTGGGCGCAGAATTCATCGATCAGACCGATTTGTCCCTTGCTGTCGCGAAAGCAAACCAGGCTCTCACCCATCAACTTGACGCGCACCGGCGGGCAATCGGGCTCGGGAATTTCCGATGCCAGAAGGAACGGCGCCCAGTAGCGCCGCAGCAACTTGCCCATGAATGTTCCCGCGCCGACGCGGCTCAGCTGATCGTTTTGTTCACGCGACATCATGGCGACGTTCCCTCAAGTCTTTGCTATGTTCCCTGGCAGGTAGCGGCCATTATATGCAGCCGCACCGGTTACGGAAGCCAAGTGCCATGCCTTTGCCGCGCATCGCCATTGCAACCGGAGACCCCGCCGGAATCGGCCCGGAGATCGCGCTTAAGGCGGCGCTTGACCCGCGCGTCCGCAATCTATGCCGCCCTCTGCTGGTGGGCGACCAGGCGGCGGTGGAATTGCATGCCCGCGCGGCCGGCCTCTCGCCGACTTTGCACGTGATCGAAAAGGCATCTGGTGCGGATTGGACCGACGGAGCCGTCAATTTGCTGGACGCACGCGACGGCAGCAATACGGCGATTCGAATCGGCACCGTTGACGCCGCTTATGGCCGTGCGTCGCTGGCGAGCGCAAGTCAGGCCATCAAAGCTGCGCTGGCCAAAGAGGTCGAGGCCGTCGTGGCGGCCCCGCAGACGGAGCGCTCAATCGCCGCGGCAGGTATTGCCTTCGATGGCTATCCGTCGTTCGTCGCGCGCGAGACCGGCACGCCGGTCAACGATGTCTACCTGATGATCTGTTTCGACCAATCCCGGATCGTGCACGCGACATTACATGTCAGCGTACGGGAGGCGGTCGAATTGATTACCGCGGAGCATATCGAGCGCGTCATCCGGATCACCGATTTATCATTAAGAAAACTTGGCATCGCACGTCCCAAGATCTTTGTCGGTGGACTCAACCCTCACGCCGGCGAAGAGGGACTCTTCGGTCGCGAAGAGATCGAGATCATCGAGCCCGCCATTCACCAGACCGCCAAGGATGGAATCGATGTATCGGGTCCCTTTGGTGCCGACACGATGTTCCGCAAGAAAGGGTCCGACGCCTTCATCGTGATGCTTCATGATCAAGGCCACATCGCAGCCAAGCTGCAAGCGTTCAACCGCACCGCCGGTCTTTCGATCGGCTCACCAATTCTATTTTCGTCAGTGGCGCATGGCAGCGCTCATGACATCGCCGGAAAAGGCCAGGCTGATCCCGGTGCGATGATCGAGGCGATCACGCGGTTGGCGCGCGTCAATGCGCAAGGACGCGACGGCTAAGGATTTAGCAACGGGATGCTGGTCGCATCGCGCGGCTTCGGAATCGACTGCAAATAAGCGTAGATATCCGCGAGATCGCCGTCGGAGAGGATTTTCTCACTGTACGGCGGCATGGCGCGATTTGTCGAACGCACGAAAGCGTAAAACGTTTCCCAGGGCAGCGGATCGGGTGCGAGGCGCTTGCCGCCGCTCGTCACGATCGAGCCCTGCCCCATCGTGCCGTGACACTGCCAACAGCCGTTTTGAACGAATGCCGTCTTGCCATGTTCGGCCGACGCGGCAAGAGCGCCGTTTTGTCCGACGTTGAGCGCGGCAGCCAATCCCAGCGCGATCATCCACATTCGCATCACGGCACCTTCAACGCGGCTGCGTCACGACATCGACCAGCGCAGGCTCGCCGGCCTTGACCACCTGTACCGCCTTTTTGAGCGCCGGCGCGAGTTCACCTGGATCGGTAATCGGACCGGCCGACCACATCCCCATCGAACTCGCCAGCTTGCCGTAGTCGATGGTCGGATTTTCGAGACGCGTGCCGACCGGACCTATGTCGTTGCGAAGGCTGGCGACGCGGTCGCGGCGGTTCGACATGCGCTGAACGTGCATCACCTCCTGATGATAGCCGCGATTGTTGTGCATTACAGACAACAGCGGAATCTTGTGCCGTACCGCGGTCCACAACACGCCGGGCGCATACATGAAGTCGCCGTCAGGCTGGAAATTGACTGAGAAGCGTCCGGCGTCGCGGTTGGCGAGTGCGGCGCCGACCGCCCCCGGCAAATTGTAACCAACGCCAAAGCCGCCTGGTCCGCCGATATGGTGATAGTGCTTGTCCATCGGCCACAGCCGGGTCGGCCAGCTCGACAGTTGCCTGTCGGCGCCGACCGACGACCAGTCGAGATCCTTGATCTGCGCATAGACTTCCATCGTCATGCGCGCGGTACTGATTGGGCTGGCGTCCCACGCGTACGATGCGGCCTGCCGGGTACGCGCGTGCGCATCGCTCCATGCTTTCTTCATGCCAGCGCCGCGCGCCTCGATCGCGGCCTTGCGCTCGGACGGCAGTGCCTGTTTCACGGCCTCGATCAGCGCCGGCATTGTGGCTTCCGCGTCGCCCGCCATATCGACGTCCACGACCTGGAAACGCTGGAAGTCCTGGTAGTTCGATTTTGTGTTGAGCTGGACGGAATTGATGCTGATGAGCCTTGCATTTGGCTTGATGTGGGATTCCTGCAAGCCCACGCCATCGTTGTCGCCGTTGTCAATGAACCCGTTGACCGTGGCCCAGTAGTCCGAAAGTTCGAGGCCCAGGATCACGTCGGCGTCCTTGATCAGCGCTTGGGCCCGCGAGTTCTGCAGCAAATGGTGGGTATTCGGGAAATTCATCCGGCCTTTTTGATCGATGACAGGCGCTTGCAATATCTCGGCAAGTTGAACGAGCCATTTTATGCCGTCCGCCGTGCGCGCATACTTGTCTGCGATGATCACCGGATGCTCGGCCGCCACCAGCAGGCGCGCGGCTTCACGGACAGCGTTCATCTCGCCTTGCGGCGGTGCGGTCGGCACGTAGCGCGGAATAGTGAGCTTCGCGCGCTCATGCGTCGTCTCTTCTTGCAAGCCGGCATGCAACGCGATCATCACCGGCTCATGCGGCGGCGTCATCGCCAGCTTGTAGGCGCGTACCGCCGACTGTGCGAAGTGCTGCAGCGACACCGGCTGGTCGTCCCATTTGGTGAAATCGCGCACCAGCGCGTTGATGTCCTGCGCCGAATGGAAGGTCGGCACTCCGGGCGGGCGCTTGGCGGCATCAAGATCCGTACCACCCATCACGATCACCGGCACGCGGTCGCACCAGGCGTTGTAGATGCTCATGGCCGCGTGCTGCAGACCGACGGTGCCATGGCACAGCACCAGGAGCGGCTTGCCGGCGATCTTGAAATAGCCGTGCGCCATCGCCACCGAGGATTCCTCGTGCGTACAGGTAAGAAACTCGGGCTTCGTGTTGCCACCGTAGTTGATCAGGGATTCGTGCAAGGCGCGGAAGCTCGATGCCGGATTGCACGGCAAATATTCGATATCGAGTGACTTGATGACATCGACCATGAAGTCGGAGTTGGGTATGCCTCCGGCTTGCATCGAGGGTTCCGGCGTCGCGGTTTCCGCCGCGGCGACCACCGCGTTGGGCCGCAGCGCCGATGGCCGCGGTGGGGCTGGCGGGACCGACGGGGCCACGGCGTTGGATGCGTCGGCCGCCAGCGGCGCAGTCGCCGCGCCGGTGATCGCCACGCCGGCCAGGAATTTGCGCCGATTCAATCGGGATTGCGATAGCACACGCGCCATGTCCGCCTCCGTTCAATATCGAGGCTCCGGCCCGATGCTGCTCGGGCCGTGCAGGTGGCAATGTTAGTGCAGTAGCGAGGGGCGCGCCAAGGCCGCGATGCGGTCTAACGCACGGGCGGCAACGGCGAGGATGTAATCGCGCTGGAGTTGCTGCGCGGTACGGTGCCAGTATTGACCGGTGGCGCAATATTGGCTGGCCCGCCTGCCGGCGCCGGACCGCCCGCAGCTGGTTGCATTCCCGTGTTGGCGACGTGCTCAGAGGGCTTGCCTGGAAGCACCACAACGCGCGTGCCGACCTGCACGCGGCTAAACAGATCCTCAATGTCATCATTCAACAGGCGGATACAGCCAGACGACACGAAGCTGCCAATGGTCGAGGGCTGATTGGTGCCGTGAATGCGGTACAACGTCTTGCCCAGATAAAGGGCGCGCGCGCCAAGTGGATTGCCCGGGCCGCCCGCCATGAAGCGGGGCAGATAAGGCTGGCGATCGATCATCTCCGACGGTGGGTGCCAGTCGGGCCATTCCGACATCCTGCTGACCCGCTCGGTACCGGCCCAGGTAAAACCGTCGCGGCCGACGCCGATTCCGTAGCGGAGCGCTTTGCCGCCACCGAGCACCAGATAAAGGTACGTGTTTGATGTATCGATGATGATCGTGCCGGCTGGCTCCTTCGAGCCAAAATCCACCAGCTGCTTCTTCAGATGCTGCGGCAGTTCCTTCGGCTGGCCGGTTTCCGGCCGATCCTCCGGCGGCAATGCCGCGGTCGCAGACGACTGCGGTCCCTGCGGCGCAACGCCTATAGCGGCCGGCGGACGCACCTGGTCCGGATCGTTGGCTATCGGGGAGGTCGCACCAGGCGCCTGTTGAGGATCAAACTGATGGCCATACCCGGCTGGGCGCTGCTCGCGCGGGCCGAATAGACCGGTGGGGGGCGGCAGCGGCGGGTCCTCGTCCGGATATGGAAAAACGCGGCTCGGAGCTCCACGCTGAACTTGGCCAGGACGCGCTGCGCGGCCAGGCGGCGGAAGCACATCCTCATCGTCATAGCTGCCCATGACAG
This sequence comes from Pseudolabrys sp., assembly GCA_036265125.1. Classification (GTDB taxonomy): domain Bacteria; phylum Pseudomonadota; class Alphaproteobacteria; order Rhizobiales; family Xanthobacteraceae; genus Pseudolabrys. Next base: position 169,697 of record DATAPP010000177.1, on the reverse strand, counting down.
GCGGCAGCCGTTCTTCATAGATTACGGGCGGGGGCAGCCGCTGCTGCTGGCCCAGCGCGGGCGCAGCCGTGAAGGCCGCCGCAACCGGTAGCGTCAGCAGAAAAGCAGCAGAAATGCGGACCATTTTCCACCCTCGGTGGCGAAGCAGCCGCCAAACCGGGCCCTGATTGCCCCGGGATGAAGGCACATTCAAGACCAGAATACGGCCATCTCGTTAACGTGAGTTTGCCTGCGCCTCAGGCTTTTTTGGCCTCTGCTGCGAGTACCTGTTTGGCGACGCGGTGGCAATCCACGGCGGCCGGGAACCCGCAATAAACGGCGACCTGACGCAAAATGGCGGCAAGCTCCTGCGGGGTAAGCCCGTTGCGCAGCGCGCCACGGAAATGCGCCTCGAACTCGTGCATCCGGCCAAGGCAGGCAATCATGCCAAGATTGAGGATGCTGCGCTCGCGCGGCTTGAGGGCGTCATCGCCCCACACCGCACCCCAGCAGTAGGTGGTGAGCAGCTCCTGGAATTGCCGGTTGAAGTCGTCCGTATTGGCAACCGCGCGGTCCACGTATTCGTCCCCGAGCACCTTCCTGCGCATGGTCATTCCACGGTCGTAGAGTGCCTTGTCCATTGTCGAACCTCCCGAACGGTTGATTGTCTCGCGAATGCCCCATGTTGACAGAACTTGAGCGATTTCGTCCATTCTTGCGCCAAACAACAAACTTGAATCGAAGACGGGGGAAACACCCATGCGGACGACATCCACGCGCGCAATCCAATTCTCTCTTGCCCTCAGCATTCTGGCCTTCGCGGCCAACTACGGAGTGCCCAAGGCCGCGAGCCAGGACGCCGGTTGGGTCACATTATTTGACGGCAAGAGCCTGGACGGCTGGGACCAGGTGGGTGAATCCAATTGGCATGTCGAGGAAGGATCGGTTGTCGCCGACAAGATGGCGGGCAAGGAAGCCGGCTACCTGGTGAGCAAAAATTCCTACAAGAACTTCATTGTGCGCGTCGAATTCTGGCCGAGCGACGATGCCAACAGCGGCATCTATTTCCGCTGCCTCGATCCAAAGAAAATCACCGACCGGACCTGCTACGAAGCCAATATCTTCGACCAGCGTCCTGATCCGAGCTACGGCACCGGCGCAATCACGCGCTATGTTGAGGTCGATCCGATGCCGAAGGCTGCTGGCAAGTGGAACACGTATGAAGTCACCGCCAAGGGACGTGACATCACGGTCGTGCTCAACGGACAGACGACAGCAAAGCTGCGCAACGGCATGTTTGACGAGGGGCCGATCGCACTGCAGCACGGTGCCGGGGCAATCAGGATTCGCAAAGTGGAGATCAAGCCGCTGTAAGGAGACAAGACAGCGGATTGGCGTGACCGGATGGACGTAGCGATTGTCGGCGGCGGCATTTGCGGGCTCTCGCTCGCACTTAATCTCAAGGAGCGTGGAATCGCCTGCCGCGTGTATGAGCGCGCGCCGGAGATCAAGCCGCTTGGCGTCGGCATCACGTTGCTGCCGCATGCGATGCGCGAATTCAGCACGCTCGGCCTTGGCGATGAACTGCTCGAGGCCGGCATCGAAAACCAGGACTGCCGTTTCTTCAACCGTTTCGGACAGCTGATTTACCGCGAGGAGCGTGGAAAGTTCGCCGGTTATCCGTTTCCTGAAGTTGGCATCCATCGCGGGAGGCTGCACGTCATCCTGTATGAGGCCGTACAAAAGCGTCTTGGCCAGGATGCGGTCTTAACCGATTGTGAATGTGTCGGAGTTGATCAGGATGACAGCGGCGCGACCGTCCATTTCAAGCAAACCAGCACTGGCACACCGCGCGAAAGCGTACGGTCAGATCTGGTTGTAGCCTGCGACGGCATCAATTCGGCTCTGCGCAAGCAATTCAACCCGAACGACAAGATCGCGTTTTCCGGGATCAATACCTGGCGCGGAGTAACCCGACGCAAGCCGATCTTGGGCGGCCGCACTTACATGCGGATCGGCTCGATTCTCACCGGCAAGATTGTGATCTATCCGATCGTCGATGATGTGGACGGTAGCGGAAATCAATTGATTAACTGGATGGCCGAGATCAAGCGCGATACCACCGAGCAGAACGACTGGAACAAGGCGGGCAATCTTGCCGACTTCTTTCCCCTTTACGAAAGTTGGCGTTTCGACTGGCTCAACGTGGCGCAGATGATCCGCGATGCCGACCAGATCCTCGAATATCCGATGGTGGACAAGGATCCGATCGATCGTTGGACGTTTGGCCGCGTCACACTCGCCGGCGATGCCGCGCACCCGATGTACCCACGCGGCTCCAACGGCGCGGCGCAGGCGGCGATCGACGCTCGCACGCTTGCCGACCTGTTGATGAAGAAATCCGATCCGCGCGAGGCACTCAAAGCCTATGAAGCTGCACGCGTCGCACCGGCGGCCAAAGTGGTGCGCACCAATCGTGAGCAGCCGCCCGATTTCATCAATATCAAAGTCGAGGCATTGGTCGGTGACAGACCGTTCGACAATCTCGACAAATACATCACGCAGGACGAGTTGCGTGCCCTATCGGAGAACTACAAACGTATTGCCGGTTTTGCATTGACCGATGTGCCATCGCGGGGGTGATCTGCCTAGTTCTCCGCTATCCGATACCCGATGCCCGGCTCTGTCAAAATAATCCGCGGGTCGTCGGGGTGATCTTCAATCTTGTGCCGCAGCTGGCCGACATAGACACGCAGATATTGCGTATCCTCCGTATGCGCCGGGCCCCACACCGCAGTGAGAATCTGCTTATGGGTCACCACGCGGCCGGCATGCCTGGCCAGGAATGACAGAAGCTCAAATTCCTTTGGCGTGAGCTTGAGCTCGGCGCCCGCACGGCTCGCACGGTGGCGTACCGCGTCCACTTCGAGATTTCCGACCCGCAGCACGGGAATTTCCGATTTGCGCTGCATCCGATGCCGCAACGCCGCCCGCATCCGAGCGAGGAGTTCACCGACGTTGAAGGGCTTATTGACGTAGTCGTCGGCACCGAGATCGAGCGATTCGATCTTTTCGGTTTCCCGTTCGCGTGCTGACAGGACGATAATGGGGAGGTCGGACCATTCCCGCGCCCGTCTGATGATATCCTTGCCGTCCCCATCCGGCAGCCCCAGATCGAGCAAGACAACATCGGGTGTCTCGGCGGCAATCCGTTTAATACCCTCCGCGATCGTCCCGGCACTTGTCATTTCATAGTTGTTGGCCTCAAGCGCCGGCTTGAGAAAGCGGAGGATTGCAGCCTCATCATCGATGACCAGCACGCGAATTTTTGCGCTCATGCCGGAGGCTCTTCGCGCGGGAATGTCATGATAAAGCGTGCGCCCCGGCCGTTCTCGGCGGGACTTTCTCCTTTAATCGCGCCGCCATGAGCCTCCATAATCCCCTTGGCAATAGCGAGGCCTAGACCAGTGCCAGGCCCGCCGTCCGGGCCACGCCCTTCCGGCTCGCCTCCCTTGGCGAACTTTTCAAAAACATACGCCAGCCCATCGGAGGGAATGCCAGGCCCATCATCGGTAACGCGCAGCGCGACGCTATGCGGCGCAACGTTGGCGTCCAGCAGAACATGTGTTTCGGAAGGCGTGTGCACAATTGCGTTGGCAACAACATTTCCAATGGCCTGTTCGGCCAACGTGGCATCAGCTCGCACCAGCGGAAGATCGGCCGGCAAGCTGATCTCGATACGCTGCCGCGCTCCGTGCCGACGTGCGGCACTAACCACGCGCTCGGCCACCTCTCTCAGATCGATCCAATCGCGACGCAGTTCCAATGCGCCTGCGTCGATCCGGGTGATCGCCAGAAGGTTGCGCACCATTTCATCGAGGTCTTCGGCTTCCTTCTTGATCTGGCCGAGCAGATCTTTCTTCGCCGTTTCGCCCAGTTGATTTCCGTAGTCGATGAGGCTGGTGGCGGAACCGAGTATCGAGGACAACGGGGTACGGAAGTCGTGCGAGACAGACGCCAACAATGTGTTACGCACGCGCTCGGTCTCCGTGGCGGTCTTTGCAGTGACCATGTCACGAGCGAGCGAGGCGCGTTCCAAGGCGGCCGCAGTCTGTTCCACGAGGGTAGCGAGCAAAGCGCGCGCTTCGGAGTCGAGCGGCGGTGCATCCTTCTCCTTGGAGACCCCGATCACGCCTAGCGTCTTCGTGCCAATACGAAGCGGGACGAAATACCAGGGAATAATCGGCAATGTGCCGGTGTCAGCACCGGCCGGCTCGACATGGTTGTAGGCCCATCGCGCGGCGGTCATCGCAGCAGCGCCAAGAGTATCTTCGGGCGGCCACGCCGCAATGAGCACAACGTCGTCACCTTGCGCAAGCAAGACTACAACCGGACGGCCCAGGCTTGCATGGATCTCGCTGGCAGCGCCTTCCGCCACAGCGTCGAGTGTCGCCAACCCGGACAAACGCCGGGTAAATTCATACAATCGGCGCATCGCACGCATGCGGCTCCCGGAAATTCTTGCCTGTTCCCGCACTCGGCCGGCCAGTGCCGAACTGATGACGGCGACGACCAGAAAAATTACCAGTGCCAGCAGCTCATACGGCTCGGCAATCGTGAATGTATAGAGCGGCGGGATGAAGAAAAAATTGTAGACGAAGAATGACAAAACCGATGCGTAGATCGCCGGCCAGATGCCGAAACTCATGGCCGTCACGAGAACAGCCAGCAAGAATACGATCGAGAGATTGGGAATTGGCGTAATTTTGGTAAGCGCCTCACCCACAGCGAGCGCCGCCGTAACAGCAAGAGTGGCATACAGGAAATGCAATGGAGCAAGAGCGAGAGTTTTCGGCCATCGCAGAAGGGGTGTCCTCGCGGCCGCTTCCGCTTCCCGCGTGACGAGGTGAATGGCAATATCTTCCGTGCGCCGCACCAGCTCGTGCGGCAGCGATCGGCGCAATAACTCGCTCACGAAACTATCTCGTGACCGGCCAATCACGATCTGGGTGACGTTCTCGAATTTCGCAAAACGCAGCAGCTCCGCCGGTAGATCCGAACCGCTCAGCGTTTGCGTTTCAGCGCCAAGACTTTCGGCCAATTTCATTGCCTCATCCAGCTTTTGGCGAGCGGCCGCGTCGAGGTTCGTGCCCGGCCTTTCCACAGTGACCGCGATCCACGGCGCATCCATCAGGTCGGCCAGCCGCTTGGCCGCCCGTACGACCGTAGGAGATATCGGATCCGGACCGATGCAGGCCAAAATACGTTCACCCGCAGCCCAAGGGCCTTCGATGGCCTGCGCCTGCATGCGTTCGATGAGGTCGGCATCGACCCGCTCGGCTGCGCGCCGCAACGCAAGCTCACGCAAAGCCGTCAGATTTTGTGGCTTGAAAAAATTCTCAACCGCGCGCGCCGCGGTGTCCTGAACATAGACTTTTCCCTCGGCGAGTCGCTTAAGCAGCTCGTCCGGAGGAAAATCGACGAGCACAACCTCGTCGGCTTTGTCGAAAACCACGTCCGGGACCGTCTCGCGGACCTTGATCTTGCTGATTTTCTGGACGACGTCGTTGAGGCTTTCCAGGTGCTGGATGTTAAGAGTGGTCCAGACGTCGATGCCCGCCGCCAGCAGCTCGTCGATATCCTGCCAGCGTTTCGGATGGCGGCTGCCAGGGACGTTGGTGTGGGCATACTCATCGACGAGCAGCAGGCTCGGCCGGCGTGCCAGCGCGGCGTCCAGATCGAATTCCTTCATGATCTGGTTGCGATAAACGATTGGCTTGCGTGGAAGGATTTCGAATCCTTCGATCAACTGCTCGGTTTCGCGCCGGCCATGCGTTTCGATCAGTCCGGCGACGACATCGCGTCCGCCCGCCTTTTCGGCGCGGGCGGAGGAAAGCATAGCGTAGGTCTTGCCGACGCCCGGCGCCGCGCCGAGGAAAATCTTCAGGTGGCCCCGGCCTTCTTTCTTGGCCAGGGCAAGAAGAGCGTCGGGCGAAGCTCTTTGTGCGACGTCGCCGGCCATTCAGATCCCCTAAGGGACCAATCTACGACTTCAGCCCATCAAGCGCGAGATTGAGATTGAGGACATTGACCCGCGGCTCACCCAGCAGGCCGAGGGTGCGCCCTTCGGTTTGGCTGTCCACCAAAGCGCGCACGCGCCCTTCAGGCAGGCCTCTCGCCTTCGCCACGCGGGGCACCTGGAAATAAGCCGCCTCAGGAGAGATGTGTGGATCAAGGCCGCTGCCCGAAGTGGTCACCAGATCCACGGGGACCGCCGCAGACGGATTCTCTTTCTTGAGTGCTTCCACAGAATCCTTGACGCGTTCGGCCAGCGCCTTGCTCGTCGGGCCGAGATTCGAGCCCATCGAGTTCGAGGCGTTGTACGGCGCGTCAACAGTCTTGGTTGAATCCTTCGGATCGGGAGCATTGGTCGCGGATGGACGGCCGTGAAAGTATTTCTCGTCGGCGAAGACCTGACCGATCAGAACCGAGCCTACGACCTTGCCGTTTTTTTCGATAAGGCTGCCTTGCGCCTGGTACGGGAAGAGCACCCCAGCGAGTCCCGTCATCGCCAGAGGGTAGACCAAACCCGTGATCAGGGTCAGCAAGATCAACAGGACGATAGCGGGGCGGACTTCTTTCAACATGGGGATGTCCTCACACCAGATGCAAGGCGTCGACGACGAGATCGATTGCCTTGATGCCGACAAACGGAAGCACGATGCCGCCGAGGCCATAGATCAGCAGATTCCGGCGCAACAGAGGGCCGGCGCCGATCGGACGATAGGCGACGCCCTTCAGCGCGAGTGGAATCAGCGCGATGATGATCAGGGCGTTGAAGATGATCGCTGACAGAATTGCACTCTGCGGCGTGGCCAGCTGCATGACATTGAGCACGGCCAGTTGCGGATAGAAGGCGAGAAAGATCGCCGGGATGATGGCAAAATATTTTGCAACGTCGTTGGCGATCGAGAAGGTGGTGAGCGCACCGCGCGTCATCAGCAGTTGTTTTCCGATTTCGACCACCTCGATAAGCTTTGTCGGGTCGGAATCGAGATCGACCATGTTGCCGGCTTCGCGCGCGGCCTGCGTGCCGGTCTGCATGGTGACGCCAACATCCGCCTGGGCAAGCGCCGGCGCATCGTTGGTACCGTCGCCAGCCATTGCGATCAGCCGCCCGTGCGATTGCTCGCTGCGGATATAGCGCAGCTTGTCCTCGGGCGTTGCCTGAGCGATGAAATCGTCAACACCGGCTTCCGAGGCGATCGCAGCGGCGGTCACGGGATTGTCGCCGGTGATCATCACGGTCTTGATGCCCATGCGGCGCAGGGCGTTAAAGCGGTCCCGCACATCCGGCTTCACCACGTCCTTGAGGTGGATCACGCCAAGGATGCGGCCATCGTCGACCAGGCCCAGCGGGGTGCCGCCGGAGCGCGCGATCTTGTCGACCGCCGCGCGAAACGCCGGCGGCTCGGCGACATTCTGCCCGGCCTGCTCGCGCGCGAACTTGAGGACGGAATCGATCGCACCCTTACGCACCTTGCGAGTTCCGATATCGACACCAGACATCCGTGTCGTGGCTGAGAATTCGATGAACCTGGCGCCGGCCGGAGCCGCCTGGCGCTTTACGTTATACTTTTCCTGCACCAACGTGATGATGGAGCGGCCTTCCGCAGTCTCGTCGGCATCGCTGGCCAGCAATGCCGCCTCCCCGGCCTCCCGCTCGCTGACGCCCGGCACCGCAATGATTTCCGTCGCAAGCCGATTGCCGAAGGTGATGGTGCCGGTCTTGTCGAGCAGCAGTGTATCGACGTCGCCGGCGGCTTCCACCGCTCGGCCGGACATCGCCAGCACATTGAAGCGCACCAGCCGATCCATGCCGGCAATGCCGATGGCCGAAAGCAAGGCGCCAATCGTGGTCGGGATCAACGTCACGAACAACGCCACCAGGATGACGACCGAAACGGCTCCGCCGGCATAAGTGGCATAGCTCGGGATGGTCGCGGTCGCGAATACGAAGATGATGGTCAGACCGATCAGCAGAATGTTCAACGCGATCTCGTTCGGCGTTTTCTGCCGCTCGGCGCCCTCGACCAGCGCGATCATGCGATCGAGGAACGATGAACCCGGCGATGAGGTAATGTGGACGACGATCCAGTCGGAAATCACCGTCGTGCCGCCGGTCACTGCCGAGCGATCGCCGCCGGATTCACGGATGACGGGAGCCGATTCACCGGTGATCGCCGCCTCGTTGACCGAAGCAATGCCTTCGACCACATCGCCGTCGCCGGGAACGACGTCACCGGCTTCGACGAGGACAAAATCTCCGGCCCGCAGATCCAGCGCCGAGACCGCCTTGAAGCTGTTGCGCTTTTTTGGATCCGAAAGCTTCTTAGCCTTCGTCTCGACGCGGCTGCGGCGCAAGGTATCCGCTTGCGCCTTGCCGCGGCCTTCCGCCACCGCTTCGGCGAAATTGGCGAACAGCACGGTGAACCACAGCCAGAGGACGATCTGGAAGGTGAAGCCGGTGCCCGGATGATGCTGCACCAGGTCGCGCACGAGCAGGATGGTGGTCAACGCCGTGACGATCTCCAGCACGAAGATCACCGGATTCTTGATCAATGTGGCCGGGTTGAGCTTGACGAAGGCCTGACCAATCGCCGGCCCGACGATCTTCGGATCGAGCAACGTGGCAACCGGCATCCGCTTTCGCAATTTAGTGGTGTCCATAATCGTAGCTCCGATTTGAGTCCGGTCAGAATACGGTGCCTGCCTGCATCGCGAGATGCTCGACCAGAGGCCCGAGCGCGAGCGCGGGAAAGAAGGTTAGGCCGCCGACGATGACAATCACGCCCACAACCAGGCCGATGAAAAGTCCGCCCGTCGTGGGGAACGTGCCGGCTGACGGCGGAATTGATTTCTTGTCGGCCAGCGATCCGGCAATCGCAATCGCCGGAACGATCATGAGGAAGCGGCCGACGAACATCGCCACGGCACCGGTGATGTTGAAGAACAACGTATTGGCCGTGATGCCGGCGAAGGCCGATCCATTGTTCGCCGTACTCGACGTGTACAGATAAAGCATCTCCGAAAAGCCATGCGGTCCTGCACTGCCAAGTTGTGTCAACGCATCCGGGTTCACCGCGGCCACGGCCGTCCAGCCGAGATACATCAACGGCAACACCAGGATGGCGAGCATGGCCATCTTGACCTCTTTCGCTTCGATTTTCTTGCCGACGTATTCGGGTGTGCGGCCGACCATAAGGCCGGCAACGAAGATCGAGATGATGACGAACAGCAGCATCCCGTAAAGACCGGCGCCCACGCCGCCGACAATGATCTCGCCGAGTTGCATGTTGATCATCGGGATCATGCCGCCAAGCGCAGTGAACGAGTCGTGCATGGCATTGACGGCGCCGCAGGAGGCTGCGGTGGTGATCACGGCAAACAGCGCCGAGGCGACGATGCCGAAGCGGACTTCCTTGCCTTCCATATTGCCGCCAGTCAGGCCAAGCGCGTTGAGCGTGGTGGTGCCTCCGGCTTCGGCCCAATAGCAGACGATCACGCCGGCGATGAACAGCACGCCCATCACTGCGAGAATGGCCCATCCCTGGCGCTGGTTGCCGACCATACGGCCGAACACATTTGTGAGCGCTGCGCCGATCGCAAAAATCGATATGATCTGCAAGTAGTTTGACAGCGCGGTCGGGTTCTCGAACGGATGCGCGGCATTGGCGTTGAAGAAGCCGCCGCCGTTGGTGCCAAGCATCTTGATCGCTACCTGAGAGGCAACCGGGCCGATCGCGATGGTCTGCTTGGCGCCTTCGAGTGTCGTTGCATCGACATAGGCACCAAGTGTCTGCGGGATGCCCTGCCAAACCAGGAACAGCGTATAGGGCACGCAGATTGGGATGAGGATGTAGAGCGTACAGCGGGTGATATCGACCCAGAAATTGCCGATTGTCTTTGCCGACGCGCGTGCAAAGCCACGAATGAGCGCGACCGCCAGCACGATACCAGTCGCGGCTGACAGGTAGTTCTGATGCGTCAGGCCGAGCATCTGCGTGAGGTACGACATCGTCCCCTCGCCGCCGTAGTTCTGCCAATTGGTGTTGGTGATAAAGCTGATCGCGGTATTGAAGCTGAGATCGGGCGCGACCGCCAACTGCCCGGCCGGATTGAAAGGCAGCGAGGCCTGGAAGCGCATCAATCCATAAAGGATGAGAAAACCACCAACATGAAAGAGTAGCATGGCAACGACGTAGGTCAGCCAATGCTGCTCGCGCTTTTCCTCAACTCCCGCCGACGAATACAGGGCAAGTTCGACCGGGCGCAGCACCGGCGTCAGGAACGTGCGCTCGCCATTGAAGACGCGCGTCATATAGGCGCCGAGCACCGGCGTGATCGCGACGATAATCGCGCAATAGATCAGAATTTGGACCCAGCCAATCGTGGTCATGACACGCCTCTCAGAATTTTTCGGGCCGCAGCAGAGCGTAGGTCAGGTAGAACAGAAGTCCCGCCGTAACGAGGCCGGAGAGTGCATAATCGAAAATCATGGTCGTCTCCTTGAATCCTTTCGCGCGATCTTTTCCAAAAACCGGTTCCCACTTTTCGGGACCACGCGTTAGAGCCGGTCGCAGGCAAAGGCATAGCCGATCGACAATGCGAAGAAGGCGAGGCCGAGGCCTAAAAGAATGACGTCAAGCATGGTTGCTCCCTTTCGGAGGTACGGAGCGCGCCGCCGATCAAAATGATCCGTGCAGGCCAGCAATTAAGTTCGGGACAATAAAGAAGCGATGCGAATCGCGGTCGAGATGCATCAAGAAGAAATAAAGGCCGACTCGGTCTGGCCATTTTGGCCGCCGCGCTGTCTGCCGGTCCTTATGACCCGCTTATAGCGAGCCATTGATTTCCCAATCGAATTCCTATGCCGCGCTGCACAGATTGACGCCTGCACAGGCGTTACAGCCATCGAGCGGTCTGGAACGCCATTTCCGAGAGGAGCGGATCATGTCGCTCGTCACATTTTCAAATTCGAATGAGCCAAGTGCGTCAGGCTCTGCATCCAAAAAAAATGCAACGCACATCGGCAGCGCACCGATCGTCGTCGGCCGGTTACACAAGATGTTCGCCGCCGCTGGACGTCTTTGCCTGAACATTTTTGATGCCATCGCCGAGGCCCGGGCGCAAAAAGCGATGATCGAGGCCGAGCTCTATCTCAACCGTTACAGGCACACGTCGAAGAATGACGACGACCTTCCGATCGTCCGTTGAAAACATCGAGGAGCGTGCCGTGAACGATGCTCGAACAAGCCGTCGGTCGTCTATCGGCGAGAGGCCGTGGGGACACGGTCGTGCGAGCCGTCATCGCGCCTACGTGTTGGTGTTCGTGTTTGCAGTTTTCGCAGCTGGCCTCGCCGTAAAATTCGCAATGGGCGCGGCGATCGCATTTAACCATTTTCGCTAGCAACGCAACGATCTCAGTGCATATCAACAAGGAGATGTGTCGTGAAACACGTTGAACCTTCCTCGATAGCGCCAAGTTCAAGACCTCTCCATTTCCTCATCGGAAAGGACAGCCGTGGGAACTGGGTGGTCCAGGACGAACGAGGTCTCTGCGGTGGGCTGTTTGTCGACCGTACTCAGGCACTTCGCTTCGCGATGTTCGAGAATGGAAACAAGCCGCAAGCGGTCGTCATGGTGCCCGGTATTTTTGAACTCGATGTGAATCGCAACGCCGCCCCTGCGCATCATCCGCACATCCCTGGCCAGCGGAAAGCTGCCTGAAGAGCCGCCTGACACTCTTTACGAAGTCCTTACGTGGCGAGGCTGATTTCCCAATCGAAATTCTATGCGGCGGACAACAGATGTCGCGGATGGAGGCCCAGACGGGCTCTCAGAAAATAGAGTGACTTCGATGGCTGCTCTCTTGCTCCAAAACGTAAAGGTCATCCTGCTCTTTCTGCTGGTCGTGTCTGCCATCGGCCTTTCACATCTTGGTGGCGAGAAGCCGGGTGGCTCAGATTTGGCCGCTGGCAGGAACATGCCCGGGTAAGGTTGTCCCATGTTCCGTACGGAAATTTAAAAAGCGATCCAGGCGGGTTGGCGGATCAGCTCAGAGGCGAGACCATGCTCACTCCCGCTCTCATTCGTCACGTCATTGCAAGTGCGCCGACAAGTTCCGCAAGTTCAAGCGTCATCCGGTTGCGCGATCTGTTGCGACAACTTCGTTTGATTGACTCGGTCTTTGCGGGGGCCTGCTGAGCACCAATAGCAAAACTGGCAGCAGGACAAAGAAGCGACCACTGGCGCTTGAGCCCGTTGCCGGGTAGTCAAGTATCCATGCCCTCTCACATCCTCATTGTCGGTTGCGGAGCCATCGGTGGGCTATTCGCTGCGGCGCTGTCGACCGTTGCCAAAGTCAGCGCATTTGACACCAGCAGCGAGCATGTGAGGGCCATCAACGCGCAAGGGCTTCGCGTCACCGGAAAAAATCCGCGAACCGCTCTCGTCGAGGCAACGGACGATCCCGCTACGCTCAAGGGCTCGGCATTCGACGCGGTGATCTTCCTCATCAAGTCGAAGATGACCGGCGCTGCGATGGCGCAACTGCGGCCGGTCCTCAGCGCCAATCCGATTCTGATCACTCTCCAGAACGGCATGGGCAATGCGGAGGTCCTGCTGTCTCAGCCGGATGCAATCATCATCCGCGGCGTCACGATGAACGCAGGCCGCTACGTCGAACCCGGCTGCGTCGAGAACTTGATCGAGGGAAAAACCTGGCTCGGTCCTGTGCGCGGCAGTGTCGAAGATGTCGGGCCGCTAGCCGCCCTGCTCAACAAAGCCGGCATGGAAACCGACACGGTGCCCGATCCGATGAGCGCGGTCTGGTCCAAATTCGTCTTCAACTGCGTGATGAACCCGCTCGGCGCGCTCATGATGGGCGATAACGCCTCCCGCTACGACTCACCCGAGATGCGCGGATTGATTGATGACATGGCGGCCGAATGCACGGCTGTCGTCCAGGCGCTCGGCGGTACCTTCGCATTTCCGCCTATGGAATTCGTCGCCAAGGTCCGTGCCGGGGAAATTCCTTTGTCCACGCATGCCGGCTCGATGGCCTTCGATATTGCCCGTGGCGCGCCCACCGAAATCGACGAATTGACGGGTTTTATCGTGCGCGAAGGGGAACGGCTCAAAGTGCCTGTTGCAAGCTGCAAAACAGTGTATCGCCTCGTGAAGGGGCTTGAACGGGCGGCCCTCAAGCGGATTGCAAAAGTCAGGTAATTCAATAAGTTAGGCCTAAACCGCGCGGCCTTTTCCCCGAATTCCCCGTTATACCGCCGCCACAGGTTTCGGACACTTCACCCGTTAATCAGATAGGCCAAGGACTAGGATGGACGGGCGTTACCCATGCCAGCTACCTCATTTCGATGGATGACAGCGACGAGGCGCTCATGGCCCAGGTCGCCCGTGGCGACGAGCGGGCGTTCCAGTTGTTATCGCGCCGTCATTTGCCGGCCATGCTCGGGCTCGCCCGCCGCATCCTTAGAAACTCGGCCGAGGCAGAGGACGTCGCGCAAGAGGCTTTCTTGCGCGTCTGGACACATGCGCCGCGCTGGCAGCCGGTGGCTCAGTTCCGGACATGGCTCACGCGCGTGGTCGTCAATCTCTGCCTTGACCGCAAGCGGCGGGCCCCGTGGGTGGAACTCGAAGCGGCCGGCGAGATCGTCGACCCGACGCCTGGCGCCGGCGAGAAGGCGGAAGCGGATGAACGAGCGCGCATACTTGCGGCGGCAGTCGACAAACTTCCCCCGCGCCAGCGCAGCGCGATCGTACTCACTTATGGCGAGGGCATGACGAACGCACAGGTAGCGGAAATTATCGACACGTCAGTGTCGGCCGTTGAGACCCTGCTGGTACGCGGCAAACAAAACCTGCGCAGCGCGTTAGGCGATTTGATCGATAAGGATGAGTGAGATGACTGGCGAGCAATTCGAAAGTTTTCTGAAAGCCGTGCTGACCCGGCAAACGCCGGCCCCACCTGGCGGCGACAAGGCCGCTGTTGAGCGCGTGCTCAAGCGGCTGAGCGGTCCCCTGCCCCGGCAGAAGCAGCCACTTTGGCGACTGCCCTCGGTGCTCCTCAATTGGGAGTTCGCGCCGGCTTGGCCACGCATGGCAGCTCTCGCCTGCTGCGCAGCGCTCGGTTTTGTTGTTGGGATCGCCGGGCTCGATCGTCCGTTCGACCGACTCGACGCGACATATGGGGTCAGCAATCGCGATATCGGTTCAATCGTGTCCGAACCTGACTCCCTGACTGGAGAACGGCCATGAGCATTGCCCAGGCTTTTTCCGCGACGGAGCGCGGTTCTTCTCGCTGGCTGCTGCTGGGCTCGCTCGCGCTCAATTTGTTTTTCGTCGGCGTCGCAATCGCCATGGCGGTGCGGGCGCCGGCGCCGTCCTACTGGGACCGCAACGTATTCGTCCGTGTGGAACGGCTCGCCGCGACACTGCCGCCAGCCGACGCCGATATGCTTCGCGGCGAAATCAACGCCAACCGCGCCGCGATCGTAGATGCACAGGCTTCGTATCACGCGGCACAGGACAACATTCATCAGGTCCTGCGGCAGGAACCGTTCGACGCCGAAGCATTGCGTGCTGCCATGACGAAAACCCGGGCGGGACGCCAAGCCTTCGACCAAGCCATTCAGGGGGTTTTCGCCGTGATAGCGGCGAAAATCTCGCCAGCCGGACGCCAAGCCCTGGCCGACTGGCCCCCTGGGCGGAAAGCCGCTGCCGCCAAATAGTAGTACTCTCAACCTCCGAGTCGCTATTTGGCCGGTTTAAGAAAGTTGTGGGAATGCAAGGGGCTGGGAACGCAAAGGAGGCGGGAACGAAAGCGCGGGGGCGCCCGTTTTGGACCATGCTCCAGGGACTAAGCCTTACGCTGCCCCTCGCGGGTTGCCTGCTGACCGGCGACAAACCGGAGCCAGGCCTCGATATTCCGCCCGCTTATAGTGCCGGCCCGCGCAACCCCGTTGCAGCGGAGGCGGCAATGCCGCCCCTTGATTGGTGGCGCTCCTTTCGCTCGCGTGAGTTGACTGAGCTCATCGAAGAGGCCCGCTCCAGCAACCTCGATATCGCCGTCGCGGTCGCGCAAATTGTGCAGGCCGATGCGCAAGCCCGCATCGCCGGCGCCGCACTGCTGCCGATCATCGATTTCAACGCCAACGGCCAGCACTCGCAACAGTCCAAGACTACAGGAAGTTCGAGCCTCATCAACATTTCGCGGTCAGGTCCCAGCGTCGCAATCATCAACAACAACCTCTCGGCTACACTCAATGCGAGCTACGAGATCGATTTTTGGGGCAAGAACCGTTCCCTCGTGCGTGCCGCCGAGGAAACCGCGGTTGCCAGCCGCTATAACCGGGAGGTGGTCGGGCTCACGGCCGTTGCGAGCGTTGCCAACGCCTATTTTCAGGTCCTTGCAGCACAGGATCGTTTGCGCATCGCGCGTGAAAACGTGGCAAGCGCGGATCGCATCCTTAATTTGATCCGACAGCAATATTCCGCCGGCACTTCGTCCGACCTCAATGTCGCGCAACAGGAAAGCCTCGTCGACACGCAACGTGCTACGATACCGCCGCTGGAGCAGGCGCTTCAACAAAACAAGGCGGTACTCGCACTGCTCATTGCGCGACCACTGGAAAGCGTTGTCGTCCGCGGTGGGAGCATGAATGCAATTGCAATCCCACGCATCACGCCCGGTCTGCCGTCAGAGCTCATTGCCCAGCGTCCCGATATCCGTCAGGCGGAGGCGCAGCTAGCCGCCGCCGATGCCAACGTTCAAAATGCGCGTGCGCAATTCTTGCCCAGCATCACGCTCACCGGCGAAGGCGGCTATGAGAGCGCTTTCCTCAAACTGCTGTTGCGGCCGGAATCGGCGATTTATTCGGTCGCTGCTGGCCTAACCCAGCCGATCTTTCATGGCGGCCAGCTTCTTGGCAATCTCGATTTGCAGAAGGGCGTGCAAGATCAACTCCTGCAGAATTACCGAAAGGCAGTCATTTCCGGATTCACTGACGTCGATAAGGCGTTGATAGCCATCCGCGAGACCGCGTTGGCCGAACAACTGCAACGCAAAGTGGTGACCAGCTCACGCCGGGCGTTCGACCTTTCCGATCAACAACTGCAGGCCGGCACCGTCAACCTCATTACCTTACTTCAGGTTCAGCAAACGCTATTCCAGGCCCAGGACGCGCTGGCGCAAGCGCGGCTAGCACGACTGCAGGCGATCGTCAGCCTCTATCAGGCACTGGGCGGCGGCTGGCTGCCGAAGCCGACGGAAACGGCCGATGCACGGTGAATTTCCCAAGCAGCTCCTGGCGAAAGCGCGGGGTAGCAAACGCCGCATGCTCGCGATCGGCCTCATTCTGATCGCGGTCGTCGGCGCACTTTATTACGTCTTTGGCAGTCCGACTGCGCTGCAGCGGCGCGCAAATCGTTTCGGGACCGAGGGGCCAGTACCCGTAGTCGTGGCATCCGCCGCCCGCGCAGACGTGCCGGTGTATCTCGACGCCGTCGGGACCATCAAGGCGCTCAACACCGTGACCGTCAGCCCGCAGGTCGACGGAAAGCTGCTCAACGTCAACTACCAAGAAGGCCAAGACATCAAGAAGGGCGACATCCTGGCGCGGATTGATCCTGTTATCTATCAAGCCCAACTTGACCAGGCAGTGGCCAAGAAGGCCCAGGACGCAGCACAGCTTGCCAATTCCAAACTGGACCTTGAGCGCTATGAAAAGCTCGCCGCCAGCAACGCGATCAACAAACAACAGGCCGATACCCAACGCGCCCTGGTCGCCCAAAACACCGCAATAGTGCAGGCCGATCAGGCGGCAATCGAGAACGCACAGGCGCTTCTCGGTTACACCACCATCACAGCTCCACTCGATGGCCGCACCGGGATCCGACAGGTCGACGAGGGTAATATCGTGCATGCCGCCAGTTCACCGGCAATAGTGGTGATCACCCAGCTCAAGCCGATCTCGGCAATGTTCAATCTGCCGCAGCAGGATTTGCCACGGGTCAACGCGGCCTTCGCGAAAGGTGCGCTCCCGGTCGACGCGCTGCGTTCGGACAATGACGCAGTCATCGATCATGGCTTGCTCAAGGTCGTCGACAACCAGGTCGACCAGACCACCGGAACCGTAAAGCTGAAGGCGGAGTTCCCGAATACCGATTTGCAGCTCTGGCCTGGGCAATTCGTCAACGTTCGTCTGCTGATCGATACGCTCAAGCAGGTGGTCGTAATTCCGACCGGCGCAGTGCAACGCGGCCCGAATGGCACTTTTGTCTACATTGTAAAGGACGACAATACTGCGGCGGTGCGGCCGATCGTTGTGCAAAAACAAGATGAAACGCAAACCGTAGTCAAGAGCGGCCTCGAATCGAATGACCGGGTCGTCACGACCGGCTTTGTTCGTCTGACGGACGGCAGCAAAGTCTCAGTCGGGAGTGCGGACGCAGCGACACCGAGCCAGGCCGCACAGCCGCGCGGTCAACGTCCCGACCGGCAAGGCGGCGAGCGGAGGCAGCGGGGTGGCAGTAATACGAGGCCTAACTCACAGCAATGAGCGTTTCGTCGCCATTCATTCGCCGGCCGATCGCCACTTCCCTTCTCGGCGTCGCGGTGATGCTGGGAGGATTCCTCGGTTATTGGTGGCTACCGATTTCCGCGCTGCCACAAGTCGATTTCCCGACCATCCAGGTCACCACTCAACTGCCGGGCGCCAATCCCGATACGATCGCTGCGCTGGTGACGGCACCGCTCGAGCGGCAATCCGGGCAGATTCCGGCTTTGCAGACCATGACCTCGTCGAGCTCGTTCGGCATCAGCCAGGTCACGCTACAATTCGACCTCAATCGTGACATCGACGCGGCTGCCCAGGACGTACAGTCCGCAATCAACGCCGCTGCTTCAACACTGCCCCGCAACCTGCCCTACCCGCCACTCTATTCGAAAGTAAACCCGGCGGATGCGCCCGTCATCACCCTCGCGCTGACATCACAAACCATCGATTTGCGCACGCTTAGCGACATGGCCGATACGATCATGGCGCCACGGCTTTCCGAGGTGACAGGCGTCGGCCACGTCTCGGTGCAGGGTGGTATTCGGCCGGCGATCCGCATTCAGGCCGATCTGTCACGTCTTGCTGCATACGGCCTTGCACTAGAGGATCTGCGTACGGCCATCGTCGGCGCCAACGTTGCCGGACCGAAGGGCTCGCTCGATGGCGCGCATCAGTCCTACACCATCGCGGCAAACGACCAGATAACGGCCGTCCAGACTTACAAGGACATTGTCGTAGCGTTCCGTAACGGAGCGCCGGTCAAGGTCAGCGACGTCGCTGACGTAATCGACGGGCTTGAGAACACCAAAGTCGGCGCCTGGTACCGGGGGCAGCCGTCCATCGTCATCGATGTACAACGACAGCCGGGCGCCAATGTGATCGAGACTGTGCAGCGCATTCACGCCGAGTTGCCGCGTCTGCGGCGCGCGATACCGGCCGGCGCAAGCCTGACCGTCGTCAATGATCGCACCACGACAATCCGTGCTTCCATTCGTGACGTTCAATTTACACTTGTGCTGAGCATCGCGTTAGTGGTGCTCGTCGTCTTGATTTTTCTGCGAACTATCCGCGCCACCATTATTGCCGGCGTTGCGCTGCCTCTGTCGCTGATCGCGACTTTCGGCGTGATGTGGTTCGCGGGGTTTTCGCTCGATAACTTGTCGTTGATGGCGCTAACCATTGGCACCGGTTTCGTTGTCGACGATGCGATCGTCATGATCGAAAATATAGTCCGCCACATGGAGAACGGCGAAAGCGCTTTGGACGCGGCCTTGCGTGGCGCGCGTGAAATCGGTTTCACGGTGATTTCGTTGACCCTTTCGCTGATCGCGGTGTTCATTCCCTTGTTGTTTATGACGGGCCTGGTCGGCCGTATGTTCCGCGAATTCGCTCTCACACTCACCATTGCTGTGGTGGCGTCCGCCATCGTCTCGCTGACGCTCACGCCGATGATGTGCGCCCGGATCTTGCGGCACGTCGGGGACTCTGGCGGCGCGAGCAACGCATTGACCGCCCGCTTCCACGAGCTGATCGACTGGACAATTGAAGCTTACCGGCACAGCCTCGAATGGGTTTTACAGCGACAGCGCGAAACGCTGATCCTCACGCTGGCGACACTCGTCGCCACCATTTTGCTCTATATCGTCATCCCCAAGGGCTTCTTACCCTTGCAGGACACCGGTCTGATCACCGCCGTGACGGAAGCCGGCACCGACGTTTCGTTCACGGAAATGCAGCGCCGCCAGCGTGTCGTGGAGGACGCGATCAGATCCGATCCGGATGTGACGGGCGTCGTGTCGGTTATCGGTGTCAGCCCGATTAACGCGACGCCAAATGCGGGCCGGCTCGCCATCACGCTCAGGCAGAGGGACGACCGAAAAGCGTCCGTCGATGAGATCGTCGCGCGCCTCAAACGGGCGGTTGCCGAAATCCCCGGCATGACCGTCTATTTTCAGGCGACGCAAGACATCCAGATTTCAACACGCGCGAGTCGTGCGCAGTATCAGTTCACGCTTATGTCCACCGACCGCGATGAAGTGGTTGAATGGGCCGATAAGCTCGTTCGCCGATTGCGCGGAGATCCAGCGTTCCAGGAGGTCGCATCCGAGGCGCAGGAGGGCGGTCCCCGCGTGCAGGTTGACGTGGACCGCGAACAGGCGGGACGGCTGGGCGTCTCCATGCAGAGCGTGACCGATACGCTCAATGACGCTTTTAGCCAGCGTCAAATTTCGACAATTTATGGCCAAGCAAACCAGTACCGCGTCATCCTGGAAGCGCAGCCCAGGTATCAACAGGATCCGAACGCGCTTAACAGAATTTACGTCACCGGGGCCAGCACCTCCACCGGCACCGCTGCCACGGTTGCTAATACCGCAACCGGCAACACCAACACGAACACAACAGCCACGCCCAATGCCATTACCAGCAGTAATCAAGTGCCGCTTTCCGCTTTTGCACGCTTCGTGCCCACATCAGCCCCGCTCGCCATAGCGCATCAGGAGCAGTTCCCATCGGTCACTATCAGCTTCGATCTCGCGCCCGGTTACGCACTGTCTGATGCAGTCAAGGTTATCCGTTCGGTCGAACAGGAAATCGGCATGCCATCCTCGGTGACCGGCAATTATTCTGGCGATGCCTCCGAATTCGCAAAATCGCTTGCCGGCGAGCCGTGGCTGATTCTCGCTGCGATCATCGCGATCTACATCGTGCTCGGGGTGCTGTACGAAAGCTTTATCCATCCGCTCACAATTCTGTCCACCCTGCCCTCGGCGGGCGTGGGTGCCCTGCTGGCCTTGATGTTATTCGGCTATGACTTATCGGTGATTGCGCTGATCGGCATCGTCTTGCTGATGGGCATTGTGAAGAAAAACGCCATCTTGATGATCGACTTCGCGATAGAAGCCGAACGGCATCAGGGTCTCTCGCCAGAGGAATCGATTGTGAAGGCGGCTTTGCTGCGCTTTCGGCCGATCATGATGACGACATTGGCCGCCTTGTTCGGCGCGTTGCCGCTGGCGCTTGAGGGCGGCACCGGCTCCGAGCTGCGCAACCCGCTCGGCATCACAATCATCGGCGGACTGCTGCTCTCGCAGTTGCTCACGCTTTACACCACTCCGGTGATCTATCTTTACATGGAGCGCCTGCGCAGACGTCTTGCACCTGCGCCAACGCCTGCTGCGCCGACCACACGGCCACGCACAGCCCGGGGCCGTTCGTGAATTTCTCCTCTCCATTCATCCGGAGGCCAATCGGCACCACGTTGCTGGCCATTGGTTTGTTCCTCGTTGGCGCCGTGGCCTATACACTCCTGCCGGTTGCAAGCCTGCCGAGCGTCGAATTTCCAACTATCAATATCACCGCCAACTTGCCTGGCGCCGACCCCAACATCATGGCGGCAACAGTCGCAGCCCCACTGGAGCGGCGGGTGGGTGAGATTGCCGGCGTCACCGAGCTCACATCGGTCACTTCCCTGGGTCAATCGCGTATCACTGTACAATTCGACTTGAGCCGCAGCATTGAGGGTGCTGCCCGCGACGTGCAGGCCGCACTCAATGCCGCACTCAGCGACTTGCCGACCGACATGCCGCAGCTCCCAACATTCCGTAAAGCCAATCCTTCGGCGGCGCCGATCCTGATCCTGGCACTCACCTCCAAGACCATGCAGCCGAGTGCGATCTACGACGCCGCCGACAGCGTGATAGCCCAGCGTTTATCGCAGGTCGCCGGCGTCGCCGACGTCACGGTTGCCGGTTCCGAACAGCCGGCTATCCGCGTGCGCGTGGACCCCGCGCGGCTGTCCGCGATGGGATTGGCCATGGAAGACGTGCGCACGGCCATTTCCAATTCCAACGCTGCCGGCCCTATCGGTACTTTCGACGGTGACAAGCGGGCAACGACGATTGGCATCAACGATCAGCTCCGGGACGCCAGTGAATACGACACTCTGGTGGTGAAAACCGTGAATGGAACGGTGGTCCGCCTTTCGGACATTGCCACCATCCGTCCGAGCGTTCGCAACAGCAAGGCGGCCGGTTGGTTCAACAATGATCCCTCGGTCCTGCTGATCATAACCAAGCAAGGCGACGCCAATGTCATCGACACGGTCGATCGCATCTTTGAACTGCTGCCCGAGATTCGGCAATGGGTCCCAGCCGGCCTCGACATTTCTGTTTTGACCGATCGCACCCAGACCATTCGAGCCAGCGTCCACGATATGCAGCTCACGCTCGCCGCTACGATCGGGCTGGTGATGCTGGTGGTGTTTCTCTTCCTGCGTCGGTTAGCGCCGACCGCGGCGGCCGGCGTCACAGTGCCGCTGGCCCTCTCTGGCACCTGCGCAGCGATGTGGGCAGCCGGCTTTTCCATCGACAACCTGTCGCTGATGGCATTGGCCGTGAGCGTTGGGTTCGTTGTGGACGACGCCATTGTGATGATCGAAAACGCCTTCCGATATCTTGAGCGTGGCGCGTCTCCTTTGCGCGCCACGCTCAAGGGCGCAAAGCAAATCGGCTTCACCGTTGTGTCGATTTCGGTGTCGCTCATCGCCGCCTTTATTCCCCTGCTGTTCATGGGCGGGATCGTCGGACGGCTGTTCCGTGAGTTTTCAGTGACGCTCGCCTTTGCGATTGCCATTTCTACGGTGGTTTCGCTGTCCGTGACGCCGATGATATGCGCCTACTTCGTGCGGCGGCCGCCCAGCCGTGACGCGACCTGGCTCGACCGTCGGGTCGAGGGCCTTCTGTCGCGCGTGATCAGTTTCTACGACCGCACACTGTCTTTCGCGCTCGAGCACCGAGCGCTCATGCTCATCGTCTTCCTGGCAACGATCGCGCTCACCATTGGGCTCTATATCAAGGTGCCCAAAGGCTATTTCCCGCAGGATGACACCGGTTTGATCTTCGGCGGGACTGAAGCCTCGACTGACATCTCTTTCGGGGCGATGGAGCAGTTGCAACGAAAGGCGATGGACGTTGTGCTGGCCGATCCGGCAGTCGCAGGTCTCGGATCATCAGTCGGCCCCTCGCCGTTCAACGCTTCAGTAAACCGCGGACGACTGTTCATCAGCCTCAAGCCACTCAGTCAGCGCGGCAATCTCACAACTCTCCAGGTCGTGGGGCGTCTACGCAACAAGCTCAACGACATCCCGGGCATTCGCGTATTCATGTTTCCGGCACAGGACCTGCGAGCCGGCGGACGGCAGAGCGATTCGCAATATCAGTTTACACTGTGGAGCTCCGACATCGACGAACTGCAAAAATGGGTGCCGCGCGTGCTCGATCGCGTGAAACAGCTGCCGGGGATCGTTGACGTCACTACTGATCGAGAGCAAGGCGGCCTCCAGGCCAATATCAATATCGACCGGGCGGCGGCAGCGCGTTTCGGCGTGCGCGTGCAGGATATCGACAACGCGCTCAACAACGCGTTTTCGCAGCGCCAGATCTCGACCATCTATGGCGCGCGCAACCAGTATCGCGTGATTTTGGAAGTCGATCCCTCTTATCAGCGCGATCCCACCGACCTCTCCCGTGTCTACGTCCCCGGCAATGGCGACGCCCAGGTGCCGCTATCGGCGGTCACGCAAACGGAACGTGGCATCGCGCCCCTTGTCGTCAACCATCAAGGGCAGTTTCCGTCGGTGACCATCACCTACAATCTGGCGCCTAACACCTCGATCGAAGACGCCACCGGCGCGCTCGAGCGGGCCGTCGCCGAAATGCACATTCCCGACATCATCCACGCGGACTTCGCCGGCGATGTGCAGGCGTTCAAGCAGGCGGTCGGCGCACAACCGCTGTTGCTGCTGGCTGCACTCATTGCGGTCTACATCGTACTCGGTGTCTTGTATGAAAGCCTCGTGCATCCGCTGACCATCATATCGACGCTGCCTTCGGCGGGTTTGGGCGCCTTGCTCGCGCTGCAAGTGTCGGGCACTGAACTAACGGTGATCGCATTTATCGGCATCATCCTTCTGATCGGCATCGTGAAAAAGAACGGCATCATGATGGTGGATTTCGCCCTCGACGGCGAAAGGCGGCTGGGACTGTCGCCGCAACGTGCCATTCACGATGCTTGCCTCGCCCGATTCCGGCCTATCCTCATGACGACACTTTCCGCCATGCTCGGCGCGCTGCCGCTCGTGATTGCCATCGGGCCGGGTTCTGAGTTACGGCGGCCACTCGGCATCACCATTATCGGTGGGCTTTTGGTATCGCAGGTGCTTACGCTCTACACGACACCGGTGATTTACCTGCTGCTCGATCGGCTACACCGTAAGCTTGGCGGTGCGAACTTTACCCTCATTCGTCGCCGCGGCCCGCCGCTGCAACCGGCCGAGTAGAATTAAACCCCCAAATACCGGTGCTGCACGTCAGGCGCTGCGGCAAGCTCCTGAGAGGAGCCCTTCCACACCACGCGCCCGCGCTCGATCAGGAAATGCCGGTCGGCGACCCGCAATAGTGCGCCGACATTCTTGTCGATCACCAGGACCGACAGGCCTGATTCCTTCAGGCTGGCCAGGCAGCGCCAGATTTCGGCACGGATCAGGGGTGCCAGGCCTTCGGTCGCCTCGTCGAGGATGAGCAGACGCGGATTGGTCATCAATGCTCGGCCAACTGCGAGCATTTGCTGCTCTCCGCCGGAGAGTTGATTGCCCATGCTGGTGTCGCGCTCGGCGAGCCGCGGAAACAGTTCGTATATTTTTGCGAGCGTCCAACCTTCGCCATTGCGCTTAACGGCGGTCGCCAGCAGATTCTCGCGCACCGAAAGGTTCGGGAAGATCTGGCGTCCTTCCGGCACGAGGCCGATCCCGCGCTGCGCCACCTTGTATGATGGCAGGCTTCCGATCTCTTCACCCATGAAACGAATGGCCCCGGCCCGCGCGGGAGTCAGTCCCATGATGGAGCGCACTGTCGTGGTCTTGCCCATGCCGTTGCGTCCCATCAACGTCACCATTTCGCCGGGCGCGATGACGAGCGAGACGCCGAACAAGACCTGGCTGAGGCCGTAGCAGGTTTCGACGCCGTCCAATGCGAGCACGGGTTCAGCCATGCACTGCCTCCTGCTCGCCGAGATAGGCGTCGCGGACCTGGGCATTGCTGCGGATGTCTTCAGGCCGGCCGGAAGCGATCATCCGGCCATAGACCAAGACCGTGATGCGGTCGGCAAGCGCGAAAACAGCCTCCATGTCATGCTCGACCAGCAGGATCGTCAGCTCTTTCTTGAGTTCGCGCAGCGTGGCAACCATGCGCGCGGATTCTTCAGGTCCGAGGCCCGCCATTGGTTCGTCAAGCAGCAACATGCGCGGTTTGGACGCGAGCGCCATCGCAAGCTCAAGTTGCCGATGCTCGCCATGGCTGAGTGCGGATGCCGGAAGGTCTGCGCGCTCCTTTAAGCCCACACGCGCGAGAGCCGCGCGCGCTGGATCGCGCAACTCCGGTTCACGCCGCGCATTGCGCCAGAAATGAAAGGAATGGCCAGCGCGCGCCTGCACCGCCAGCGCCACGTTGTCGAGGACGCTCAAATCGAGAAAGAGCGACGTGATCTGAAACGAGCGCGCCAGTCCGAGCGCGCTGCGGGCGTGCATGGGTACCGCAGTGATATCGCCGCCCGCGAAATTGATGCGTCCGGAGTCGGACCTGAGCTGGCCGCTGAGTTGCGCGATCAGCGTTGTTTTGCCCGCTCCGTTAGGCCCGATCACGGCATGCAATTCACCCTCGGGGATACCAAAAGTGAGATCGTCAGTAGCAGTGATGCCCCCGAAACGCTTCGCAAGATTCTCCACGCCGAGCAAATCAGTCATGGCGCACCTTTTTGGCGCATCTTGCCGAGAAGGCCATCAATGCCGCCGCGCGCGAACAGCACCACGAGCAACAGGAGCGGCCCGAGGATGATCTGCCAATATTCGGTGATACCGGAAAGAACCTCTTCCAGCACCAACAGGGCCACCGCGCCGAACAACGGGCCGAACGTCGAGCCCATACCACCGAGCACGACCATGATGATGAGGTCGCCCGAACGCGTCCAATACATCATTGCCGGGCTGACGAAATCGGTGTGATTGGCGAGCAACGCACCGGAGAGGCCGCAGAGCGTGCCGGCAATGACGAAGCAGGTGAGTTTATACCGATAGGTCGGGAAGCCGATGGCACGCATGCGCGTATCGTTCGACCGGGCGCCCTGAACCGCCAGCCCAAAGCGTGAATTCACGATGTGCCAGACAAGGTATATCGACGCAAAAAGCAGCGCGAGACAAAGGTAGTAGAACTGCATCTTGTTCGACAGATTCAGCGGCGGGAAGAATTGGCTACGCTTCTCGATGGTCAGACCATCGTCGCCGCCATAGCGGGCAAGTCCTGCGACGATGTAATAGGTCATTTGCGCAAACGCCAAAGTGATCATGATGAAATAGACGCCGCGCGTGCGCAGACTGAGAGCGCCGATTACCAGCGCGAACAGCGCGGAGACCAGGAGCGCTACCGGCCATTGAACGAAGCCGCTTGTCACGCCTTCGAAGGCGAGAATTCCGACGGAATAACCGCCAATGCCGAGATAGGCGGCGTGACCGAAACTCATCATCCCGCCATAGCCGAGGATCAAGTTGAGGCTCACGGCTGTGAGGGCCAGGATCACGATGCGGGTAAACAGCGTGAGCAGGAAGCGGCTGCCGGTGAGTTCGACATAGACCGGAAGCAGCACCAGTGCGAGTAGCAACAATATGACAACGATTGCGCGTAGATTGAGCGTCCACGTCATTTGCTGCTCGCCGGAAACAGGCCTTCGGGCCGGATCACCAGGACGATCGCCATCAACAGATAAATCAACATGGAGGAGAGCGCCGGCGCAGCCGTCGCCGCCGTTTCCTTGGTGAAAAGGAGCCGCAATAAATCAGTGAAATAAGCGCGGCCGAGCGTGTCGATAAACCCGACCAGAATGGCAGCGACAAACGCGCCGCGGATTGAGCCGATGCCGCCGATAACGGTGATGACGAAGGCGAGGATGAGGATGTTCTCGCCCATGCCGATCTGGACGGTCAAGATCGGCGCCTGCATCAGTCCGGCAAGTCCCGCGAGGGCGGCGCCAAGACCGAACACGAGCGTGAACAGCAGTTTGATGTTGACGCCAAGCGCACCGATCATTTCACGGTTCGATGCACCGGCGCGGATGAGCATGCCGAGACGCGTACGCATGACGAGGACATAAAGAAACGCCGCAACCGCAAGCGACACCACGATGATGGAGAGCTTGTACGCTGAGTAATCGACGCCCGGCAGAATGCGAACCGAGGTATTGAGCCATGACGGCAACGGCAGGCTCATTCCGCCTGCGCCCCAGATCAGCCGCACCAGCTCATCGAAAAACAGAATGAGCCCGAACGTCGCGAGGACATGATCGAGATGGTCGCGTCCGTAGAGCCGCCGCATGGCGATCACTTCCACCGCCATTCCGACGAGTAGCGTGGCGGCAAGCGCGAGCACGGCGCCGAGCACGAAGCTGCCGGTCCAGACCGCAAACGTTGCGGCAAAATAGGCGCCGAGCATGTAGAGCGAGCCGTGCGCCAGGTTCACCAAATCCATGATGCCGAAGACGAGTGTCAGCCCCGCCGCCAGCAAGAACAGCAGCAGGCCGAACTGCAGCCCGTTCAGACATTGCTCGATGAAAAGCGTCATAACACGCCGATCGCGGATATTGGCAGGCCGATAAGCAAACGGCGGCAGCGTTCAAGCGCCGCCGCCGTCACGCGTCAGCGCAGGATCACCTCATATGGCATTGCGTGACGAAACGATCCTGATTGTCCTCCACGATCGTCGCGACCGTCTTGAGCACGTAGTTGCCGTCTTGATCCTTCACCGGCTCCTGCAAATAGAAGTTCTGGATCGGGATGTGGTTGGTATTGAATTTGAAATTTCCCCGCACCGATTTGAAATCGGCTTTCTCCATGGCTTTCTGCACCGCTACCTTGTCGGAAAGGTTGCCTTTGGTCGCGGCGACCGCCGACGCGACCAGGTTTGCAGCGTCATAGCTTTGCGCCCCATAGAACGACGGTCGCAGTCCCGGGTACTTCTTGAGGTAGTCGGCAACGAACTTCTTGTTCGCCTCGTTCGGCAGGTCGTTCACCCATTGCTGCGCACCCGGCACGCCGAGCGCGAGATCCTTTTGCAATGGCAGCGAAAGCTCATCGATGGTGAACGCGGTGTAGAGCGGAATCTGACCCTTGAGACCGGACTGCGCGTACTGGCTCAGGAACTGCACGCCCGCCTTGCCCGGATAAAACACAAAGATCGCGTCCGGCTTTTCCGCTTTGGCTTTCGCGAGTTCGGCGGAGAAGTCGAGTTGGTCGGGCCACTTGGTCAGTTCTTGCCCGACAATCTTGCCTTTGAATGTGGACGCCACGCCGCCCAGCATATCCTTGCCCGCCGCGTAGTTCGGGCCGATCAGAAATGCGGTCTTCACGTTTTTCTGATTCATGTAGTGGCCCATGGCCTGCGGCGTCTGGTCGTTCTGCCACGAGGTCGAGAAGATGTACGGCGAGCACTGTTCGCCGGCGATCTGGTGCGGGCCGGCATTCGCCGTGATCAGGAAGGTCTTGGAGTCGACAGCGGACTTCATCGAGGCCAGCAGTACGTTCGACCAGATATAGCCAACGATAAAATCGACCTTGTCCGACTCGATCAGCTTGTCGGTTTTCTGTTTGCCGACTTCCGGCTTGAAGCCGTCATCTTCGTAAATCACCTCGACTGGCAAGCCGCCCATTTTGCGTCCCATGTGATCGAGCGCGAGCTCGAACGAATTGCGCATGTCGTTGCCGATAACGGCAACCGGGCCACTGAATGTGCTGATGAAACCGATCTTTATGGATTTTTGCTGAGCCGAAGCGGGGCCCGCTGCGAGCAGCAGAGCGGTGCTTGCGGCCAAGAGTGCGTTACGCATGTCATCCTCCCAGGGGCCTTTAGGCCCTATTCCTTTTTGATAGTCTAATGTACCGGCAGATGCGCCAAAAGGTCCACCGTTGCCGCAGCGAACTATATTTCTGGCAGCATGCAGCGCGGTAAAATTCGATATCGCAGCTGTTTCCGGGTCGCCGGCCATGCAGCAGCGGCCATTGACCGGCGCAGCGCCCCCCCGGCAGTCTAGCAGCTTGGGGACCCGACCTCGGGCCCACTGACAGGACGTTCAACCTTTGTCGAAGGCGCTCGAAAAAGCCTATGACGGCATCATCATCGGCGCCGGCCACCACGGGCTGATCCTTGGCAGCTATCTTGCCCGCGCCGGCCTCGACATTTTGCTGGTGGAGCGGCGTCTCACCTATGGCGGCGGATTGTGCACGCGAGAAGTGACGCTGCCAGGATTCCATCACAATCTGCACTCGATCAATCATTTCCATATCAGCGAAACACCGTGGTTCAAGGATTTGAACCTCGGCGCGCGCGTGACTTACATCACGCCGCGCTATGAATTCGGCCAGGCGCATCAGGATGGTTCCGCGCTGGTGCTTGGCCGCGATCTGGAAGAATCGGTCGCCAATATTGCTCGCTTCTCGAAAAAAGATGCCGCGACGTTCCGTGAATGGAACCGCAAGGCGGAGAAAATCACCGCGCAGATTTTCCTGCCTGAACGCTATGCGGAGCCATTGTCAAAAGAAGAGCGCGAATCGCTGCTTTCGCGTACGGCGCTGGGCCGCGAATTCCTGGAGGTTTCCAACCGTCAGCCGCTCGACGTCGTACGCGAACTGTTCGAGAACGAGCATGTACGCCTCTTGTTTCTGTTCAAGGTGTCCCTCTTCGGGACCTGGCTCGTCGATACGCTGTCGAAGTCGTCACCGATGGGTTCCGTGATCCGTGCTTTCGATCTTGAAAGCGGCTACCAGATCTGCCAGGGCGGCTCATTCAATCTGGCGCGCGGCCTGATGGAGGCCTTCATCGCCGCCGGCGGCACTTTCCAGCCGCAGGTTAATATCGACCACATCGTCATCGAGAATGGCCGCGCCACCGGGATTGAATTGGCCGACGGCCGTACTGTGCGTGCCAGACAGTTCATCGCTTCCACCCTCGACGTGCACCAGACATTTGAAGGCATGGTCGGACGCGAGCAATTGCCCGCCGCGTTCCTGAAGAAGCTCGACGGATTCAAGTACACGGCATGGAGCCTGTTCGGGCTGCATCTTGCGCTCAATGAAAGTCCGCGTTTCTCCGCGGAACAATTCGATCCCAACATCAACCGCTCGCTGAAATGGAGCATCGGCGCCGAGACGATGGAGGACTTGTTCTCCGCGCATCAGGATGTACAGGCGGGGCGCGTGCCGAAGATCGTGCAATTTGGCTCGGGACCCTTGAGCCTGCTCGACCCGACACAAGCGCCGCCCGGCAAACACACGACATATTGCTGGCACGTGATGCCGCTCGATCCCGATCTCGGCGAAAGGAGTTACGAAAGTTTCAAGGACGAATTCTCCGACAAGATCATCGAATGCTTCGCCCGCTACTGCCCAAACATGACGGACAAGAACATCCTCGGGCGCTACGTCTACACCGGCCGCGAATACGTGCAGGAGATGATCAATATGCGCGGCGGCGACATTTTCATGGGCGCTTTCAACGCCGAACAAGTGATGTACAATCACTTCGGGTATCGCTCGCCGATCGCGAACCTGTACAGCGCGGGCTCCGCGGGCCACCCCGGCGGGGCGATTTCCGGCGGTGCCGGCTACATCAGCGCAGGCATCATTGCCAGTGACCTCGGCCTGAAGCCTTGGTGGACGCCATGGGATAGGCGCGCAGCGCTTGAACAATTGCCGCTGCTGGAGCGGGGCGCAGCATGAGCGCCGACTTGCAGAACATCGTATTCCCGGGCCTCAAGGATCGCGTCGTCATCGTCACCGGCGCCGGGCAGGGTATCGGCCGCGTGTTCGCGAAATCCTTTGCGATGGCCGGCGCACGAGCCGTCATCGCCGAAGTGAATGAAAAGAAGGCCGCCGCGGTCTCCGAGGAAATCATGAAGGCTGGCGGCGAGGCGTTGGCGGTCACCACCGACGTCGCCGATCCTGCATCAATCAAGGAAATGATCGAGGTGGTCGAGGACGAATACGGCCGCATCGACATCTTGATCAACAACGCGGGGATTTTCTCCGTGCTGGAGATGCGTCCCTTCGACCAGATTCCCCT
Source organism: Pseudolabrys sp. (assembly GCA_036265125.1). GTDB lineage: Bacteria > Pseudomonadota > Alphaproteobacteria > Rhizobiales > Xanthobacteraceae > Pseudolabrys. The sequence continues at coordinate 138,925 of DATAPP010000177.1, read as the reverse complement.
GGAAGAATGGGAGAGGGTTCTGCGCGTCAATCTCACCGGTCCATTTCTTTGTGCGCGCGCAGTGTTGCCCGCGATGCGGCGGGCTAAATGGGGCCGCATCATCAATGTCGCCTCGGGTGCAGTGCGCCTGGGACGGCCAAATTATCTGCACTACATCGCCACCAAAGGCGCGCTCGCGAGCATGAGCCTGTCGATGGCGCGCGAACTTGGAACAGACGGCATTACGGTGAACGCCATTTTGCCGGGCGCGACCTTCACCGAGATTGAACGCAAGACGATAACGCCAGCGCAAAAGGAACGTATTATTGCCATGCAATGCGTGCCACGCGCGGAAGTACCGGAGGATCTGGTCGGCGCCGTGCTGTTTCTGGCCTCCGAGGCATCGTCTTTTGTGACCGGCCAGAGCATCAATCTCGACGGCGGGGTAACCGGCTCATGACACCGAGCGTAGCCATCATCGCGCCAGGCAGTATGGGCGCCGGCATTGGCCAGCGCCTCACCGAATACAAGGTAACTGTGCTCACTTCACTCGCTGGCCGCACCGAGGCGAGCACAAAACGCGCTCGCGAAGCCGGCATGCAGCCGGTCGAAGACCGCGCGCTCGCAGAAGCCGATTTCTTGCTCTCGATCGTACCACCGGGCGATGCGGTGGCACTCGCCCGCCGACTAGCCCCTGTGCTCACCGCCGCCAACAAGAAGCCGGCCTATGTGGAGTGCAACGCGGTCAGCCCGCCGACGATGCTGAAAATAGCAGATGTGATCGCCGCAACCGGGTGCCCGTTCGTGGGCGCCGGCATCATCGGCCCACCGCCAAAGCCGGGCAGCACGAACACCAGGATTTATGCTTCTGGCCCGTCGGCCAAAGACTTTGCCAGACTCAATGACTACGGGCTGATCGTGCGCGTGCTCGACGGCCCGCTTACTGCGGCCTCGGCATTGAAGATGTCCTACGCCGGCATCACTAAGGGCTTTACTGCGCTCGGTGCCGCCATGATGCTCGCGGCAACGCGCGGTGGTTCGGCCGCGGCGCTCAGGGCCGAGCTTGCCGATAGCCGGCCGGACTTGCTGCGCTATCTTTCGAACCAGGTGCCATCCATGTATTCCAAGGCCTACCGCTGGGTTGCTGAGCTCGACGAGATCGCGTCTTTCGTCGGTGAAGAGCACGCCGAGCACGACATGCTGACCGCTGCGGCCCGTCTCTACGAGCGTCTTGCCGACGATGTCGACGGGGAAAAGAAAGAAATTGGCTCGCTGGACCGATTCCTCAAATCATGACGAGCGAAACCCCTATTCTTTCCGAAACGCGCACAGGCTATCGCGTTATCACTCTCAATCGGCCCGACAAGCTCAATGCATTCAACGAGGCAATGCATCAGGCCCTGCGAAAAGCAATTGAGGATGCCGAAGCCGACGAGGGCTGTCGCGCCTTGCTGATCACGGGTGCGGGCCGCGGCTTTTGCGCTGGTCAGGATTTGAGCGACCGGCTTGCCAAACCGGGGGAGACCGTCGTCCTCGGCGGCACTCTGGAGGCGCACTACAATCCGCTGGTACGCAAGCTACGCGCCCTCCCCTTTCCTGTCGTCGCCGCGGTCAATGGCGTCGCCGCCGGCGCCGGATGCAACATTGCGCTTGCCTGCGATATTGTCATTGCCAGCCTGAAGGCGACGTTTATCCAATCCTTCGCGCGCGTCGGCCTGGTGCCGGATTCGGGCGGCACCTGGTTTCTGCCGCGTCTTGTCGGCGATGCACGGGCACGAGGCCTTGCTTTGCTCGCCCAGGACCTGACCGCCGAGAAGGCGGCAAGCTGGGGTCTGATCTGGCGCGCGGTGGAAGATGAAGTCCTGATGCACGAAGCGACACGCATCTGCGAACACTTCGCGCTGGCTCCGACGCAAGGTCTCGCGCTGATCAAACGCGCGCTCAACGCATCTGCGACAAACACGCTCGACGCTCAGCTCGATCTCGAGCGGGATTTCCAGCGCGCCGCAAGCCTGACGCCGGACTATGCCGAGGGCGTTCGAGCCTTTATGGAAAAGCGCAAAGCCAATTTTACCGGACGCAAGAAGTAACCGCGATGAAAGACAAACCACCTTTGCGTGTTGGGCTTGCGGGCCTCGGCGCAGTCGGCCTCGAAGTCGCAAAACGCCTGATCGCTGGTGTGCCGGGCCTCGCACTCACCGCTGTTGCAGTGCGCGATGTCGAGAAAGCGCGGCGCGCTTTGCCGCAGGTTGGCGGCACTATTCCCGTGCTCAAGGCGACCGAACTCGCAAACAGTTGCGATATTGTTGTTGAATGCCTGCCGCCCGTGCTGTTCCGTGACATCGCCATCAGCGCCATCGACAAGAGCCGGATCTTCATGCCGCTCTCGGTCGCACAGCTGCTGGAGAACGGTGACTTGATCGAACGTGCCAGGCACAAAGGCGCGCGCATTCTGGTGCCGACTGGCGCACTGATTGGCCTCGACGCGGTGCGCGCGGCGGCGGAAGGAACCATCCATTCGGTCAAAATGGTGACGCGCAAGCCGCCGGCAGGGCTTGAGGGTGCGCCTTATCTGCTCAAGCACGGAATTTCAGTGGATGGCCTTAAGGAGCCGCTGAAAGTGTTCGATGGAAGCGCGCGTGAAGGTGCGCGCGGGTTTCCTACCAATGTCAATGTGGCGGCGGCACTGAGCCTCGCCGGAATCGGACCCGATCGTACGCAGCTCGAGATCTGGGCCGACCCGAACGTCACGCGGAACACTCATACGATCACGGTTGATGCCGATACGGCGCGCTTCACAATGACCATTGAGAATATTCCGTCGGAGAACCCGCGCACCGGCAAAAGCGTGGCGCCTTCCACGGTCGCCGCGCTGCGTGCGCTGGTATCAGAATTGAAAGTCGGCACCTGACGCTTAGACCCGCAGGAATATCTTTCGGTGATACAGGAAGCCAGCGAGCGCCACGGCGAACACAAGTCCCAGCAAATGCGCGGCGAAAACGCCGGTTCCTGGAGTTACTGTCTGGTCGAGCCACACTTTCACGTCGCCTCCTACAAAACGCAGGGCAAACGGTTCAAAACCGGCGACACCATTGATGAAGTAAAGCGCAATGGCATTGGCGCCGATCCAAACAAAAATTGTCGCCCACGCCTTCCATCGCCAAACATCGATCATCTGATGCATGACGCCGAGCAGGATCACGCTATATCCGCCGGTAACCAGTACGAACGATGACGTCCAGATCAACTTGATCACAGGAAACTGCAGGCCCCACAGGTAACCGGCAAATATCATCGCCACGCCGCTGCTGATCAGCCAGATTGATTTCTGCGTCGGGGTCAGACGGCTATCCTTCAGCAACAGCCCTGCCAGCACGCCAAGCAGGCACGTTCCTATCGCCGGCAGCGTGCTCAGAAGACCTTCGGGATCGCGGGTTTTGTCCCACAACCGGCCTGGCAAATAGCGCGCATCGATCCAGTCGGCGAGGTTCGCATCGCGGCTGAATGAGCCTGGACCGATCCCAGGCACGGGAACGAACGTCATCAACGCCCAGTAGCCGCCAAGCAAGGCCACAAGTGCAACAATGAGGCCTCGACGACCGACATTCAGGAACAAAAGCGAGGCGACCAGATAACAGATCGCGATCCGCTGCAGCACGCCGACAAAACGAACGTCGCTCCAATGCTGGCTCAGGCCTCCGTAGAATATCAAGCCGAGGACATATAACAGCGCCGCGCGGCGCAACACGTGCAGATGCGCCCCAGCCGTCCCCTCACGCTCCACCAGCCGCGGTAATGCCAGCACAATGGAAACGCCGGTGACGAATATGAACAGCGGGAAAATAAAATCGTAGAACGTGAGGCCTTCCCACTCCACGTGTCTTAGTTGGACACCGAGGAAGCTGCCGGCCGCACTTAATGCCGGCCCCTTGTCGCGCAGCATCCGCTCGAGCGTCCAGATCGCGCCATCAGCGCCGATGATCCAGAATATGCTGAACCCACGCAATGCATCGACCGATATGACGCGGTCGGTCTGCAGAGCGAGCGGCACTTCTGCGTAACGCATCGGGCGCCGTGTGCGGTTGGGGACGGGCGATAGCCGGACGAAAACTGATCAGCGTGAAAATAGTTGCGCAGAAAAGTAGTCTCCCGCCTAGGCGGACTCACGTCAAAACCAAGTGAAGCCGCCGAAAGCGAAAGAATACGAAGCTGTCAGGGACAATCCCTATTGTGGCGCCGCTGCCATGGTGGTCGCCGCCGCGTCACATCGGCCAGACGGTTCCTGAACGCGGAAATAGTTCCGGCCAACAAACGACTGATCGTAGCGGTGCCAGGAGGTACCATGATCCAAAGCTTGCACGCCGGCGAGGGTGACTGCAAAAACCGAACTTTCCATGTCACGTTGCTGCGCGTCTAGGTTCTGCGGCAACCGCGAACTGGCATAGTCGACATAGTAGACACGGCGGACACAGGAAAGATCCTTCACGGCGTCGAGAGCGGCTTTCGCCGTCATCAGATGATCCGTGTGGTCGTTAGGATTGATGCGTGTATCTGTCTCGGCGACGTTAAGCTGGACGAGCGCGGCGCGTCCGCGTTCGAAGGCGATGATCGAGCGCACTGTGGCAACCAGATCATTCCAGCTATGGTAAGTGGTCGAGCCATCGACTGCCCGCAGAACGTCGTTTTCGCCACTGGCCAGGCGCTTGAGAGATTGAAAGCTGGTTTCGGAGTAGCCTGCACCGGAGGCGTTCCCATCGGGGACGCGCAGGAAATACCCTACGGTGTTGCTGTAGCTCACCCGGTAGATCGGATGCCCGTTGAATACCATCGGCGCCGCGACGCGCTCGCCGGGGGTGGCGTCGGCATCTGCCATGAAGCGGATGGCGGCTTCCGCGCCATTCTCGCGCGCCAGATAAAATGGATGCTTGCGCCCACCCAGGCCGGTCCCGAGCCCGGCGTCGCCGGCGGTGAGATGCACAAAGACAGTCTTGGTGGCGCCTTTGATCACGTCCTGAAAGGCGGACGGATTCATAAACAGTTGCCAGTCGTCCTCATGCGCGGCGAAATAGAACGAAACTTTGTCGGGCCGTTTTGCCTGGTCGGCCAGCGCCGGCGCGTTCGCCAGCATGGCGCCCGCCAGACAAACGGCTGCAATTTGTCGCGAAATCGGCATTCCCAACCCCCTTAAGGCAGCCCGATATTGAACAATTAAGATAGGAATTTGACGGTTGAAGTGGAAGTGCCGGGGTAAGGCCTTACCGTAAGGCCGGCGCGGCACCGGGTTTGACAATCCGGGACCGCCGTTTATCGTTTGTATACAAATAATTAGCCCAGGGGCCCGCCGGAAGGTTTGCTGCATGAAGCCTGCGCCCTTCGTCCGTCACGTGCCTAAGACGCTTGATGAGGCGCTGAAGATTCTGGCCGAGGTTGCGCCGCAGGACGGCCGCATACTGGCGGGGGGTCAGAGCCTGGTCCCCATCATGGCGTTTCGCCTGGCGAAGCCGGCACATCTCGTGGACATCAACGAGGTCGCCGGGCTCGACAAGGTGACGAGCAACGGGAAGACGCTGACGATCGGTGCACGCGTGCGCCACGCGGCATTTCATAAGTCCGTGGTCGATAACCCGCTTGGCCGCATGCTCGGCGTGGTCGCGCGCCATATCGCGCACTATCCGATCCGCATGCGCGGTACGTTTTGCGGCAGTCTCGCGCACGCCGATCCCGCTTCCGAATGGTGTCTGGTCGCGGCGACCCTTGATGCCTCACTCGTAGCAAAGAGCACGCGTGGCGAGCGCGTGATTGCAGCGAAAGATTTTTTCGCGGGCATCATGTCTACTGCGCTGGCCGAAGATGAATTGCTCGCCGAAGCTCGGCTGCCGCTGCTTCCGCAAGATACGAAATTCGGGTTCAACGAATTCAACCGCCGCGCCGGTGATTTCGCCATGGCCGCAGCGCTCGTCACGTATCGCCTGCATGGCGGCACGATCGCTGACGCGCGCGTTGGTGTCGGCGGTGCGGAACCCTCCCCGCGCCGTATCGTGGAAGCCGAAGCCGCGCTCAATGGCAAATTGCCAGGCGATGCGCCGTTTCGTACCGCAGCCGAAGCTGCGGCCAAGGCGATCGATCCGCTGGAAGATCACCAGACGAACGCCGACTACCGCCGCGACCTGGTGCGTGCGGTGGTGCGGCGCGCGCTGGAGCAGAGCGCATGACCGCGAAGAACAGGTACCGGTTTTCGGACAAGATCATGCGCAGGGCAAAATTGTCGTGAGCGGGCCGGGAAAGAAACAGACCACCAAGGCTCCGGGATGACCTGGGTCGGACGCTCCATCCGGCGGCTGGAGGATCCGGCATTGATCACCGGTCAGGGACGCTTCACCGCCGACTCGCCTGCCGCGCATTGGGTGCGCTTCGTTCGCAGCCCGGTTGCGGCAGGGCGATTGGCGAAGATCAGTCCTCCCGAAGGCGCGATGGTCATCACCGCCGCCGATCTCAAAGACGTGAAGAAAATCACGCCAATGCTGCACAAGTTCAGTTACAAGCCGGTCGGCCAGCCGGTCCTTGCCGACGGCGTCGTGCGCTTTGTCGGCGAGCCGGTGGCCGCCGTTGTCGCTGCGAGTGAAGAGGACGCCGAGGACATCGCCGATCAAGTCGACGTATCGATCGACGAAACCAGGCCGGTGACGGACGCGCAGGCGGCGCTCGAAGCCAGCGCACCGCAGGTACACGCTGAAGCGCCCGGCAATGTCATCCTCGAAGGCAAAGTGAAAACGCCTGACTTTGACGCGATCTGGAACGGCGCACACAGGACCGTCAGGGTTGACGCGCGCTCGCGCCGCCAGAACGCCACGCCCCTGGAGGCGCGTGGTGGCCACGCTGCTTATGATCCGTCGACCGGGCGAGTCACCTTCACCTGCACCACGCAAATGCCGCACCTCACACGCACGGCAATTTGTGACGTACTCGGTTTTCCTGAATCCGACCTGCGCGTGATCGCACCGGATGTCGGCGGCGGCTTCGGGCAAAAAATGTCGCTCTGTGCGGAATATGTCGTTCTGGTTTGGCTGGCGCGCAAGCTGAAAAACTCCGTGGCGTGGACTGAAGACCGCCGCGAAAACCTGATCGCAAGCTTTCACTCGCGCGATCAATATATCACGCTCGAAGGCGCGTTCGACGAGAACGCCAGGCTGCTCGCGCTGAAGGCGGACATCGTCTCCAATGTCGGCGCCTATTCGTGCTTTCCGACCACCTGCGGGGTCGAGCCGCTAATGGCAATGGCCGAAATGCCGGGCCCTTACGATGTTCAGCAGTACCAATGCCTCGCGCGCGGTGTCATCACTAACACCTGCACCATGGCCCCCTATCGCGGCGTCTCGCGGCCGGTGATCACGTTCACGCTCGAGCGGTTGATGGACAAAGCCGCCCGCGCCTTCGCCATCGACCCGGTTGACATGCGCCGCTGCAACCTCATCGACACGTTTCCCTACAAGTCGGCCATGGGCCTCGAATACGACGACGCCAGTTACAAAGAGACGCTGGAAATGGCGGTCAAGGCGGTCGATCTACCCGCTTTCCGCACGCGCCAGAAGGAAGCTCGCGCCAAAGGGCGCCATCTCGGCATCGGCATTGCAACCTTCTCCGAGCGCACCGGCTACGGCAGCTCCGCCTTTGCGGCGCGTGGCATGGAGATCACGCCCGGCTGGGAAACAGTGATCGTCACCGTCGACCCCTCCGGTTTCGTGGAAGCGCGCATCGGGTCCTCGCCACACGGCCAGGGCCTGCGCACGACGCTGGCGCAGATCATCGCCGACGAAATTGGCGTCACACCCGAGATCATCAGGGTCGTCCACGGCGACACCGACAGGGCGCCCTATGGTTGGGGCACTTTCGCCAGCCGTTCGCTGGTGATTTCCGGCGGCGCCACTTTGATCGCTGCGCGAAAAGTCCGCGCCAAGCTGATCAAGATTGCGAGCCATGTTCTCGAAGCGGCGGCCGACGATATTGTCCTGGCCGACGGGCTTGCAAAAGTCGCCGGCACCGACCGCACGATCCCGATCGCAAAACTCGCGCGCGAGGCTTACACGCAAACGCATCGCTTCAAGGGCGAGATCGAGCCGGGATTGACGGAAACCGGCCATTACGATCCGCCGGGCACCTTCTCCAATGCCTGCCACATCGCCATCGTCGATGTGGACGTGGAGACCGGCCATGTGAAACTCGAGAAATTCCTGGTGGCGGAGGACGCAGGGCGCATCATCAATCCAATGATCGCCGACGGCCAGGTGCATGGCGGTATCGCGCAGGGCATTGGCAACGCGTTGCTCGAAGAGATTATCTACGACGAGAACGGTGGTATTCTCACGGCAACGCTCGCCGACTATTTGCCGCCGACTGCGCATGAAATTCCGCCAATTGAGCTTCATCACATTGAAACTCCGAGTCCGAACTCAATCACCATGGCCAAAGGCCTGGGCGAAGGCGGCTGCATCGGCGCACCGGCTGCGGTGATTAACGCAATCAATGACGCACTCTCGCCGTTCGGTGTCGAGATCGACGAGATGCCGGCAACACCGCAGCGTATTCGCGCCGCTTTGCGCGCCAAGGAAAAGGCCGCATGAGGGAAAAGGCCGCAATTACGCTTACAATTAACGGGCGCGACCATCCAATCAGCGTCGAGGCGCGGCGCACGCTGGCGGACGCGATCCGGGAGGATTGCGGGCAGACTGGCACCCACATCGGTTGCGAACATGGCATTTGCGGCGCCTGCACGGTCATCGTCGACGACGAACCGGTACGCTCGTGCCTGATGTTTGCCGTACAGGCAGACGGCAAAAAGATCCGGACCGTCGAGGGATTGGCTGACGGTGAGAAGCTGCACCCGATGCAGCAGGCCTTCATGGACCATCATGGCCTGCAATGCGGCTTCTGCACGCCCGGGTTTTTGATGCTGGCTGTCGGCGTTCTGGAGCGCGAGCCTGACATTAGCGACGAAGATCTCGTGGACGTGCTTTCGTCCAACCTCTGCCGCTGCACCGGTTATCAGAACATCATCAAGGCCGTTCGTGCCGCAGCAAAAGAAATGCGCGGAAAATGACCGCCCCGGCGAAATTCGTCGGCCGCTCCGTCCCACGTCTGGAAGATCGGCCACTTCTCACCGGCCAAGGCCACTTCTCCGCCGACATTTCGTTTGCGGGCCAGTGGCATATGCGCGTGGTCCGCTCTGCCGTCGCGCACGGAAAGATAAAATCAATCGACACCAAAGCAGCTCTCGCATTGCCGGGCGTCCATGCGGTGTGGACACACGCCGACGTTGCCGATATTCCGCCGATTCCGTTTCGTCTCACCGGGCTCAAGGCGCTCGAGCCGTACCGGCAGCCAGTGCTGGCGAAGGATGTCGTGCGGTATGTCGGCGAACCAGTCGCGATCGTCTTTGCGGACAACGCATATCTCGCAGAAGACGCTGCCGACCTCATTGGGCTTTCGATCGAGCCCATGAGAGCAACGATGGTCGCGACCGAGCAACCGGGCACCTACGAGCATGAACTGACAACGGAGCCCGCCGTCATCCGCAAGGCCTATGGTGATGTTGACGCGGCTTTTCAAAAGCCCCACGCCGTTGTCTCACTTGAGCTTTCCGTCGGCCGCCATTCCGGCGTCCCGCTGGAGACGCGAGGCGCCATCGCACGTTACGATGCGGCACGCGACCTCCTTGAGCTCCACGGCGCCGCAAAAGTGCCGCACTGGAATCGCGATACCATCGCGCAAATGCTGGGGCGAAAAAAAGACTCCGTCCAGCTTTATGAAGGTCACGTTGGCGGTGGGTTCGGCATTCGCGGCGAAATTTATCCCGAAGACATTCTGGTCTGCGTGGCCGCGCTGAAATTCAAACGGCCGATCAAATGGATCGAGGACCGGCGCGAACATCTGATCGCCGCCAATCATTCGCGCGAGCAGCAGCACCGCGTGCGCGCGGCTATCGACACACAGGGTCGCATTCTTGGTATTGAGGTCGAGTTTTTTCACGACAATGGCGCATATATGCGCACGCACGCGGCGACCGTGCCCGACCTTACCGCCGCCATGCTGCCGGGCCCCTATCGTGTGCCGGCTTACCGCGCGACCAGCCACATACGCCTCACCAACAAAACACCTTGCGGCACTTACCGCGCACCCGGGCGTTACGAATCCACTTTTGTACGCGAGCGCTTGCTTGATGCGATCGCCGCCAAGGTTGGTGTGGACAAGGTTGAGATCCGCAGACGAAACCTTATTAGCAAGAGCGCGATGCCCTACACGCTCGGCCTCGACACGCTCGGCACCCAGATCGTGTATGATTCCGGTGACTACGCGCTGCTACTCGACAAGACACTCAAAGCAATTCGTTGGACTGAGCTTCAGAAGCAGCTCAGCGAACGCCGCAAGAAGGGCGAGAAAGTCGGCGCGGGGGTGGCGATGTTCGTTGAGAAAAGCGGCCTCGGACCGTTCGATACCGTCAGTGTAGAGATAAGGCCCGACGGCATCGTCGAGGTGATCACTGGCGTCGCCTCCATCGGTCAAGGCGTGGAAACCGTGATCGCACAGATCTGCGCCGATGCACTCGGCGTTGACTACACGACAATCCGGGTCATTCACGGCCAGACCGACCGCATTGCACGCGGCATGGGCGCCTTTGCCTCACGCGTGACCGTCATGTGCGGAGAAGCCACACGGCTCGCGGCAACCAAGCTGCGCGCTCAGGCGCTGCTTGCTGCGGCCGAACTGATGCAAACGAACGTCGGTGCGCTCAACATCGTGAACGGCGAGATCGTGCGCGCCACGGCTCCCGGTCCGTCAATGCCCCTTGCCGAACTTGCGCGGATTCTGCCGGGCGGCCTGAGCGCTGAAGATACGTTCGAATCAACCCATATGGTCTATCCGTACGGCGTGCATGCCGTCGTCGTACGCGTCGATCCGGAAACCGGTGATGTCACAATCGAGCGCTATGTCATTGCCTACGACGTCGGCAAGGCCGTGAATCCGAAACTCGTGGAAGGTCAGATCGCCGGCGGGCTTGCGCAAGGCATTGGCGGTGCGCTGCTGGAGGAGTTCCGCTATGACGAGAACGGAGAGCCCCTTTCGGTCACGTTCGCCGACTACCTGATGCCGACCGCGCGCGAGGTCCCCGATGTTTCCATCCTGGTGTCGGAGGACGCGCCAAGCCCACTCAATCCCCTTGGATTGAAGGGCGCGGGAGAAGGTGGGGCCAATCCGGTCGGTGCCGCGATTGCTTCGGCGATCGATGATGCCCTCCAGCGACCAGGCGCGGTGACCCAACTTCCCGTTACGCCGCAGCGGCTCAAGGCAATCATATAATATCTATCCTTCCCCCCGAGCCCTCGACTACAATTCCTTCCGGCCGTCGGGCCGCGAAAACTATAAAATATTGGGGAGAAACTAATGACGATCATCAGCAGGTGGGGATTGGCCGTCGCTGCCGGCGCACTGGCAATTTCATTCAACGCGAATGCCCAGGAGAAGCATTATCGTTTCGCCCACGACCAGCAGCTCAATTCCGGTTACAGCGTCGCCTACGACATCTTTTCGGCCAAGCTCAAGCAATTGAGCGGCGGCAAGATGCTGGTCGACCAATATCCTGGCGCACAGCTTGGGCAGGAGCCACAGCTTCTGCAGCTCGTGAAGGCGGGCGACCTCGATTTCGCGATTGTTTCATCAGCGAACACCGCAACGATCTCACCACAAGCCGGCGTAATGTCGCTGCATTTCCTGTTCCGTGATGAAAATCACATGGTCAAGGCACTCGCCGATCCGAAGGTTTTCGAAGCGATCCGCGACATGATCGACCAGACCGTGCAAGGCATTCATGTGATCGGCCTCGGCACGCAAGGTCTGCGCAACATGTACAGCAAAAGGGAAATCCATAAGATCGATGACATCAAGGGCTTGAAGATCCGGGTACAGGCCACTGCAACAGAGGACGCGACTTTCAACGCCTATGGCGCGCAGACGGTGCACATGCCATTCGGCAGCGTTTACACCTCATTGCAGACGGGTGTCGTCGATGTTGGCGAGAACTCGGTCAACGTCTACCTCATCAACAAGCATTATGAGCCCGCTCCCGTACTCTCACTGACCCAGCACGAGGCAAATAACGCCATCCTCTGGATCAGCGACAAGCTTTGGCAGAGCCTTAGCGATGATCAGAAAAAGTGGGTGCTCGAAGCGGGACGTGATGTCACCACGCAGGAACCGAAGAAGGCCTTCGAACTCGAAGACGCTGCAGCGGGCAAACTCAAGGCGATCGGAATCAAGATCGTGACCGACGTCGACAAATCCGGTTTCAAGAAGATTTCCGATCCCATGCTCGATAAGCTCGCGACGGAACTTGGGCCGCACGCCGACAAGATCAAGACACTGATCAAGGCAGTCCAATAAGCCGCCCTCAGGCAGGACAACGGAGAGGCCGGCAGCGCCGGCCTTTCCAACATGGCAGAAGGGCGTGATGGGCATCGCCGACAAGCTGGTCTTGAACAGGCAGCGTCATCTGAAATGGAAGGCACTCGACAACCTCGAGATGATCCTGATGATCATCTGCGGCTTGACGCTGTTTGGCTTCTCGACGTCGGTTTGCGCTGACATCACGACCCGGATCATCGGCCGCCCCTGGCTTTGGCTGCAGGAAGTCACATCGACTCTGTTCATCTACGGAATTTTCATCGGCGCGGCGGTCGCCACCCGCCGCAATGATCACCTTTATCTCACCGCCGTTGCGGAATCGATGCATGGCAAAGCGCGTCTTGCCGCCGAAGTAATTATTCGTCTGATAGTGCTCGTGGTTGCTGCCTGCCTGATCTACTATGGCTATCTCAATTTCCTCCGCGGCTTCGGCAGTTTTCGACTGCCATCGAATACACCCATCGCCTCCCTTTATGCCGCTATCCCGCTGTCCGGCATCCTGATCGCCCTTTTCACCATCGAGCAGATCGTTAACGGTTGCCGCAACGGATTCGAGCACTCCGAACCGCAGGAGCCGGAGCATTCGGCAGCGTTCGGCGCGTCCAGGCCGGAGGGGCTGCAATGAGCGCCCCGGTTATCCTAGCTCTCATGACGGCGTGCTTTCTGACTTTCGGCTATCTCGGTGTGCCGGTGCCGTTTGCACTGCTTGGCGGCGTGTTTGTCGGCGCACTGCTATCGGACGTTTCGCTTGCCGCCATCATCCAGAAAGTTTTCGACGGCGTCGACAATGAGGCTTTGCTCGCGATCCCTTTCTTTCTTCTCGTCGGCGAATTGATGAGCTCGGCCAACGTGGTCATTCGCATCGCCAATCTGTCGATGGTGCTGGTCGGTCATATTCGCGGCGGTCTGTCGCAGGTCGTCACCGTGTTCAGCATGTTCTTCTCGGAAATGTCTGGTTCAACAACGGCCGACGTCGCCGTGATGAGCCGGGCCCTCGCCGGACCAATGAAAAAGGAGGGCTACGAGGGCCCGTTTATTGCAGCGATCATCGCCGCTGCATCGACCATCGCCGCGCTGGTCCCGCCAAGCATTACCGCAGTCGTCTATGGTGCGACCGGCAACGTATCGATCGCCGGGCTGTTCATGGCCGGTTTCGTACCAGGGCTGATGATTGGCTTCGGCCTGATGACCTACTGCTACTTCTTCGGACCGGTCGGTTTTAAGCGACCACGCGCTTCGTTCGGAATGATCGCCCTGGCGACTCGCGACGCGGCCCTGCCCCTCATGATTCCGGTGATCCTGCTTGGCGGTATCCTGTCCGGCTGGTTCACACCTACCGAAGCCGGCGTCGTCGCCGCGCTATGGATCATCGTCGTCATCATTCCAGCGCTCAATCCCAGGCATATCTGGAACCTGCCTTACGACTTCTGCCTGGCGGGACTGATTTTTTCGTTGCCCCTGATCACGATTGGCGCTGCGAATGCCTTCGGTTACCTGCTCGCCTATTTGCGCGGCGCCATCGTCATCTCGGACTGGATCATCGGCATTGCTGGCACCGATCCCCATCTGATCATGTTGCTGATGGTTCTACTGTTCACGATCGTCGGGGATTTCATTGAACCGGTGCCGACCATCATCATCTTCATGCCGCTGGTGAACGCGCTCACCGCCGCCGGCAATATCAACCCGGTCCACATGGGCGTCGTGCTGATCGCGACACTGGCCTTTGGATTGATCACGCCGCCTTATGGCCTGGTTCTGCTGATGGCGTCCAAATTCGTCGGTGTGCGGTTCTCACAGGCATTGCTGGCTGCCCTGCCGATCTACCTCGTATTTTTCGCAACTATTGCCTTCTGCATCTTTTTTCCCGAAGTGGTGCTCTGGATACCCAAGCACGTCCTGCCGACTTCGGTCGGCTGCTTCCAGAATCCAAACGGGACAGGGCTGATCTGCCACTAGGGATCACATCATGCCAGCCATCGAAAGCACGCTCAGGCCAAAGCTCAAGGCGCCCCCCGGCGCTTGCGACACCCACATGCACGTCTACGACCCCAAATATCCGAAGGCGCCGACCGCCAAGATCGATGCCCCCGCGGCACCCGTGTCGGCTTACCGGAAGATGTGCGCACGCCTCGGCGTCGAGCGCACTGTTGTGGTGCAGCCTTCGACCTATGGCAAGGATAACCGCTGCACCCTGGAAGCTGTTGCCACGATAGGACCGAACGCGCGGTGCATCGTCGTTGTCGACGAGGGCGTGAGCGACGTAGAGCTCGACCGGCTGACCAGGCTCGGTGCCCGCGGCATTCGCTTCTTCATGCTGGCGGGGGCACCCCTGCCCTGGGACATCCTGGAAACCATGTCGGCGCGCGTAGCAACATTCGGCTGGCACGTTCAGCTGCAGCTCGACGGCCGCGAACTGCCTGATCGTTTGGCCCTGCTCAAACGGCTGACCAGCACGCTGGTGATCGATCATGTCGGAAAATTTCTCGAACCGGTACCGCTCGATCACCCGGGATTTCGCGCGCTGCACGGGCTGGTTGATGGTGGCCGTACCTGGGTCAAATTGTCGGCGCCCTACGAAGTTTCGAAGGTGGGGCCGCCGAACTACGACGATGTCGGTAAACTCGCCAAGGCGCTTGCAAAAGCCGCGCCCGAACGGATGTTATGGGCCACCAATTGGCCGCATCCGACACCAGGCGTGCAGGTGCCAGACGATGCCGTGATGCTGGATATGTTGCTCGATTGGGTGCCCGACGAGAGCGCGCGCAAGAAAGTCTTGGTGGACAATCCCGCCCGGCTTTACGGATTCTGACCGATCACGGTTAAAAATTCGGCCGGTAGCCTTTTTGCGCCGCCTCGATATGGCCCGCAAAAGGCAAGCCGACGTGGCCCGGAAACACGAGTGCGCCGCTTGAAGCACAATAGTCGAGCACTTTGCGCCGGCTCACGCGCGCTTGCGCCGCATCGGAATTCTTCGGGAAATTCCAGTCGGGATAATAAACCTGCAACAGGTGATGCCAGACATCGCCGATGAAGGCCGCCCGCTCGCCTTTGCTTTCGATCTTGAAGAACACATGGCCGGGCGAATGGCCCGGCGCCGAGTCGATCTCAATGAATTCGTTGAGCCGGAAAGAGCCGCCGCTGACGAGATCAGCCCGGCCGTGTTCGAGGATCGGCACAACGCATTCGCGGAACGTCCCCAGTTCCGCCGGTCCCTCTTTCGGGTCGGCGTCGACCTTGGAGAAATAATCGACGTCGGGTTTTGAGAACACGTATCGGGCATTGGGAAATGTCGGCACCCATTTGCCGTCCTGCTGCCGGGTGTTCCAGCCGACATGATCGTGATGCAGATGCGTGCACATCACCAGGTCGATTTCTTCCGGCCTTGCACCGGCGGCGGCGAGCCGCTCGAGATAATTGACATTGAGCATGTGCCAGAATGGCCGGCCAGGTTTGACTTTGTTGTTGCCGCAGCAGGAATCGATCAGGATTTTCTTGCCGTCCACCTGTAACAACCAGCTGTGAACCGAAAGCCTGATCTTGCCGGTTTCGGCCTCGTAATGGTGCGGCGCCAACCATGACTTGTGCTCGGCCATATGCGCGTCGGTAAAATCCGGGAAAATATCCCGGAGTGGATAGCTCGGCAGGTTAGTTTCCTCGACACGCGCAATGGTGATATCGCCGACACTGAACACTGGCACTCTCCCGGTTATTTTTTCGGCACGAATTCGTTGGTAAAGGTCGCAGGAAAATCGACCTCTGCCGGCCCTTTCGGCTGCAGATAGGCGAACGTGCCGCGCGCCTGCGCTTCCGTCATATGGCCGTCCTTCGTCCAGATCTGGCTGACGGTCTTATAGGCTTCGGCGTTGGTTGAGGGCTCCATGCTCGGATATTCCTTGGCCATGATCGCCATGCCGCGCTTGGGATCGTCCTTGAGAATTTTCTGTGCCTCGGTGAAGACCTGCGCCACCTTGCGAAGCATATCCGGCCTTTCCTTGATGACGTCCGGATGCGTGGCGAGCGTCATGAACAGGATGTCACGAAACTCGGGAATTTCTCCGTTCATCATATTGAGGTAGATCTTTCCTTTGCCCGACTGCTGCACCAGCACGCCCGCCGGCTCGAACGGCAACGCGGCATCAACCAGATCCTTCTGGAAGGCCGCGACATAGGAAGGTGCCTCGGCGCCAAGATATACGCTTGAGATATCGCCCGGGAGCGCGAGCCCGTATTTCTTCGCGAGGACCCCGAGCATCTTTTCGCCCGAACCGTTGGCCGACGGCATCGCCACCCGCTGGCCCTTCAACCGCTTGATCTTGTCGGCAATGCTCAGCTTCTCGGCGCCGGCCATCAGCTTGTCGCTCGCGATGACATTGTTGACCGGACGGTTGGCGATATTGAAGAACGAAACAATGCGTTTGCCCTGCACCGCTACAGTGAGCACGTGCTCATACGACAGGATGCCGATATCGGCCTGTTTGGTGAGCACAGCCTGCAGAGCAAGCGGCCCACCCTGCACGTAGGAAACTTCGGGCTCGAGGCCATACTTCTGGAACAGCTTTTCCTGTACCGCGACATAAAGGGCGCCCGAGTAATAGCCATGACCAATATTGGCGATCTTGACAGTCTCCGCCGATGCCGAGCCCACGATCAGTGTGGCTGCAGCAAGCGCCGCCATTCTCAATTGTTTCATCGCGCGTCCTCCCGATAGTTTCTGGTTCAGCGGCCAACGATCCGCCATTGCTGCATCCGATGTTGCACGATTTCGACCAGGAGATTAAGTGCAACGGCAAGTAGCGCGATCACGATCAGCACGGCGAAAACACCGGCGGAATCGAATTGCGACCCGGAAAACTGCACCAGATAGCCGAGCCCCCTGTTGGCCGCGATCATTTCGCCCAGCACAGCACCGATCAACGCATAGGGTACGGAGATCTTCAGGCCGGCAAACATCCACGACATCGCCGAAGGGATGATGACCTTGGTGATCACCTGAGCCCGGGTTGCTTTCATTAATCGTGCGCCATCGATCAGATCCCGGTCGACTTCGCGCACGCCGGCATAGGTGTTGAGAAACACGAGGAAGAGCACGAGTACGGCCGCGAGTGCGATCTTGGATTCGATGCCGAGCCCGAACCAAAGTACAAACAGCGGCGCCAGTGCCACTTTAGGCAACGCGTTGAGGGCCGATAGATACGGGTTCAGCAGCCGGCTGGCGAAGGGCGAGACGCCAAGCCAAACACCGAGAATGACGCCGGCGACCGAACCGATGATGAAGCCCACCACCGTCGCATGGACCGTCGCCCAGATATGCACGAAGAGCGAGCCATCGGATATCCAGCCGAACAATCTCGTTCCAACGTCGAGGGGGTTGGAGATGAAGAAGTTGTCCACCAACCGGCCGGATGCGCCTTGCCATACCAACAGCAGCACTGCGCCGAGCAGGACCTGACAGGTGACCATGAAGCCGCTGCCGAGCGCACGCGGGCCGGCATCTGCGGCATTGTCGCGCAGGCCGCCAGGTGCAGCATCGGCATCGGGTGCGGTCATAACCGCTCCTCGTGGTATTCGACGCGCAGGCGCTCCCAAAGTGCGTCGTAGTGTTCCTTGAATTCGTTGGTAAAGCGCACGTTGAGCACGTCGCGTGGCCGCTTGAGTTCGATGCGTTGCTCCAGTGCAAGTGTCGCCGGGCGGCGCGTGCAAACCAGCACGCGGTCGGCAAGCGTCACGGCCTCCATAAGGTCGTGCGTGACAAGCACGACAGTCTGCCCGGTCTCGGCTGCAAGCTTCAGCAGCAAGTCGTGCATCGCAAGTTTCAGCTGGGCATCGAGAGCCGCGAACGGTTCGTCGAGCAGCGCGGTTTCTGCCCCGTAAATCAGCATGCGCGCAAGGCAGACGCGCTTGCGCATGCCGCCAGAAAGCTCGTGTGGATAGCGATGTGCGAATCCATCGAGCCCGACATGCGCGATCACCTGGTCGGCACGCAGCACACGCTCGCCCTTTGCGGCACCGGCGAGTTCAAGCGGAAATGCGATGTTATCCCGCACGGTGCGCCAGGGAAGCAGATTGTCCTTCTGGGTCATGTAGCCAACGTCGGTGTTGACGTCCGACACGCGCGCGCCCTTGTAGATGATTGACCCACTCGAAGGTGCGTAGAGCCCGGCGATCATGTTGAGCAGCGTGGATTTGCCGCAGCCGCTCGGTCCGATGACCGCAACGATTTCCTTTTGCGCGATCGTCAGGCTGATGTCGCGCACCGCGTCGACTGTTTCGTCCTGTTTACGGAAAGTCTTTGAGACGTGGTGCAGGTCGATCATGGCCGCGCCCGCTAGACAATCGATCGCTGGTGGCCGCCATCGACGTCAATGTTGGCGCCGACGATGAAAGCCGCACGGCTGGAGGCAAGAAAAGCGACCGCGTAGGCAATATCTTCGGGCGTTCCCCAATGGCCAAGTGGCACCTCAGCACCCCATTTCGTCTCCTGCTGCTCCAGGCTGCGGCCGAAATAAACTTCGTTGTGGAGCGTCAGAGCATCGGTCAGGGGGCTCTTGATACGGCTCGGGCACACCGCATTGACGAGAATATTGCTGGGCGCGAGCTCGTCCGAAAGCGATTTCACGAAAGCATGCTGCGCAGCGTTGACGGTCGTGGAGGCAATCGCGTTTGCCTGCGGAACCTTGCCCGCCTGGCCGATGATAACGATAAAACGCCCCCCGCCCCTCGCAGCCATGACCGGCGTGACGTGGCGCGCCAGCTCCCAGGCGCCCGATACTTTGGTTTGAAAATGGCGCAACAACCTGTCAGGCGAAACTTCGCTGAGGCGGCCGGGCAAATGTGTGCCGGCATTGCTCACAACGACGTCAATGCCGCCGAACACCCTGGTGACATCTCCCACAAGCGAGGCGACGTCGCTTGTCTTGCAAATGTCGGCGACAAACCCTTTCGCTTCTGCTGGGCCGAGCGAGGCAACGGCTCGGTCAAGTTTGATCTTGTCGCGTCCGCAAATCGCGATTCTGCAGCCCTCGGATGCAAGTTTCTGCGCAATGGCGAGGCCGATACCGCTGGTGCCGCCGGTGATCAGAGCAATTTTGCCGCTCAGCCCGAGATCCATCGTTTTCTACCCGAACACATAGCGTTGGTAACCGCCGTCGATGCTCACCGCGCTGCCGGTGACGAAAGCAGCGCAATCGGAGGCCAGAAAGGCTACCAGGTCGGCAACTTCGTCCGGCCGGCCGGTGCGACCCAGGGGATTTGAGCGCGTGAAGCCGGCGGCGGCGGTTGCGCGATCGACACCGCGCTCGCGCATTTCTTTCTGGATAAGTGAGGCCAGCAAGTCCGATTCAATATATTGCGGGCACACGGCATTGACGCGAATGTTGTCACGCGCGACGGAATCCGCCACCGATTTGCTCATTGCCATCAACGCCGCATTTGTGACGCCCGAAGGAAACCGGTCCGGATGCGGATGACGCGCTGCCTGCCCGACGATGTTGATGATACGTCCGTCGCGCTGCGCCTTCATCGTGGGCAGCACAGCCTTTATCATGGTGAAAAACCCGAAGACCTTGTCGCGCAATTGACGATCGAGGATGTCGAGCGTCGTGGTTTCGACCGTGCCGCGCAAATGCGTGCCGGCGTTATTGACGAGAATGTCGATGCGGCCGAATTTCTCGATCACTGCCGCGATAAAACGCTTCACTGCATTCTCATCTGTGACGTCGGCGGCGATGCCGAGCACACGGCCTTTTGCAGACAATTCGACCACTGCAGCGTCAAGTCGGTCAGCGTTGCGACCGCAAATTGCAACCGCACATCCTTCCTCAACTAAAGCCTGCGCGATCGCTTTGCCGATGCCGCGCGAGGCACCGGTGACCACGGCGACTTTGCCCTGAAGGCCAAGTTGCATTTCCGCCCTCGTTTTCTTCTTGCATTGCCGCCGCGATGGATACTCTATGCTGCGGCCAAACGCGTCAACGGGAGAGTGAGATGGACTTGGGAATCAAGGGCCGCCGCGCGATCGTCACTGGCGGCAGCAGCGGCATCGGCTTCGAAACGGCGCGCCAATTTTTGGAAGAAGGCGTGCGCATCCTCATCACCGGACGTAATCAACAGAAGCTCGAGAAGGCGCGCGACGATTTGGCCAAGCGCACGGGCGGAGAAGTGCACGCCATTGTTGCCGACATGACCAGGGAATCCGACATCGCGAAAATGGTCGAGACCGCGCACCAGAAATTCGGCGGGGTCGACATCCTGGTGAACAATGCGGGGCAGATGTATTCCGGCCGCTTCGCAGCCTTCGACGACAACGACATGAAAACGCAGCTGGAGACCAAGTTGTTTGGCTTCATGCGGGCGATCCGCGCCGTTCATCCGATGATGAAGGCGCAGAAATGGGGCCGCATCGTCAACACGATCGGCGGCGCGGGAAAAGAGCCGGACCCGTATATGTTCGGCAGCGGTATGACGAACAGCGCGCTGCTCAATCTCACCAAATCACTGTCTGCTGAATTCGGCGAGGACAACATTCTCGTCAACGCGATCTGCCCGGGTTGGGTCGCAACCGATCTGTGGGTGCGCAATACCGAGGGCATGAAGAAGGAATTCGGCGTGACGACCGAGGCGGAGGCCCGCAAGGTGGCAGCAAAGAAGAACTCACTCGGCAGAATGGGCAAGCCGGAAGAGCTCGCAAATGCCACGGTTTTCCTGTGTTCCGAGCGTGCGAGCTATATCACCGGCGTGTCGCTCAATCTCGACGGCGGCCGGCTGAAGGGCCTCTGGTAACCAGCCTACCCCAGCTTGCGCAGCAGCTTCGAGATCTGCCGTTGTTCGTCTGCGGTCAGCGGCGCAAGGGTGGCAGCGGTTATTTCGACGGCGACCCGCATGGCGGCTTCGGTCACCTGCCGTCCCCGGTCGGTGAGCGCGACAGCGCGGCGGCGCCGGTCTTTCAAATCGTTAAGGGCTGTGACGAAACCGCGCAGGTGCAGGCGGTCAACAACGCCTTTGATCGTCGCGGCGTCGAGATAGATCAGGCGCCCAAGATGATTCTGCGAGCAAGGGCCAACCTCGTAGAGCTTGGCGAGCGCGGCGAACTGGGTTTGGGTCAGGCCTTCGATCATGCGCGAGGTGAAGATCGACGTATGTCGCTGCATGGCGACACGCATGAGAAAGCCGCCCTGGTCGTCGAGCACATAGCGACCCTGATCCGACGGATCGGCCTGTGTGGCGACGACTTTCAGTTTCTCCGGCCGTAATGGCTTCATGCGTTCGTCCCACTTATCCACGACATCCTATACCGTGAGATAAGTCCTTTGCACATCCACATTGGCATCAAGTTCTGCGACCGAACCCTGCCAGTGAATCTGGCCCTTTTCCAACACATAGACGCGATCCGATACCAATCGGGCGAAATGAACATTCTGTTCTGACAGCAGAATCGACAGGCCCTGCTTCTTCAACGCGATGATGGTCTTGGCCATCTGCTCGACAATCAGCGGCGCCACGCCTTCCGAGGGCTCATCAAGCAGCACCAGCAACGGATTGCCCATCAGGGTACGCGCGACCGTGAGCATCTGCTGTTCGCCGCCGCTCATGCGTCCGCCGAGGCGATCCGGCATTTCGGCGAGATTGGGAAAAAGCGTGAACAGCTGTTCCGGAGTCCAGGACGGCGCCGCTTTTCCATCGGAAAAGCTGCGCGGCGGCTGACGGCCGACGTCGAGATTTTCCATCACGGTCAGATCGACAAAGATGCGGCGATCTTCAGGGGTAAAGCCGAGGCCGCGCCGTGCAATCTCGAAGGGCTGGCGGTTTGAAATATCCTCGCCGTTGAAATGAACCGAACCCTGACGTTTGGCCATAAGGCCCATGATCGTCTTCATGGTGGTGGACTTGCCGGCGCCGTTACGTCCCATCAATGCCACCACTTCGCCGCGGCCGACCTCGAAGCTCAAATCATAGAGAATGCGCGCCGCGCCGTACCACGCGCTCAGGTGTTCGACCGTGAGCATTGCTTCACTCTTCGTTTCGCTCATCGTTTCGCTCATGGCGCCGCTCCCGCGAAAGTCTTGCCGGTGCCGAAATAGACTTCGCGCACCTGCGGATTGTCGCGGATCGCGGCGGCATTGCCGTCGGCAATCAGCCGCCCTCGCGCCAGCACGATGATGCGGTCTGCAAACGCAAAGACGACATCCATGGAATGTTCGGTAAATAGCACTGAGATTCCACGTTCCACGACCAGCCGTTTGACGAGCGCGATGAGGTCGTTGCGCTCGCGTGGCGCCATGCCCGCCGTGGGCTCATCCATCAGCAAGAGGCGCGGCTCATTGGCGAGCGCGATCGCGAGTTCCACACGCTTCACGTCGCCGTAGGCAAGTTCGCGGCTGGGGCGCTCGGCCGCCTCGCGCATACCGACCTGGGTCAGCAGATCAAGCGCTCGATCGCGATGCAGTTCCGAAGCAGGCTGCCAGAGGTGGTAATTCTCACGCGCGTACGAAATCAGCGCCATCTGCACATTTTCGACGACGGTCATCGAGCTGAATGTTGCGGCGACCTGAAAGGTCCGGCCGACGCCAAGCCGCCACACCTCCCGCGACACAAGCCCGGCGATGTCGCGGCCTGCGAACAGAATCTGCCCTGAATCCGGGGTGAGCTGGCCATTGATCATATTGAAGCAGGTCGATTTTCCTGCGCCGTTGGGGCCGATCATGGCGAGAAACTCGCCTTGTGCGATCTCGAAGCTGACATCGTTGACCGCGCGAACGCCGCCGAAGGTCTTGGACAATGAGCGAATGGCAAGCACGCTCATGACTTCGCACCCGACTTGCGCCAGAGCGACGAGAACGCTCCGACAATCCCTTGCGGGAAGGCGAGGACCAGCAGCAGGATGATGATGCCAAGCAATGCCCGCCAGTACTCGGTTTGCCGCATCACCGTATCCTGCAACGTGGCAAATACCGATGCACCGACGATCGGGCCGGTGAGTGTCTGGATGCCGCCAAGCAGCACCATGACCAGACCGTCAATTGAGCGGCTGACATGGATCGTCTCCGGCGAGATCGATCCTTTGGCAAATGCAAACAATCCACCGGCAATTCCGCAGACGCAGCCGGCAATGGCGAAGCCAAGCCAGTGCACGCGTTTTACGTCGATGCCGATGGCCTCTGCACGCAAGACGGAATCGCGGCCCGCGCGCATGGCGTAACCGAAGGGCGCAAACAGAAAGCGCCGCAGCAGGAGAACACCGATCGTGGTGAGCGCGAGTGTTACCAGGAAATAAACCCACGCTTTGTCGAACGGTGGTGGTGGCCAAACGCCGATCACACCGTTGGATCCGCCCGTCAGCGTCTCCCACTGAAACACCAAAGCCCAGACGATCTGAGCGAATGCCAGCGTCAACATTGCGAGATAGACGCCGGAAAGCCGCACGGCGAACCAGCCGAACAGCAAGGCTCCTGCGAGCGCGATCAGTGGTGCCGCGAGCAAAGCCACTAGCATCGGAGCGGCCAGCCATTTGACCAGCAGTGCCGCCCCGTAGGCGCCGAGCCCGAAATAGGCGGCGTGTCCGAAGGAATGCATGCCTCCGGGGCCCATGATGAAGTGAAGCGAGGTCGCGAAAATTACCGCTATCAAAACGTCGATGCCGAGAATGAGCAGATAGGGCGATGTTTGCGCAAGCAACGGCAGGCACGCCAATAGCGCCAGCACCGCCGCCCCGAGAATCTTCAGTGCAGGTGTCGCAGGACGGATGGGGTCTTCAGGCTCGGCGATTGAACGGACAAAAGCCTGCGGCCTGCCGAGCAGACCATAAGGCCGCACGATCAGCACCACCGCCATGACCAGGAATTCGGCAACCAGCGTGAGCTTGGTGAAATTGACGGTGAAAAAACCAAAATCGACGACACCCATTGCGATACACAGGGCCTTCACTTCCGCGATGATCACGGCTGCGAGATAGGCGCCGGTGATCGAGCCCATGCCGCCGACAACCACCACGACGAAGGCGTCGCCGATGGCGACCAGATCTGTCGCGAGATTGGCGGGCTCACGCGCGACCTGCAGCGCTCCGCCAAATCCGGCGAGTGCTGCGCCAAGCGCAAATACCGAGGTAAACAGGATTGCCTGGTTGACCCCCAGCGCGCTGACCATTTCGCGGTCTTGTGTCGCCGCGCGCACCAGGCGGCCGAAGCGCGTGCGTGCAAGTGCTAAATGCAGCACCAGCAGGACCAGTGGGCCGATGATAATCAGGAACAGGTCATAGCTAGGCAATTGGCGGCCGAGCACTTCGATCGACCCACGCAGGCCCGGAGCACGCGGCCCAAGCAAATCTTCCGGTCCCCACAGCCACAGAACGGCATCATTGATCACCAGCACCAGCGCGAAGGTCGCGAGCAGCTGAAAAAGCTCGGGAGCGCGATAAACCCGCCGCAACAACAGGATCTCAATCAACGCGCCGATGGCGCCGACGATAAGAGCCGTCGCTACTATGCCGCCCCAGAACCCCAATGCACCGCCGATACGCGTTGCGAACGAATACGCGATGTAGGTCCCGAGCATATAGAGGGACCCGTGGGCGATATTGATGATGCGGGAAACGCCAAAAATCAGCGACAGCCCCACGGCGACAAAGAACAGGCCCGAGGCGGTCGACAGCCCGTTGAGCGCCTGAAACAGGAATGCGCTGAAAGTCATGAAAGGGTCACCTCTCCCCGCAGCGGGGAGAGGTTAGCCAAGGATATTGCGCGCGAAAACCTTAGTTCGTCTCGGCCGGACGCAGCTTTTTGACCTCGGCGTCGCTCGGCAGCACCGTCGCTCCGTCGACATACTTGAAGTCGACCATGACGCCCTTGCCGCCTTCAAGCGCGATCGTGCCGACATAAGCACCCATAGTGGCCTGATGGTCGCTCGCCCGGTAGGTGAACGGCCCGAATGGGCCTTCCACCTTGAGATCCTTGAACGCTTCCACCAGCTTCTCGGCGTCCGTCGAGCCGGCCTTTGCGATGCCGGCGGCGAGCGATTTAAATGTCACGTAGCCGACGATCGAGCCGAGCCGCGGATAGTCGTTGTATTTCTTCTTGTAGGCGTCGACGAAGGCGGTGTGTTCGGGGGTCTTGATTTTGTCCCAGGGATAGCCGGTGACGATCCATCCGACCGGAGATTCGTCCTTAAGCGGATCGAGATATTCCGGTTCGCCGGTGAGCAGGCTCACCACCGTGCGATTCTTGAACACGCCGCGGGTATTGCCCTCGCGAACGAGCTTCGACAGGTCGGCGCCGAACAGCACGTTAAAGATCGCGTCCGGCTTGGCATCGTCGAGCGCCTGCACGACCGCGCCGGCGTCGACCTTGCCAAGCGGCGGCGCCTGCTCGGTGACGAATTCGACGTCGGGCTGCGCCTTCTTCAACAGCGCCTTGAAGTTCTCCGCTGCCGACTGGCCGTATTCGAAATTCGGATAGACCAGCGCCCAGCGTTTCTTCTTGGCGGCAGCCGCGCCCGGGATCAGCATCGCCACCTGCATGTAGGTCGAAGCACGCAGGCGATAGGTGTATCGATTGCCGTTCTGCCAGGTGATCTTGTCGGTGAGCGGTTCGGCTGCGAGGAAGAACACTTTTTTCTGGCCGGCGAAATTGGTGACCGCCAACCCGATATGCGACAGGAAGGTGCCCGCGATCATCGACACGCCTTCGCGCGTCACCAGCTCGTCGGCAGCGCGCACTGCGTCGCCGGGATTGCCGCCGTCGTCGCGTGAAATGACTTCCAGCTTCTTGCCGAGCACGCCGCCCTTGGCGTTCACCTCATCGACCGCCATTTCCCAGCCCTTTTTGTACGGGTCGAGGAACTGCGGCTGGATCTTGTAGCTGTTCAACTCGCCGATCTTGATCGTGTCTTGTGCCGAGGCGGAGCTGACAAGGCCGATCGCGACGGCGCTCGTCAATGCCAGCTGCAGAACTCTATGCGCATTGATCATGACTCAGCTCCCTGCGTGACCCGTTGCGCGTTTGCGCGAGGCGCCCGCATTAGTTGCCTAAGTGGCCCTTCAGCCTCCCGGTGGCGGAATTAGTTTGCGCACAAATAGTCCGTCCGGTGTGATGCGTTGTCAAGCGCACCACATCCGGCTAGGCCGCGACCGTTTGCCGTTCGAAGACCGTGACCTTCACCGGCGTGCAATGATAGCCGTTGCACGGCACCATGACATCGAGCGGACAGTTCGACAGTCCGATCAGACAATCCATCAGGGCCTCGAACTCGATGTAATCGCCAGCCTTCGATATCGGCTCGCCAATGTGCCAGCGGCCCTGCTTGCAGTCATGATAGTAGTTCATGAACAGGTCCATCGTGTCCGGCACGTCTTCCGGCAGCAATCCGTAGGGAGCGATCGCCTTTGAAATAATTTCGTGGCAACCATCGAGCGGCCCGTAACCGAAGGTTTCATACAGGAAACGATTGCACATCCGGTTGTGCGTATCGTGCATACCCTTGATCTCTGGCGTTTCCGCAAGAATCTTCATCATCGGGCGGCAGATCGTCGACATCAGCGTATCACCGGCCATGAGCTTGTCGCGCGGGATATATGGCTGGCCGGGCTCGGGCACGTAACGTGTACGCGAGTAGGACGTCGACAGTTTCTCGCGCAGGTTCGCGAGATTGAACACCGCCATGTCCACGACCTGCTTACCTTCGAGATCGGTGACACGAAAGATCTGGCCGGTCTTTACTTCCACCGCCAGGCCGGTCTTCGGGGGAATGACCTTCTCGAAAACTGCTTTCATCGCACTCTCCTGTCGCGGCTTTTAAGATCGATTCTTGTCGCGGAAACGGTCCATCAGCGGCTTGTCCTGCCCGCCATCGATCTCGATCATCGTGCCGTTGACCATTGCCATCAGCGGCGAGGCCAGCATAACGACGAGATTCGCGACCTCCTCGACCTCGGCGATCCGGCCCATGGGAATCGATGCGGGCGCAAGCTGATCGGCCTCTTCGTAGGAGATCTTCATGTCGCGTGACATTGCCTTGACCAGTCCCGCCCAGCGTTCTGTCCGCACCGGGCCCGGATTGACCGCGACAAAGCTGACGTTGTTTCTGCCGTACTGCCCGGCCAGCGACAGCGTGAGATTCTGGCCAGCAGCATTGGCCGCACCCGGGCAAATCTCCCAGTAGGACGGCTTCACACCGTCATTGCCGATCAGATTGATCACGCGGCCCCCGCCCTGCTTGACCATGATCGGCAGCGCGTAGCGCAGGCAGCGCACATAGCCCATGAACTTGAGCTGAAGGCCTTTCTCCCAGTCGTCCTCGGTCAAATGCTCGATGACGCCGCCGGCCGCCGAACCCGCATTGTTGACCATGATGTCGATGCGGCCGAGCGCCTTGGCGCCCTGCTCGATAAAGCTCTTGGCGTCGGCGTCCTTACGCAGATCGGCGGAAATGGCCACGATCTTGCGGCTGGTTTCCTTGGCGATTTCGTTTGCCGCGGCTTCGAGCGGTTCCTTGCGGCGGGCGCAGATCGCGACATCAACGCCTTCCTTGGAAAGCGCGCGGGCGATGCCCTTGCCGATGCCTTCGCTGCCGCCGGTCACCAGCGCGGTCTTGCCCTTGAGCTTGAGGTCCATCGCTTCCTCCTGATTCTATTTGGACGGTTTATGCGCAAGCCAGCGGCCGGCTTCGGCCGCGGCGAAGAGGTCCGCCAGCGCGGCATTGAACGCGGCCGGCTCTTCAGTTGGTACGTTGTGTCCGGTACGCGGAATCATCAGAAGGCCCGCCGTCGGCGCGGTACGTTTGAGATAGACGCTGCCGTCGATGCAGGGCTCATCCTCGTCACCCACAATGATCAGCAGTGGCACGGAAAATTTCTTCAGGTCGGTCTCCATCTCCCAAAGCGTCGGCCGCTTGAGCTGGAGATTGAACATGGTCTGAGCATGACCTTCGGCTGAATGCTCGGCGAGCATGCGGGCGAACTCGGCATAGCCTCGCGGATCCTTGTTCTTTTGCGCCTGTCGCATCGGCGCATCGGCATATTTCGCCGCCGCCGACGCTATGCCTTCGGCGGCGAACATCTTGCCCGTCTCGGCAGCGAGCGCCTTCATGTCCTCGCGCCTTTTCGCGTCCGGGCTCGAGCCCCAGCCGCAGCCTGCAGCAACAACTGAGATGCACCGCGCCGGTGCATGGATGCCGACGTGTAATGCGGTATATGCGCCCATGGAATGGCCAACCACATGGGCCTTGTCGACCTTAAGGGCATCCATCACTGCCAGAACATCATCACGCGCGATATCCTGGCTGTAGCGGGCACCGTCTTTCGGCACGTCGGACGGCGGATAGCCGCGCTGGCTGTAGGTGATACAGCGGTGCGCACGGGAGAAGAAACGCATCTGCATCTCCCACGTGCGGTAGTCGCCGGCATATTCGTGCACGAAGATAATCGGTGAGCCGCTGCCGGCTTCTTCGTAATAGAGCCGCGTCCCGTCCCGTGCGGTGATGTGCGGCATCACGTCCTCCGACTACGCTGATCGATTATTTGCACACAAATGAAAGCGGAGTAAAGTCGCGCTCGCCTTCAGGCCACGTGACGCGCAAGATCACAGCTTGAGCGACCACGAGGGGGAAATGTCCATGTTCAACTTGTCACGACGCGGCTTTACCGTGCTGGCCGCTGCGTTCGCTATTGCCACAACCGGAATAGTGTCGCTCCCGGCGCACGCTCAGCAGAAGCCCGTCATCAAAGTTTCCAGCCTGACGCTGCCGGTGTTCAATCCCCTGGTCTGGAACATCATGAAGGCGCAAGGCTTCGACGCAAAACACGGCTTCGAATTGGACGCCAAGGCCTATCCTTCGATCTCGGCTTTCTATGCAGGCTTCGCGACAGGCGAAACCGACGTGCTGATCGGTGGCCCGACCATTCTGCAGAAGCTTTACCAGGAAGGCGTTCCGGTTCGCATCATTGGTACCGGCTTCACGCTCGCCGATCTCGTCATTTTTACCAAAAACGATCAGATCAAGTCGTTGGCCGATCTCAAGGGCAAGCAGCTCGCCGTCGATATGGGCGGCTCGCAATTCCAGGTCACCAAAATGTATGCGGCCGCCAAGGGCATCGACCTTGGCAAGGACATTATCGTCGTTAACGCGAACTTCGCTGTTGCGCGCGCGCAGCTCGAAGCTGACCGCGTCGACGCGGCACTGGTGATCGAGCCATTGGCGAGCATCATCCTCAAGCAAAACCCCGACTGGAAGGTGATTTTCAACGGAGCGCAGGGCTGGAAGGAAATCACCGGACAGGACGGCTGGGAAATCGTGACGGCAATGCGCGCCGACGCCATCGCGAAGAACCCAAATGGGCCAAAAATGCTGATCGCGGCATTGCAGGACGTCGCGCAATTCATGCAAACCAACACTGCCGAAGCGGACAAGATCGCCAACGAAACGCTCAAGCTGCCGCCGGGCATTCTGACGGCCGCGCTGGCGAGCAAGCGCTTGCAAATGGTGATCCTGCCTGCCTGGGAACCGGCGACGCGCAAAACCATCACCGACATGATGGAGCGTGCGGTCAAGGCTGGCTTCTACGAGAAGATGCCGGACGAAAAGATCATTTATGCCCCATAAGCGCGTAAGCGCGTCCGTACGATGACTGAGGAGTACCGCGAGTCTGTTCCGGTCCTGACGTTTCCGCGTCAGACTCTCGTCTCCCTCCTTGTCTTTGCGGTTGTCTGGGAGGTGCTGTCGCATCTGGCGCCTTACCTGGGCATTCCGCCATTTGCGATCCCAAGTTTCGTCCGCATCGCGCGCAGCATCGCGACGATTACGCCGATCGACATTGTGGTGACGCTGGCGCGCGTGATCGCGGCTCTTATCGTGTCCTTTGTTCTGGGCCTCGCCCTTGCGATGGCGATGTACCGCTCGGATTCGCTCAACAAATACCTGCACCCGATGATCCGTCTGCTGATGGCGGTGCCGGTCGTGTCATGGATCCTGTTTGCGGTGCTGTGGTTTCCGGGCGTCGAATTCCGCATCGGTTTCGTGCTGGTGGTCGTCTGCGGGCCGGTCTTTCTTGTCGATACGCTCGACGCCATGCTCGGCGTGCCGCGCGAATTGCGTCATATGATGCAATCGTTCCGTCCGACGACCTTGCAGTACCTCTTCAAGTTGATCCTGCCGGCAATCCTGCCGACGATCTTCACCAGCTGGAAGATCAATATCAGCCTGGCGATCCGCGTTGTCACGATTGCCGAGCTTGTGGGCGCCGTAACCGGCATTGGACACCAGTTGTCGGTGGCGCAGGAATTGTTTTCGGTTGCGGATGTCTTCGCATGGACGTTGGTGTTGGTCGCTCTTCTGTTCTTACTGGAAGCGGTCGTCGCGCGCGCCGAGGCCCGCATATTGCGATGGCGCACATGAGCGGTCCCCCACCCATCGAAGTGCGCGGCCTGCGCAAGGTCTTCCGCCAGACCACCACCGGGCAAGCTGTCGTTGCGATCGATCGCCTCGATCTTGCTATTGCACCACGCGAAGTGGTGGCAATCGTCGGGCAGACCGGCTGCGGAAAGTCCACGTTCTTCGATCTGATGATCGGACTGGAAGCACCGAGCGAGGGCGCGATCCATATCGGCGACAAGAGCCCCTACGCCGATTTCGACCATTTCCGCGGCAAGATCGCGACCGTCTTCCAGCAGGACAGATTGTTGCCGTGGCGCTCCGCGCTCGACAATGCACGGCTGCCGCTTGAGCTCATCGGTCTTCCCGAGGAGGAGCAACGCGAGCGCGCATTGATGTGGCTCAACCGCCTTGGCTTGGGCCAGTTCACGAATGCCTATCCGCACGAATTGTCCGGAGGCATGCGCCAGCGTGTGGCAATCGCGCGCGCCTTTGCCGTCGGGCCAGATATTCTGCTGGCCGACGAAGCTTTCGGCCACCTCGACGAGGTAACCGCCGCCGAGCTCCGCGACACGTTTTTACAGCTCGCGCGCGAGTGCGGCTCGACGGCGATCCTGATCACGCATCAGCTGGAAGAGGCGATCGGCGTCGGCGACAGAATTATCGTGTTTGGGAAATCGGCGAAACTGCTCGCCGACATCCATGTGAGGCAATGGGACAAAAACCGCTATGCGCTTTTACGCGAAGCGATTCAGTCGACGTTGCAGAATAACCTCGCCGATCCGCGCCTCGCCAACGTACCGTGACGTTTGCGAGGCGCGGCACGGATTAGTAGCAGTATCCGTCAATGGTACATTCAACCGACGGGCGATAGGATGAATAGATCATTCCACGCCGCGGAGTGTTGATTGTGTAACTGTATTTCGGCGGCACGTAGCCACCGATGGCTGGAGCGGCGTAGAGCGGCTCGCCCAAAATGACCGGCCCACGCGCACTATAGACCGGCGCTGGAGCCGCATAGACCGGCGGCGCGACGTAAGCATCCGCGACGTACGGTTCCGTAACGAAAACCTGTGCTGATGCGCCGGTCACGCCGACGAGAGAGATTATTGCAGCGGCCGCTAGTGTTCCGAGTTTCATTGTTGATCTCCTCTCGGATCATCGCCCCAAACGCTAATGGCGCGCACGCGCAACGGTTCCTGCCGCATGTTGGGCAATAGATTGGCATTTGCCGGAAGCGGGAACAGTCGCCAAAAGGCTTAAGCCCGGAAAATCGCCTTTGCGGCGTCACCGACTGCCTCAACCGACATGTCGGTGTCGAGGAAGCACACGATGCGGCATGGACAACCCTCCAGACCTTCATAGCGCCACGGAAATGCGCCGATCACACAGCGCTTTCCCAGCATCATCTCGATGTCGCCGCCGAGGTTTTCCGCGTGTAACAGCCCTTCCTGGAACGCCCAATTGTGGAAGGGAAATACGTCAGCCGAAACCTTCCGGCCGGACTTCTTGTGCGTGTATTCAAACGTCCCGAAAAATTCGCCAGGCGTCCTGCCGTGTTTTTTCGTGAACTCGTCTGCGAGATCGGGCCGCATGTAGCGGATGGAGGTGTTCATGCTGTGGTCGCAGGAGCCCGTATCCATGCCCCACCATTTTATTTTCTTCTTGAGCATCCAGTGCAGCGTGTCGAGGTTCGGGCCAGGGTGGTAGCAAAAATACTTCACCAGATCCTGCTGCGGTTGGCCTTCGTAGTGCCTGTGCCAGCCGGTGTGCAGGATAAGGATGTCACCCTCACGGATGTCGGCGCCGGCGCTCTCGATCATCTCGGGCGTAATCACCGCCCAGTCTTTCATTTGTTTTGAAATGTCGACGACGACGCCGCGATTGACCAGATAGTCGAGCGGCAAGTGTGCCATGTCGCCCTTGTTGTTGTCGGTCGCATGCATGGCGCCGTCAAAATGCGTGCCGACATGCAATGCCGTGTCGATGCGCTGTGCGACGATACGGACGGTCTGCAGATTTTGCGCGTAGTACATCTTGTTGCCGGCATAGCCGACCCAGCCGGGCGTATGCACATTCATGACATGGGAAAGATCGACGATTTTCATCACACCGGTCCTGATGAGTTCAAAAGGCGACGCCTAATCGATCACAAGAGCCCGCGCAGCGCCAGATGCACGCCGAGCAGCAGAAGTCCGATAAAAAAGCACAGCCGGAAGGTTTGTTCTTTCACTCTTCCACGGATGAGTTGTCCCAGTCCCATCCCGGCGAGCGCCGCGGCGAGCGCAACGATCGATGGCAAGGCAATCGAGGTCTGCATCTGTCCGGCGTAAGCCAGCGCCAATGCCAGCGTGATCGTGGAGACCGTGAACGAAAGGCCGAGCGCCTGCACCAGCTTGTCGCGATCGAACTTGAGAGATTGGATGTAGGGCGTGCCCGGAATGACAAAGATGCCGGTCGCCACCGTGAGTGCGCCGGTCACCGCGCCCACAAGCAATCCCAGCCAGGTTTCCGCGTGGCGAGGCACGGCAAAATGCCCTTTGACGAAACCAAATGTGGCGTAGAGCACCAGC
This sequence comes from Pseudolabrys sp., assembly GCA_036265125.1. GTDB lineage: Bacteria > Pseudomonadota > Alphaproteobacteria > Rhizobiales > Xanthobacteraceae > Pseudolabrys. Next base: position 105,563 of record DATAPP010000177.1, on the reverse strand, counting down.
AGCACGCCGAGCCAGACCGTTGCTCGCCCGCTGTCGTCGTGCGGGAGTAGCGCGGCGCCGATGATCGTGCCGATGCAGATTCCGGCGAGCATTGGCCATAGCCGTCGCGCCAGTGCAATCAGCCCGCCGCCGACCGCTGCCTGCCAGATATTCGTGACCAGAGACGGCACCACCAGGATCGCTGCCGCCTGCGCAGGTGTCATCAATAAGCCAAGCAATCCGATCGACACTGTCGGCAGACCGAGGCCGATCACGCCCTTAACGAAGCCTGCCAGCGCGAAGGCGCCTGCGATAGCGACAAGAATTGCGGCAGAGTCCATCCTGCGGCCTTCCTTATGGGCGGTGGACCTTGCGGGATGCCATACCTCTAGACAATGCGCATGGCTGCAACCCTGCTTCCGGCTTTCGCGAAGCCGCTTCGTTGCCCGGCTGTGCGGTTCGATGCCATACTTTTCCGCCATTCAAAGGCTGGAGCCGGGCTGAATGCCGGAAGTATTTGTCGCTAAAGCCAACCAATTTCCTGAGGGCGATCGCCTAATCGTTACCCATGGCGGACGCGAGATCGGAGTGTTCCACTGGCAGGGCAAGTTCTACGCCTACGAGAACCTGTGCGTGCACCAGGGCGGGCCGGCTTGCGAGGGCATCATGATGCACAAGGTCGAGGACGTCATCGGCGCTGATCGTGGTTGGCTGGGGCAAAGGTTTTCCAGTGATGAAATGCATTTCGTCTGCCCCTGGCACGGCTACGAATACGATATCAAGACTGGTGAATGCGCCGCGGACCGAAGCCTGAAACTGAAAAGCTTCGAGGTAGTCCGGCGCGGGGAGGACATCTATGTCGTTGCAAGCTGAAACGAGCGCGTACGCAGATGAACGCCCGAGCGACACCGATATTCAGTCGATGCTGGCGAAGGCCGTGCGCCTCTATGCAGAGCGCGCGAGTGAGCAAGACGGAGCCCTGCCCGCCTTTGCGTCCGACGCAGTGACCGCAACCGAGGTCATGGTGACCGTCACGGCCATGCTCAAGGCCGTCAATCTCCAGGTGTTCGAGCTTGGCATGTGGCAGGCCTGGTCAGGGAAATAGCGCGTGATTCTGAAAAGTGGGAGCCGATTTTCCGATAAGATCATGGGCCAGGAACAATAATCATGGATCTCCCGCTCAGCGACTTTCGGCGCATGGAGGTCGAGGAATTCGATACCAGCAAGTTGCTGGCGCACGCAGCCAAGCAGGCAACCGAGCGCGGCTACAAGAATTTCCCCATCGTCGACGTGGACTCGCATCACTACGAAAGCGAGTCGATCGGCGAGATCCTCGACTACATGGACGACCCGGTGCTGCAACAGCTTGCGCGCAGCGCGCGCCAGGCGAATGCAAAGAGCGTCGGCATGCTACCCGCTGGAGTCGGCTATCAGGACATGGGCGGCCGCGTGATGCGCTATTCGGTACGTGGCATGGAGAAGACGGAAGCCGGCGTGCAGCGCGATATCGCGTTGACGCGGCGCTGGATGGACGCCATCGGCATCGATGTGGCCGTCATGTTTCCAACGCCTATGCTTCAGCTCGGACTGCATCCGCAAGTCGAGGTCGAGGTGGCTCTGGCGCGCGCTTACAATCGATGGCTCACCGAGCGGGTCCTGGCGCACGAGCCGCGCATTCGCTCGATGCTCTATCTGCCGTTCAATGATGCGGACGCCGCCTTCCGGACCGTGCAGGAATTCGGCCAGTGCAAGGGTGTCGTTGGCTTCATGGTGACATCGGCCCGCTACCGGCCAGTGCACCACAACTCCTACATGAAGACCTACGCCCTGCTGGAAGAAATGAACCTGCCGCTTGCGTTTCACGCCGGCTACAATTGGAACGACCAGACGGTGGGCATGATGAACCGCTTCATCTCGGTGCACGCGCTCGGCTTTGTTTTCTACAACATGGTGCACTTGGCCAACTGGATCACCAACGGCCTGCCGGAACGCTTTCCCAAGCTGAAGGTCATGTGGGTCGAAAGCGGCCTGGCCTGGGTGCCCTTCATGATGCAGCGCTTCGACAACGAATACATGATGCGCTCATCGGAGGCCCCGGCGCTGAAGAAGAAGCCGAGCGAATATATGCGCGATATGTATTTTTCGTCTCAGCCGATGGAAATGACCGATCTGTCAACGCTCGAGCAGACCTTCCGAATGATCAAGGCGGAGACCCAATTGCTCTATTCGTCCGATTACCCGCACTGGGACTTTGATCTGCCCTCGACAATCTACGATTTGCCTTTCCTGAGCGAACAGGTCAAACGCAACATACTTGGCGGCAATGCGATAAAGCTGTTCAACCTGAAACTGCCGGCGAAAAAGCTGGCGCGCGTCGCATAAGCCTGCCGGAGACTTGAGGAGGACAACGTGCGCAGACTTCTGGCGTCGATTTCGACCATGCTGGTTATCGCATCTTCTGCACCCGCGCAGGATGCCGCGGCTACTTTCCCCAACAGACCGATCAAGATCATCGTCTGTGTGCCGGCCGGTGGTGGGGTCGACACGGTGACGCGCATCGTTGCTGAAGGGCTGCACCAGAGACTCGGGCAGCCGGTGATCGTGGAAAACCGCGCCGGCGCGGCGGGCAACATCGGCGCCGAAGTGGTGTTCACCTCCGATCCGGACGGCTACACGCTGCTGGCGGCGCAACCGGCGCCGCTCACGGTCAATCCATTGCTTTACAAGAAAATGAACTTCGATCCGGCGCAGTTCGTGCCCGTGGCGATCATGACCTCGATCGCCAATGTGCTTCTGGTCCGGCCGGATTTCCCGGCCAGGACGGCGCAGGAATTCATCGCCTACGTCAAGGCGAATCCCGGCAAAGTCAACTACGCATCACAAGGCATCGGCACGACGTCGCATCTGACCGCGGCGCTGTTCGAGCGTGTCACCGGCACCAAGCTGGTGCACGTGCCCTATAAGGGTACGGCTCCCGCGCTCAACGATATCATCGCGAGTCATGTCGACTTCATTTTCATGGAGCTTGCCTCGGCGATCAAACTTCACCAGGCGGACAAAGCGCGTATCCTCGCGGTTGCCACCGACAAGCGCATCCCGAGCCTGCCGGACATACAAACGCTCGACGAAGCCGGCGTGAAAGGTTTCGAGTCGGGCACCTGGAATGCGCTGGTCGCGCCGCCGAAGACGCCGGCCCCGATTGTCGCAAAGCTCAACAAGGCCGTAAACGAAGCGCTCCAGAGCCCGACGGCGCAGGACCATTTCGCGAAGATCAACCTGCGCGCCGCTGGCGGCACACCGGCACAGGCCGCCGCCTTTATCAAGAAGGAAACCGAAGTCTGGGGCGGCGTGATCAGGGATGCGAATGTCGAGGCCCACTGATGTCGTGATTGTTGCCGACAGCGCCGCCGCCAAGGCATATAATGCGACGAACCTCACCGGCGATCCAGCCGGCAATCAATACCGCGTAAGGAGACGACCATGGATGAAAGAACGCGCGAACCGGTGAAGATCACCGCCGAGGACATCAACCCGCGCTACAACTGGGGACGGCATTTGCCGGTGCTCGGCACCATGGGCGTCGACTTCGAGGAGCGTGTCGACTACCGCCGCATGCATCGCTATCGCCTTGGCCGCGCACAGGCCGCGCTCGAAGCGTCCGACCTCGGCGCGCTATTGCTGTTCGACGACAACAACATCCGCTACGTCACCTCAACCAAGATCGGCGAATGGGCGCGCGACAAGCTGTCGCGATGGGTGCTGCTCACGCGCGGCGGCGATCCGATCCTGTGGGATTTCGGCTCAGCCGCAGTCCATCACAAACTCTATTCGCCGTGGCTCAAACCGGAGAATTGCAAGGCCGGCCTTGTCGGCCTGCGCGGCACAGTCGATCCGGCTTTCGGCCTGATGAAGCGTCATGCCGAAGAAATGGCCTCGATTCTCAAATCCGCGGGAGTCGCCAAGATGCCTATCGGCGTCGACATCATCGAACCGCCGATGATGTTCGAACTCGAGAAGGCCGGGCTCAAGATAAAGGACGGCCAGCAGATCATGCTGAGCGCGCGTGAGGTAAAGTCGGCCGACGAGATCGCGCTGCTCAACCGCGCGGCTGCGATGGTCGATGGCGCCTATGACGTGGTCAACCAAATGCTCCGTCCGGGCATCCGCGAAAACGACATCGTCGCTGAGGTCAACAAGTTCCTCTACACGCACGGCTCCGACGACGTGGAGGCGGTCAACGCGATTTCCGGCGAACGCTGCAATCCGCACCCGCACAATTTCACCGACCGCATGATCCGCCCCGGCGACCAGGCGTTCTTTGATATCCTGCAATCCTTCATGGGCTATCGCACCTGCTACTACCGTACGTTCAACGTCGTGCGGGCAACGCCGGCACAACATGACGCCTACAGAAAGGCCCGCGAATGGCTCGACAAGGCCATCGCCCGCATCAAGCCCGGCGCCAGCACGGCACATATTTGCGAGGTGTTCCCGAAGGCGAACGAGTTCGGCTTCCCCGATGAAATGTCGGCGTTCGGCCTGCAGTTTGCGCACGGCCTCGGCCTCAATCTGCACGAACGGCCGATCATCTCGCGTGTGGTGTCGATGGATCATCCGACCGAGATCAAGGAAGGCATGGTGTTCGCGATCGAGACCTATTGCCCGGCCACCGACGGTTTCTCCGCCGCACGCATCGAGGAAGAAGTCGTGGTTACCGACAAAGGCTGCCGCTTGATCTCACTGTTCCCGGCAGAGGAGCTGCCTATCAGCGCGAAGTACTAAGCGGCGCACCGTCACGCCGCTCGTCCCAGCGATCGTTCCGCTTATACCGGCGGGAGCGGAGGCGGACCCTTCTCCCTCAGATGGGGAAAACGCTCGCTCAATAGCGAGCCGTGATAAAAGGTCGGCTTAAACGCTGATTGCGCGCGGATGTTATCGAACCAGGTGACAACGCGCGGGAGGTCCTGCCAGTCCGGGATGCCAAGATCATGTATGCGGACCAGCGAAGGCATCACCGCGACGTCAGCCAACGTGATCTCCTTGCCGAGCAGCCAGGGACCGCCACTGCGTTCAATCTCCGCGTCCATCCGCTCATAGCTACGGCGCAGGCGCGCGAGCGCTGCGTCCATTTCGTGCTTGGGAAAGCCCGTCTGTCCCATGGTGAGCATGAATTCACGGCGTATGGGTTTACTCTCCGCCATCGCCACGAAGGCCTCGCGGCTCATCTTCTGGAAGCTCGGCAGAAAAGCGAGGTTGAAGGTGGGCACGCGCACTGCCGCCGCCGGCATTTCGTCGATGTAATGCATGAGCCCGCGCATGCGCGCACGCACAACCGGATCCTCTGGCGTGAAACTGCGATCGGGCGCGACTTCGTCGAGGTATTCCGTGATGACGTTTGAATCGACGATGATCGCGCCGTCATGGTCGAGCGTGGGCACGACACCATTTGGATTGAGTTTGAGGTACCCCGGCTTGAGCTGATCGCCTTCGAGCAGATTGAGCTTCACCTCATCAAACGGTAGCCGTTTGCCGTTGAGAACAAAACGCACACGCTGGCTGCAGGTCGATTGCGGAGCGTTGTAGAGCGTGAAAGCCATTACTGGGGCCCCAATTTCAGTCTCATTCGAACGTAGGATGCGTCATGTGCATGGTGCATATCCACCATGACATTTCACTCTCAAATTTACGGCCATTTTACTTGTGATACCCGTGCCAGACGCCTTGACTACACCCGTGCGCAGCCGCCGTTTTCCTCCCTTCAGGCTTAGACGGCGGCGTGAATCCTCCACCTTATGCACACGGGCCCCGCAAGGGGCCCTTTTTTTATGCCCGCCCTGCTCCCTCGTACCCGGTCCCGCTGGTTCTCGGGCCCGGCGACAATAAAAGCCTCAGCTTTCTAGCCCCGTTGACACGTTCTTGTTTTCGGGCGTGAGCTTCATGCCCGCGGCCAGCGCCATGGTCTCGGCCAACGCGGCAAAATCCTTCTGCAGATATTCTTCCGGATTTTTCTGGAGCGTGGCGGCGCCGAAATGGCTTTGCAGCACCTCGCGGGTCGCGGCGGTAACCGGCATCGGCACGTCCCATTCGCGACCCAATTCGAGGCCGAGATCGAGATCCTTGCGCAACAGTTCGGGCGTGAAGGTCGTGGTCCAATCGAGATTGACCAGGGCCGGCGTCTTGTAGCGTGTGAACATCGAGCCCATAACACCGTTGTTCATGAAGGCGAGGAAGGCGTGGCGCGGCACCCCCATCTTGTTGGCAAGCAGCGTGATCTCGATCAGGTTCTCGATCACTACGCCGAGCATGACGTTGTGTGCGATCTTGCAGATGCGCGCGAGCTCGCCATCGCCCACGTAGGACACACCCTGCGGCGCGAAAACTTCGATCAGCGGCATCGCTATCTTGGCGTCGGCTTCGGGTCCGGATACCACCGATGATAGCTTGCCGGCCTTGATGACCTTGGCATTGCCTGAAACCGGCGCTGCCAGGAAGCTCACGCCCTTCTCGGTCAAACGTTTGCGGATAGCAGCGGATTCCTCGACTGAAATCGACGAGCAGTCGACAAGCATCTTCGGCTTCTTGGCGCCGCTGAGCAGACCGTCCTTGCCGAAAACAACTTCTTCAACATCCTTGCCGGTGGATACGATGGCAAACACCACGTCGCAGTCAGCCAGCTCGACCGGCTTGTCGACCAGTTTGCCGCCCTTGGCCGCAAGCGGCTCGGCTTTCGCGCGCGTGCGATTCCAGATCGTCACATCATGGCCGGCTTTGAGCAGGCGCTCCGCCATGGGTGTCCCCATGCGTCCGGCGCCGATCCAGCCGATCTTTTGTGCATTCTTCGACATCACGAAACTCTCCCGTTGAAGGTCTGCCGCAACAAGAGCGGACTTGGGAGCGCTTTAGCCGTTCTGTGTAAAATCCGCCAGAGGTGGAGCAAATCGCCTGCTTGTAGGGACCGCGTCCGCCGCACTATTGTGCACCCAACGACAACAAAAACCGCGGCAATGGGCCAGAACAAGAGCCCCGCTGGTGCAAAAATTTGGGAGGACGCGCGCTTACCTCATGCAGGATGTCACCACCATTGCGGTATCCGCGCCGGAACGGGCGGAGAGCGCCGGACGCGAGCGGCTGCGGCTGATTGTCCGCAACATCTTTCCTTTCGCGGTCGTGGGCGGCATCTGGGAAATCATCGCGCTCGCCGGCATCTTCCCGCGCCGGCTGTTTCCGACGCTCGAGGACATTGCATCCTCCTTCGTGCAGCTCACGATATCCGGCATCCTTCCGCACCACGCCATCGATACCGTCATCCGTCTGCTCTCAGGCTTTGCACTCGCCGGCATCTTTGGCGTCACCATCGGCGTGCTCATGGCCCGCTCGCGCCGCGCCGAGGATATCTTTCTGCCTCTGGTGAGCATTTGCGCGCCGATCCCGGGACTCGCCTACGCGCCGCTCTTTCTGCTCTGGTTCGGGCTCGGAAATTTGTCGTCTGTGCTTCTGGTTGGCTTCGTATCGGCGTTCCCGATCATCTTCAACAGCTGGACCGGCGTGAAGGCAGTAAAGGAAATCTGGATACGTTCGGCGCAATCGATGGGTGCCGATGACCGCCGGCTGTTCCGCCACGTGATTCTGCCCGGCGCGCTGCCCTACATCCTCACCGGGATGCGTCTCGGCCTGGCTCAGGCCTGGCGCATTTTGGTAGCGGTGGAGATGCTGGCAGCCGTGCCTTGGGGCCTCGGCTGGATGATCTTCGGCGCGCGCAAGTTCCTCAATACTGACGTCATGATGGCCGGAATCGTCGTGATCGCCGTCATTGGACTGGCGCTGGAAAAATTCGTGTTCCGCAAGATCGAGGATTACACGGTCGTGCGCTGGGGAATGATCGCCTCATGACCGACAATCGGCAAAACCTGCGTTCGGCTGTGCGCGCCGCGATCACGCTCACCGTGGCGGCGGCAGCCTATGAAGCGCTGGCACGCAGCGGATATTTTGCACCGGCGCTGTTGCCCACACTGGCCAATGTCGCACGGGCGCTGTTCGCAAGCCTCGCCGACGGCAGCATGATCCTACACGCGGCGTTCACCTTGTATCGCGTGCTGTTCGGTTTCTGTCTGGCGGTGGTTGTCGGCATCCCGCTCGGCATCCTGATGGCGCGGTTTCAGCGCGTCGAGCATTTTTTCCTGCCGCTGGTAAGCGCCCTGATGCCGATTCCCTCGTTCGCGCTGGTGCCCTTGTTCATGCTCTGGTTTGGAATCGGCAATTTGACCACAGTGCTGATCGTATTCTACGCCGCAACCTTTCCCATGGTGTTCAACACCTGGTCGGGCGTGCGCTCGGTCAATCCGATTTGGCTACGTGCCGCCGGCGCAATGGGAGCCGACGAGCAAAAGTTGTTCTGGAAGGTGATCATCCCGGGTGCCTCTCCATTTATTATCACGGGCATGCGACAGGCGTTTTTGCGTGCGTGGATTGCGGTGGTCGGCGCCGAAATGATCGCAGCATCCGACTGGGGGCTGGGGTGGGTGATCTTCGACGCCAAGGAATTCCTCAATACAGATACTATGCTGGCGGCATTGATCGTCATCGGTTGTATCGGCTACCTGTTCGAGCGCCTGGTGTTCGGCTCGGTCGAAAAGGCGACAGTCCAGCGCTGGGGCATGACGCGCGCGGCCAAAGGGTAAGCCATGCAACCGATCGTGATCCGCGACGTCACTCTCATCTACGATACGCCGGGCGGCAAGGTGCCCGGTGTCAAGAACGTCAGCATCGACATCGACGCTTCCGAATTTCTGTGCATCGTCGGACCGTCCGGCTGCGGCAAGTCCACTCTGCTCAACATCATTGCCGGGTTCCTGACGCCGGCGTCGGGCGAGATCCGCATTGGCGGAAAGGCGGTGACCGGCCACGGTATGGACCGTGGCGTGGTGTTTCAGGATTTTGCCCAGCTTTTCCCATGGCGCACCGCGCTCGGGAACGTCTCGTTCGGGCTGGAAATGAAAGGCGTGCCCAAGCCGGAGCGTGAGAAAATTGCGCGCGAACAATTGCGCCTGGTCAAGCTCGAGAAGTTCACCGGCTCGTTCCCGCACCATCTGTCCGGGGGCATGCAGCAGCGGGTCGCCATCGCCCGTGCACTGGCATACAATCCCTCGGTACTTTTGATGGACGAGCCGTTCGCGGCCCTCGACGCTCTCACGCGCGACGATATGCAGCGGCTGCTCGCCGATGTCTGGCGGGAAACCCGCAAGACGGTTATCTACGTGACACACAACGTCGCGGAAGCAGTCTACCTGGCGGATCGTGTAATCGTAATGTCGCCACATCCCGGCACGGTAAAGGCCGAGATGAAAATCGACCTGCCCCGGCCCCGCGACCCGCTCAGCGTAGAATTCTTGGAGTGCCAAAAGGAGTTGCTGCGCCATCTTGGCCACGATGTGAATGCCAGCGACACAGCCAAGCCCGCTAACGGCAAGTCAAACTCGCAGGGAGGATGAACATGATGATTGCACAAAAGGGGATAACCCGCCGGCAATATCTGACGGCGACCGGTGCCGGTTTGCTGGCGGTCGGGATGGGCGCGCGCCCTGCGCTCGCGCTGGAAACAGTGCGGCAGGGCTACCAGACCAACATGTGGGGCATGCCAACTTACTATTTGCTGCGTTCCGGTCTGCTCGAAAAACAAGGCGTCAAGTTTGAGGAATTCGCTGTGCCATCGGGCAATCTGACGATGCAGCAGATGGTGGCGAGGCAGGTGGACATGGGCACCTATGCGGGGCCGTCGCTGGCGCTCGGCCATGACAAAGGCGGCATGGTCGCCATCGCCATGATCGAATATGTCGGCAAGACCGCGCGCGTGATGGCGCGCAAGGATCTCGGCATCACCAAGGTCGAGCAATTAAAAGGGCTGAAGGTCGCCAACCAGACCGGTTCATCCACTGGAAACATCTTTGTCGACCAAATCGCAACCAAGGCTGGCCTGAAAAAGGGCGACTATCAGGAAATCCGGATGAACGTCGACGACATGGTAGCTGCGATGGCGGCCAAGACAGTCGACGCCATGTGCAATGTCGAACCGTACAACGCGATCGCCGAGGATGACGGTCTCGCTGTCACGATCTCCGAGTTCGACACCTTCGACAAGTTGCCGGTGTTCATGGCTGCGACACCCGAGTTTGTCGAGAAGAGCCCGCAGACTGTAGTCGCTTACCTGAAGGCATGGCTCGAAGTCGCGAAGGATTTCAAAAGCAAGCCGGACAAGGTGGCGGATGTTATCTACTCATTCTACACCTCGAAGGGTTACACGATGTCGAAGGCCACCTTCACCAAGGCGCTCGCCCGCGTCGAGGTGCAGCCCGGCTGGCCGAGCGACCTCAAGCCCTATATGCAGGCGCAGGCCGAAATCCTGCTCAGAGAAAACAAGATCAAGGCTATCCCCGACTGGGATAAAGTGCTGCGTACCGACTTCCTCAAGCAGGCAAGCGCCTAGCGCTCATCCATCGACCTCAAAGGCCGGCGCGGAAAGCGCCGGCCTTTCCACGATAACCGCCAGTACTGGAGACACCGATGCCCTCCGCCACCAATCCGCTCAGCCAATCCGGCCAGCCGGTAACCTGGAATTTCAAATTGCTTGCGCAGAACGACCTCGGCGGCTTCGGCGGCATGGGCGAAGGCATGGCGGTGCAAATCGCCAAGGACGGACGACGTATCCTTTGGCTTGCGCACGAAAGCGCGCCGAAAAATTTCACGGCCGTCGATGTCTCGGATCCGAGCAAGCCGAAAGTGGTGGTGCAGACCGACCTGCCGCAGGCCCATATGCGTTCGAACTCGCTGGAGATGACCGGCGACATTCTCGCGGTCGCCTATCAGACGCAGAAAGTCGGACAGAAGCCCGCCGGGCTTGAGCTGTTCGACGTGTCGGTGCCGGAAAAGCCTCGGTCGATTTCGTTTTTCGATTGCTCCGGACCGACGTCGCGCGGCGTGCACCAATTGTGGTTTTGCGACGGCGAATACGTGCACATGGCTTCGGGCTCACCTGACTTCAAGCCGAGTCACCCGAACGACGATCAGTTCTACCGCTGCATCGACGTGCGCAACCCTTCGAAACCGGTCGAGGTCGGCCGCTGGTGGATGCCGGGAACGAGCGCCACCGACAACGTTGCTCCGCCGCCGCGCCATCCGCTCGACAAAGGCTATCGCGCGCACAATACCAACGTCTATCCGCAGCGGCCGGACCGGCTCTATCTCTGCTACATCGACGGCGGCATGTTCGTCATGGACATAAAGGACAAGGCCAGTCCGAAGGTCATCTCGCACTGGACCAATTCCCCGCCCTATACCGGCTTCATGCATACGGCGGTTCCGTTGTTCGACCGTGGACTGATGCTCGTAACTGACGAGTCCACCGAGAATGCCGGCAAAGACTGGCCGAAGTTGATCTGGATTCTAGACGCTCGCGACGAGAAAAATCTCGTTCCGATCGCTACTTGCCCGATGCCGCCTGTCGATGCCTATGCCAATCGCGGCGGCCGCTTCGGTGCGCATAATATCCACGAGAATGTGGCCTTGCCGACGGCGTGGCAATCGGACCAGATCGTGCTCGGCACGTTCTTCAACGGAGGCTTGCGCGCATACGACATTTCCAATGCGTATCAGCCAAAGGAAGTCGGCGCCTTCGTGCCGCCGCCGCCGAAAGGTACGCCGGCCGGCGCGGTACAGCTCAACGATGTCTTCGTAGATGAACGCCAGATCGTTTATACCGTCGACCGCCACACCGGCGGTCTCTACACGCTGGAGATGGATTTCTGAACGAGATCTTTCCCTCACCTGCCGCCGGACGTTTCGGACGCAGGCTCAAACGCGAGCGCGGGCCCCGCATACCCGTGACCGTGATCACCGGGTTTCTCGGTGCCGGCAAAACCACGCTGCTCAGGCGCTTCCTGGCAACACCGGACGGACAGGGTACGGCGGTTGTCGTCAACGAATTCGGCGCAACCGGCATCGACGATGCACTGGTGCGATCCAGCGCCGACGAAACCGTGCTGCTCGGCAATGGCTGCCTTTGCTGCATTACCCGCACTGATCTGCAGCAGGCCTTGCGCCGCATGGTGGTTGAGCGGGAGCGCGGCGAGTTGCCTGACTTCCGTCGCATCATGATCGAAACCAGCGGGCTCGCCGATCCAAGCCCGATTCTGCAGACATTTGCCACCGACCGCGCGCTCGGCAGTGCCTTCCATGTTGAGGCCGTGGTGACTGTGGTCGACGCGGAAACGGGCGGCGACACGCTGGGCTGGTCAAGCGAAGCACGCAAGCAGACTATTCTTGCCGATCGTCTGGTCATCACCAAAACCGATATTGCGGGGGAAGGCGCAAGCGCGGCGCTGAGCGGACAATTGCGTGCACTCAATCCGGGCGCCGAAATCCTTGAAGCCGTCAATGGCGAGATAGACCCCGGTCGCTTGACCGAGCCGGCACGCGATCAGCGCAATGCCTTCGTCGCCGAGACTACGCATAGCGACGGCATCGGCAGCTTTGTGCTCACTCACGACAAACCAATGCCATGGGCCGTATTTGCGCGATCGATGGATGCCCTGATGCAACTGCGCGGGCCGGATCTGCTGCGCGCAAAGGGCTTCCTTGATGTCGAGGGCTGCAAAGGACCGGTGGTGGTGCAGTTCGTGCAACACCTCGCGCATCCGCCAGTCGAGCTGGAAAGCTGGCCGGATGAAGACCGGAAAAGCCGGGTGGTGTTCATCACACGGAATATCGCGGAGCAGCAGGTGCGCGATCTGTTTGAGGCGATTGAAGCGCTGGCTTGATCTATTCGCGATCCCGGCCGGCGATTTCCGCCTGCCAGGGCGCAACGCGCCGCTCGACCCACCCGATCAACCAGTTGAGGCCGACGGCCATCAACATCAGGATGATGATCGGCACGAACATGGTCGCTGTATCGAAATTGTTGGCTGAATTGATAATGACGGCGCCGAGGCCGGAAATCGTCGTGAAGAATTCCGCAATGACCATTGCCACGACCGCGCGCCCGACGGCAAGACGCACGCCGGCCATGATGTAGGGCAGCGTCGCCGGCAGCACGATACGGCGCAGGATCACCAGGTTGGGCGCCACAAAGGATTTTCCCACCTCGATCAGCGTCTTTGGCACGGCGACGACGCCGAGCCAGGTGTTGATGCAGATCGGGAACAAAGCCATCAGGAAAACCACCGAGACTTTGACGGCAAAACCAAGCCCGAGCCACAGGATCAGCAAGGGCACCAGCGCCACCAGCGGCATCGCATAGCCAGCGGTGACGTAGATACCGAGCGCGGCCTCGGCCACACGAAATCCCCCAATCAACAGGCCGAGCGGCACGCCAATCAGGATCGCCAGTGCGTAGCCGAGCAAAAAGGGCCGCAGGGATTCATAAAGCGCCGACCACAATTGGCCGCTGACCGCCAGTTCCCAAAATGCGACGGCTATCGCGGACGGATAGGACCCGAATACGGGGTTGATGCGGCGTCCGAATATTTCCCACAGGATCAACAGGATCGTGATCGATGCGAGCGTAATCACCCAGTTAGGCAGCGGCTTGCGCTCAACTGACTGCGCTTGCGGCGCAGCAGCGGCCTTTTCCTGCCTGTTCGCGATGTCGACCATCAGTGTACCGTTACGCCATCGTGTATCGCGCGCCAAACCCTATAGCGCGTCTCGGCAAATTCCGGCGTACCGCGCACCACGCCAAGATCAGGGCGCGGACGTTTGATCGGCACCTCCATAATCTCCTGCACGCGGCCATTTTTCATAACCACAATACGATCGGCAATCAGCACGGCCTCGTCGAGATCATGGGTGACAAACAGAATGGTTTTTTGCGTACGCCCGTGTAAATCAAGCAGTTCGGCCTGCAGCGCCTCGCGCGTTTGCGCATCGAGGGCGCCGAACGGCTCATCCATCAACAGGACTTTCGGGTCGATGGCCAGAGCGCGCGCGATGCCAACGCGCTGTTTCATCCCGCCGGAGAGCTGATGCGGACGCCGGTTCTGCGACCCTTTCAGCCCGACAAGATCCAAATACTTTTCTGCCGTCTCGTGTAATTCGGTCCCGCGCATGCCTTTCATCTCCAGGCCGAACATCACGTTCTGCCGCGCAGAGAGCCACGGCAGCAGTTCGGCGTGCTGGAACACCATGCCGCGATCGTGGCCGCAACCATGGACTTCGCGCCCATCCACGGTGACCCGGCCGCCGCTCGAGGCATCCAGACCCATGGCGACGCGCAGCGCCGTGGTCTTGCCACAACCCGATGGCCCGATCAGCGCGACAATCTCGCCGTCCTTGACGCTAAAGCTCACACGGTCGAGTGCCTGAACGTAATGAACCTCGCCATCCACGCGAAGCGAAAAGCGTTTGGACACGTCGAGGAAAGTTACCTCACCCATTCAATTCTCCGAATTGTAGTTCTGTCAGTGACCCAGGATCTGAAGTGCCTTTTCGCGATACTCAGGCGCGGTGACGGCCTTCAGATCGAGCGGCGCCTTCAGCCTGCCCGCCTTCACCATCTGCTCTTGAATCCATTGGATCTTCTCCGCCGGCAGCGGCAGCGTCGGATCAACGGCATGGTACTGAATGGCGTCGTCATAGACAAACGCGGGACGCGGATCGTCCGCTTTCGCATGCGTGAGTTCGCGTGTCAGGGCGATCGTCTCATCCCGATGCGAGAGCGCATAACGCAGCGCGCTCATTTCGGCGGCGAGAAACTTCACGGCATCGTCGCCCCGCTCCACCAGTTTTTTCCCGGTGGATACCATGCACACGCGCAGAAAATTCGGCACCGCATCGCGGCCGGCGACGAGCAGATGAATATTCTTTGGCGCGACGGGTTGATACTCGTTCGATACAACTGCCGCGTCGACAACGCCCCCGATCAGTGCCTGGTAACGGTCATTGTCGCCACCGACCGCGGCGAGTTTCACCTCGGTGTCGGCAACTCCGAATTTCGCCAGCGCCGAGCGGGCCAGCATGTCGGGCATGGAGTTCGGCGCTGACACGGCGATCTGCTTGCCTTTGAGGTCTTCGACTTTGGTGATCTTCTCATTCGCATAGATGCCATGCGGGACGACCACCCAATGACAGCCAAGCAGCTTGACGTCGCCACCCTTGGAATTGGCGGCAAATACTCCCTGTGGCCCGCCTTCGAAGCTATCGAGCTCGCCGGCGATCAGGGCCTTCAGCGCCAGCTGATCATCCTTGAACTGCGAAACTTCGAGCTTGAGACCCTGTTTTTTGGCA
Organism: Pseudolabrys sp.; assembly: GCA_036265125.1. Lineage (GTDB taxonomy): Bacteria > Pseudomonadota > Alphaproteobacteria > Rhizobiales > Xanthobacteraceae > Pseudolabrys. Next base: position 90,311 of record DATAPP010000177.1, on the reverse strand, counting down.
AAGTCGCGCGTCGATACCATCAGAAAAATGCCAGCATCGCTCTTCGCGTTGATCAAGCCGTGTTTCCATGCCTTTTCCTGCGCTGCAGCGGATACCGACAGGGCAGCAAAGACCGCAGCAACAGCGATTGCGCCAACGGCGACCCTCTTGGTCATAGCGGTGCGCATCGTGAAGTTCCTCCATGGACCCCGGTTCCGTAAGGCCTCTGACAGGGCCTTTATTCCGGTGATCCTAACATCAATTTTATCGCCACGGGCGTTCCCAAATCCACTGTGCGGGACTAGCCTGCGGTCCGCAAGCGTCGGCAAAAGACGCATCCGCAAAGGGCCGCCGGCCGTAAGCCTGCGGCTTTAATATTGGTTCAGGGAGCTGAACGCTATGACCCAACGATTTGCACTTACCGTCAACGGCACGTCCCACACGGTCAACGCCGATCCCGATATGCCGTTGCTCTATGCGCTGCGTGACGACCTCGGACTCAACAATCCTCATTTCGGTTGCGGGCTGGCGCAATGCGGTGCCTGCACCGTGCATCTCGATGGCCAGCCGATACGCTCCTGCATCACCGCAATCTCAACGGTCGGTGACGCCAAGATCACCACGCTTGCGGGTCTTGGCACTCCCGAAAAACCACATCCACTGCAGACCGCCTATGTCGAGGAGCAGGTGCCGCAATGCGGCTACTGCATCAACGGCTGGCTGATGACTGCGGCAGCATTCCTGCGCGACAAAAAGAACCCGAGCGAGGCCGAAATCAAAGACGCGCTCTCAGGTTTGAAGTGCCGCTGCGGAACGCACATCAGTATTCTCAAAGCGGTCAAGCGCGCCGCGACGATGATGGGTTGAGGGAGGGTGTCATGACAAAATTCGAACAAGCCTCCGCTTTCACCCGCCGGTCGATTTTGCTCGGCGGTGGCGCATTGGTGGTTTCTGTTGGCAGTGCTGTGTCGATCGACACTTTATTGTCGATCCAGGCGGCCTTCGCGCAGGGCGCCAAGCCGGCCCTGACGCCGGATCAATTGTCGTCATACATCGCGGTCAATGCCGACGGCACGGTTTCCGCCTTCTTCGGCAAGATGGATATGGGCCACGGCCTCTTTGTCGCGATCGGACAGATCGTCGCCGAGGAGCTCGACGTTCCTTTCAAGAGCGTCACGGTCTACATGGGCGATACCGGAAATTCGGTGAACCAGGGCGGCGCGTCCGGTTCGACCGGAATCCAGATGGGCGGCAAACAAATGCGCATGGCGGCAGCGGAAGCCCGCCGCGTACTGGTCGAGATGGCCGCAGGCCTGTTGTCTGTGCCCGCCGATAAACTCACTGTCACTGACGGCGTGGTGAGCGCAAGCGACGACAAGTCGAAACGCATTTCCTACGCGCAAATGATCGGAGGCAAGTATTTCAACATCCAGCTCGACTGGAACAAGCAATACGGCAACGCGCTTTACGCGCCCGGCAAGGCTCAGCCAAAGAAACCGAGCGAGCACAAGATCGTCGGCCAGCCGATCAAGCGCGAAGATGTGGCGCCAAAAGTCTTCGCGCGGGAGAACTTCGTCACCGACATCAAGGTGCCCGGCATGGTGCATGGACGGATGATCCGTCCGGCCGTCGCGGGGGCCGTGCCGACGAAAGTGGATGAAAGCTCTATCAAGGACATTCCTGGCGCCAAAGCGGTCTGGGACAAAGGCTTCCTCGGCGTGATCGCGGACAAGGAATGGGATGCGATCCAGGCGGCCCAACAGCTCAAGATTGAATGGTCGCAGGTTGACCCACCGTTCCCCGATCAAGCCTCGCTTTATGACCACATCCGCAAGGCCAGCGTACGCAAGCGCAACATCGAAAAAGAAAACGGCAATGTCGATGAGGCTTTCAAGAGCGCCGCGAAGGTGATCGAAGCCGAATACGAATGGCCATTCCAGTCGCACGCGAGTATGGGGCCGGCCTGCGCTCTGGTTGAAATCAAGGATGGCCAGATCACGTGCTGGTCGGGCACGCAAAAATCGCACTTCGTGCAACAAGGCGTCGCATCGACGCTCGGTGTGCCGCCCGAAAGTGTTCACGTGATCTGGAAGACGGGACCCGGCTCCTACGGCCGCAACGATGCCGACGACTGTGCCATGGACGCCGCCATACTCGCGAAAAGCGTCGGAAAGCCGGTACGTCTGCAATATATGCGCGACCAGGGCACCGGCTGGGATCCGAAAGGCCCGGCCTCCGTGCACAAGGTGCGCGCCGCAATCGACGCGTCGGGCAAGGTCACCGCCTACGAGTTCATGAGCAAGGCATTCTCCCGCGTCGACGTCGACACAAACGGCAGCAAGCCGTTCGACACGCTCGCCGGGCAGGCGCGCGGCGGCGATCTCAAATCGGGTGACGGCTTCGGCATCCCGGCGGAATCCTACGCCTTCGACAACAAACGGGCCGGGTGGGAAACAATCCCGCCACTGCTCGACCGTTCATCGCCGTTGCGTACTTCTCATTTGCGCGATCCGGTCGGACCGCAGATTCACTTCGCCAGCGAGTCGTTCATTGACGAGGTGGCTGCTGCCCTCAATGTCGACCCGATCGAATTCCGGCTGCGCCATGTCAAGGAACCGCGCGACATTGCATTGCTCAAGGCGGTTGCCGAAAAATCCGGATGGCAATCGCGGCCCTCGCCGCGCCGCGATCAGACCGGAAACAAGGTGTCGGGCCGTGGCCTCGCCTACTCGCAACGCAACGGGACGCGGGTTGCCATCGTCGCCGAAGTGGATATCGACCGCTCGACCGGAAAGATCTGGGCGCGCAAATTCACTGTGGCGCACGATTGCGGACAGATCATCAATCCAGACGGATTGGTGAAATGTATCGAGGGCAACATCGTCCAGGGCGTCAGTCGTACTCTGTGGGAAGAAGTCACCTTCGACCGGAAGGCGGTTACCAGCGTGGACTGGCTTACCTACCCGATCCTCGACATCACGGAGACGCCGGGCGAGGTGAACGTGGTCCTGATCAATTATCCGGACATCGCGCCCAGCGGTGCCGGTGAGCCCTCAATCCGGCCGGTGGCGGCCGCTATCGCCAACGCCATCTTCGATGCGACCGGCGTGCGCATCCGCCGCGTGCCGTTCTCGCCGGATCGGGTGAAATCGGCGCTGAGCTGACCAATCAGGCCGGCGCGAGACGGGAGACGCTGTCTCGCGCCGCCTTGATGATCTCGGGGACGGCCGCATCGTTGCCGGGCGCCATGATGTGGACACCGGCTACTGACGGCACGTCCGCCAACTCACGGACCATATCGATGCAAATGCGACGGCCTTCAGCTGCCGGATCGCTTGCGCGCTCCATGCGATCAATCAGCGCGTCGGGAATGACGGCGCCAAACAGTTTTTCCTTGATCCAGCGTGCCGACTTGGCGGAGCGAAGTGGCACAATGCCGATCAGGATCGACAGTTCGTCGGTTATGCCGAGTTCGGCGAGACGCGCCATATATCGACGCACCACGCCGGCATCCATGCAAAATTGAGTCTGCACGAATTGCGCGCCGGCCACGACCTTGGCTTGCAATCCGGTCGGGCGCCAGCCTGGGGGCGGATCGACTGGATTGTCGGCGCTGCCGAGGAAGAAATCGGCGCGACCGGTGATCTTCCGGCCCGTCGGCAATTCGCCGTTGTCGCGAAGCCGCCGCGCGGTCTCGAGCAGCGAACGCGGGTCGAGATCGAACACGGGCACGGCATCCGGCTGGTCTCCGGCACTCGGATCGTCACCGCGCAGCATCAGCAGATTGTGTATGCCGGAGGCTGCTGCGCTCAACAATTCGCTCTGCAAGGCAATGCGATTGCGATCGCGGCAGGTGAATTGAAGTATCGGCTCGATGCCCTGCTCCACAAGAATCGCGGCCGACGTAACCGCACCGAGATGGGGCCGTGCGCCCGCACCGTCGGTGATGTTGACGGCATCGGCCAGCCCCCGCAGTGGAAGCGCTTTAGCCAGCAGTTCGGCACGATCAGCCGATACCGGCGGCGTCACTTCCGCAGTGATTACAAAGCGCCGGGAACGCAGCTTGTCCTGCAGGTTGGTAAGCATCCAATCCAAGTCGCAAAATCCAGTGGACGTTGCAAGGGCAACAATGGGAAAAAGGTTATCGGCATCAATGCCGCGTAACCTTGCAGGCCGCGATGTTTCAGCCGGCGAAATCACTCGATGAGTTACTCGCGCCGGTTGGCGACGGCTGCTTGTTGGTGGTGCCGCGCGAGGTTTCGGGCGTGCCGATGGCGGCGACCCGCGCGCTCATACGGCGTGGTGTGAAACGCATACACCTCGTGGCACTGCCAACCTCGAGCCTGCAGGCTGATTTGCTGATCGGCGCCGGCTGTGTCGAAACGCTTGAAACGAGCGCGGTGAGCCTCGGTGAGTTTGGTCCGGCGCCGCGCTTCACGGCCTCCATCAAATCGGGCGCGATCAAAATGAAGGACGCCACCTGCCCGGCGCTGCATGCGGCGCTGCAGGCATCTGAAAAAGGCGTGCCATTCATGCCGCTGCGCGGGCTTATCGGCTCGGATGTCCTGAAACATCGTGACGACTGGAAAGTGATCGACAGTCCGTTCGCAAACGACGGCCCAATTGTGCTGTTGCCCGCGATCAAGCCGGACGTGGCGCTTATCCATGCGCCGATGGCGGATCGTTTCGGCAATGTCTGGATCGGACGACAACGCGAATTGGCCACAATGGCCCATGCGGCGCACAAGACCATCGCGACCGTCGAAAAAATTCACGACGGCAATCTGCTGGATGATCCGATGCTTGCTGCCGGCACCTTGCCGGGCTTCTACGTCGAAACGATCGCAATCGCCGAGCGCGGCGCATGGCCGCTCGGGTTGCCGGATTTTTATCCGTCTGACGCCGATCATCTTGCCGAATACGCCAGCATGGCGGCGACGGAGGAGGGTTTCGCCGAGTATCTGGACAAGTATGTGTATGAGAAACGCGCTGCATAGCCGGCGCGTTTCCCGGCCACCCTAACATGACAAGGGAAAGCCCGCGCGTGACTGCACACGAATTTCGCGACGAGGAGCTTCTCGCCGACGTGATCGCGCGCCTCATCGGTGACGTACGCCACGTTGCAGTCGGCAATGCCTCACCCATTCCGGCGACTGCCGCGCTGATCGCGCGCGAACGCGGCAAAGGACGGCCTTATGTTTCATTGTTGCAAAGCCGCAAGCACAATTTCTTCACCGATGGAGCGCGTGAACTGTTCGATTGCGCGGGCCAGGGGCGCATCGACGTGTTCTTTCTCTCGGGCGGACAAATCGATGGTGAGGGCAACGTCAACCTTGTGAGCACCGGCGACTATGGCCATCCAACAGTGCGCTTTCCGGGTTCATTTGGCTCCGCTTATCTCTACTACGTGGTACCGAAGGTGATCCTTTTCCGCACCGAGCATTCGCGGCGCACTCTTGTACCCAAGGTCGATTTCATCAGTGCGCCCGGCACAAGCGACGCCAACATCTATCGCCCAGGGGGACCTGTTGCGCTTGTGACAAATCGCTGCCTGTTCAGTTTTGTGCACGGCCATTTCGCCCTGGCAAGCGTGCATCCGGGCCACACAGTCGACGAGATTGTCGAGAACACGGGATTCGATTTCGAGATGCCGGCGAGTGTGCCGCAAACCCGGGCGCCCTCGCCCGAGACACTCAAGCTCATGCGGGAGGTGGTCGCGCCACAATTGGCGGAGGTCTATCCGCAATTCGCGGCGCAGGTGTTTGGCATCGGCAAGACCGCTTTCGCGCGCTGAAAAAGCCTGCTCTTCCGGTTATTTTGCACGTGGGCTAGTGTGCCGCCGCGCGGCCGGCAGGCCGCAACATCTCAAGAAACTGAAGGGAAGAAGTCCGGTGAAAACGGTTGAAGCTGCGGTCATTGGCGTGGGGTGGGTCGGGGGTACACGGGCGGATACCCTTTCGCGTACGGCACTGGTGGACAAATTGCACCTGTGCGACATCAAGCCAGATCGCCTGGCCGAGGTGAAAGCGCTTTACAAGCCTGCCACCGCGACCCTCGACTACAACGACATCATCAAGAATCCGGACATCTCAGTGGTCTACATATCGACCACTCCGGAATCCAACCACTATCCGATCTGCCGCGACTGCCTCAAGTCCGGCAAGAATGTGATGCTGGAAAAGCCGATCGCGCTGGAGTTATGGGAAGCGGACGAACTCATCCTGCTCGCCAAGCGCAACAATCTGAAATTCACCATCGGTTACTCGCAGCGATTCAACCCGAAAATTGCCTACGCCAAGAAAAAGATCGTTGACGGCACACTCGGCAAGGTCGTGTCTGTATTGGTGAGTCGCCACCTCTCGCGCAGCCTGGGCAAAAAGATCGCCAGCCGCGTGCGGCTTTCTCCGGTCGTCATGGAGTCAACGCACGACCTCGATTTTGTGCTCTGGCTTCTGGAGCCGGCAAAGCCCGTCCGCGTCTACTCGCAGGGCGCCTATGGTTACATGGAGCCCATCAATGGCTCTCACGACGTGATGTTTACCACTGTGACGATGGACAATGGTGTGGCGGTGATGATCGGCGGCGGCTGGAATCTGCCGCCGAGCTACCCGAATTATTGCGCGACCTGGATCGAGATCACCGGCACCGACGGCTCACTGTTTCTCGATGACACCCAACGCGACAACTGGCTCAATACCGAGAAGCGCGGCCAGGAGTTTCCGATGTCCACCATGCCGGGTGAGTGGGTCGACAATGTCTTCGCTGGCGGCATGGGCCCTGAAACCATCCATTTCCTGGAGGCCTGCATCCGTAACACTCCGGTGATGGTAACGCCGGAAAGCGCGCGACGTGTGATGGAGACCTACAGTGCCGCAGACCTGTCCGCCGATCGAAATGAGCCGGTGGATCTGCCGCTTTCCAATCAAACGATTTCGGCCATTGCTGAATTCAAACAGAAAGTCCGTGCGGGGGTGAACCAATGAAGGCCTCGGCCAAGGGAATCGGCCTTGCGATCATCGGCGGCGGCCGCGTCGGATTGTTCCGTGGCGAGGTGGCGGCGCGCCATCCGGCTGTCCAGTGGATCGGGCTCGCCGAAAAAAACCCGAACCGCGCGGGAGAAGTGGGTCCGAAGATCAGCGCGGATTTTGTGACGCAAAGCCATATCGAGCTGCTCAAGCGGCCGGAAGTCACGGCTGCGATCATCTGCACCGACGAGCATTTGCACGTTGATCCGATCATGGCTGCCGTCGAGCGTGGCATTCCGATGCTGATCGAGAAGCCACTCGCAACCAATCTTGCCGAATCCGAACGCGTACTGAAGGCAATCAAGGCGGCGAAGCTCGATGCCGTGGTTGGCTACACGCAACGCTTCCGCCGCCGCTGGCTGGCGGCGAAGGAGAAATGCCGCACCGGTGCGCTCGGCGACGTTACGATGGTGACCTCGCGCGCATTCATGAATCGTCTGGTCGCGATCGACAACTACAAGCGCACCGACGATCCCGCGAGCATTTCTCCGATGGTCATTTCCGGCACGCACGCGCTCGATATTTGCATGTGGTGCCTGGAAGGAAAGACGGCGGTCGAATGCTATGCGCGTTCGGTCGACAGGGTGCTGGGCCCCTCCTACAAAGGCATCGACGGCACGGCCGGGATGATCAATTTTTCCGACGGCACCATTTATCATCTCAACATGTCCTGGGCGCTGCCAGTAACATGGCCAGCCGCGGTGTATTCGCTCGAAGTCGGGATTATCGGCACCACCGGCGTGCTCACCATCGATGATACGCACCGCGACATCGTGCTTGCGGTCTCAAAGCCGCAGTCAGAGGGTTACAATCCCGATGCCACCCGGCTGGTCGATTTCATGGGCAGCTATCCGCCAGGCGACATGGCGCTCGGTGAACTGCGCGGGCCGATGGCCGAGGAAACCGACTCGTGGCTCAACCGCGTCGCGCTCGGCTTGCCAACGGCAGCCGCGACAGTCGAAGAGGCCCATCGGAACCTGATGCTGACCAAAGCGCTCGACCTCTCGGCCAGGCGCAAGCAGCCGGTAAAGTTACCACTCGATCCCGACGAAGTACGCGCGGCGGCCTGACGGGGTTATTGCTGCTGCGACTGCCTGCGCGGCGGCGCAGGTGTCGAAGCACGCGCCGGAGCAGGCGCCGATGTGCGCGCCGGAGTGCGGGCCGCCGGAGGCGCCGGCGTAGCCTCGGTGGGGCTACTGGTACTGGTACTGGTACTGGTACTGCTGCTGCTGCCCCCGAACAAAAATCGCTGCGGATTGTGCGCAAGATCGGTGATCGCTTTCCCGGCGATGTCGATCTGGCGCGTCGCGGTCGCAGTCATCCTGTTGACGCCAATCGTGATCTCGTCGGTGCGCTTATCGAGATTGTCCATAAGCATGCGCGCCGAGGCCGTTGCATCCTTGGCGTTGCTCATCGTGTCTTTGGCATCTTTCATGATCGAATCGACATTGTCGGTGTTCCGCGCAAGCGATGCGCTGAATGTGGCAATGTCTGCAATCGCCTGGTGTAGCGCCTCCTGATTGGCGGTGATCACTTCCTCCGCCTTGTTGAGCACCTCGCGCGCCGCCTGCATCATGTCCTGGCTGGCGCTCGGGTCGGACCGCAAGGTCGGCGGCTCGCCCTCTTCCCGTTCAATCAGAGGCGTGTTTGCCGAGACGCCCTTGAGCGACACCGCGGCGACGCCGGTCAGGCCGGCAAATTCAAGACCCACACGCGTGTCGGAGCGGATCGGTGTTGCCTTGTTGACCGCGAGCAGGGCGATGACCTGGCGCGGGTTGTCGGGATCGAGGCGCAGATTGGTGACCTCACCGACGCGAATGCCGTTGAACAGCACATTGCCGCCGACCTGCAGTCCCGATACCGAACTGTCGAAAATGACACGATAGGAAACGGCCTGTTTCTTGCCCGAGGAGTGATGCAGCCAGAAGATAAAGCCGAACGCGCCCGCCACCACGGCAAACGTGAACAACCCGATCAGTGCGTAGTGCGCTTTTCGCTCCATCACCCCACTCCGTTAGTTTCTCGCCGCAGCTAGCAGGCCTGTCCGGGCGCGCACACCGTGGAAATAGGCCCGCATCCATGGATGCTGTGACGCCAGCATCGTATCCATGGTGCCGGCCTCAATGATTTTTCCGTCGCCGAGAACGGCGATTCTGTCGCAGATCGTGTGCAAGCTGTCGAGGTCATGGGTTACCATAAAAACCGCCATCGACGAAGTCTGCTGCAAAGTCAGGATTAGCTGGTCGAAATCGCCTGCGCTGATCGGGTCAAGACCCGAGGTTGGCTCGTCCAGAAAAAGGATTTCAGGATCAAGCGCTAAGGCGCGCGCGAGCGCGACGCGCTTGATCATGCCGCCCGAAAGTTCCGAGGGGAACTTCCTGTATACGTCCGGCTTGAGACCGACCATTTCCAGCTTGGTGATGGCGATTTCGGTCATCAGGCGGTCCGAGATATCGAGATATTCGCGGATGGGAAATTCGACGTTCTCGCCGACCGTCAGAGAGGAAAACAACGCGCCTTGCTGGAACAGGATGCCCCAGCGCCGCTCTATCTCCTGGCGCTGCATCTCGCCGGCTTCGTCGAGATTGACGCCAAAGACGTCGATCCGTCCTTGTTGCTTCGGCAACAGGCCAAGGATCGTGCGCGTGAGAACCGACTTGCCCGCGCCCGAAGCGCCAACGAAGCCCAGGATTTCTCCGCGATAGACATCAAGCGTGACGCCATTGAGAACCCGATTCCCTTTGAGCTCAACGACAAGGTCGCGCACCTCGATGATGGATTCGTCGGCCATTTCACATTCCGATTGATGCGAAGAACATGGCGAACACACCGTCGAGCACGATAACCAGGAAGATGGATTTGACCACCGAGTTGGTGGTCTTCTCGCCGAGCGACTCGGCGCTTCCCTGAACCTGCAGCCCCTCGACGCAGGCCACAACGCCGATGACCAGCGCCATAAATGGCGCCTTGATCATTCCTACCTCAAATGTGGTGGTCGTGACCGCCGCGCGCAGGCGCGTCAAAAAGACCTCCGGCTGGATGCCCCCGTAAAGCCAGGACACCAGCCCGCCGCCATAGAGTGCCGCCATGGAGCCGAGGAATGTGAGAGCCGGCACCGCGATGATCAGCGCCAGAATACGCGGCAGAACCAGGACCTCGATCGGATCGAAACCCATCGTGCGCAGGGCATCAACTTCCTCCCGCATCCGCATCGCGCCGAGCTCGGCCGTGTACGAGCTGCCGGACCGGCCCGCCACCATGATGCACACGATCAGCACGCCTATTTCGCGGAGCACGAGCACACCGACCATGTCGATGACAAAGATGTCCGCCCCAAACTTGCGGAAATGGAAAATGCCTTGCTGCGCGAGAATGGCGCCGATCAATACCGTGATCAGGAGGACGATCGGCACCGCTCGCCAGCCAACGCGCTCGAGCTGGTGGATCATCGACGTGAAGCGAAACGTTGTCGGCCGTAGGATCACGCGCTTGAGTGCGATGATCAGCGAGCCGATCATCTGCGCCAACAGGACGAGATCGGCGCCAACCGCCGCCATCGTCATGCCGACGCTTTCCAGCGTCGCAATGATGCTGTTGCGCTTGGGCGGCGGCGGCGACAGCGTCTGTGTTCCGGCGTGAACCTTCTCGAAAAGACCGCGGTAATCCTCGCGCAATCCGACAAGACGCGCTTCACGCCCCTGGTTCGTCCAGTTTCTCAGCGTACGCTCAAGAAGCCACGCGCCGTAAGTGTCGAGATAGTCGATGCGGGTGATATTGATCGCGATGCTGCGTGCCGTGACGGTTTGTGTGACGGCATCGACCTGCGGTTCGATCGCGCTGGCATATTCGGCGGTCCACGAGCCGGCCGCGCTGAGTTCGATCCAATCGCCGCGCGTTTGGCTACTGAGCAAGATGCCTGCCGTCACCGAACCGCTCCCTCTTCCAGAGCACAGCACCACGCTCCCACGCTTGATCCTTCGCGGGCTGACGAGCCGGGACAGGACTGGATGCGGTGCGGCGGGACTTTGCGATTGCGCGCCAGGCCGATCGGCAGGCGATGGGCGCAACTCAAGAGCCGCACCGAGCGCAATCTTTCACCCCGCCCCTCACTTCTAAAGGTTAACAAATCGGTGGTAATCCTTAAACGCCGTTTACCTTTTTAGGTTAACGACGAGTTAACTATAAAGGCAGCCGTTTTCGTTGCCGTTTGAGCCGCCAGTCCCGGGCGCCGAGCGCGGAATGGCCTAGCAGGCGGCGACGCCACCCACGCAGTTGGCGTTGGCATCACTCACCGTAAACAAGCTCTCCACCACCGGCCGTCGCATGTTCTTTATGGGCGGGATCGAGAGAACTTCCATGTAGACGGTACCCAGTCCTTGAAGCCCCAACAATGTGCCAGCACCAAGGCTGAGATCCAGGTCCCGGTTCGCTACAAACGGCCCGCGATCGTTGATCGTCACGTTGATCGAGCGATGGTTCTTGGGATTCGACACGCGGATCAATGTTCCAATCGGCAACGTCTTATGGGCGGCGTGCCATCCGATCGGATTGAAGCTCTTGCCGGTCGAAACCAGCTTGTCTTCCCAATACATCGAAGCCGTCACCCACTCGCCGGCCTGAATGCGATCAAAGGTATTTTCGCTCGAGACACTGAGTAAGGGAATTGCCGACAATGCGGCACCGAACACCAAAAGAACGCTGAGACGGGCCAACTTTCTTTTGACCCACGGTGCCAACTCTTTTTTTTCGATCAGCTTCATCGAATTGATTCGACAATCGATTTACACAAATGGCGCATCGACAGCCATACATTGACCGGGAGCGGGCCGCGCAATAATCGGCGCTTCATCGATTTGTTCCCCTGCGACCAAAAGAAGGCGGTTATGTGATCTGACTGCCCTAACTGCGTTCACGCAGTGGCGTTATCGCCAGCTCTGCCGCGAGTTTGTCCAGCTGCGCCAATAGTTCTGAGCCCAGCGGTAGCCCATTGTGATGACGGTCGGCGCGGCGCTGTGCACGCTGCTCGCCCGGCAGACGAACGCTTTGGCCGGGTAGTGCTTTTGTGTTGCGTAGTTCGCGGATATGCCGATCCACCTCGGCCTTGAATTGGTCGAGCGGCTGGAAACGGGCCGGGTCGAGCGCGACCACGAACTGCCCGGTATTGGTAATCTTGGCCGGTTCGGCGTTGAAATCCACGCAGTCGCGACCAAACAGCGCACCATTGAGCGTCCCCGCAAGAAGGCCAAGCATCAGCGCGAGCCCTGCCCCCTTGTAACCTGCCATCGGCAGCAGCAGCGCCTCCGCACTTTTGTGCGGATCGATGACGGCTTCGCCGGTTGCAGGATCGATCATCCAGTCGTCTTGCAAAGGTTTGTTTTGCAAGCGGTGGTTCTTGATAGTGCCGTAGGACACGATCGAGGTGGCGATATCGAGCACCACCGGCGCTTCCTTGCCGGCGGGAATGGCGATCGCCAGCGGATTGGTGCCGAGCACCGGCTCGGCACCGCCAGCAAGCGGCATATGGTTGGCATTCGCCACCGCCGAATAGAGACCCACCATGTCGGCCTTCAACGGCAATGCGGCATAAACCCCCGCCGCGCCGGCGTGGCCGGACATGCGGCACCCGACCCAGGCAACGCCGCATTCGCGAGCGAGCTCAATCGCGGTTTCCGCCGCACGGGCCACCACTAAATGGCCCATGCCATTGTCGCCGTCGACGAGCGCGGTCGCCGGCGCTGTGCGGTTGACCGTGATGTTGGGCCGGGGATTGGTCGAACCGAGCTTCAGACGCTGAACATATTGCATCAGGCGGAACACGCCATGCGCATCGGCGCCGATGAGATCTGCCTCAAGCATGAGCCCCGCAATTTTTCCCGCGTCATCCGTCGACACGCCGGCCTTGCTCATCGCGTCGACGATCAGGCTTGTGACAGCTGTCGTTGGAATTCGGGTGGCTTTGGCGGCTTGAACGTTCATGGATTCCCCAGCAAGGCCTCGGCGCCTGTGCTCAAAATTGTTGCCTTGTCGGCATCGGAAATCTTCAGGGAGCGCACGTGTTTCACACAGTCCATCATGCCCATGTCATAGGGATAGTCGCTGCCGAGCATGACGCGATCGGCGCCAACATGGCCGATCATGAATTCCAGGACCGGTGCCGAGTGGAGGATCGTGTCGTAGTAAAAATGTTTTGCGATGTTCATCGGCTGCTTGGAGATGTTTTTCTTTGGTTCAGGCCGCACTTGCCACCCATGCTCCCAGCGCGCCGCCTGATATGGGGTGAAGCCGCCGCCATGGGCGAGCACCACCGTCAATTTGGGATAACGGTCGAGCACGCCGCCAAAATAGAGGCAGGCCGCGCCGATCGTTGTGTCGAGCGGGTTGCCGATCAGATTATTGAGGTAATAGGACTTCATCCGGTCGGCGCCGGCGATATTGTTCGGGTGAATAAAGACGAAGGCCCCCAGTTCCTCAGCGGTTGCCCAAAGCGGCTCGAAGCTCGGATCGTCGAGGTTCTTGCCCATGATATTGGACGCGAACATCGTGCCGCGCAGTCCGAGTTTGGTCATCGCGCGCCTGAGTTCGTCGGCGGCCTTTTCCGGCGCCTGCATCGGCAGTGTCGCGATGCCCATGAATCGTTGTGGATTCTCTTTGACCAGTTTCGCGATCTGGTCGTTCTGGATTGCAGAGGTCGCAGCGCCAAGCGCAGCCTCCTGGCCATAGAGATAGGTCTGGGGTGTTGCCGAGAGGACTTGCACGTCCACACCGGCCTCGTCCATGTCCCGCAAGCGGTGTGCAACATCGAAGCCGCCGCGCGGATAGGGCCTGTAGGCCACGCCGCCGACTTCGAGCGTCGCCGAAGCCGCGTCGATCGGGTTGATGGTCACCGGCACCTTGGGTGCTTCCTTGCGCAGCAACGCGGCGGTTTCTTCGGTCAACACATGCGCATGAGTATCGATCGTTCTCACTTTGCTCATTTCACCACCCGAAAAACGCCATGCGGCGTAAGGAAAGGACGCCTGAGTGCCGCACCCGGCGTGCGGACGCAAGCCCCTGTCGCCCTCGGTTGTTTGAGCTATAAAAGGGGTTCCTCAAGCGCATTCCCGGACCTTTCATGACAACCAGTTTCACCAGCACGAAGCACACGCCGCGCATCGAGGATGACGCGCTCGTCCGGGGCACCGGCCGTTTTATGGACGATCCGCGCCTTCCCGACACAGCCTATGCCGCATTCGTGCGATCGCCGCATGCGCACGCCCGCATCACGTCGGTCAATACCGAGGAGGCGCGCAGGGCCAAGAAAGTGCTGGCCGTGCTCACAGCCGAAGACATGAAGGCGGCGAACGTCGGGAGCGTGTCGCGCCATCCGCCGGTTCCGGGCCGCGGTGGCGCCAAGATGATCATGCCGTTCCGGCCATCGCTCGCAGGCGAAAAGGTGATGCATGTCGGCGATCCGGTGGCGATGGTGGTCGCCGAGACGACAGCGGCCGCGCAAGATGCAGCCGACCTGGTGCGAGTTGAATACGAGGAATTGCCGGCGGTGGTCGACCTGCGCGACGCCATGAAAGGCGGCACGCAACTCTATCCGGAAGCATCCGGAAATCTCTGCGTGGACTGGCCGGGTCCCGTGCCCGACGAACAGAACGAACGCGAGGTCGCCGAGATCATCGCCAAGGCGCCGCATGTGGCGAAGGTAAGCGTGACCAACCAACGCATGGTGGTCGCGTCCATGGAAACCCGCGGCGCAACCGGCGTCTACGACAAGGCCAATGACGGCTACACGCTCTACGTCTGTTCGCAGAGCGCTGACTCGCTGCGCAACCTGAGTGCCGCCGTTATGGGCGTACCGAACGAAAAGCTGCGCGTAATTACCCAGGACGTCGGCGGCGCCTTCGGCATGAAGACACCGCCCTACCCGGAATATCCGGCACTGCTGGTTGCGGCGCGCCAGCTCGGCCGTCCGGTGCAATGGCAATCGACGCGATCAGAAGCCTTCGTCACCGACACGCAGGCGCGCGACACGGTCACCGAGGCCGAGCTCGCGATCGACGAAAAGGGGAAATTTCTGGCGCTGCGGGTACGGCACCTGTGCAACCAGGGCGCCTATGTGAGCACCGCGGGCGTGGGAATTAACACCAACAATTTCGCTCGCTGCCTGCCCGGCATGTACCGGATTCCGAAGGTGGAGGCTTCGGTCGCTTGCTACTTCAGCAACACCATTCCGATCGGACCCTATCGCGGCGCCGGTCGGCCCGAAGCGAACTACGTACTTGAGCGCGTGGTGGAGGAGGCGGCGCGGATCACCGGCATCGATCCCGTGCGGTTGCGCAAGAAAAACCTCATTCCCCCGTCGGCGATGCCGTTCAAGACGCCGATCAATACGTATGACAGCGGCGATTTCCCGGCCATTGTCGACCGGGCGCTGGAGCTCGCCGACTTCGACAATTTCAACAAGCGCCGGCGCGAGTCATCGAAACGCAAAAAGCTGCGCGGCATCGGTGTCTCCTGCATGCTGGAGCACGCCGGCGCATTGCCGATGGAGCAGGCTTCCGTTTCGTTTCCTGGCGGCGACCAGCTCGTTCTTGGCTGCAATGTGCAGTCGACCGGCCAGGGTCACGCCACCGTTTTTCCGCGTCTGCTCGCCAACAAGCTCGGCATCGACGCTGCCAAGATTCAGCACCGTCACGGTGACACCGCGCTGGGAATCACCGGTTTCGCCTCCGTCGGTTCGCGCTCTGCGATGTGTGCCGGCAGTGCGATCGTGCATACGGCAGATGTCATGCTGACGAAGGGCAAGAAAGTGGCCTCAGCGCTCCTGGAAGCGTCCGAGGCCGATATCCAGTATCGCAATGGAAATTTCGAGGTCGTCGGCACCGACCGCAAGATCTCGCTGTTCGATACCGCGAAGCGCGCGAAAGAGATTGGCGAGAGTCTCGACACCAAGGAAAAGACCGAGACGCCGCTGACATTCCCGAACGGTTGTCATATCGCCGAGGTGGAGATCGATCCCGAGACCGGCGCAGTCGACCTGGTGACCTATACCGCGGTTGATGACCCGGGCGTCATCCTCGATGCAATGATCGTGGAAGGACAGGTGCAGGGCTCAATCGCGAACGGCCTCGGTCAGGCGCTGACGGAAAACGCGGTTTACGATTCCGGAAGCGGTCAATTGGTGGCAGGCTCGTTTATGGACTACGGCATGCCGCGCGCCCACCATATGCCGGCCGAACTACGCGAGGCGGTGCATTCGATCCCCGCGACGAGCAACCCGCTCGGCGTGAAGGGCACCGGCGAAGCCGGAACGACGGCTGCGATCGCCGCGGTAATGAATGCGATTTCAAATGCAATCCCGAACGGCGCCGCCGATCACATGGAAATGCCGGCTACGCCCGCGAAGGTGTGGGAAGCGTGTCAGCGGGGATTGACGGGGAAATAACCTAAACTGTCATCCCGGCGAACCAACGGGTCCGCGCGAAGCGCAGCCCGATGATCCGCGGCGTCTGGGCCCCCGCCTTGACGGCGACGACAGAAATAAATCTTACGCCTGCGAAATGAACTTGACGTTCATGTAAGCCTGCAGGCCTTCAATGCCGCCCTCGGAGCCATAACCCGATTCCTTGACGCCGCCGAACGGCGTCTCAGGCGTCGAGATGGCAACGCTGTTGATGCCCACCATCCCGGACTGCAGAGCGTCACTGATTGCCGACGCGTTCTTGTCCGACGTGGTGAAGGCATAGGCTGCGAGACCGAACTGAAGCGAATTGGCACGCTCGACCACTTCGTCGAAGGTCTTGAACGGCACGATCGGCGCGACCGGCCCGAATGGTTCCTCAGTCATAATCTTGGAATCGTCGGGCACGTCGGTAATCACCGTCGGTTCATAGAAGAAGCCCTGGTTACCGTGGCGCGAGCCGCCGGTGACGACCTTGCCGCCGCGGTCCTTGGCGTCGTTGACGAAGCTCTCCATGGCGTCGAGCCGGCGCGGATTGGCAAGCGGGCCCAGGGTGATGCCCTTCTCCATGCCGTCACCAAGTTTCAAGCCCTTGGCATATTCGGTGAAGCGCGCCACGAACTTGCTGTAGTTTTTTTCCTGCACGTAGAAGCGCGTCGGCGAGATGCAGACCTGACCGGCATTGCGATACTTGAATGCCGCGATGGTGTCGGCGGTCTTCTCGGGGTCGGCATCGTCGAACACGACGACCGGTGAGTGCCCGCCAAGCTCCATGGTTGCTTTCTTCATGCCCTTGGCCGCGAGGCCGGCGAGATGCTTGCCGACCGGGACCGATCCGGTGAACGAGATCTTCTTGACCGACTTCTTCGGGATCAGGTGCTCTGACACATCCGCCGGCACGCCGAAGACGAGATTGAGCACGCCCGCCGGCAAGCCGGCGTCGGCGAAGCATTTGACCAGCTCAACGCAGCCGCCCGGCGTTTCCTCCGACGCCTTGATGATGATCGAGCAGCCGGCCGCGAGCGCGCCGGCGATTTTACGTACCGGCGTCAGCGTCGGGAAATTCCATGGCGTGAACGCCGCAACGATGCCGCAAGGCTCCTGAACAACGAGCTGGCGGACGCCCTTCTGGCGGCCCGGGATCACACGGCCATAGGTGCGGCGGCCTTCCTCGGCATACCAGTCGATAATGTCGGCACTGGTCAGGACTTCCGCACGCGACTCAACATAGACCTTGCCCTGTTCCTGGGTCATCACCTTGGAAACGTGATCGAAGCGCTCGCGCAGCAGGTCGGCGGCCTTGCGCATGATCTTTGAGCGGTCATAGGCGGAGGTTGCCTTCCACGCCGCGAAGCCTTTTTCGGCGGCGGCGAGCGCCGCATCGAGATCGGCCTTGCTCGCATGCGGCAGGTGCGCAAGCGTCTTGCCGGTTGCAGGATTGATCACGTCCTCGCCCTTGCGACCTTCGCCGTTGAGCCATTTGCCGTCGATGTAGAGACCCAGCTCGGAATACATAGGAACCTCGTTGTGACCGGAAGCCGTCGGGCTATGGACTAGCACTTAAGAGCAAGTACGACCACCCTGCCGCCATGCGCGACATGGCGGCGGGGACATGGCGGCTATGAGCCGAGATAGGCTCCGCCACTCACGTGAATGGTCTGGCCGGTGACGTACCGGCCGCCGGGACCGCACAAATAGCGCACCATCGCCGCAACATCTTCGGCTTTGCCCCGCTCGCCGGTAATGGTGCCGTGAGTGAGGTGGTGAGCTGGATTTTGCGACGAGACTGGCCGTGTCGTATCGATCGCGCCCGGCACCACGCAATTGGCAGTGATCTTGTCGGCGGCAAGATCGTGGGCAAGCGCGCGCGAGAAGCCGACCAGCGCAGCCTTTGCGGTTATCACGTGCGCACGGTCTTTTGATCCGATATGCGCGCTCATCCCGCCGATATTGATGATGCTGCCACCACTCTTCTTCAGCGCCGGCAGGCAGGAATGCACGCAACGAAAGGTGCCATCGAGGATGACATTCATCACCTCGCGCCATTCGGCATAGCTCATATCGCCGATGGGTTTTTCACGCCGGAGCGCTGCGTTGTTGACCAGAATATCGATGCGCCCGAACCGCTTGAGCGCGGTCTCGGCGAGCACACCGGCAGTTTTTTCATCGCCGATATCGCCAAGAACGGCGACCGCCTTGCTGCCGCCCGCTTCGATCTCGCGCACGACACCTTCGGCTTCAATCTGGTTGGAGCGAACATTGACGATCACCGAAGCGCCGGCCCGCGCGAGCGCAAGCGCGATTGCGCGCCCGATATTACGCCCGGCACCGGTGACGATTGCGACCTTGCCGGTGAGCTCCTTGTTTTCAGCCATGACCAGTGACTATCCCCGCAAGAATACCAGATCGATTTTGCCTTCGTAAAATTTCGCCAGCTGCTTGAGCGCAGCAGCGGCGCGCCTGTCATCCCAACCGCCGTGACGGACGTTGAGCATAAACTTTTCCTCGATGTCGGCGCGCGTCAAGGGCTCGTGTGCACCGCCCCGGAAATGTGGTTGCCGCTCCTCGATCACGCGGCCATCATTGAGCACGGCGCGGATGTGGCCTGTGAAGTTGTTGGGATAGGGATTATCGGGATCGATGACGTAACGTACTTTCGACGAGAGAGCGAGCACGTCTTTGTCGCGCACCGCTTGCTCAGTAAAGGCGTCGAGCCCAACACCGCCGCGAACGAAGCCCGTAGCAAGAAGAAACGGCGTCGAAAACTTGGCTGCATATCCGTTGGGCGGGCGCTGCTTGTCGGCAAGCGGCTCCCATAAGCGATGCACTGTGCCTTCAGCGACTTCGCACAGCAGCTCTTTTACGTCGACCGGCTTGACGCCGCGTGCGGCAAGCCGCTTGGCGCAATCGATGTAAGGATGCGCCATGGTTCCGCAAGGATAGGGTTTGAAGGCAAGCGTCTCGGTCACCCAGCGTTCGCCAAAGCCGCCGATGAGCGCGTCATAGTCGCCTTGCGTCGTATGCGCAAAGCCATGGAATAGCCCATGCACACCTTCGAACACCGTGCGCGGGCCGATGAAGCCGCCGCGCGCAAGAAGCGCCGCACGAATGCCGGACTGCGCAGCCCAGCCCGGATGCAACCGCTTGGTCCACGTGCCCTCGGCCAGATATTCAATGATGCCGCCCGCAAAACTCGCTGCGATGCCAAGCGCATCGACAATCTGTTTGGCACTGAGGCCAAGTGCAGCGCCGACACCAGCGGCCGCCCCCATCACGCCGAAAATGGCGGTCGGATGGAAACCGGCTTTGTGCACGGCCTTCGGCACCACGGTGCTCAGGCGGCACATGACTTCCGTGCCGATCGCAACGCCGAGCATGGCGGCCACGCCTTCCGGCCTGTGCCGTTCGCAAGCGGCCAGAACCGCTGGCACGATGACTGCGCCGGCATGGACGGGCCCGCCTTCGAACGTGTCGTCGAAGTCCTCGCCATGCGCGGCGGTGCCATTGATGAAGGCCGCGCTCGCGGCACTGAAAGCACGCGCATGGCCGATGGCGGTGCAGGAACCCTCATCGTCGCACCCGGCAAGTGCGGCCTTGATGTAATCCTCGTTGCGGGCGGTCACGCAAAGGCCGGCCACGTCGATCAGCAGATCCTCGCATTTCTGCCGCACGGCTGACGGCAGCCGATCGGCACGCTGCGCGGCAATGCGCTGCGCCAGTTGTTCGGCAACCGAGATGGCAGGAAGCTTCGTGGACATTGACATCAAGTGCGGAAACGCACGTTGCCGAAACCGGGGATCCGGTTCACCGCGATCACCACAGCAAACGTGATCAACAGCATACCCAGGCCGATAACCGCGATGGCGCCGAGATCGCCGCTTTCGTTGAGATCATAAATCAGAACCGACACCACTTTGGTTTCCGACGTGAATAGAATGATTGCTGCAGATAGTTCCCGCATCACACCCACGAAGATGAAGCACCAGGTCGCGATCACTCCTGTACGCAGAAGCGGCGCCGTAATCTCCCACAGGGAACGCAAGCGTGTGGCGCCGAGAATGCGGCTTGCATCTTCCAGCTCGGGATGAATGGTGCGGAATGCAGCCTGAAGCTGCTGATAGGAAGACGGTAGCGCGATCGTCACAAAGGCGATCAGCAGGATCCACAGCGTGCCATAAAGGACGAAAGGCGGTCGCGTGTAGCTCAGAAAGAGACCGACACCGAGCACGATGCCGGGAATGGCGATGGGCGCAGTGGCGAGAAACCCAAGCACACGCCAGCCGGCAACCGCCTGTCGGGCCGTCACGTAGGCGATGACAAGCGCAATTGCAGTTCCGATGGTGGCAGTTGCCGTGCCCAGGATCACCGTATTCTTCAGGGCGAGCGAAGCGGCCGACAGCTCGAACAGCACGAAATTGATATTGTGCAGCGTGAAATTCTGCACGGTGAGAAACGTGGAAGCCACCGGCGAAAAGGCCGCGTTGAAAAGAGCGGCGTATGGGAGAAACACCGGGTTAAGCAGAATAAACAAGCACAACGCGAGTGCGGGCCAGCGCCAGCGGTGCAAAGGGATAAGCCGAGGCGCGCCGTATTTTCCACCCACAACAGAATAGCCGCGACGCCCGAGAATCATGTGTTCGGCGCGCAGCAGAATGACGGTGAGCACGAGCAGCGGCAACGAAGCGGCAGCTGCAAGTTCCGGCTTGGGCGGAAACTGGAACAGACTCCAGATCTTCGTCGTCATCGTGTGAAAACCGGCGGGCAGCGCCAAGATTGCCGGCGAGCCGAATAACGTCATTGCCTGCAGAAAGGCGACCAGCGCCCCAGCAAGCAGGGCCGGCAACACCAGCGGAATGGTGACCCGTCGGGCGGTGTACCAGCGTCCTCCACCGAGGATCGATGAGGCATCTTCGAGCTCGCCCGGCGTCCGGTCGAGAGAATTGGCAACCAGCACGAACACGTAAGGGAACGTGTAACAAGAGATGACGAAGATGATCCCCGGCAGCGTGTAGATATTGAACAGATGCTGGTCCGGCGCCATGCCGAACCAGTCGCGGGCGATCTTGTTCAAAAGTCCACTGTTTGGAGCCGCGAGCAGTTCCCAGGCGATGGCGCCCAAGAATGGCGGCGTCACGAACGACGCGGTGACAAGGGCGCGGATGACAGGAGCAAATGGCAGGTCGGTACGCGCCACCAGCCACCCCATCGGCGCCGCAACCGCACAGCAGATGAAGGCCGATGACGTGGCAAGGATGAAAGTGGTGACGAGAGGATCATAGAAAGAGGATTCCGTGAACAGCCGGTAGAAATTGCCAAGCGTGAAAGCCCCCTTGGGATCGGTCAGGCTGTACAGCAACAACCACGACAGCGGCAGTATGATGAGCACGCAGAGAATGGCTGCGAACACATAGAGGACCGGCGTCGAAATATCGATCCCGAAGCGGCGGCGTTCGGCGTGGGCGGGCAAGGCGATCGTCATGTCACCACTAATTCCATTTCCGGGCACGGCAGACTGATGCGCCGCGCCCGGACGGCGCGGATGTTGCTCAGACGTGGAAAATCTTGACGTAATGCTGCTTGATCTCGTCGCTCATCTTCTCAACGGCGGCGGGATCGTCTTTCATGACCTTGATCTGCTTGAACGGCGTGCGTCCGGGCTTTTCCTTAGTATCAGGGTGCATAGAGCGCAGACCCCCGACATCAATGATCAGCTGCTGGCATTCAGCGGTGAAACTGTAGTTGCAGAACAGACGCGCGGCGTTCGGATTGGGGGCTGCCTTGAACATGCCGGTGGGACCGACAATGAGCGGTGAACCCTCCGTGGCATAAACCGGCGCGACAGGCCCGTCTTTCTCTGCGATTTGGAAGATGTTGTATTCATTCCCGTCAGCCATCACTGCACGCTCGCCGAGCGCCAGCCGCTTTGGCGGATCCGCCGACGACTGGACCTGCATGACGTTCTGCGCGGCCAGTTTCTCAAAGAAGCCCCAGCCGAGATCGCGCTGCATCTGGTAAGTCGCGGTCATGATGGTGCCGCTATAGCCCGGATGTGCCTTGACGATCTTGCCCTTCCATCTGGGATCGAGCAGATCGGCAAAACTTTTGGGCGCGTCTTCTTTTTTCACCAGATTGGTGTTGTAGGCGATGATCGAGACCCAGACCCGGAAGCTGGCAAACATGCCGTCGGGGTCCTTGTGGTCGGCCGGATAGACCTTGGCAACATCCTCGGGCACATAGGCTTCCAGAAGCCCCTGCCCTTTCCAGACGATGAAATGTGCGGCGTCGGATGAGTTTGCGACGTCAACTGCGTGGATATTGCTGCCGTACTCCTGGCCGATGCGCTGAAACACGCGCTCCGCACCAGTGCGTTCGACGCGTACGGCGACACCGGGGAATTTTGCCTCGAATGATTTGGCAATCTTTTCCGCGAGCGGCAGGTCGACCGAAGTGTACCAGACGACCTTGCCCTCTTTTTTTGCCGCCTCGATCAGCTGCGGTGTGATCGCAGTCGCCGGCGGCGCCGCAGACATGACCCTGGTTGAAAACACAGCACCCGCGGCAAGTGCGCTCGAGCCAACCAACATGTCACGGCGAGAAATTGCTGAACCCTTCATCGACGTATCCTCCATACCCTGTTCTTATCGTTTCGCCCTGCGATATTGTTATCCGCTCAGCGCGCGGCAAAGTTCGGGCGGCAAGTGCAGCCAGACAGCGCTGCCTTGTGGAATGTTCGCGCCGGCGGCGGTAACCACGCGCAGTTGTGTGCCATCCTTTGCCTCAACCATATAGTCCCTGCTGCCACCGAGAAAGACCTGCCGCACAACGGTCGCCGGCACGATGTTCTCACCCTGCCGTTGAGCAGCAGATATGGCGATGTCATGCGGGCGGATAGACACCGGCGTCGACGCCCCCGAATTGATTTTCTCGCCGCTGCAACGCAACGGGGTGCCCGCAAAATCGATCCGGGCAGTATCGAGACCTTTGCCCTTGATGACGTTGCTCGATCCGATAAAGCGGGCGACAAATTCCGACCGGGGGCGATCATAGATGTCTTCCGGACTGCCCGATTGCTCGATTTTCCCCGCGTTCATGACGCATATAAGATCGGCGGTGGTCATCGCCTCCGACTGGTCGTGCGTGACATAGACCGTGGTGTACCGATAGGCATCGTGCAGGCGGCGAACCTCGAAACGCATCTCTTCGCGCAAATTGGCGTCAAGATTGGAGAGCGGCTCGTCGAGCAACAGCGTCTCCGGCTCCACGATCAATGCCCGGGCCAGCGCTACGCGCTGCTGCTGACCGCCCGATAGTTCGCCCGGATAACGCTGCGCCAGCGGCGCGAGCTTCGTGGTGGTCAAAATCGCGCCCAGCTTCTTGCCGATGGTGGCCCGATCGAGCTTACGTAGCTTCAGGCCATAGACGATATTCTCCTCAACCGTCATATGCGGCCAGAGCGCATAACTCTGGAAGATCATCGACATGTTCCGGCGTTCGGGCGGCAATGTATTCGCCGGCGAGGACACAAGTCTCTCACCGACGCGGATTTCACCTGCGCTCGGTTCAATAAAACCGGCTATCAGGCGCAATGTCGTAGTCTTGCCGCAGCCGGATGGACCCAGCAGGCAGACCAGATGACCATGCTCAATGGTGAGCGATATGTTGTCGACCACCGCGACAGGGCCATATCGTTTGGTCAAGTCTCGCAACTCGACGGACGCCACGCACTTCCTCCCTCGTAACCCGCCGCTTGTCGCGGCTGTATCCTTTTATGACCCGGTAAACGCCGGCTTGCGCTTTTCCATGAACGCCTTGCGGCCTTCCTTGTAATCATTGCTGGCAAAGCAAGCCTGCACCATCTCTTCGCATTTCTTCAGATCGCGCTTGCTTTCGTCAGTGACCGCCTGACCGACAATATATTTGACGGAATTGATCGTCAGTGGTGCATTGGCCGCGATGGTCTCGGCATAGTCCTTCACGTAGGTCTCGAGCTCCCCGTCGGGCAGCACGCGATTGACCAGGCCCATCATCTGCGCCTCCGCGGCCGTGAATTGCCGGGCGGTGAAGAAAATTTCCTTGGCGAAGGATGGGCCAACCACATCGACAAGCTTCTTGAGGCCGTCAAAGCGGTAGCCCAGACCGAGTTTCGCGGCCGGTACGGCGAATTTCGAACCTTCCGTGCAAATGCGCAGATCGCAGCAGAGAGCGAGACCGACCCCGCCGCCGATGCAATAGCCGCGGATCATTGCGATGGTTGGCTTTGGAAAGTTGTAAAATGCATTGTTCGCGCGATCAACCGCAGCGTTGTAACGGTCGACTCCTTCCTGGGTCGAACGCTCTTTTTCGAATTTGGAGATGTCGGCGCCCGAGATAAAGGCCTTCCCGCCGGCACCGGTGACGACGACGACGTGAATGTTGCTGTCGTTCTTGAAATCCTCGAGAAAGCCCGACGCCGCCTCCCACATTTCGAGCGAAACGGCATTGTGGCGTTCTGGATTGTTGAAGGTCAGATAGCCGACCTTGCCTTCCTTGCGCGACAACATCTTGTCGGTCTGCGACATTCCCTGCACTCCTTAAATCGCCTTGGCTGCACGCAGCTCGGCGATATCCTTTTCCGCGAAACCAAATTCCTTGAGCACCTCTTCGGTGTGCTCGCTGAGATTTGGCGGCCTCACCGCGATCTTGCTCGGCGTGCGCGACAATTTGAACGGTTGGCCCACGAGACCGAGCCTGCTTCCGTCCGAACGCGCCGACTCCTGCGCGATATCGAGATGCTTGACCTGCGGATCGGCAAATACCTGATCGATCGAATAGATCGGGCCGCACGGCACGCCGACCTTGTTGAAAATTTCGACCCACTGGGCGCTCGACTTCGTCGCGGTTACTTTGTCGATTTCCGCGTTGAGCGTGTCGCGGTTTTGAAGCCGCAGCTTGCCGTTCTTGTAGTCCGGGGACGTGACCCACTCCGGACGACCGACGGCGCTGCAGAAACGCTCCCAAATCACCGCGCCGGCGACCGCGATATTCAAATATCCATCGCTGGTCTTGAACACGCCGGTGGGAATCGAGGTCGGGTGATTGTTGCCGGCCTGTTTCGACACCAGCCCTTCGGTCAGGAAGCGCGATGCCTGGAAGTCGAGCATGAAAATCTGCGCCTGCAGCAGAGAGGTCGTCACCCACTGGCCTTCGCCGGAGGCCTCGCGTTCGAGCAACGCTGTCAGAATACCGAGTGCGGCGAACATTCCTGCCGTCAAATCGGCAACCGGAATGCCGACCCGCATCGGACCGCCACCCGGTGCGCCGGTGACCGACATCAACCCGCCCATGCCTTGGGCGATCTGATCAAAGCCCGGCCGTTTGGCGTAAGGCCCATCCTGGCCGAAACCGGAAATGCTGGCGAGCACAATGCGTTTGTTGATCTTCTTCAGCGAGTCATAATCGATGCCGAGGCGGTCCTTCACGTCGGGACGGAAATTCTCGACCACCACATCAGCCTTCTCGACCATCCGCTTGAAGGCCGTGAGGCCCTGCGGTGATTTCAGATCGAGCGTCATACCGCGCTTGTTGCGCTGAAGATTCTGAAAGTCAGAGCCTTCGCGCGGACCACCCGGACCTTCGCCATCGACCAGATGCGGGGGCGTTTCGATCTTGATGACATTGGCGCCCCAATCGCCGAGCTGGCGAACGCACGTGGGCCCCGAGCGGACTCGGGTAAGATCGAGAACGGTAAAGCGGGAAAGGGCCTGGGAGGCCCTGGGAGACGGCATTTCAATGGCTCCGGAGTGGTTTCGTCCCGGGACTGGATTTTCGGGCCGACATTCCCCGATCTCCCGCGCCTTGTCCATTGGGCGAAGAGGGCCGCCTGCAGCCACTTTATTCATCATTCCGCGGAATAAGCTCCGCCGACGCCTTGAAAAGGACACTGCTAACTGTCATATGAGGCCCAGCGGATGAAGACCCGGTCTCGGGTTGCGGGCTGCGTGCACGAAAGTCATTAAAACGAATTTCGCCCCGCCTCCTCCGTTTCTCCAATGTAATCGACAACCCTGGCCACGCGGGATGTCTTTAGGAACCCCGCGATCCCGCCGGCTGCAACGGCAGCACGGCCGTTTCGCCGTATAAGAAAGAGACTCTTTGACTTCATTTAACGAGTTCGGCCTCGCAGCGCCGATCCTTCGCGCCCTTGCCGAAGAGAAATACGTCACTCCAACTCCGATCCAGGCCCAGACCATTCCTCTTGCGTCCCAAGTCCGCGATGTCATCGGCATCGCGCAGACGGGCACAGGCAAGACCGCAGCCTTCGCGCTGCCGATCCTGAATCATCTGTTCAACAAGCGTCAGCGGCCCGCGCAGAAATCCTGCCGCGTGCTGGTGCTTTCGCCCACACGCGAGTTATCCGGTCAGATCGCCGATAGTTTCCGCGCGTATGGCCGTCACATCCGTCCGCTCGAAATCGCCCTGGCGATTGGCGGCGTTCCGATTAACCGGCAGGTGCGTGCGCTCGCGCGCGGCGTCGAAGTATTGGTGGCAACCCCTGGCCGCTTACTCGATCTGGTCAATCAGCGTGCACTGCGCCTCGACCAGGTTGAAGTGCTGGTGCTGGACGAAGCCGACCGCATGCTCGACATGGGCTTCATTCACGACATCAAGAAGATCGTCGCCATGCTGCCGAAAGCGCGACAGACGCTGTTCTTCTCGGCCACCATGCCTCAGCAAATCGTACAGCTCGCCGCCTTTATGCTCCGCGACCCGGCGCGCGTCGCAGTGACGCCGCAGGCCACCACCGCCGAGCGCGTCGATCAGCGCGTCATCCTGACCGACAAGGCGTCGAAGCCGGCTTTGTTGGCCGAAGTGCTGAAGGGTGAAAATATCGACCGGGTACTCGTGTTCACCCGTACCAAACACGGCGCCGACAAGGTGGTGCGCGGCCTCCACAAGGCCGGCCACACCGCCGAAGCGATCCACGGCAACAAGTCGCAGAGCCAGCGCGAGCGTGTGCTCGCAGCCTTCCGTGACGGCAAACTGCGCACACTCATTGCGACGGATATTGCCGCCCGCGGCATCGACGTCGACGGCGTCAGCCACGTGGTCAACTATGATCTGCCGAACATCCCCGAGAGCTATGTTCACCGCATCGGCCGCACCGCGCGCGCCGGCGCCGAGGGCATCGCGATCTCGTTCTGCGATCACGAGGAGCGGGCCTACCTGCGCGACATCGAGCGGCTGATCCGGATGACCATTCCGGCAACCGACCGACGCACCGGCGAGCGTCCTCATCCGGCACCGCAGCATGCCGAGACCCGCAATGGCCGACCGCACCGCGGTCAGCGCCAGCGTGGTCACGGCGGACGGAACGGTCAGCACTCGGGCAACGGCCAGCGCTCGCACCACGGCGGGAACGGCCACCAAGGCCGGGCAGGCCACAATGGCCACCAGCCGCCCGCCCGGCAGGACGCCGTGGCAGGGGAGCCAAGCGGCATTGGAAATGTTACATTCCTCAAGCGCCCGGGCGAGCCGCGCCGTAATGCTGGCCGCCGAGCGCCGCGTTAACGCGACCAGGAGACGACTGGATGGCGAAAGAAGAACTGCTGGAGTTCGATGGGACGGTTACCGAGGTTCTGCCGGACGGCAATTTCCGGGTGAAGCTCGACAACGAGCACGAGGTGCTCGCTTACACGGCGGGGAAGATGCGCAAATTCCGCATCCGCACCGGCGTGGGCGACCGCGTGATCGTGGAGATGTCACCCTACGATTTGCAGCGCGGCCGCATCAGTTTCCGCCATAAAGGTGATGCTCCGTCCCCCGCTCCTCAGCAACGCCGGCCGAACTTTCGCGGCAGGCGTTAGGCGTCCAAAAGTCAGGCTTTAAGTTCGGGGGGCACGCATATTATTGGAGCTGCGCGTGCCGATAACACTCTCCTGTCTTCTTCGTTTGGTGCTGGCGATGACCCTCGCCGGCGCGCTGGGCATCGCCCGTGCTGACGAGGACGTTAAAGACCGTCCGCAGGCAAATGCCGTCGAGCACCGCGAAGCTGGCAAGGGCGTGTTGCGCCTGCTGCCTGCCGACGCCGTCACCGAGCATTCCATCGATACACCGCGCGGCAAGCTTGCCTACACTGCGACCGCCGGTACGCTGGCCTTTTACGACCAGTCCGGCGAGCAAAGCGCGTCGGTGTTCTATACCGCCTATGTCGCCAAGGATGCCCCGCCCAACCGGCCGCTGACGTTTGTCTTCAACGGTGGTCCAGGCGCGGCGTCAGCGTTTTTGCATCTTGGTCTGGTCGGTCCGCGCATACTCGATTTCGGACCGGATGCCCATGACGCTGCGCGCGCAAGCTTGCGTGACAATCCCGATACCTGGCTGGCCTTTACGGATCTGGTCCTGATCGATCCGATCGGCACCGGCTGGAGCCGGGCGGCCAAGCGCGACGACGCAAAATCGTTCTGGAGCGTGCAGGGCGACGCCGGGGCGATGGCCAAGGCCATCGCTCTCTATGTCGCCAAGAACAATCGCGCCGGCTCGCCGAAATATCTTTTTGGCGAAAGCTATGGCGGTTTCCGCGCCGCCAAGACGGCACGCGCACTGCAGAGCGAACAGGGCATTCTCATTTCCGGTATCGTCATGCTCTCGCCTCTGCTGGAAGGCTGGCTGACCTTCGGCGACGATCAATCTGCGCTGAATGCAGCGCTGCAATTGCCGTCACTCGCGGCGGCTGAACTTGAACGCAAAAATGCCTTCAGTCCGGACGCGCTCGCCGCGGCTGAAAAATTTGCGATGACGGATTACCTGACGACATTGGCCGGTGCTCCGCCGAAGGGTGAGGCTGCCAAGACATTCTTTGAACGGGTCGCCAAGATGGCCGGATTGCCGGTTGACGCGGTGACGCAGGCCCGCGGTTTCGCTGCCAATGCCTATGTGAAGACGTTGCGCGCGCCCGAAGGCAAGATCGTCAGCCGTTATGATGCGACCTTCGCCGTGGATGACCCCTACCCCGAGCGGCGCTCATCGCGTTCGCCCGATCCGATTCTTGACGTTGTCACCCGCGCCTACGGTGGCGCCATGGCCTCCTATGCCCGCAATGAGCTGGGTTTCAAGACAGAGATGACTTACACATTGCTCGCGAGCGACGTCCAATGGGACTGGCAGAGCGGTGGTCGCCTGCAGGCCAGTGCCGAGGACGATCTGCGCACATTGCTGGCCTACGATTCGTCATTCCGTCTTCTGATAGCTCATGGCTATTCGGACATGATCACGCCATACGCCGTGACGCGTTACGTCCTCGATCACATGCCGGCGTTCGATCCACCCGGCCGCGCGCAACTCAAGCTTTACCGCGGCGGGCACATGATTTATCTCGATCCTCAATCGCGCAAGGCGTTCACTGCCGACGTCAGCGCGTTCTACCGCGGCGGAGAATAACGAACGTCAGGCAGCCCGGCCGCCGTCGAATTCGAGCACGTCGAAACCGACGTGCCGGTCGACGATGTAAATCAGCCCGCGCTGATCCAGCACAACATCATTGCTCTGCGGCGCCGGGCACCCGCCGGCGGGCTCCGGGATGAAATGGCCGACCTCGCGCGGCGCCGACGGATCGGCAACGTCGACAATGCGCAGGCCTGCGCCGAACCACACGGCGAAAACAAGCGTGCCGGACATGCGCTCGTGGAATTGATGCGCTCCGAAACGGGCGCCAGGCGTTCGGGCAAACGGCGAGTCGAGTTCGCTCACCTCAAAGAGGGAAAGGGGTTTCACGCTCGTGTAATCGCTGACATCAAAGATCGACATGCCGGCATGCGGCCGCCCGCGCCGCACCTGTTCCTCGTTGGCGCTCTGCGCTTGATCCTCTTCGTCGATAGCAATCGCAATCCGCTTGCCGCCTACTCCGCCCGGTACCGGCATCACGGTGTGCGTGGGCTCCGGAAACGGCGGATGATAATTATAGGATGCCACCGTTTTCGGCATTGCCAGATCGGATACGTCGACGACACGAAAGCCGCCGTGCCAGCAGCTCGCCCACATTTCGTCGCCAAAACGCAATGCGTGATGCAGCCGGTGCCGTTTGCCGGACCAGGAAGGCTTTTCTCCGCCGGCGACATGCTGTCCCGGCATCCACCAACGCGAAACCTCGGCCGGTTTTTCTGGATCACGCAGATCGTAGATCACGAGGATGTTGCCGACGAAGCCTTCCATCTCGGTTGAAATATAGGCGTATCGTTCATCCATATCGAAACGGTGGACGCCGATGCCACCGGTCAGTTGATGATGAATGAGGTTTGGTTTTGCCGGATCGGCAATGTCGTAAATACGAAAGCCACCCTTGCTGTAAGGCTGCTTTTCCGCAGCCTCGATCTCGACAAGGTCGGCCTCGGTGACATTGAGCTTCTGCGACAGTTCGGCGCGGCTTGGCTCGCGGCCGAGTATTTCACGCAGGTCGCGCCGCACCCCCGGCAATTGCTCGGCACGCCGTCCGACCGGTGTCGGATTGCGTTCATGGTTGACTATCATCAGATCGCCAACGACGCGGACCTTGTGGCTATGCGAGGCCGGGTCATCAAGCGTGACGGTCGCGACCAGATGTGGGTTCTGCGGATCGGAAATATCGACAATCGATGTGCCCAGATTCTGCTTGTTCGGGATATGCCCGACAAAGGCATGTTGGCCGGCGACTGTAACCTGCCCTGCCCCCGGCAAATCGAGATGGCCAAGCCGCTTCACATGACGGGCCATCACTCCGTTCGGCCTATCCACCCTGTTCATCTTCTTAATTGTCCAGTTTGGCGCCGGAGGCTTTCACGATTGCCGTCCATTTCGGAATTTCGTTCTTAATGTAGGTCTGGAATTCTTGCGGCGTGTCCCCCACGATATCGACACCGAGCCTGCTGAGCGACTCTTGCACGCCGGGATCGTGCAGCGCCTTGACCGCGGCTTCGTGCAGCGTTGCGATCACCTGCGGCGGCGTACCGGCCGGCGCAACCAGCCCGTGCCACGTACTCGCATCAAAGCCCTTGAGACCCGCTTCATCCATGGTCGGCACGTCAGGCAAGACCTGCGTGCGCCTGAGCGTCGTGACAGCCAGTGCGCGTACGCGCCCGCCCTCGATATGGCCGATCACGGAAGCCGCGGTGGCAAACATCATCTGGTCGTGTCCGGCAATGACATCCTGCAATGCGGGCGCCGCGCCCTTGTATGGCACGTGCACAATGTTGATTTTTGCCTCTGACTTGAACAGTTCGCCGGCGAGATGCGCAGCCGCGCCATAGCCCGATGAGGCAAAATTGATCTTGCCCGGTTGCGCTTGCGCGAGCGCGATCAGCTCTTTCAGCGACCGCGCCGGAACGTCAGAATTGACCACCAGAATATTGGCCTGCGTGCCAACCAGTGTGATCGGCATGAAGTCCTTCTCGGGGCTATAATTGATATGTTTGTACAGACTTTCGTTGGTCGCGAGGATGCTGTTGTTCCCCATCAGCAACGTGTAGCCGTCTGGCGCCGCACGCGCGACGCCTTCCGCCGCGATATTGCCGCCGGCACCGGGACGGTTCTCGATCACGAACGGGGCGCCGAGCAGTTGCTCCATCTTCTTGCCGACAATGCGGGCAAGCACGTCGCTCGGCCCGCCGGGAGTAAACGCCACAACCAGCGTGACCGGCCGGACGGGGTAGTCGGCCGCACGCATCGGTGCGGTGACTGCAAGCAACGCCGCAACCGCGAGAAGCGGCATTTGAATCCAAACCGGCAGAAAACGCATGAGAAATCTGGCTCCGGGCTGATGCGCAATGACGGTCCCGAGATTTGTAACACAGCATAGCGGCTCAGGAGCCTGGGCTGTCAAACGGAAGCACGACTCGGGTTGACGCAATTTTTGATATCGAGAACACTCACCAACGAGCATACCGGCTATTTTGAAGGAGCATCCCATGAAACGTGTCGCGACGTTTTTGCTCGCTATTTTGCTCTCAACGGCTGCACACGCCGCCGAATATATGGAGAAGACGCCTTTTCAGTTATCGCGTGCGTTTTCGCCCGGTGTCATTACGTCGGGTGGAACGATTGTGTGGGTGGCCGGTCAGACTGCAACCCAGGACAACCAGGGCAACAACATCGCAAACAATTTCGAAGCTCAGGTCAAACAAGTACTTTCTCAGGTTGACGGTGTTCTGAAGCGGGCGGGCGGCAGCCTGGACAATGTCGTGACCATGACAGTCTTCATCAAGGAGTCCCGCTACGGGGATAAATTTGTCGAAATGCGCAAGGAAGCCTTCAAGGATGGAAACTATCCCGGAAGCGCGTTGATCACGGTCACCAACTTTGCGAGGCCCGGGATCGAGATCGAAATCCAGGCGGTCGGCGTGATCGGGGACAATTGTTCAAACGACAATCCCTGCTCGGCTGAAGCCCGGGTGAAGAAAACGCAAAACAAATAATCGGCGGCCAGTCGGGCGACATTTATCGCCGCCCGCGTCACTCGAGGTCCGCGGCCGGAACACGCTCTTCGTGGAAACCGCGCTCGTACATGGCATAGGCCTCGCGAACGAGGATGTGCGTTGCCACTTCGTTTTCGGTGCGCCCAAGCTTTCCCAGCGTTGCAAGAAGGGCCAGGTAATTGAACGTTTCGATTGGCAGCGTCAGGCTGAGTGCTCGTGCTTCCGAGCGGTTTTCTGGTCGCGCCATGTTTACACCCTGGACTGTTACAACCTGATTATTATGGCATTATAACCCTTGCTGGGCGAATCGAATCGTGGAACGCTTGATTCGGCGAGGGTTTTCGCTCGAGGCCAAGTGGTCCCGCGCGGTTTTTATGACCCAAAAACGTCGGTTGGCAGCCCTGCGCTGAAAGGCCCGTGGCCTGAAGGACCGGCTCTCTTTCGGGTCAGACGCGCGGGCTCTGGCATCGATCAGTGTGGCGGGCTTGCAGTCCGATGGCGCGGATGCGGCTCGGTTGCCCAAGGCGCAGCATGCCGACGGCACCGATTTGCGCGATCAGCCTGAAGCCCGACATTCGATCTCAACGCGGCATACGCGTGAGTGCGACCTCGTCCTGCCGGCGGCCCAGTCTGGCCGCGTCAACCGGCCACGAGGCCAACATGACCGCTACCGAAAACTCCAGCAAAAATTTGCATATGACCTGGACTGCCGAGCGCGTGGATATGCTCAGAAGTTGCGTCAACGCCGGCCTGTCCTGCGCACAAATTGCCCACGAGATTGGTGTCTCCCGCAACGCCGTTATCGGCAAGATCAACCGTCTCGGTCTGTCGCGTGGCAGAAATCCCGCCGCGCCGCGAACGCGGTTAGGCGCGCCAATGCGGCGGCCTCAGGTCTTCACCCAGCGGCTGGCGCTTAAAGCACTGTTTGCATCGGAGCCTGTTGCCGACGATGTCGTGAGCACGGAGCCCTGTTCGCTGCTCAACCTCGCGCCGCGTAAGTGCCGCTGGCCCATCAGCGCCGCCGCCACTGCCGGCTTCGCCTTTTGCGGCAACACCACGGCCGGCGGAGTGTCCTACTGTGCGGGCCATGCCCGCATGGCGTACCGTTTCTCGCCTCCGCGCGCGCGAGTCGCCAGTCCCGGCCGATCGGCAATTTGATGACCCGCAGGCTCGGCGCTCCCGAGCAAGCACCGTCTCTGCACCATGTGACAACAATGATCCGACCTATAGAATGTCGGTATGCGCCACGTGCTGAAACCTCATCCGGACTCGCGTTGCCTGGCAGCGGCCCACGTTGAAGTAGAGATTGCGCGTCCGCGCACCGATAGTTTGGTGTTGTCCTATATCGTGACCGGCAAGATGAGCGACATCCGCATGCCGCATGTCGCGGCCGCCGTGCGCAGCGACGAGCTTTGGCGGCACACCTGCTTTGAGGCATTTGTCCGGGCTTCATCGGGCGTGGAATATTACGAATTCAACTTTGCGCCTTCGACACAATGGGCGGCATATCGGTTCAGCAGCTATAGAAGCGGTATGAGTGTGGCGACCGAGATCGGCGCGCCTCCAATCGACGTGCGATCGAGCCCCGACTGCTACACATTGGAGACCTCGCTCGAGCTGGATCGCCTGTCGGATTTGCCACGTAAGGCCTTGTGGCGTCTCGGTTTGTCGGCGTTAATCGAAGATACAGGTGGCCAAAAGTCATACTGGGCGCTGGCGCATCCGCCCGGGAAGCCGGACTTTCATCACGCGGACTCTTTTGCGCATGAGTTTTCTCCGGCCGTGCAACCATGAAGTTTGGCATCGATCGACTCATCGCCGAACCCACTTTGCGTGCGCCACTCAGGGGCAAGCGCGTCGCGTTGCTTGCGCATCCTGCTTCCGTCACGGAAAACCTGACGCACACGCTGGATGCACTGGCCGCATGCAGCGGCATGACAATCAGTGCCGCCTTCGGCCCGCAGCACGGCCTGCGCGGCGACAAGCAAGACAACATGATCGAGTCGCCGGACTTCAACGATCCGGTGCATGGCATCCCGGTCTTCAGCCTCTATCGAGACGTGCGCAAGCCGACCGATGCCATGATGGACGCCTTCGATGTGATCCTTGTCGACCTGCAGGATCTTGGCTGCCGTATCTATACGTTTGTCACGACCCTGCGTTACATTCTCGAAGCGGCATCGCAACATCACAAGACTGTCTGGGTGCTCGATCGGCCCAATCCTGTGGGCCGGCCTGTCGAAGGTTTAACGCTGCGCGCCGGCTGGGAAAGTTTTGTCGGCGCCGGGCCGATGCCAATGCGTCATGGACTCACGCTCGGCGAACTGGGTCTGTGGTTCGTCAGGACGCTCAAACTCGATGTCGAGTATCGGGTTATCGAGATGCAGGGCTGGCAGCCCGACGCCGCGCCGGGGTTCGGTTGGCCGTTGAACGCGCGCACGTGGATCAATCCCAGTCCCAATGCGCCGAACTTGTGGATGGCGCGCGCCTATGCAGGGACAGTGATGCTCGAGGGCACGACGCTCTCGGAAGGACGCGGCACCACGCGGCCGCTCGAGCAGTTCGGCGCTCCCGATGTGGATGCACGAGCGGTCATGAAGGAAATTGAGATCCTTGCCCCGCAATGGCTCGATGGCTGCCGCCTGCGCGAATGCTGGTTCGAACCCACGTTTCACAAACATGCGGGTGAGCTTTGCCACGGCGTGCAGATACACACTGAGGGGGCCGGCTACGATCACCAGACATTCAGACCCTGGCGCCTCCAGGCGCTCGCTTTCAAGGCGATTCGCCGTTTGTACCCGGACTACCCGCTGTGGCGCGATTTCGCCTACGAGTACGAGCGCGGCAGACTCCCTATCGATGTCATCAACGGCAGCCCGTTGCTGCGAGAATGGGTCGACGATGCGTCGGCGGCACCGCAGGACCTGGATCGGCTGGCGTTACCCGATGAGCAGGCTTGGTTGGGCCAGCGTCAGCAACACCTGCGTTACTGAAAGCCGTAGGCTGATTCACCGCGTCAATCGCTTTTCGTATCGGTATTGCCGTCGAGCCAGGTTGCAACGACGTTCATCTCCTCAGTGAGAGCAACGAGATCCGCGCGCGCGCCCTGAACGAGCGATCCGCGCTCATTGTCCAGGCCGAGAAATCGCGCGGGGGTCAGCGAAGCGGCGCGCAGCGCGTCCTCCAGCGGGAGCTTGGCCAGCCCGACAGCATTACGCACCGCCGAGGCCATATCCAGGTGTGCACCCGCCAGCGTTCCCTCTTCCGTGGTCAACCGCCCGTCAGCCAGCTTGATCGTTCGACCAACCAGTTCGAAACGATCCAGCGATGTCCCGACTGTCGGCATGGCATCGGTGACCAACGCAATTCGGTCGTAGCCTTTCGCCGCAAACGCGGCCCGGACCGAAGCGGGATCGACATGGATTCCGTCGACGATGAGACCTGCCGTCAGCCGGCGTTCTGCCAGCGCCACACCGACGATCCCCGGTGCACGCGCACTCAACGGCGGCATTGCATTAAACAGATGGGTCACGCCGGTTGCACCATCCGCGACGGCCTGCATCACAACGCCAGCGGATGCCTCGCTGTGGCCAATTGAAATCCGCACTCCTGCGGAGACCAACGTCCTGATAAAGCCCGCCGGAACGCATTCGGGCGCCAGCGTCACCAATGACCTGCCGGCGCCGGCAAGTTCGCACAATTCCTCCAGGTCGCCCGCAGCGGGTTGCGCGATCCGATCAGGCCGGTGGACGCCTGGACGCTGCGGACTGATGAAGGGACCTTCCAGGTGAAGACCGAGGACCCCGTCCCGGCCGGCGATCGAGCGAGCAGCCGCAATGGCGGTTCGCATCTGCTCGCGGGTATCGGTAATCAGGGTTGGAAGGCAGGCTGTGGTGCCGTAGCGGCGATGCGCCGTGGCAATGGCACGCATGCCGTCGGCCGTCGGTTGATCGTTGAGCAAAACGCCGCCGCCCCCGTTGACCTGCAGATCGATGAAGCCGGGGGCCAGGAAGACGCCGCGCGGGAGGCGCGTCTGCGGCCAATCGGTGGAAACATCGCCCCAGGCACCCAGTCCAGCGATGCGTCCGTCCCGGACCAGCACCGCGGCTTCGGCATGCCAGCCGTGACCGTCAAAAACACGGTCCGCCAGGATGGCATGACTGTCGGCGGTTGCAGGATTGTTTCGGCCCGGGCTCATCGATGTCCATGACAGGCTGGATTGGTATCGCAACAAATCCAATCTAAGTTAAAGGACGCCGAATACCCAGAGCGTCACCGGCCTACCGTTTGCCGACAGGATGATGCGCCGATCTGACCAGACGCAAAGCCGGTGCCCGCTTTTTCTGATCGCAGGCCAGGCGACGAAAAGAGAAACAGCATGGACCGACTAGTCATTCGTGGCGGCAATCGCATTGAAGGCTCGGTCCAGATCTGCGGGGCGAAGAACGCCGTTCTGCCGCAGATTGCCGCTGCGTTGCTCGGTTCCGGACGGCTGGAGTTGGGAAACGTTCCCGAAGTGACGGACGTCGACACCATGCTCGTTATGATGCGGGAGTTTGGCGTGGTCGCCAGTCGCGGCCCTGGGCGAATGCTGGTGCTGGATGCCAGCGGCGCGCGCAACGCGCAGGCGCCCTACGACATGGTCCGCCGCATGCGCGCCAGCATTCTGGTTCTGGCACCGTTGCTGGCACGTTTCGGTTCTGCGCGCGTGTCGTTGCCCGGAGGTTGCGCGATCGGCGCGCGGCCGATCGATCTGCATCTCAAGGCGCTGGACGCGCTCGGGGCCGACGTCGACATCGTGTCCGGTTACATTCACGCGCGGACCAAAGGCGAC
This sequence comes from Pseudolabrys sp., assembly GCA_036265125.1. Lineage (GTDB taxonomy): Bacteria > Pseudomonadota > Alphaproteobacteria > Rhizobiales > Xanthobacteraceae > Pseudolabrys. The sequence continues at coordinate 52,604 of DATAPP010000177.1, read as the reverse complement.
GGGCTGCGCGGCGCCCGCGTCGTGCTGTCCTCGCCGTCCGTGGGAGCGACCGAGACGGCCTTGATGGCGGCGATCCTCGCACGGGGTGAAAGCGAGATCCTGAACGCGGCGCGCGATCCCGAAGTCAGCGACCTTGCGCTCTGCCTGTCCGCGATGGGAGCGCGCATCCAAGGTGTCGGGACGCATCGGATTCTGGTGCAGGGGGTGGATGCCCTCCACGACGCCCACCACGATCTGATCACTGACCGCATCGAGGCCGGGACCTACGCCATCGCGGCTGCGATCACCGGCGGACATCTCGAGATTCTCGGCGCGCATCTCGAGCATCTCGGATCGGTCGGCGCGGTGCTGGAAAGTGCCGGAGTCCAGATCTGGCCGACCGACCGGGGTCTGATGGTTGTCCGCTCTGGGCCCCTGCAGGCCGTCGACGTCGTGACGGAACCTTATCCCGGATTTCCTACGGACCTGCAGGCGCAGTTCACGGCCTTGATGATCATCGCATCAGGTGCATCGGTCATCCGCGAGACTGTGTACGAGAGCCGATTCATGCACGTCCCCGAACTCGGGCGGCTCGGTGCCAACATCTCGCTGCAAGGTTCGACGGCGCTGGTGCGTGGCGTTGAGCGGCTGCATGGCGCGGAAGTGATGGCTACAGACTTGCGCGCATCGGTGAGCCTGGTCCTCGCCGCCCTGGTGGCCGAGGGCGAAACGACCGTCCATCGCATCTACCATCTCGATCGCGGGTATGAGTCGCTCGACCGCAAGCTGGTTCAGTGCGGGGCCGATATCCAGCGAGTCGCAGAATGACGGCGACCGCACAATCTGGTGCGCTGTTCGTCGGCGTTGACGGCGGCGGCACGGGCTGCCGCGCGCGTATCGAGGACGCCGAGGGGTGCCTGCTCGGGACCGGCATTGCCGGCCCTGCCGCGCTGCGAATCGGAGTCGACCGCGCGCTTGCCGAAGTGGAAAAGGCCTGCCGCGTCGCGCTCGAGGAAGCCGGGCTTGGACCTAACGTACTGGGCTCCGTGCATGCCGCTGTCGGGCTCGCCGGGATCGGCCGCAAAGGGGTGCTCGAGCAGCTCGAGCTACGGCCGCATCCCTTTCGCTCTGTCATTTACGCTCATGACGCGACGATCGCCTGTATCGGGGCGCATGGCGCCCGGGACGGTGGCATCGTCATCGTCGGAACGGGTAGCGTCGGCTTTGCCGTTGTCGGGGAACGCGAGGTCAGGGTTGGTGGCTACGGTTTTCCCATATCCGACGAGGGTAGCGGGGCCGATCTCGGGTTGCACGCGATCCGTCTGGCGTTGCGCGCCTACGACGAGCGCGCCGTCGGCACCAGCCTCACGCGCGACGTGATGATGCGCTTCCACAACGATCCGTTCGAGGTGGTGGCCTGGATGGATCACGCGACGGCCACCGACTATGCGACCTTCGCACCCCTGGTGATGCGGCACGCGGATGCCGGAGATCCGGTGGCGCGGCGGATCGTCCGGGACGCCGCGGAGCAGATCGACGAGTTGGTGCGCCGGCTCTTCGAGTGCGGCGCTTCGCGCATCGCCCTGCTCGGCGGCCTCGCATCGTCGATGGAGCCGTGGCTGGCGCCGGATGTCCAACGTCGGCTGGTTCCGGTCGAGGGCGATGCGCTGGATGGCGCCTTGCATCTCGCCCGGCGTGCCGTCATGAAGGGATAGTGTCCGCGCGCCGACGTATCGAAATGGAGCGAAAGCCGGCCGCGTTAGCGACATAACCGAGACAGGGTCATGCGCACCGAGCAAATCAGCCCACGTTACGTCGAACTCGATTCCTGGTCCGCAGCCGAGATGATCGCCGCCATGTATGAGGGGCAGCTTGCGGCAGCCGCGGCAGTTCGCGGCGCCCTCGGCGCGATCGCCGCAGCCGTTGACGACGCGGTGCTGGCGCTGCAGCAAGGCGGACGGATTGTCTACGCCGGGGCCGGCACGTCCGGGCGCATCGGCGTGCAGGATGGAAGCGAGCTGCCGCCAACCTATGACTGGCCCCCCGATCGTCTTGTATTCGCCATGGCAGGCGGGCTTGACGCGCTCGTCCGCAGCGCCGAGCAGGCGGAAGACAACGAAGCCGCCGGGGCGCAGGCCATGACGGACGCAAAGATCGGCGCCAATGATGTCGTCATCGGCGTCGCCGCGAGTGGCACGACTCCGTTTACGATCGGCGCCTTGCGCGCATCCAGTGCCCTGGGTGCGGTGACAATCGCCGTCGCCAACAACCCGGGCGCTCCGCTGTTTGAGGTCGCGCGTCATCGCATCCTCGCCGACACGGGAAGCGAGGTGATCGCCGGTTCAACCCGGATGAAAGCAGGCACTGCCCAGAAGATCGTGCTGAACCTGTTCTCGACTGCCGTGATGGTGAAGATGGGCCGCGTCTATCGCGGCTTGATGGTGGATATGCGGGCGCGGAACGCCAAGTTGCGCCGGCGCGCGGAAGCCATGGTCAGCGAAATTGTCCGCTGTCCGGAAGGCGACGCGGCGCGCTATCTTGAACAGGCAGACGGGCATGTGAAGACGGCTGTCCTGCTCGGCTTGGGACTGAGCCGCAGCGAAGCCGCGCAGCTGCTGCAGCGCCACGGTGGCAATCTGCGCTCGGCCATCAACGCGTCCAGGGACGCCTCCACGGACGACGATGGCTGAATCAAATACGGGAAGTGCAATGGCACGCGAGACCGCCGAAATCCCGGCGGCGGCCGAGCGTCTTCTCGCGCGTACCGATGTGTTCGCGGCGATCGCCGAGCGGCTCGAGCGGGCCAGGCCGCGCATCGTCGTTTTCTGCGGGCGCGGCAGCTCCGGTCATGTCGGAGTTTATCTGCGCTACCTTTTTGAGGCGCGGCTTGGCCTGCTCGCATCCGCCGCCGCACCTTCCGTCGTGACGGCCTATCAGCGGCCTCCGGATTTCCGGGACGCCTTGTTCGTCGTGGTGTCGCAGTCCGGGCGCAGTCCCGATCTCATCGAAGCGACGCAAGTTGCGCGCAAGTTCGGGGCGCTGACGCTTGCCATCGTCAATGACGAAAACTCTCCCGCTGCCGCCGCCTCCGAGCTGGTCTTGCCAATTGGCGCGGGAACCGAGCACGCCGTCGCGGCGACCAAGACCGTCGTGCTGTCGATGATTGCCGGAGCGCGGCTGGTAGCGACGATGGCACGCGGCGACGATCTGAACGACGGCCTCCAGCATCTTCCGCTCCGATTGTCCGGCGCGCTCGCCTGCGATTGGTCGGCCTGGGCCGACAATGCGGCGGGCGCCACGGCAGCGTTTATCGTAGGACGTGGATATGGCCTCGGTTGCGTCCGCGAGATCGCGCTCAAGGTCGCTGAAATCCTGCGGGTTCCTGCTCTCGGTTACAGCGCAGCCGAACTGCGGCACGGCCCGCGCGCATCGATCACGCCGACAACGCCGGTGCTGGTGTTGCGACAGAACGACCCGGCCGCTGTCGCTATCGACGACCTCGTCAGTGACCTGAACGATGCGGGTGAAACCGTGTTCATCGCCGGAGGCGCGGCAGGGACGCTGCCCTGGATCGGCGACGGCCACCCGGTTTGCGATCCCGTCGTTATGCTCATCCCGGCCTACCGCGCCATCGAGGTAATCGCTCGGCGGCGAGGCTTCGATCCCGACAATCCGCCTTACCTGAGCAAAGTGACGCGTACATTGTGACGCTTGAGACTCGTTCGTTTGTGCGGCCCAGGCCGACCTTTTCAGCGTTTGCTTTGGTTGCTCGCACGCGCGATCAGGTGATCAAACAGCGTTGCGAACGCATCGCCTGGGTGAGCACCGCGCTGCGCATGGACAAGCGGGCGCCGCCCCCGCTCAGGGGGCGGCTATGAGCTACACAAGGCTCGGTCGTTAGAAGTAGTCGCAGGCCCAGACGCGACGCGGTCCCCACGCCGTCGGAACCCAGCTCCAGCAACTGTCGTAGCCGTCGACCCACCACGGTCCGCCGCCGACGAAGAAGACTCGGCCGTGGCGATGCACGAACCTTCCGTGGCCGTGGAAGGCGCCTCGGCTCCACGCGGCCGACCGGCTGCCGTTCCAGGCGCCAACGCGGACGCCACCGACAGCGGCGCGGCTGCTCATGCCACCGCTTACGCGACCGCCACTCCAGCCACCACCCATGTGACCGCCACTCCAGCCACCACCCATGTGACCGCCGCCGTGACCGCCGCCACCTCCGCCATGACCGTGCGCGAGAGCAATCGAGGGCAGCAGTGCGATTGCCAAGGCAATTAGAAGCCTACGCATCAGACCCTCCTTTGGTTGATCTATGCAATGAACACCACGGCCGGACCGATCCTGCGTTGTCGTCACGAGGTCTTGATCGCCCCGCATCAGTTCCAGTTCCGCCGTTGTGTGGCCCTTGAGCAAACACGGCTTGGACACGGCGGAATATCCGCTTTTTGGGCCAAGGTTGACGTCCAGGCTGACAATACAGGTCACCTCACCCGATCACGCTGTCACCTATGTTTGGAAATCAGCCCCGGGACTATGATAAAACCCGGTCACGCAACCGTCCGGCACCATAACGGCGCCGCATCATCGGATAATGCGTGGATTTTACGGGGGTTTCGATGCGTTTGAAGGCGATAGCCATGACAATTGCTGCCACCGGCCTGCTCGCCGGTACCGCGGTAGCGCAGGAAGGAACGCTTAAGAAAATCAAGGATACGGGTACGATCACGATCGGCCATCGTGAATCCTCGATTCCATTTTCCTATTATGACGACAAGCAGCAGGTCGTCGGTTACGCCATGGACCTCTGCAACAAGATCGTCGATGCGGTGAAAGCAAATCTCAAGCTGGCCAAGCTCGACGTCAAACTACAGCCCGTTACATCCGCCACGCGTATCCCGCTCATCGCGAACGGCACGGTCGATCTTGAATGCGGCTCGACGACCAACAATCTCGAGCGGCAGAAGCAGGTCTCCTTCACGATCACCCATTTCGTCACGGCCAACCGCTTCGTATCGAAAAAGGCCAGCAAGCTCGACAAGCTCGAGGACCTCAAGGGCAAGACCGTGGTCTCGACCTCCGGCACCACCAACATCAAGCAGATCACCGAGCTCAACACCGAGAAAAATCTCGGTCTCACCATTCTGCCGGCCAAGGATCACGCCGAGGCCTTCCTGATGGTCGAGACCGGCCGCGCCGCCGCCTTCGTGATGGACGACATTTTGCTCTACAGCCTTGTCGCAGGCTCGAAGGAGCCGAAAGACTACGAAATCTCCGCCGCTGCACTGTCGGTTGAGCCCTATGGAATCATGCTGCGCAAGGACGATCCGGCATTCAAGAAAGTGGTCGATGACGCCATGGTTGCCGTCTACAAGAGCGGCGAGATCAACGGGATCTACGACAAGTGGTTCCTCAAGCCGATCCCGCCCAGGGGCGTCAATCTCAACCTGCCGATGGGCGCGGCGTTCAAGAAGGTCGTCGCCAAACCGACCGACAGCGGCGACCCCAAAGACTACCAATAGCCTCCAAATAGACGCTAGACTTCGCGGCGCCGCCTAAAACCGCGCCGCAATTGCGTCAGGGGGATGCTGCACGCATGAGCTACAACTGGAACTGGGGAATCTTCTTTCAGCTTTCCCCGGACGGCACCTACACGTACGCGCAGCTTCTGTTGTTCGGCGCCGGCTGGACACTGGCGACGGCGCTGCTCGCCTGGGCAATCGCGCTTTCGATCGGCGCTGTCGTCGGGGTGATCCGCACCTCGCCGGTCCCGTGGTTGGTACGACTCGGCAATGCCTATGTCGAATTGTTCCGCAACATTCCCCTGCTGGTGCAGATGTTCCTGTGGTACTTCGTGTTGCCGGAAGTCATGCCCCAGGCAATTGGCGACTGGCTCAAGCAGTTGGCCAACGCCTCCTTCTACAATGCGGTGATCTGTCTCGGCCTCTACACCTCGGCGCGCGTCGCCGAACAGGTCAAGGCCGGAATTCTCAGCTTGCGCAGCGGCCAACGTATGGCCGGTCTCGCGATGGGCCTTACGCTGCCGCAGACCTATCGCTACGTTCTGCTGCCGATGGCGTTTCGCATCATCCTGCCGCCGCTGAGCTCGGAATTCCTCAACATCATCAAGAATTCCTCGGTGGCGCTGACCATCGGGCTCATCGAGCTCACCGCCGCAGCGCGCTCAATGTCGGAATTTTCCTTTCAGGTGTTCGAGGCCTTCACCGGCGCGACCTTGATCTACATCATCATCAACATCGTTGTTGTGAGCGGCATGCGCTGGCTCGAACAGCGCGTCGCGGTGCCCGGCTTCATCAGCATGGGCCAACCGGCGGCGGCGCATTGAGGGCGGACGATGTTCTCCAATATCGACTGGGACGTCATCCTCCGCTCGCTGCCGTATCTGTTTTTCGAGGGCATGCGCTTCACCATCATGTTGACCTTGATGGCGACCGCCGGCGGCATCGTGATCGGCACGTTGCTGGCGCTGGCGCGGCTCTCGAACATACCCGGCCTCTCCCATGTCGCGGGCGCCTATGTAAATCTGATCCGTTCGATGCCGCTCGTTCTGGTGATCTTCTGGTTCTTCTTTTTGGTGCCTTATATTGGACAATGGCTCACTGGTGCCGAACGGCCGATCCAGGTCGGCGCGTTCCTCTCGGCGCTGGTAACCTTCACATTGTTCGAAGCCGCCTATTTCTGCGAGATCATGCGCGCCGGCATCCAGTCGATTCCGCGCGGCCAGGTCCAGGCGGCGCAGGCCCTCGGCATGCCCTACTGGACTGCGATGGCGGAAATCATCCTGCCGCAAGCCTTCCGCAACATGGTGCCGGTGCTGCTGACGCAGACCATCATTTTGTTTCAGGATACATCGCTGGTCTATGTGATCTCGGTCACCGACTTCCTTGGCGCGGCGTCCAAGGTCGCCCAACGCGACGGACGCCTGGTCGAGATGTATCTGTTCGCCGCGGTCGTCTATTTTGTCATTTCGCTCGCCGCATCCTACGGCGTACGCCGTCTCCAGCACCGCATCGCCATCATACGCTGAGCACCCAAGAAAGCGTCCATGATTACAATCAGCAATGTCAGCAAATGGTACGGCAAGGTGCAGGTGCTCGACAAATGCAGCGCCGAGGTCGCCAAAGGCGAGGTCGTGGTGGTGTGCGGCCCGTCGGGGTCCGGAAAATCGACCTTGATCAAATGCGTCAACGGACTTGAACCGTTCGAGAAAGGCACCATCACGGTCGACGGGATTTCGGTCGGCGACCCGAAGACCAGGCTACCGAAGCTCCGCGCCCGCATCGGCATGGTATTTCAGCATTTCGAACTCTTCCCTCACCTCTCCGTCATACGCAATCTGTCGCTGGCACAGATCAAGGTGCTTGGCCGCGATCCGAAGACTGCCACCGAGAAAGGCATGAAGCTTCTCGAACGCGTGGGCCTGAGCGCACATGCCGCCAAATATCCCGGCCAGCTCTCCGGCGGCCAGCAGCAACGCGTCGCCATTGCGCGTGCGCTGGCGATGGATCCGATCGCCATGCTGTTCGACGAGCCGACCTCGGCGCTCGATCCGGAAATGATCAACGAAGTGCTCGACGTCATGGTGGCACTCGCCAAAGACGGCATGACTATGATCGTGGTGACGCACGAAATGGGTTTTGCCCGCAAGGTCGCGAACCGCGTCGTGTTCATGGACAAAGGCGAGATCGTCGAGGATGCCGCAACCGCCGATTTCTTCGGCAAGCCGCGCAGCGAACGGGCGCAGATGTTTCTGTCGAAGATTCTGCAGCACTGAGGATCGGCGGTGGGCCCGTTAGTCCGTGGTCATGCGATCATTGGGGCTGGGGATACGGCACGTCATGAACCTTCATGCCGAGCGCCACCGACGTGACCCCACGCCAGGGGCCTTGCACAACTTGAATTGCCGGCGCGCCTCCCACGTTTACAGTGACCTGGCAGCCGCACTATTGTTTGCTCATCTCTCCTCATCGCGGAGTTGGGGATGCAATCCGCAAAGGCCTTCGAGCTCACCGCAAACCGCGCAAAGATCCCGGCGATTGGCTTCGGCACTATGGAGCTACCGCATCGTCCGGTCGAGCTTGTCGCGGCGGCCATCGCCGCCGGCTATCGTCACATCGATACCGCCCGCAAATACGGGACTGAAGAGCGTGTGGGTGAAGGGATCCGGGCGAGCGGCATCACGCGCGGAGAACTATTCGTCACCACGAAGGTGACCGAATTGGACGCACGCGAGGCGGATTTTCTCCGTTCGGTGGAAACGAGCCTCAAGGCTCTTGGTCTCGATTATGTCGACCTTTTGCTGATTCATTGGCCGCAACCCAAAGTCCCATTCGCGGAAACGCTCGGCGCACTCGCCAAAGCCAAACGCAGCGGCATGACGCGGCACATCGGCGTGTCGAATTTCACGCTGGCGATGCTCGACGAGGCGGTGCGGGTCTGTCCTGAGCCTCTCGTCACCAACCAGATCGAGTATCATGCCTATCTGCCGCAGGACCGCATGATCGCGGCGCTCAAAACATACGGCATGATCCTCACGGCCTATTGCCCGGTGGCGCGCGGCAAGCTTCTCGATGATCCGTTGATTGGCGAGATCGCAAAGGCACGCGGAAAGACGCACGCCCAGATTTGCCTGCGCTGGCTCGTCCAGCAGTCGATGGTTGCCGCGGTGCCGCGCGCCCTCGAGGAGCAGCATATCATCGAAAACCTCAATGTGTTCGATTTCTCGCTCACCGACGAAGAGATGCGGAGAATTTCCGCGCTGCGAAAAAAGAACATTCGCATCGCGGATCCGCCCGAGCGAGCGCCGAAGTGGGACATCGAGACCGTTGCCTGATGTTCAGACCACGGCGTTTCTGGGCCGATCTGCTTGCAACGTGACTGCTTCTTTTCGTCCATCCGCGGCACTGAAGTGTGTTGCGGATTGAAACCCATCACCATACGATGTGTTCAAACATTGACCGCGGCATCAACGCGGACGTCTGGGGAGCTAAACGCGCTGATTGTACCAAGTCGTCTTGACCCGCCATGGCCGTAGGCCGACTGAGCGCGTCAGGGCCAAAGTGACGGGAGGCCTTTTGGGTTTTTCCTCTCGCGAACGGGTGGTTGAAAGTATGCGTGCTCCCTGCCCCGCGCAGGCAACGAAAGCCCTTCCATTGTCGATGCTCGGCTTTTCGGGCTGCGTGCAGTCGCAGCTTGATGCTCTTGTGCGGGGGAGCACACTCCGCCGGGTTACTTCACAGGTCAACGCATAAGACCAACACAGGCGAGGAGGAAGTCATGTCCAGGTCGGGTTTTTCGCGACGTACGTTCCTGCAAGGCAGTGTCGGGCTGACCGTGGCCAATTTCGTGCCGGGGACAACACCTTTCGCCAGTGCCGCCACCATGGAGGAGCAAACCATCGCGGCTGCGAAAGCAGCCGGAAAGGCGGACGTCAACGGAATGATCTGGTCGCCATATCTGGTGCCGATGAAGCCTGTCATTGCCGAGTTCACCAAAGAAACCGGAATCGGCATAGGCGCGGTGCAGGACATCTCGATCTTCGACGCCCCGCAGCGCGCGATGGCCGAGGCGCTGTCTCGTTCGCCGCAGTTCGATTTCATCCATATCGACTCGAACATGATCCCTTCGCTCGCGTCCGCCGGCTATCTCGAGCCGCTCGATGACTACATCAAGAAGGCCGGCTTTCATCTCGACGCCGTCGCCGACTACGGCAACTTCATGAAGTACGGAGGCCAGACCTACGGCGTTCCGACCGACGGCAACGTGCATATCCAGTACACGCGCAAGGACCTGATCGACGATCCGGACAACAAAAAGCGCTTCGCCGACAAGTTCGGCACAGAGCTGAAAATTCCGGTGACCTGGGAAGACACGTTGCGCGTGCAGGAATTCCTCATGGATCCGTCGAAGGATCTCTACGGCTCCGGCAACCTGCGCAACCGCGCAAACGGCGTGACCTGGTGGTACATGATCTTCTACAGCGCCGGCGGATTCCCTTTCGATGACGACATGAAACCGACGATCGACACGCCGGCCGGGCAATACGCGGTCGACATCTACCTGCAGGACAAGAAGGTGAACCATCCGGAAGCGGCCAACTGGGGCACCCCGCAGATGATTCCGCGCATCGCGCAGGGGCACGTGGTTGCCTGCCAGTACTGGGACGGAACCTGCAAGACAATCGCAAACCCGAAGCAGTCGAAGACCGTTGGCCAGTTCTATTACAGCCTCGTGCCGGGCTCGAACTTCACCGGCAAGATGGTGCACCGGTCGATCTCGTCGCCGCTGGCGGCGATCCTCATCAACAAGTACTCGCCGCGCAAGGCGCAGGCGGCTTACCTGGCGCTGTGGCTCGGGTCTGGAAAGAACAGCATCCCGATCGTCTCCGATCCGGTCAACGCATTCAACGACGCCTGGGCCAAGGAGCACATGGCCGCGGAGCCGGTGCTGAAGGCCTATACGCCCGAGGGCATCAAAGCTGTCGAGACCAATTTCCAGGTGGTCGCGCCGCCGATCTACCTCACGGGCTATCTCGAATTCCAGGATGCGCTCGGCAAGAACCTTTCGGAAGCCTACGTCGGCCAACTGCCGGCAAAGGACGTGCTGAAGAAGACCGAGAACGAATGGAACGCGATCATTGGCCGGATCGGCCGCAGCAAGCTCAAGAAGGACCTCGAGAGCTACAAGGCGGTTATGCCGACCAAAGCCCTGCCGACCTGATCTGACGCGCAGCATGGGCCCGGGGCGATCCATACGCCCCTGGGCCCCTATTCTCAAAGAATCAGAGCATGGCCGTCGACGTTCTCTCAGCCGGCAAAGCAAAGCTCCCAAGCTCGGCCCGCAGTCAATCGCGGCGTCTCGCCGTACGTCATTTCAAGCTGTCGCTGCTGCTGCCGCTGATCGCACTATTCCTGTTCCTGCTGACGCCGGTCCTGTTGCTGCAGCTTTATTTTTCGGTCCACCAGTGGACGGTGTATCTCAGCTCCTGGTGGGACGCGGATTTTGTCGGTCTCGACCTGTTCAGGGAAGTGCTGACCGATCCGCGCTTTGGCTGGGCCGTTGTCCGCTCGCTGCTCTTCGCGACAAGCTCGACACTCGGCTGCTTCGTGTTCGGCTTCCTGCTCGCCTACCTCATGTACAAGCCGTTCCGCGGCCAAGCCTTCTTCTACATCATATTCATACTGCCGATGCTCACCGTCCCGGTCGTCGTCGCCTACACGGCCGAGATGATGCTGTACCAGAGCGGGCCGATCAACGCGATCATCTCAAAACTCATCGGCGTCGATTTCAAACCGGCCTGGCTGACCAATCCGGACATCGCGCTCGCCACCGTCGCTCTGCTGGAAATCTGGAACTGGACGCCGTTCTCGTTCATCATCCTGCTTGCCGGCCTCTCCGCCATCCCGAAGGAGCCGATCGAAGCCGCGGAAATACTCGGCGCATCGAAGTGGCACATCTTCTGGGAGGTGCAGTTGCCGCTGCTGCGGCCCGTCATCCTGCTTGCGCTGGTGCTGCGTTTCCTCGAGGCGATGGCGGAATTCCCCAAGACCTGGTCTTTGTTTCAGGGCGGCCCGGGATCGGCGACGGAAACGCTGCCGGTCTACATCTTCATGACAACCTGGCAGTACTTCCAGATCTCCAAGGGCGCGGCGATGTCTTACATCGTCATGCTGCTGATGATCGTTATCGTGCTGATCGCAATTCAGCTGCTGCGTCGCGAGAAGCGCTCGCTCGATCAGATGTATGAGCTACGCACGAAGGAAGTGGAGGGCTGAACGATGATAATCAAATCCCGCCGCCGCCTGATCTCTGCAACCCTCCGCTACGTGATCCTTAGCATCTGGGGAGTTGTCGCCTTTTTCCCGATCTACTGGATGGTCTCGACGTCGTTCAAGCCGGACATCCAGTGGTTCGCGTGGCCGCCGGTCTATTTTCCGGACCCGCCGACATTGACCAATTACATGAACGTCTGGCTCGGTGCCGAGCAATATGACCAGACGCAATATGCAATCTCGTCCCAGACGCCGCTGGTTTCGCTGTGGAACTCGACGGTGATCGCTTTCAGTTCGACTTTTCTCGCGGTCGGCTTCGGCTCTGTTCTCGCTTACGGCGTTTCGCGTTACCGCATCCTTTCGGAAGCGCGCATGTTTCAGCTTCTGATGCTGCGCATGATCCCGCCTATCGTCGTGGTCGCGCCCCTGTCCCTCTACTACTCGGCGCTTGGCCTGCTCGACACGCGCATCGGCCTCATCATGGTCTACTTCCTGACCACACTTCCTTATGCCGTGTGGATGACAAAAAGCTTCATCGACGAAGTACCCCGCGAAGTGGAGCAAGCGGCCGAGATTCTCGGTGCGTCGCGCTGGCGCACAGTCTTTGAAATTGTCCTTCCCCTGATCCGCTCCGGTCTCGTGGCGACCTTCCTCTTCATCCTGATCCTGACCTGGAGCGAATACCTCCTCGCTCTCATCATCACCAAGACGCAGGTTTCGACGCTGCCGATCGAGCTCTCGAAATATCAAGGCTCGACCGAAGGGCGCGTCTATGGCCGGCAGGCGGCACTTGCGGTCGGCATCACGATCCCGCTGATGATCGTCGGCATCATCATTCGCAAGCACCTCGCGCGGGGATTCAGTTTCGGAATGGTACGGAGATAGCCGTGGCGCGAATCGAGCTCAGTAATCTCAACAAATCGTTCGGCGCCGTTCAGGCGGTCAAGAGCCTGAACTTCACCATCGAAGACGGCGAATTCGTCGTGTTCGTCGGGCCGTCCGGCTGCGGCAAGACCACCACCCTGCGCATGATTGCCGGGTTCGAGGATCCGACCTCGGGGGAAATCCGCATTGACGGACGCGTGGTGAACGATCTTGAGCCCAGAGACCGCAATCTCGGCATGGTTTTCCAGACCCACGCGCTGTTTCCCCACAAGAATGTCGCGCAGAATATCGAGTTCGGCCTCCGCATGAAGAAGGTCGCGCCGCAGGAGCGTGTCAGTCGCGTGCGCGAGGTGGCTGACATGGTCCGTATCGGGCATCTGCTGGACAAGATGCCGGGCCAGTGCTCGGGCGGCGAGTCGCAGCGGGTTGCACTGGCGCGCACGCTGGTGACAAATCCATCCACGTTCCTGCTCGACGAGCCGCTGTCGAGCCTCGACGCGAAACTTCGCCGCGAGCTGCGCGCCGAATGCGACCGGCTGCACCAGGTGCTCAAGCGCACCTTCATCTTCGTGACGCACGATCAGGAAGAAGCAATGACGCTGGCCGACCGTATCGTCGTCATGCGAGCAGGCGAGATCGTGCAGGTCGGCTCGCCGATGGAAATCTATTCGAATCCTGTCAATTATTTCGTCGCCGACTTCTTCGGCTCGCCGTCGATGAACCTTATTGCCGGCGAGGTCGTGCGCGACAACGGTGTCGCGCGCTTCCGCTCGGTGCTGTTCGACATCCCTCTTCCGCAGCGTTTTATGTCGGCCAGCGCCGGCAAGGTGACCCTCGGAATCCGGCCCGAGCATGTCCGGATCAATGCGGGCGGCAAGACCGACGCCGCGCTGCCGGTGCGACTCGTCGAGCCGCTCGGCAAGGATACCCTTCTCTATTTCGACGCCGGCACGGACCGCGCCTTCGTTGCGGTGAGCGAAGGCCTGAGTATGGCCGACACCAAAATCGGCGAACGGCTCACGCTTTCCCTGGACGAACGGCGCATGCACCTGTTCGACGCCCAAGGGCACAGCATCAGAGCCTCGTAAACCGACCACATCCACGACGGGGGATCCATGGACTACCGTGAAAAGATCGAATTCCGCGACGGCATGCGGATCGACTGGGATATGCCGATCAAGATGGACGACGGGCTGATGCTCCGTTGCGACATCTACCGTCCGGTCGCCGACGGAAAATACCCGGTCATCATGACACTCGGGCCTTATGGCAAATGGCTGCATTTCGAGGATCTCTACAAGACCCAGTGGGATCGCATGTGCGCCGATCAGCCGGACGTGCCCACGGATTCGACCAACAAATACCAATGCTGGGAGGTCGTCGACCCGGAGAAATGGGTCCACGACGACTATGTCTGCATCCGCGTCGACAGCCGCGGTGCCGGCCGTTCGTCCGGCGTGATCGACATCTGGTCATTGCGCGAGGCGCAGGATCTCGCCTGCTGCATCGAATGGGCGGGGACGCAGCCGTGGTCTAACGGCAAGGTCGGCCTCAACGGGATTTCCTACTACGCACAGAACCAGTGGCAGACCTCGGCGCTGCAGCCGAAGCACCTGGCCGCAATCTGTACCTGGGAGGGCGCCGCCGATTTCTATCGGGACATGGCGCATCATGGTGGCATCTTCAATCGCGGCTTCGTGCAGGACTGGTCGAAGGCGCAGGTCTATTCGGTGCAGAACGGCCGCGGCGAGCGCGGCTTCAAGAGCCGCATGAATGGCGACTGGGTCTCCGGGCCGGAAACGCTTTCGGAAGAGCAGCTCGGCCGCAACCGCCGCGACTTTTACGAGGACTGCATTTCGCGCAAGCTCGACTCCGATCCCTACTGGCAGTCGCGCATGCCGGACTGGACCAGGGTGAATACACCCCTGCTCTCCTCCGCAAACTGGGGCGGGCAAGGGTTACACCCGCGCGGGAATTTCGAGGGCTTCGTGCGGGCCGCTTCCGAGCAGAAGTGGCTCGAGGTGCATGGCATCGAGCACTGGACGCATTTCTACACGAATTACGGAGTTGCGCTGCAGAAGAAGTTCTTCGGGCATTTTCTCAAGGGGGAGGACACTGGCTGGGAGAGGCAGCCGAGAGTGTTGCTCCAGGTTCGCCACCCCGGCGAGAAATTCGTCGAGCGCCATGAAAACGAATGGCCGCTCGCACGCACACAGTGGACGAAATTTTTTGTCCATCCGAACGATATGACAATATCCACCGGAGCACAAAGCGAGCAAAGCACCGTGACCTATGCCGGTTTGGGCGCGGGCGTCACGTTTCTCGGCGAGCCGCTCGAACGCGAGGTCGAATTAACCGGCCCGATCGCCGCCAAGCTATGGGTTTCGTCAGCGACAGAAGATGCCGATCTTTTCCTGGTGGTGCGTGCGTTCACGCCGGACCTGAAAGAGGTCACGTTCCAGGGCGCGCTCGATGCGCATACGCCGATCGCGCAAGGCTGGCTGCGCTGCTCGCATCGCAAACTCGACCCCAAGCTCACGCTGCCGTACCGCCCCTATCACTCGCACGACGAGGAGCAGAAGCTGACGCCCGGCCACATCTACGAGGTGGACGTCGAAATCTGGCCGACCTGCATCGTGCTGCCGAAAGGCTATCGCCTCGCGCTGTCCGTGCGCGGCACCGACTATGTCTATCCGGGCGAGCCGGGCGCCGGCGTCGAAACGCTCGGCAAGGTTTGGACCGGTGTCGGACCCTTTACCCATGACGATCCGCGCGACCGCCCGCCCGCGATCTTCGGCGGCGACGTCACGCTGCACGCGGGTCCCGATCGGCAGGCTTACGTGCTGCTGCCGGTCATCCCGAAGAAATAACGCCGTCAGGCCATCCCTCAGGAGCGAGAGATCATGAGTTATCGTGAAGTCAGTGAGGTCCGCGACGGCATGCAGATCGATTGGGACATGCCGATCACGATGGACGACGGTATTGTACTGCGTTGTGACGTATTCCGGCCGGTCAAGAAAGGACGCTATCCGGTCATCCTGAGCTACGGTCCGTACGGCAAGTGGCTGCACTTCGAAGACGGCTACAAAACCGCATGGAAGCGCATGGAGGAAAAACAGCCGGATGTGATGGCCGGATCGACCAACAAGTATCAGAGCTGGGAAGTCTGCGACCCGGAAAAATGGGTGCCGGACGGTTATGTGTGTGTGCGCGTCGATTCACGCGGATGCGGCCGTTCACCGGGTTATGTCGAGCACTGGTCACCGCGCGAAACCAGGGATTTCTGCAATTGCATCGAATGGGCGGGCGTCCAGCCGTGGTCGAACGGCAAAGTCGGGCTGAGCGGGATCTCCTACTACGCGATCAACCAATGGCAGGCGGCGGCCATGCAGCCGAAGCACCTTGCCGCCATCTGTGTCTGGGAGGGCTTTGCCGATTTCTATCGCGAGCTCAGCCACAACGGCGGCATCTACAACACGTTTGCGCAGAACTGGTACGACATGCAGGTCAAGACCGTGCAGTACGGGCTCGGCACCAAGGGTCACCGCAGCCGCATGAACGGCGACTGGGTGTCAGGACCCGAAACGCTCACCGCCGAGCAGATGGGCGCCAATCGCTACGACCTCGGCAGGACCTATTTCGCTCATCCTCTCGACGACGATTTCTACAAGGCGATGCGGCCGGACTGGTCGAAAGTGAAGGTGCCCATGCTTTCCGCTGCGAACTGGGGCGGACAGCCGCTTCATCCGCGCGGCAATTTCGAGGGCTTTTACCGGTCGGCGTCGAAACAGAAATGGCTCGAAGTGCATGGCATCGAGCATTGGACACATTACTACACCGACTACGGGGTCGGCCTGCAGAAGAAATTCTTCGGCTATTTCCTGAAAGGCGAGCGCAATGGTTGGGACAAACAGCCGCGCGTTCAGCTCAACATCCGCCACCCGGGTGAAAAATTCGTCATCCGCCACGAAGATGATTGGCCGCTCCCGCGCACTCAATGGACGAAATTCCATTTGGCCGCGGACGCGCAGAAACTGGCCGCGATCGCTCCCGGCGAATCTGCAAAGGTCATCTTCGACGCAATGGGCGACGGCGTTACGTTCCTGACCGAGCCCATGGAGAAGGACACCGAGATTACCGGGCCCGTGGCCGCCAAGCTGCACGTTTCATCGTCGACCAGCGATGTCGACCTTTTTCTCGTGCTGCGCGTATTTTCGCCCGACATGAAGGAAGTTGTGTTTCAGGGTGCGCTCGACCCGCACACGCCCGTCGGGCAAGGCTGGCTGCGCGCATCACACCGCAAGCTTGACAGGAATCTGTCGCGGCCGTTCCGGCCCTACCACACCCATGACGAAAAGCAGCCGCTCAAGCCGGGAGAGGTTTACGAGCTTGATATCGAGGTCATCCCGACCTGCATCGTCGTGCCGAAGAACTATCGCGTTGCGCTGAGCATCCGCGGCCGTGACTATGTCTATCCCGGTGGATCGGGCGGCCGCCTTTCCAACATGAAGAACGAATTCACCGGCAACGGGCCCTTCCTGCATGACGACCCGCGCGACAGGCCGCTGGAAATCTACGGCGGGAAGACGACGATTCATCTCGGCGGCGGACAAGAGAATTACGTGCTGTTACCGATCATTCCGCGCGCGGCGAGTGCCAATACGCAAAAGCCGAAGCGAGGCAAGACGTCAAAGCGTAAGTCTTCCCCCAACAAAAAATCGCGGCGATAAGCAGCGGCCTTGTTTTGACCTGGGAGTTTCGACGTGGATGCACTTGGTTATCGCAAGAAGATCGGGATCGTCGTCCCATCGACCAATACCGTTGTCGGGCCCGAGAGCGAAGCGCTGCGCCCGCCCGGTGTAACCAATCACGTCGCGCGTCTCACGATTCAGGACCGCCCTATCCAGTCTAGCGATCAGGGATATCTGTCTCACGTCCAGGCGATGCGGGACGGCATCGGACCGGCGATCGATCAGGTTATGACCTGTGCTCCCGATCACGTCATCATGGGGGTTGCGATCGAGGCTTTCACCGGTGGCGTCGCGGGAGCCGATGCATTGCAGAAGGAGCTTGCCGAACGCGCCGGTGTCGGCGTGTCGATGGGCTCGACAGCGGCGGTTGCCGCACTGCGTTCGTTCAAGGCCGCGCGGATCGCGGTGCTCACGCCGCATCAGCCAAAGGGCGATGAGACCGTGCGCGCCTACCTCACGGAAGCGGGCTTCGAGATCGTGCGGCTGATCGGACTCAAGTGCGCGTCACCGCGCGCAATTGCAGAGATTGCGCCGGCGACGCTGCGAAAGACATTGCGCGACATCGATGGTGACGACATCGACGCCATTCTGCAGGTTGGCACAAACCTTGCGAATGGCGCGGTAGCTGCCGAAGCCGAGCGATGGCTGGAGAAACCCGTGCTGGCGATGAATGTCGTGACCTATTGGGACGCGTTGCGCCGCAGCGGTATAAAGGACCACGTTTTTGGTCACGGCCGCGTCCTCGAGGAGTTCTAGGCCGTTTCATGCCTGACACCCGCGTCATCATTGTTGGGGCCGGGCCGTCCGGATTGACCGCGGCTCTGTTCCTCGTTTCGGCCGGAGTGTCAGTCACCGTACTGGAAGGCCGCACGGAACCATACGAAGATCCGCGCGCCGCGACGTTTCATCCGCCGACCATGGAGATGTTCGCGCCAAGCGGGGTCACCGACCGGCTGCACGAACTTGGGATCGTCTGCCCGCAATGGCAGTTTCGTGGCCGTGACGAAGGCGTGGTTGCTGCGTTCGATCTCGGCGTGCTCGCCGATATTACGCCTTATCCCTATCGGCTTCAGTGCGAGCAGCACAAACTGGTCGCGATCCTCGCCGAGAAGCTGTCGGGAAATCCGAAATTCCAGTTGCACTATGGCGCGACTGTCACGGCGGTGTCGCAAAACGCGACCGGTACAACGGTCACGACGGCGGATGGATCGATCTATGAGGGCAGTTACGTGATCGGCGCCGACGGCGGCCGCAGCGTGGTCCGGAAGTCCCAGGATATCGGTTTCGAAGGGTTCACCTATCCGGAGCGCTTTCTTGTCATCACCACAGCGACCGATCTGGAAACGCGTGGTTTTGCCTACAGCGCTTACGTGTCCGACCCAAACGAGTGGTGCGCCACATTCAAGGTGCCCGGATCGGGCCCGCCCGGTGTGTGGCGAGTCGTTTTCCCGACCGTGGCGGAGGCTGACGCTGATCAACTGCTCGATCACGGCGATGCGGGTCGCCGGGTGCAGGCGTTCATCCCGCAGCCCACGCCGCATCGGATCCTGCACACCAATCTGTACACCGTACATCAACGGGTCGCGACGGCTTACCGCCGCGATCGCGTCCTGCTGGCGGGCGACGCCGCGCACGTCAACAATCCACTCGGCGGCATGGGCATGAATTTTGGCATTCACGATGCGGTCAGCCTGGCCGGGAAGCTCGCGCGTGTACTCGCCGGCGAGCCTGATAGTCTGCTCGACCTGTATGACCGGCAGCGGCGCTTTGTCGCCAATGAATTTCTCCAGTCGATGACAATCCAGAACAAGCGCGTCCTGGAGGAAAAGGACCCGGCACGGCGGCGCGATCGTCTCGACGAGATGCGCGCGATTGCGGCCGACCGCGGGCGCTCCCGTGCCTTCCTGATGCGGACGTCGATGTTCGAGGGCCTGCAGGCCGCGGAGAACATCAACTGATGAAGCACGCAACAGCGCGTCGCGACCAATGATTGGCCGGTCACCAGAGAAGCTGGAGTTACAGAAATGACAACGCGAAGAATGGTCCTGAAATCATTGGCTGCCGGTGCGCTGGCCGCGTCGTCGCTCAAGGCGCTTGCGGCCGACAAATGGCCGCAGCGTCCGGTCAAGATTGCCGTGCCATTCGCTGCCGGCGGCAACACGGACGGGATTGCACGACTGATCGCTCAGTATCTCACCGAAAAGCTGGGCGAGACGTTCATCGTCGAAAATCGCGTCGGCGGAGGCGGCATCATTGCAGCCGAGGCCATCGCGCGTGCGGAGCCCGATGGCTACAACCTGATGATGGCCGCACTGCCGCAGATCGCCATCCTGCCGACAATGAGGAAAACCAGCTACAACCCCGTCAGCGACTTCGCCCCGATCAGCAATGTGGCCAGCAATCCGTTCTGCCTGGTCGCCAATCCCCAGTTCGAGCCGAAGACATTCAAGGATTTTGTCGCCTACGTGAAGGCGCGCCCGGGCAAGGTGGTCTATGCGTCCGGCGGCAGCGGCAGTCTCAGCCATCTGACGATGGTCCTGCTCTGCCAGCGGGCGCAACTCGACATGGTTCATGTGCCCTACAAGGGCGGCGGCCCGGCCATCGCCGATGTTATCGGCAATCAGGCGCCGGTCTATTTCGGAAATTTGTCCGAAGCGCTGCCACACGCGGGAGGCGCGCTACGTCCGCTTGCCGTATCGGGCGCAAAGCGCGCGGCAAGACTGCCGGACGTGCCGACGGTTGCGGAAAGCGGCTTCGAGGGTTTCCGGTCAGAGACCTGGAACGGGTTGATCGCTCCCGCCAAGACACCGGATGCGATCATCCAGCTTCTCGTCAAGGAGGTGAAAGCCGCTCTCAAGGACGAGAAGATTCTTCGCACGCTTGAAAACTATGGCGTGGATGCGATCGGATCGACGCCGGAAGAATTCAAGGCAACGATTGCGGAGGACATCAATCAGTGGGCCACCGCGATCCAGGCCGCCGATCTCAAGCTGTAGAAACACGCAAGGTCGGCTGTCTTACGTTCGAGCCCGCAGCTTCGGCCCTATCCGGATGCTAAACGTACCCAGTCCCTCGATCGAACATTCAACCACGTCTCCGGGCACGAGCGGGCCAACGCCGGCCGGCGTGCCTGTAAGAATGATGTCGCCGGGGCACAGTTCATACTGGCTCGAGAGCTGGGCGATGATTTCGGGCACGTTCCATATCATCCGGCCAATATCGCCACTCTGCCGCACCGTCCCGTTGACGGACAGGCTGATCGCGCCCTTGCGAATTTTGCCCGTTGTCTCAATTCGGTGAATGGGACCGCACGGCGCCGAGTGATCGAATGATTTTCCCATCTCCCAGGGCAGACCGCGCTTGGCAGCGTCGCGCTGCAGGTCGCGCCGCGTGAGATCGACCCCGATCGCGTACCCGAAGATATGCGTCTCGGAAGCCTCGACCGGAATGTCCGAGCCTCCGCGCCCGATGGCGGCCACAAGCTCGACCTCGAACTGAAAATCGTTCGTTGCAGCGGGATAAGGCACCAACGCGCCGTTCTGAACGATTGCGTCGGTGGGCTTCTGAAAAAAGAAGGGTGGATCGCGCTCATCCGCTTCCTTCATCTCGCGGATGTGATCGAGATAATTCCTTCCGACGCAATAGATTCGACGCACGTTAAACGGAGCGTCATCTCCTACCACAGGAAGGGTAACTGGTGCTGCCATTGGATGATTGCGGCCTTTGTGGCGCAAGCGCTCACCACGGCCGCTCCTACACGGTTGTGATGTGGTCGCGATCAGGAGGTGTGAGGCACAGCCCGATGCAGGAATAGACGAGCTCGGGATGAGGGTTGTGACCACGATGGAATTTCGCGATGGGTTCGGAATAGACGTCCCCCGCCTTCGCCTTGACGAGCGTGCCTTCCTGAAAATGCGCCTCGAACAGTCCTTGTGTGCAAACGAAGAACGTCGCTCCATTGTGGCAGTGCCAATTCGTGTAGCCACCGGGCACGACTTCGGCACTGAAGACCAGGACCTTGGCCTGCGGGTCCTTTGGGAGAGAGGCATAAACGGAATCGAGCAGAACATTGCGCTTATGCTGCTCGCCGGGTTTGAGAAAGCCGTCGAGCTGAAGCTTTAACTCCTTGTAATTGTCGAGTTGCAGTTGCACGTCTCACGCTCCCTTTTCGTACCATTAGCTGCCAAACGTCACTCCCTCGGAACCTCGCGTCGCCCATCCGGTCATGCGCTGTTCGATGGCAACGCAAACGACATACATCCCGACGCCCATCAGGCCGGTCACGATCAGTCCCGCGAATGCCAGCGGAACCTCGAAACGCGACGAAGCGACGAGCATCAGATAACCAATACCTGAATTCGCAGCGACGGTTTCGGCCACAATCGAACCGACAAAGGCGACCGTCATCGCAATTTTCAGTGACGCGAAGAAATACGGCATCGCTCTCGGCAGGCCGACTTTCATGATCACCTGGCGCCGCGTCGCTCCGAGCGCCCTCAGAACGTCGCGCAATTCCGGTTCGACAGTGGCGATCCCGGTTGCGACGTTAACGAGAATGGGAAAGAACGAGAGCAAAAATGCGGTGATCACGGCAGGCACCGTGCCGATTCCAAACCAAATGACCAGCACGGGAATAACCGCAACCTTCGGGACGGAGTTGAATGCGATCAGCGCCGGATAAAATCCGTCATAGATGGCCCGCGAGGACCCAAGCGCGATCCCGCCGATTCCACCGATCACGATGGCGAAGGCGAATCCGACCAGAGTGGTCATCAACGTTTGCCACGAATTTTCCAGGATTGGCGCGCGCCATTGCCACAGCGCCTCGAAGATCGCCGACGGCGCCGGCAATACGAACTGCTGAATCTGGAAAATCCGAACGCACAGTTCCCACAGCACGAACATGCCTGCAATCACGACCCAAGGCAGCGCCTGACGCACGATCTTACGGTCGAAAAACTTCGGCCGGCGCACAAGAACCGGAAGATCGTCGGTCTCGACGATCTTCACCCCGGCGTCTTGACGATCAAGCTGCTGCATTTGCGCGCGCTGCACTGATGTGCTCCCGCAATTCATGCACAAGGGCGACGGATGCGGGATCGTAGGTGGTGTTGAGAGCGCGCGGCCGTGATGCGTTCACCGCGCGGTCAAGGATGATCCGGCCCGGCCGCGCGCTCATGACCAGCACGCGGTCCGCCAGGAAGACCGCTTCGCGCAGGTCGTGCGTGACCAGGATCACCGTGGGCCGGCGGGCCATCCACAGCTCCTGCAGCGCTAGCCACAGTTCCTCGCGCGTGAACATGTCGAGGGCGCCGAACGGCTCGTCCAGCATCAACAGCGATGGCTCATGAATGAGCGCACGGCACAACTGCGTGCGCTGCTGCATTCCGCCGGATAACTGCCACGGGTGCTTGTCCTCGTAACCCTTGAGGCCGACGAGCGCGAGGAGGTCGCGAGCCTTGGCTTCATAGGCACTCCGCTCCCGGCGCAGCCGGCTCGCATGCGGCGCAACGATCTCGAGCGGCAACATCACGTTCTGCAGGATCGTGCGCCAGGGCAACAGCGAGGAGTTCTGAAAGGCCATTCCGACGCAGTTCAACGGGCCTACGACCGGGTTGCTTGCGACGCTGACCTGTCCGACCGTCGCGGGCCAAAGCCCCGTTACCACTTTCATCAGCGTCGACTTGCCGCAGCCGGACGGTCCCACGACGGCGACGAATTCGCCCTGTTCGACTTCGAAGCTCGTGCGGTGGAGGGCAAGCGCCGTTTCCTCGTCGCTGTAGCGAAGAGAAACGTCCTGAAGTCGAACGAACCGTGGCACGAACTTTCCCTGGCTAAGCAAGAGAGATCACGGGAACCGTTCCGGGCCATGCAAATTGCGGGCCGGCACCCCCGCTCACGCTACTTCTTCAGGATACTCTTCTGAATCATCGCATGCACGCCTTTGACGTTGTTCACCGTCTGCGTCACATGCAGGTCGCCGGCGAAGCTGCACATTGCGTAGGCTTCATCCTTGTGGATGCCGGTCATGCTGACGATCCAATCGATCATTTCCTTGAGCGCCTGGCGCGCCGCATCGTCCAGATCGGTGTCGAGACCGAACGTGATGAAATGGGTTGCGGTCTCCGCACGCGGCATTTTCCAGCCAAGGTCCTTTCGCACCTTGAATTCGAATGTGCCGGTCAACGCGGTCTCGATCGCCGTCCCATCGACTTCGCCATCGCCCTGCGCCGCGTGGCCATCGCCCGTTGAAAACAGAGCACCCTCGTTCCACACCGGAAGATAAATCGTGCTCCCTGCAGTCAATTCCTTGCAGTCGAGATTGCCGCCGAATTCGCGCGGCTCCTTGCTGTTCTGGCGCCCGAACACAGCGGCCGGCGCCACCGCAAGCTGGCCGAAGAACGGCGCAATCGGGATCTTGTAGCCCGATGCTGTGGTCGCGACGTTCGCCTTGAGATCGAGCGGGACGTGCGTCAGCCGCATGTAGGGAAAGTCTTCCGGGATCGTCCCCATGTAGCCACGAAAGACATTCCAGCCCCAGTTCTGCCGGAGCTTGATGTCCAGGATATTGACTTCGAGGACGTCGCCCACTGCAGCGCCACGGACATAAACCGGCCCGGTGAAGATGTGATTGCCGGAGCCCTTCTTCACCTTCTGATGAATCTCGGTGATGTCGGGAAGGATGTCGAACCCGCTGTCCTTCGCCGGCATCCACTTGGGATTGCAGGTGACACACTCGATCGTCACCCGCTCGCCGGAATCGATGGTGAGCGCGGGCTTGATCGTGGCGTCGAGATAGCCCCAGTGCACCGTCTCCGGCGTGGCTTGCAGAAGTTTGGTCTTCGCGTTCGCTGTGGTGCTCACATTCATGGCAAGCCTCAACTGCCAGGGATGATCCCTGGCTCCATGCTGTAACAGTACTTCGAAATGTCGCCGGCGCGCGTGAACCATATCTGGTCCGCGTGCTTGTGCTGGATGCAGTGCTTGATTGCCTGACGCAACGGCCTCAACCGGAAGGGCTGCCCGAGAATGAAGCCGTGCAGGGACAGCGCAAAGACAAGCGGTTGCTTCTCCGAGGCCTCGAGCAATTCCTCGAACTGATCGACCACCATATCCGCGAACTGCCGCCCCGTGTGGTCGCGGAGCGCCAGGGTGCCGGCGTCATTGAGCTCCATCGGATAGGGAACCGACAGCAGCGGGCCCGAACGCGTGCGCATCCAGATCGGCTGATCGTCCACCGGCCAGTCCAGCAAATGCGTGAAGCCGCATTCCTTGAGGAGATCGGGCGTGACGCTTGTTTCAGCGGCACCCGATCCCATCCAGCCGGTCGGCGGGACACCCACATGTTTCGTGATGACGTCGACGCATTCCTGGATGACGCGGCGCTCGTCATCCTCCCACATGCCGCGCAGCACCTCGGCATTGGTCCGGCCGTGGCCGAGCACGTCGTCACCGCGTTGCTTGATCTTCTCGACAATCTCCGGATACTCGTAACAGACCGCTGAATTCAGCAGGATCGACGCCGGCAGCTTGAGCTCATCGAGAATCTCGAAGAAGCGCCAGTTGCCGACGCGATTTCCGTAGTCCCGCCACGCGTAGTTGCGCGACGTCTGCGGGCCGGTCCGGTTGTGGGGGTCGATTCCGAGACCCGCCTGAAACGCAAAGTGCTCGATGTTGAGCGCGACATAGAACGCGAGTCTTTTGCCGCCCGGCCATGTGTAATGCTTCCGCTTCGTGATCGGCAGAAAATCGTATCGTTTGTGGTGAGGCAGCTTGAGCATGCGTTACTTCCCTCGACGCCCGTCCAATCGCGGACGGCACGCTAACGTAGTTCAAGTCACTTGATCAACGGGAAATTCTAGAAGGTCGGTGGCGTGTTCACGAACAGGATGCGCGCCTCGCTCTTCCCACGGTTCCGGTAGCCGTGACCGACTTCCGACCGGAAACAGAACGTGTCGCCGGCCGAAAGCTGATAGGCCTTGTCGCCGAGGAAAAGCTCGATCTCGCCGGCAATGACGTAACCGACCTCTTCGCCCTCGTGCGAGATCAGGCCAAAACTCGACCCACCCGGAGCGATGACGTGGATATTGCTCTGAAGCAAGTGTCCCTTCGCGTAAGGGATCACGCGCTCCATCAGGATGCCATTCCCGCGCCGCATGGGGTCCATCTCAATTCTTGATCGCTGGTCGGCACGCGTTACAACCGGAGCGTCTTCTTCCTGCCGGGTGAAGAGCTCGCCAAGCCCTATTTTCAGGACCGTGCAGAGTTTGTGCAGCACCTGCAATGATGGCTCGATCTTGTTGTTTTCGATCTTTGAGACAAGGCTTTCAGAACAGCCGGCCGCGTCCGCAACGTCCTTCAATCGCGAGCCGCGCATCAACCGTGCATGGCGCAAGCGCGTCCCTATCGCATAGCGCGAAAGATCCAGCACTTGCGCGCCTTCCCGTGCGTGCTGGCGTCCATTCCTGGGATTGCTCTTGGCGCGTGGTGTCAAATGGGCGCGCCCAGAGTTCGGCACGGTCTTTTTTCTGGGTTTCGGCATTTTTCTTCCATCGAGGTCCGGGCGGCCGCGCAACAATAGCCACCTCCAGCCGCGCGTTCAATTGACTTTCCTAGTGGTAAAGTTACCCTTAAAAAAACGGGTACGAGCCGCGGCACCGTGTCTGCCCATCAGAGGAGTTGTCACATGTCCCGAGTCCGCTGGCATTTCCGACGCGCCGTCGCCTTGACCGCAGCGTTTTTTCTCGGCCTCTCCGCATCTCACGTCAGCGCCCAGGCTCCCGAGAAGAAAGACATCAAGGTGATGATGGACTGGATCATCCAGGGCACGCACGCTCCGTTCTTTGTCGCGCAACAGAAGGGCTATTACAAAGACGCCGGTCTCAATGTTCAGATCGACGCCGGCAAAGGCGCGACCAATGTCGCCGTCAGCGTCGCCGGCGGCGTTTACGACTTCGGTTGGGTCGACATGCCTTCGATGATCAAATTCAACGCGCAGAACCCAAGCTCACCGCTCGTCGCCGTCTACATCAGCTTCGATGATTCTCCGCTCGCCTTCATCACGCTCAAGTCCAAGAACATCCGTAAGCCTGCCGATTTGAACGGCGCGCGCATCGCCGGCGGTCCGGGCACCGCGGTGCACGACACGGCTTCGATCCTGTTCAAGACGGCCAAGGCGGAAAACGTGAAGGTGAACTGGCTTCCGGTTCAGCCGCAACTGTTCGGCCCGATGGTGCTGCGCGGCGAGGCGGACGGCACGGGAGGCTTCATCAACTCCAACGTTCCGGCGCTGCTGGATGTCGGCATCAAACTTGAAGATATCTATGTGGTGAAATATGCCGACTTCGGCGCCAATATGTACGGGCTGACCCTCGCGACGACCAAGGCGTTCATCGAGAAAAACCCGCAAACCGTACGGGCAATGGTGAAGGCGCTCAATCGCGGCACGATCGATACCATCAAGGATCCGGCAGCAGCGCTCAAGATCATGAAAGGTGTCGACGCGATGATGAAAGAGGATATCGAGAAGGTGCGGCTCGATCTCGCGCTCAGCGTGACAGACACGAAGTGGGTCAAGCAGCACGGGTTGAGCGTCGCCCAGCCTGAACGCATCAAGTTCACGATCGACGCAGTGGCCGCCGCCTACGGCCTTGCCAACCCGCCAAAGCCGGAGGACGTCTATAGCGACAAGTTCCTGCCGCCGGTCGCCGAGCGCATGATCAAGTAATCGCCGCCAGCGGCGTCAGCTGTTTTATTGGCGGAAGACATCCGGCACGGTCAGGCCGCGGCGCAGTGACGCTGCCAGGCTTCGATGATGTTGGCGAAGTTCGGCGGCTGTACATCGTGGTTCACGGCATCGTTCGGAATGACGACCCAGGACAGCGCACTCCGCGTCCAGATATGTCCGACCGGAAATAGCCAGCTCGTATCATCGAGATTTCCGGCCTTCACAATGGTGACCTTGGTGTTGGCCCTCGGCTCATGGAACAGTCTGGTGCCGCAAGTCGCACAGATCAGGCAGTCGATCACCCGGCCACTCTCGTGCTGCCGCTCCCAAACCGCCGGCTTTCCTTCCTCGACGACGACCGCGCTCCTTTCGGCAAGAAGTGAAAGACCGAACGCGCTGCCCGATTGCCGCTGACATTCAGTGCAATGGCATGCGTAAACGGCGAGTGGCGCAGACGTGATCTTGTAGACGACGGCCTTGCATTGGCAGAGGCCGATCAAGGGCAGCTTGAAGTTTGGTTTCATGAGATTCCAGCTTATGCGAAATACGGCTGTCCCCACAATTGCATCAGACAATGGCAGTTTCAACAATTCGGAGCCGCCAGGCAGCCATGACGAACGGTTCCTGTCATACCGCCCTGCTAAGGAATTCCTGCCGGGTCAGCGGATTGTCACGAAAGCAACCTAACATGCGGCTCGTAACCAAATCCGAATCCGGTTTGTTCACCCCTCGGGTGGTCATGCAATGATGTGACGCCTTGATGATCACTCCGACGCCCTGGGGCTTGAGCACGTCGTTGATTGTATTTGCGATCTGAGCCGTCATCTTTTCCTGAATCTGCAGACGCTTGGCATAGACCTCGACGACCCGCGCAAGCTTGCTAATTCCGACCACACGGCCGTTTGGAACATAGGCCACCCAAGCCTGGCCGATGATCGGCGCCATGTGATGTTCGCAATGGCTCTCGAAACGAATGGCGCGCAACGCAATCATTTCGTCGTAGCCCTCGATTTCCTCGAAAGTCTTTTGCAGGATCTCAACGGGATCCTGGCTATAGCCGAAAAAATACTCTTCGAACGCGCGCGCGACGCGTGAGGGAGTCTCGGCCAGACCATCACGGTCCGGGTCATCCCCGGTCCATTCGATAAGGGTCCGGATTGCAGCTTCGACCTCGGTCCGGTCTGGCCTATCCGATGGCGCACGCAGCAATTTGACCCGTTCCAGAGCACGTATATTTGAAGTCATCGCGAGATTTTCCGTAGCTGGAGTTTCCCGAGCGCCTTGTTAAGGAGCCAATGGTGTAGACGCGTATTGGATGCCCGGCGGGAAGAAAGGTTCCTGACGATGGTGGGCTCGGGACGTCCGCTTTGAGCTAGAGCGAACACTTAGCCAACATGTCGCATGCCCGCTTGGCCGCGAATCGATATTCGCTTTCGGGGGGTTAAGCGGACACTACAAAAGTTCGCGCCGCCATGATGCATCCGCTGGTGGAGGACGTCGTTCGCCAGGTCCGGCGTCATTCTTTCGCCGTGCCTGCTGGAACATTTTCCCTGTTCGGATCAGCTCGAATCGTTTTATCGGAGCCTTTCGGAGCAGATTGCATCCCGGGTGGCGTTTCCCCTTGGGGGCTTGACGCAGGCGCGCCACCACCTGACCCGGTATTGATTGGTCCTGTTTTCCCCTGCGGCTGCGTGACGCTGCCGCCGGAATTGGTGTTAGTCGATGGATCACCTGGATCGCTTGGATTACTTGGATTACTTGGATTACTTGGATTCGATTGGGAAAAGGCCGCTGACGCCACGGACAAGGCGAAAGCAGCGGTTAGAGCGATCAGTATTCGGCTCACGCCGCACCTCCTGAAAATATAACTTCAAGCATCAATTCACGACTTCAGACCGACGACGCGGACGCATCCGTGCGCACATTCGTCGACAGGCGATCTAAAGCTTTCCGAGTAGAAGCAGGATCAACAAGACGACGATCACAAGCCCGAGTCCGCCGCCACCATAATATCCGGTGCCGTAGAACGGGCCGCCGCCAATGCCGCTAAAACCACCGAGCAGGGCAATTACCAAAATGACCAGAATGATCGTTCCCACAGACATTGCATTCTCCAATTTTGACCGGTCCCAGTCGCCGGCCACTGGAACTGTAAGTTCCGCAGGCCTCTTTCCGTTCCAATGTCTGCCACCGCTTCCAAGCGAAATTTTCTGAACCCCGGCGCGGTATGCCGCTACGTCGGATCACGGCGATGGCGACGGCCGCCCCGTTCAGCGTCGTTTCTTTCTCGACGCCTTGCGCACAGGCCTTCGCTTTGACCTGTGCACCGGCTTTTTCACCGCTTTCGTTGGCCTCTCCGCCCTGCCTTCGCCGCGCATTGACTTCAAAACCGCTTCTACGGCGGCTTCGGCCGCAGCAATCGCCGCAGCGGTCGCGGCATTGATGGCGATTTTTTGTATCCGAGCGGCACTTGATTTTGCCGCCCCGACAATCGTGCGTTGGGTTTTCCGAGCAAGGCTTTTTTTGGCCATGGATGTTGTCCCAGACAGGCTAAAGCAGCGCGCTTGCAAATGCCGCAATGGGTCCTTTCGTTCCATCTATTTCGGCAACCTTCGACCCGTGCCACGCGTTCTCGAATCAGCAAAAGGAGAACATTGCTATGGCAAAGAAAGAAGCCAAGAAACTCGACGAGTTATTCCACGACACGCTGAAGGACATCTATTTCGCCGAAAAGAAGATCCTCGCCACGCTCCCGAAGATGGAGAAGGCGGCGCAGGCGCCAGAGCTCAAAAAGGCCTTCGCCAAGCACAAAACTGAAACCGAGGGCCACGTAGCGAGGCTCGAAAAGGTCTTCGCGGCCATCGACAAGAAGCCGCAAGCCAAGACCTGCGATGCCATCGTGGGCATTACCGAAGAGGGCGCCGAAATCATGAAAGAATACAAGGGCTCACCCGCCCTCGACGCTGGCCTTCTCGCCGCGGCGCAGGCGGTCGAGCACTATGAAATCTCACGCTACGGCACACTCAAAACCTGGGCCAACGAGCTTGGATTGAGCGGTGCGGTCGGGCTTCTCGATCAGACTCTTGCTGAGGAAAAGAAGACCGATGCGACCCTGACCGAGATCGCCGAAAGCGCCGTCAACCAGAAAGCGGAAGCCGCCTGAACGTCCGAAGTGTACTCCACACAAAGGAAAGGCCCGGCGTTTATGCCGGGCCTTTTCGTTAATGTTGCTGGCCACCACGCGCGGCCGCGAAATAATCGAAACGGCGTATTGGCGTTACCTTCGGGTTCGACTTACTCATTGTCCGTCTTTGACGGGTTTCAGGGCTTTCGCGGATCGACTCTTCCGTTAGTTGCGAGCATCGTGTCGGCATCATCGACAGCGGTTCTGTATTGGGCGTCGGTGGCTGAGAGACAAATCGCGCTCCCGCCTCTTTTTAGAAGGATGCGCTGTGTCGCAATCTCACACTTTTTATCCGAACAAAGGGCCGCAACAGCACCCACCGTGCCCAAAATGCGGAGGCGCTATGTGGCTCGCTCGCATCGAGCCAACCGACAAGCCTGACTACGATCAACGGACGTTTGAATGTCCGCAATGCGAACATTCCGAAACAATGATGGTCAAGTTCAGCTAGGACTATTGCCGGAGGCGAACAGATGTCGATGATCCTTTACCAATCAGCTATTCAGCATTCTGATTCCATTGAACGGCCAGCCTGCTCCAAATGCGGATCAGCGACGCAGCTATTTGGAATAGAAGCTGCAGACCGCCCTGGCTACGACCTGCTTACTTTCGTATGCCCTGAGTGCGAACACATTGAAACTGCGGTCGGGAAAGTCGTGTAGGTCCCTTGACGGCCTGAACATCACAACACGTTAAGTGTCATGTCCGCATTACGCTCGAAAGCGGACATTCCTGTGCGAGAGCGGGCAACGCCGTTTCGCTATTCGGCAGCGATGTTGGTGCGATCGAGAGCGGACTGGATAATGAGACCAGCTGCATCTGCGGCAAACGTCATCAATGCCACATCCCATGCGGTTTCATCGCGGGGCTGCCTATAGGCAAGGACAAACGTGGCATAGGGCACGCCCCCACGAAGATAGACCGGCCGCGATTGCAGCGAGCGGATACCGTAATCGAGACACAGGCGCTGCCACTGCGGGTCGAAGCGCTTCTCTTGCGCAATGTCGGGACAGGTAATGATCTCGCCGTGCGCGACGGCCCGTACACAGCTGCCAAAGTCAGACGGCGTTAGTGGGATTGCCGCAATCGCAGCGGCAAACTGGGGCAGTTGTGGAAAGACGGCGCGTTCGAGATGAGTCCGGGAGGGATTGCAAATCGTCAGGCCAGCGATCGAACCGGGAGCCACTGCCTCGACGTGGTCGCAAAGAGAAATAAGGTCATCATCCCGTAACGCTTGGCGGCTTTGCAGAGAATGATTGGGCCAAGGATTGGCATCAGACGCGGTCATCACAAGTCCCCCACTACACCCAGGTCGCTGCGGCCGTTCGTCAGCGCGATTCAACGGGGCCGTCTAAGTCTGTCAGAGATTGTTCACAGAGTTTATGAGGATCGCGCTCGCCTGTTCGAGCCAGTCCAATGATGCGTGCGGCGATCACCTGTCTGACACTGTCGGAGGCTGGAGCAATTCTGAGGGCGCGCTCGTAAGCATCACCCATTACAGAAATTGCTTCGGGGTCAAAAGCCTCGCGGCTTTGAATGTAATTGTTGATAGTTGGCACGACACATCTCCACCAGGAATGAACGGACTGTGGGCCTGTTGTTGGAAGCTAACCAGACGCTCGTAGTCTAAGAGCAAAAATCATCATCGCTGACATCTACTGCCATTACTCATTGGACTATCGATCGTCGGGACTTTTGCCGCCGTTGCCCTTGGGCGCAAGCACGCCAAAATCAGACGATTTCCTCTTTTCATCAGCGGCGACCATTAGCCCGGTGTTGGCGAGGCCGATTCTGAACAACTCCCGCACCGCCGCGGCCCGGCTGGGCATTCGTTGTTTGAACCGAAAATCGTCCACTGCTTTGAGTTCTTCCGGCGACAGCATGATTTGCAAACGCTCGCCCCGGCTGAGGTTTTCATTCTCGGTGACCATGGGGACCCCCATTAGGCTAGTTATTAGTCTCGTAACATAACGCATAATAATAAGAAAAGGTTCAATATGTCAATTACTCATTTGTCTCCTTGGGCAGCAGTTTGGAATAAGACAAATGATCCAGCGAAAGGATTGAAGATTCAGTGATAAAGTGGCCCATCGCCGGTCTACCTTTGGCGTCCGGCCGTAACCGAGAGCCCGATGCTCCCGCCAATTGAAAATAAATGTGAGGGAGCCCGATGACCAGGTATCAGCCAGCCACGTCGCATTCCAATTCAATCAGGCGACCCAACTGCTCCAAATGCGGGACGGCAATGTTCCTGTTTGGCATTGAGCCTGAGAGCCCTGGACGCGAACTGCTCTCGTTCGAGTGCCCCCAGTGTCACAACATTGAAACCCGGACGGGCAAAAGCGAGTAGGCCGCGTCAGCTGGCAGCCTGTCTCGTTCTGTCCGTTTTGGGTCACTAGCGACATGAATGCGTGATCAAGCACGCGTGGCACTCACTGGCCACGCGTGCTTGATTTGCGCGAAAGGCGACTAGCAGGGCGGGTAATCCGGATAGCCGCAAGCAGGGTAGGAATAGGCGGGAGCATAGGTGCCGTCGTAACCGTAGGCCGACGCTGCCGCAGCACCGACCGCCAGACCTGCAGCACCAACGCCCCATCCGACGCCACGACCCCAGTTTCCGCCGCGCCAACCGGCGTAATTGCCATGCCATCCTGCCCCGCCCGGACGACGATAGCCGCCGCCGGCAAAATGCGCGCCGCCGCCAGGATGACGATTAATATTCCCGCCGTGCAAACCGCCGTGGCCGCCAGCATGCACACCGCCGCCGCCCCGGCGAGCCATTGCTCCGTCCGTCGTAATCGTCATGGTCGCGGCCGAAAGCGCGGCCGAAAGCGCAACGAGCCATACACGTTTCATGGGTCTACTCCTGTTTCCAACCTGACCCCTCAGCGAAAACCGGAAGTACTTAGACCTACCTGAGACGATCGAGGCCCACTCGCTCAATTGCACACCGGTATGGTTCCGTTATCTGAAGGATGAAGGTTCGATACCCAAGCGGACCAAAACGCCCGCACTGAATACCGCAGCTGTGCCCGAGCTGCAGCCGGAGTTGCCGAAGCCGTGATACGCAAATGTCACGACGAAATGATATGATCGCATTGTCCCGACATGGTTTCGGGTATGGGGACCGCTCATGACAATGCATAGTGAGCACAGCCACCATTCCGGCTTTTTCGAACAACTAATGCTCATCGGCGCGGCGACGATCGTGCTGCTGGTCTTCGCGTGGACCTACGTCGGCTAACGCACCGCGCTGAGCTACTCGGGGAATGTCCGCTTGGGTCATGAGCGAGCATTGGCGCTTGTCTGCGCGATGCCTGCCAGGATGATTGGCGTCACACCTTGAAAATTTCTGCGTACCGCTTCTTGACGTCGTCCCCTTGCGCAAGGACGGCTTCCGGATCCTCCTTCATCAGCTTGATATCGGCGAGCTTGCGGACGCCGGGCTTTTCCACCGTCTGGCCGTGCGGCGAATACTGGCGGGCGTCGTCGACGATCAGCTGCTGGCCCTCGCGCGAGTGCATCCAGTTCTGAAACAGGCGAGCGGCGTTCGGATTGGGAGCGGCCTTAAAGACCGCGCTTGGACCGCCGGCGAGCGGCGTGCCCTCCTCCGGGTAAATTATGTCGACCGGTTGGCCCGCTTCCTTATAGCGGATGACAAGATAGCCTGCGCCGTCGACCATGACCGCGCGTTCGCCGAGCGAGATTCTCTTCGGCGTATCGGTCGCCGACTGGACCTGCATGACGTTCTGCGCCGCCAGCTTCACGAAATAGTCCCAACCAAGATCGCGCGCGGTCTCGAACGTCGAATTCATGATCGTGCCGCTATAGGCCGGATGCGCCTTGACGAGTTTGCCCTTCCATTTCGGATCGAGCAGGTCCTTGAAGCCCTTCGGCGCATCTTCCTTCTTCACCAGGTTGGTATTGTAGGCGATCGGAGAGATCAGAATGCGCG
The DNA here is from genome assembly GCA_036265125.1 of Pseudolabrys sp. GTDB lineage: Bacteria > Pseudomonadota > Alphaproteobacteria > Rhizobiales > Xanthobacteraceae > Pseudolabrys. The sequence goes on along the minus strand of DATAPP010000177.1, from coordinate 18,331 downwards.
TCGTTACATTGAGCCCTTCGGCATCGTAGTAGCGCTTGTCGTAATGCTTCACGACCTCTTCCGGCAGGTACGGCGCGAGCCAGCCATTGCGTTTCCAGATGATGCAGTGCGCCTGGTCCGACGTGTTGACGACGTCCACGGTGTGGATGTTGGAAGAATATTCCTGATCGATGCGAGTAAAGACACGCTCGGCGCCCGACCTCTCGACGCGCACGGGAATGCCGGGATATTTCGCCTCGAATGCTTTGCCGAGGCGTTCCGCAAACTGGAGATCCATCGCCGTGTAAAAGGAAACCTTGCCTTCTTTTTTCGCCGCCTCGATCAAGGCCGGCGTCACCGCTTCCGCCGCAGGCGCCGCAGCGACCCGCACCGCAAAGGCGCTCAGCCCAAGCGCCCCGGCACCTCTGAGCACATCACGTTTCGTAGGCTGTTTGGTCATGGCGTCCTCGTTTTTTCCCCGGCCACGCGCGGCTATCGTGAGTTACTATCGGCCGGCACGGTGGGCTAGTAGCAATAGGCTACAACGCACGTAACGATGAAATCCGTGACAGCATCACACGGATGCAGCGAGAGAGCCATGGCAACATTGACGCGCAAATCGCCGGCAGGGGCTCACAAGCCCTTCGCTCATTATTCCCACGTGGTGACCGCGCAGGGAGCCAACAAGCTGGTCTTCTGCGCCGGCCAGGTCGCCGCTGATCCCTCCGGCAAGGTACTGCCGCCGGACGACTTCGCGGCGCAGACCAGGATGGTGATGGAAAATTTGAAGCTCGCTTTGGCCGAAGGCGGTGCCAACCTGAAGGACGTGGTGAAGGTGACGATCTACATCTGCAATCCGCATGACGTGCCGAAGGCGCGCTCAATTCTGCAGGACTATTTCGGCGGCGATCCACCGGCCAGCACGCTTTGTGTTCTGCGCGGACTGGCAAATCCAAATTTCCTGCTGGAGATCGAGGCAATCGCGGCTGTGTAAAAACGTTCGGCACGCTGCCGGGGCAAAGCGAACGCCGGTTCGCTGGTCGCCTGAAGGCATATCCACCCCTTCAAGGGCACTGGTTTGAGCTGGTACGATGCATTGTCCTGAGCTTGGGGGGAGATAATGAGACGGCGCGAGTTCATCACCCTTGTTGGCGGCGCTGCGGCCACGTGGACATTCGCCACGCACGCGCGTCTACTGATGGTGGCTGTCGTAGCTGCCGCATCAGTGTTCTTCACGGCCGGCGCGACCCGTGCTGATCCCTATAAATGGTGCGCTGTCGATAACAGCGGCGGCGGCACCAATTGTGGCTTCGTCACCCTCGAACAATGCCGCGCCACGATCAGCGGAAAGGGCGGGTCCTGCGAACCCAGGCAGGTTATTCCGCAAAACTTGTCTCCAGCGGCAAAATTCGCAGCGCCGAAAACAGACACGGGCGGGGGCAACGGAAAAATGGATTGCGTGACGGCGTCCTGCAAGATCAACTGTTCTCCCAATGTCGCGAAACGATTCAGACCAAAATGGTGCGTGTACTTCAAAGAACCAGTCTGACGCGAATGTCCGGGAGTAAAGCGGACACGACTCGGGCGTCACGGAATGTCCGCTTGTGACGCAAAGCGGACAATCCCGTCGCGAACCCGTTTGTCGCTATTGGAGTAACAGTCGCTGACTCAGTTGACCGTTTGATATAGCCGCTGGTCATACAAGCTGCCGCTCATCGGAAGAAGTGCCTCGCGGAACTTGCGCGTATGTGCGGCGACTTCGTGCTTTTCAAGGGGTGTCTTTCCGCGCCATACCTCGACCAACGTCAGATGATTGGGCCGGCTGCCCTGCTGCAATACGTCGTAGCGCAGGATGCCGGCATCCTGCGCGCTGTCGAGGCTCAATTGCTTGATAGCGGCAAGGCCCTCATCCTTTTTCGCGCCAATGAGATCGACGTGCGTCAGGACATAAACGGAGCCGGCGCCGGATACCTTGGACTGGCCGACCACAAAGCCGGTGTGCAGACGCTCATCAATTGGCGCCGCAAGATAGGGCTTAAGCTTGTCACGCAACTGCGCCGTACTCGCCGCCGCAGCGTGGCTCGCCTGTGCCTTGGCGTCGGTCCAGACTTCCAGAATGGCAAATTGCTGCGTCCGCCCGATGCGCTGGAGAACTTCAAAACCGCGGTTTCCCGCCTCCTTGCGGCTCGTGTCGCGTAGCGCGCGCAGCACGGAGACTGCCGCAGTCTGCGCGGAGGATGGAGCAACTTCGATATAGCTGACGATGTAAGCGGCACTCGCATCCTGGGCGCGGGTCGATGCGAGCCCGGCGATTAGACCTGCAACAATGGTCACCCCAAACAGACGTAACATCGTCATTGGCTTCCCCTCGGAATACACGGTTCTCAGATTCCGATTTCATCTTGAACCACGGCCGCGATGTCTGCAATTGACTCTTGGCCGACATCCCGATCCCGGCGTCTGTCACAAGAGAATTGGAGGCGTTTGGCCGCGATGTCCCTTACCACAACGGACACTCAACAGATCTAGCAGCTCTTCGAGCTAGATAACGAGGAGAGAGGCGACCCTATTTCGTCATGAACGAGCAGGTCAGGCACATGGCATCACCCGCCGATTATCGAACGTATGCTCAACAATGACACAGCGGACCAGGCCCGCCTGAGGAACGGCAGGTTTACTCGAGATAGGCAGGGCCTGGCATGAACTTGCCAACGAGCGGTCGCAGGAATTGACCGCGTCCGCTCATCACAAGGTTTGAATCACCACCTGCAGTGCCGGTGACCCCAGCGGTCACGCCAGCAGTGACGGCCACCGCGACAGTGCATGCGTCCCCATCGGTCACGCCAGCAGTTGCGCCCCCACTGCACGTCCGTCAAATTGTCGAGGCCGGCGGTGGCAGCCATAGGAAGCGGGAGGATCGGTGCCGCTTGGGTACTTCCGGACCCGCCCGCAAAGATTAGACCTGCAATTCCGATCGCAAATACTGTCCGCAACATATATGTCCTCCGTGTTTTCTATGATTCGCTCTCTCATCGAGGCCGCTCGAACGACTGATCAACTCAAAAACAAGACCGGGCGTTCCATGAATGGTCATTCAGAGAGGAACAAGATGGCCGCGCATGTTATCCGTGCGATCGCGCCGACGGGGTGATTGAGCCCGCCTTTGTAGCTGATCGAGCTTGGTAATTTCGACTGCAACACTGTAGCCAACGGCACTGCGAAGTTCTTCAGCGGACATCGCCTGGTGCACTGCGCATGTCCGCTTTTGACCCAAAGCGGACATGTGACAAACCATCAGTCGACTATGGGAGACATCACTTCGGCGGGTTTACTGTGCGTGGCTGATCCGCCAGAAGCACACCCAGCAAAGAGTTATGGACTTCGAGATGCCCATTGTAGTCAATGAAACCCAATTCACGAAACTTGTTCATGAAGTGGCTCACGCGCGACCGGGTCGTGCCGATCATCTCAGCAAGTGTTTCCTGACTGATCTTCGCCAGTATCGGCTCCGGCCGGCCTTCCTTTCCAAAATTGGCCAATAGCAGTAACAGTCGGGCCAGGCGCTTTTCGGTTGAGTTGAAAAGCTGATCGACTAGGTCTTCTTCGACCCGCGCATTCCTTTCCAGAATATGCGAGACAAACATTTCCGAAAATGCGGGCTCTTCATGAATGACCCGTTGAATTTCCGTCTTTGCCACTCGCATCGTCTCACATTCTGTCATTGCAGAAGCTGTCGCCAACCGCTTGGGCTGTCCGATCAAGCATCCTTCGCCGACAAACTCGTTTGGCCCTAGCAGTGCAACGACAGCTTCCTTTCCGTGCTTGGATACGACGGCGACTTTGACCTTACCCTTCTTGATATAGAAAACTGCATCGGCATCATCGCCCTGCGCAAAAATAACGTCTTTCTTTGAATGCTTGGAAATGTCGCGACCAATGGCCGTTGTTGCTAAAAACACCGCAGGATCAAACAGCGGCGCGCCCCCTGTTTTGCCATTTTTGCTTCGCTTGATGGGTCTTGATCTGGGCGCATGAGACATATACGGCTTCCCCTCCACTCAGGCGGGAGCTCAATTGTCTCTCAGCCACCGACGCCTGGGCACAGTGCCGTTGTAGGTGATGCGGTAGTGTACGCTTCCAGACATAGCGCTCCAAGCAAATTCGAAGCCGTTAAACCGCGCCGGTCGAGCATACGCCGCTAGCTGATGCCCGCTTTCGGGGTAAGAGGGACATCACCCGAACGGCGTCATCAGATTTGGGTCTGCTCAGGTGGAGAGGGAAAGAGAACGCTTTCACCGGATGTAGTAAGCGCCAGCAAATAGTATGCAGGCGAAAACCAAAGCAAATAGTACGCGGTCTACGGCGCTCAAGTAAGCTCTACGTGGGTCCACAGCGGTCCGCATTGGACTACATCACCGGTTGAAGCGGCGGCCCGCGAAGCACAACGACGGATTTGATGGGGCCACATCGGCCACAGAGATAGCCGTGAATTTCAAATTTGGCGTGCAGAGGGTGTGGTTCAATCTCTGCAAGAGTGGTCTCCGCGCCGCATATTGGGCACGGGTTTATCGGCTGGAGGATCGGCCGCTTGGATCTGAGCGACGCATGTTGAAAACGCATGTACGATCCCTTCGCCCGACGCGTGTTCGGTGCGGTTCGAGGACACTCGATCAGCAAATATTTTTAAGGTTAGAGCGAAACACTTGGGGCTTGGCCTACATACGTTGTGCCTCCCGCCGGATCAGCGAAGCACCGGGGAATTTAGTCACGGGAGTGTGGTGGCATCGCTAGGAGACGCACATGAAAACCTGTCCAGACTGCAACGGCGATGGTGTTGTTGAAAAAGGCACGGACGATGAACAGCAATGTCCGACGTGCGGTGGGAATGGTTTTGTACCTGACGACAGCGATGACCAAGACGTCATACACACAAGACAGCCGAATTGAGCTTGCGCTGCGAATATTCGAGCATATTCAGGGATGACCAATATTTTAGATAATTCTCCTAAACGCCCAGCCGATCCAATTCTGACGGTCCGAAAAGCTCCTCATGCCCAGGTATGGTCTGTCTGGGCTATGCCTGAAGGCACAGATGCTGAGGAAATCTTTGAAGGCTCATCCGAGCAAGAGGCATGAGATTGGATCGCTACCGGTGGTCAAGCCTGCTCGAAGAACGCCGGCGAAAACGAAATGGCTGAGGTCGATGGTGACCAATATTGACCTTGTGAGCCACTGGCCTCTCCGTCCGTCATATTCCAATTTGCAGCACGATCGGGAGAACTTCAATCGTCCTTATGGTCGTGTAGGAAACGCGCAATTTGCCCGCGCAATGCGGCCGTCTTCAACAATTCGCCCAGCGAACCTGCGGTATCAAACAACTCGCGCTGGAGCTTAGTCGGAATCGTGTTCCACTGCATGATGAGAGCCGCTCCGAGGCAGCGAAGAATATGCTCCTCGATTTCGGCGACAGTCCTGCGGTCGGCCGAATTTCTGCCCTCCTGCGAATGGATGATCTTGTCGAAATTGGCTGCCAACCAATCTTCGTTATGTGCCAACTGGCTAAAGCTTTGCTTCGATCTCTGAAACTCTTTTATTTCGCTTGGATTGTCGGTGTTCTTGAGCAATTCGGCGTATTCCGCCGCTTTTGCCCGAAACTGACTAGCTGTGAACATGAAAGTTTCTCCTCCGCGACACAGCGTAAGTGGTTTCCCGCACCGACGATGCCGATGGTTCTTTTGGATATTGAATGTATATGGGGACACTCAGGTCGCATTGCGATGACCATTGCGGGTTGGCCATCGGAAACTTAGCCCCCGACACCGTCGATCCGCGCGGCGTGCGAATGTCTGCTTTTGACCCAAAGCGGACATAGGCTAGTCCGACCTGTACTATGCCGTGTCCTGAGCTTCGGAGGAGGTAATGAGACGGCGCGATTTTATCACGCTTCTCGGCGGTGCGACCGTCGCTTGGCCGCTCGCTGGGCATGCGCAGCAGACCGGTCCAGTTCGGCGGATCGGCGTGCTGATCGGCTTTGCGGAGAGCGATCCGGCTGTGCAGTCTTGGCTCGCAGCGTTCCGGGGTGCGCTCACGAAGCTGGGATGGACGGAAGGCAGCAATCTCAGGATCGAACTTCGCTGGGCCGGCTACGATCCGGATAGGATGAAGACATTCGCAAAAGAGTTGGTCGATCTGCGACCCGACGCAATCTTCAGTGTGACCACGCCCGTGACAGGCGCTCTTGTCCGCGAGACGCAGACAGTTCCCATCGTGATCGCGAACGTAGCCGATCCGATTGCCAGTGGCTTCGTCACCAGCCTGGGACGACCGGGCGGCAATGTTACCGGGTTTGCGCTTTTCGAGCCCGGGATGGGCGGGAAATGGCTAGAACTGCTCAGGCAAATCGCGCCAGGCGTGACGCGAGTGGCGCTGCTGTTCAATCCGGCAACAACCGTACCGGTCAAATTCTACATGTCCTCCATTGAAGCCGCCGCATCATCCTTTGCTATCAAGGCGAGTAGTGCTCCGGTTAGCGCCAAGGATGAGATCGAAGGCGTTATCGCCGCACTAGCGGGCAATCCGGGTGCCGGCCTCATTGTAATGCCGGACCTATTCAACACGATAAATCGTGACTTGATCATTGCGCTGGCGGCCCGCTACCGCGTCCCGGCGATCTATTTCTTTCGCTCTTTCGCGGACTCAGGTGGCCTGATCTCTTATGGCGGTGATTTCGCCGAACAGTACCCCGCGGCAGCAGGGTACATCGACCGCATCCTCAAGGGCGAGAAGCCAGCCGACCTTCCGATTCAAATGCCAACCAAAGTATCGTTAGTGATCAACCTGAAGACGGCAAATGCGCTTGGCCTCGACGTGCCACTGCATCTCCAACAAATCGCCGACGAGGTGATCGAGTAAATCGCGCAATGTCCGCTATTGGCACGTAGCGGACGACCGTAGCGGCGACTGTCCGCTATTCAGAGTCAAGCAGACATCGCGTGGGCATCACAGGATTCCACTTGTGACCCAAAACGGACATCGCGACATCCGCATATTGTTCACCCTCACAACCTCGGTTTGTGTAAATCTGGACAACATGTCCAACCATCCAATCCTCGCCCGAGCCAGGTGAATGACAACACGGCCGGCTGATTCCTGCGGTAAACGCCCGGAATTCACCAAGGACGACTCTTGATGGGTGTGTTGGCGGCAGGCGTGGTCCGCCTGGCTTTGCCTTGAAATTTGGCGCGCGCTCGCAAGATTGGGAATCCCAAGCCGCTGAGACGTTCCAGGATGCCGCATCAATCCGATCCGTATACGCCGATTATGGGACCCAGCGGCAGGAAGTTGTTATTCCGCGCCAGCACGGGCGAATAGAAGCTGGTCGCGCTGCCGCCGTCCAAAAACAGGGCGTTCTTGCATCGAAGCATATCCTGGAAGAGACGCGCGAACTCGCCAAACGAAACTTCTGATTCCGATACGGCGAACACGACCAAGTTGGGGTCGCGGCTGCCAACACCGGCTCGGTATTTTCTTGATCCGCCATATCGAGCGAACCGAGTATGCAATTTCCCGTCTATGACCAGCATCGGTCCCGACTGGGTGGCGAAGTCTACCCGAGGCCTTCGCTTAATGAACGAGCGAGTTTCCAGGACGCCAGCGACCTCTCCTCTCACGTAAAAAACGCCATTCGGTCTCATGTGGAAGTTTCCGGGGCCCGCGTTCGTGTTTGCAGGCACCAGCTCCCGACCCTCCTCCACATACAGGCCGACCGGAGAGTTGTCCCCGTGGGACATGCCACCATTTGTCGCGAAAAGAAGGCGGCCCGCGTGGTTACCAAGCTCCCGCGGCAGCGAGGAAGGATATCCATAAGGGTGCCCGTCCGGCTTTTTCCAGAACAGCCTGACGGACTGTCGTCGCAGGTCCACCTCGCACACAGTGTATTCGCTGTGCTCATACGTGACACGCTGGCACGGTGCAGATTCCGCGCAAAGCGAAGCCGCCGGAATGAGGAAGATGAAAATGGCTAGCCCAAGCTTTGAAGAATTTTTCGGCACAACCCTACTCGTCCTGCTCCGTTTGCAGACAGATATCTTTCCATGCGGCGTCGCACGGCGACGAAGCCGAGACCCATAAGAAAAACTGACTGCCATCTGCGTAGTCAAGCAAGATCGACCGGCTCATCAATCCCAGAACAATCACAAATAACTGATGTCCTATAGGCAGGAGACTTCTTTAAGGTGTCGGCTATTGGCACAGCCGTTCGGAGTACGTCGATGGAACGAAAGAAAGCATCTGATTTCCCGCAGGACCTGCTAAACCTGTTCGACCGATACGTGCACGGCGAAATTCATCGCCGCGAGTTTCTCGAGGGCGCACAAAAGTTTGCGGTCGGAGGCATGACTGCGACAGCCCTCTTGGAGATGCTCCGGCCGAACTATGCCTGGGCGATACAAGTTCCGGAAAGCGACAACCGGATCAAGGTTGAGTCTGCAACTATTCCATCGCCAAAGGGCAACGGCACCATCACGGGCTATATGGCGCGCCCGGCGGACGCGACCGGAAAACTGCCTGCGGTTTTGGTGGTCCACGAGAACCGCGGTCTCAATCCGTATATCAAGGACGTGGCGCGGAGGTTGGCCGTCGCGAAATTCATGGCATTGGCTCCCGATGGGCTGACATCCTTGGGGGGATACCCCGGAGATGACGAGAATGGCGGAAAGCTTTTCGCTCAGCTCGATCGCGCCAAGATGAGTGAAGATTTTCTGGCGGCGGCAACATGGCTGAAATCGCGCCCGGATAGCACCGGCAAGCTCGGTGCTATCGGCTTTTGCTTCGGTGGAGGCGTCGTCAACCTGCTGGCCGTGCGGATGGGCGCTGACCTCGATGCGGGAGTTCCATTCTACGGAGGTCAGCCCAGCGCCGCCGATGTGGCCAAGATCAAAACGCCGTTGCTCGCGCAATACGGCGAACTTGACACACGGATTACATCAGGTTGGCCGGCCTTTGATACGGAGCTTACCGCTGCAAACGTGCCGCATGAGGGATACGTTTATAGCGGAGCCAATCACGGCTTCCACAACGATACGACGCCCCGTTACGACGAAGCCGCGGCTAAACTTGCCTGGCAGCGCACGCTGGACTGGCTGAACAAATACCTGCGACCGGCAGGATAACAGCCTCCGCTGATCGGGCTGCGCTCAAGGATTCGCGATAGTGAAAGTAAGAGAGGCCGCCGCGAGGCGACCTCTTGAACACTCTAGCAGCCGCGTCGGTCTTGGCCGAGACAAGGGCGTTAAGTTGTTCGTTGATTTTTGCGCTCCCTCAACGCAGATTTTGGTCTCGCATGAGTTGAAAACGGATATTGGGATCGGGGTCTGTGCCGCGGTATTGGCCTGCCCATCCGTAGATCGGCGGCTGAATTTGCGAAGTATCGGTTTTGGGCATTGGCGTCTTTTTCTTGCTGTGTTTGGCAGCTTCGGCCGGCCCGGCCATCAGAGCCGCTGCGACAACTGCCGCCGAAAGAACTCTTAATTTGCCTGCCGTCATGAAGCACCTTTTTTCGCCGAAACCCTGTGATCGACCCTTGATAATAACACCGGCCGGCCGCCACTCATTTCATGACGCTTCACGATCGCCGGATAAATCGATCGTTTCATTAACCGAGGTCCACTTTGGGTCATTAGCGGACATCTGCCACGGCGTGCTGAAGGCAAAAGTTGAGCCGACATCGCTGCTGTGAGCGAAGCGTGCACGGGGGCGCTTGTCCGTAGAGCCAGTCAGCGTAATCTGGAAGCCGTGTACGAGCCCAGGGAGCGAGCCCAGGGAGCGACCCAAAGAAGCGACCCAAAGAAGCGACCGAAGGGAACGAACCAAGGGAGCGAGCCAAAGGAGCGAGCCAAGGGAGCAAGCGATGGCGAGACTGGTTGCGATTATAGCCTTGTTCTTTCTGGCAATCCCCGCAAATGCTGGCGACAATTCGATTGTAGGAACTTGGAAGATTCAATCGTTCTTTCGTGAAGTGATTCCTACCGGCGAGAGACAGAATGAGTTTGGCGAAAAGCCGAGCGGATACATCAGTTATCAGCCCGATGGCCGAATGTTCGTAGTGCTCGTCGGAGACAATCGAACCAAGCCAGGCAGTGCGATTGCTATGGATGAGGAGAAGGCCAAGCTATTTGGGTCATTGGTCGCATACTCAGGCACTTACGTGCTGGATAGCGATAAGGTCACACACAAGATCGACGTGTCTTGGAATCAGAGTTGGACCGGTAGCGATCAAATCCGCTTCTACAAGGTTGAAGGCAACGTGCTCACGATCACCCCCCCCATCAATACGAACCCAAGAGACGGTCGTGAGGGACGAGCAGTGGTCGTCTTTACGAAGAAACCATAGCCCTGGTGAACGCATCGCGCGACGATACCCCGCGAGAGCTGTCCGTTTTTAAGATCAAAAACGATACCACCGGTTGGAATATTGCCCCGCGAAGGGCGACCGCCAATTCGGCGCGCGTGGACGATCGTACCGAACTTCGAACTGCTGCGGAGAGGGACGTCGCTGCTTAAGACCTCCCTGTGGCTCGTTGCTCAGCGGGACCACAAATTCTGTGCCGTTGCCCGTCTCCGAACTCAACGCCTCGTCTGATATGATCAGGGCGGATCGCGACGACACCTTCTCTGCAATAAGATCGAGCGAGTCCTGAGGAATTGTGATGCGATCGAGTGCTGTTTTCGCGTTTTCCAGATCGCTCACGATTGGCTCGACATCCCGCTCGTGTCCCTTGCGTGCGGAGCCACTTGGATCGTCTCCGCTACGTCGGCTAACCAACGACACCAGACTCCATCGTATATGGGTGCCTGTGCGTTCCATTGCGGTGAAGATATATGTACCGATTGGACGGTCGGCATCCCGAACGGTGACCGGGATCTCCAATATGGGCTGAAAGGCCTGGCGGACATAAAGGCGCTGGGTCTTGCGGCTAATAAAGACAGACACCGGCTCGAGATCGCGCGTGGCCTTGCGCGTCGCGTCGGCCGCAGCGACGCGTGCGCGATCCGCTGCAATGGCTGCTTCCCGGGCGACTGTCACTGCATCGAGCTTCGGTTGCAGATCGGATTTGCCCACCACCAATTGGGCCTCGAGTTCGTCGATCCGCGCGCTCACTTTTGCCTTGACACCCTCGGCCTGCTCCTTTGCTTCGGGCGAGGCCGCTGCAGCAATCATACGCTCGGCCGCAGTCAACTCTGCTTCGGCCTTGAACTTCAAAGCTTCCGTTTTGCGCACAGATGCGATTGCAAGTGCCGACTCGCGGAAGGCTGTTGTGGCAACCAACCTGGCCTGATCGGCCTTGACGGTCGCTTCCTCCGCATTTGCGGTGGCCGCCGCTGCCGCAGCAGCTACTTGACCTGTCTTTGGCTGGAATAGCGCCGGATGATCAATAGCGACCGGTCCAACGTTACCTGGCGCCACGATGACGCGCATGCCAAGCTTTGTCGCGCGGAAAAACCGTTCGGCAAAGCTGTAGGGCAGCCGAATGCAGCCGTGCGATGCGGGGTGTCCGGGCAAAGGTCCACCGTGGAGCGCGATGCCCGACCAAGTGAGGCGCTGCATGTGAGGCATGAAGGCATCGTCATAAAGGTTGGAGTAGTGCTCGGCCTTTTTTTGAAGGATGCTGAAGATACCGGCCGGTGTCTCGCGGCCTTTCTGGCCGCTCGATACTGGCGCTCGCATGATCCAGCCTTTGTCATCGTAAACGGTGACCTGCTGGTCACGCAGCGAAACGATCGCCATGATTGGCTCGCCAGCCGGACGCATCGCCACCGACTGTTCGTCCCGAAGTTTTGCGGCTTCCGTAAGATCGTTCGTCGATATCAGGGCGGCCAGGCTGGCAATGGCGGTTGCCACGCGCACTCCCGCCTGTTTGTGCCTCGGGTTGAAGACAAAAAGTTTCATGTGGCCACCATCTGATCGAACTCTTTAAACCACACCGCGTTCCATGGCCTTTCCTGTGCTGAAGGTGCACGATCGGGAGTCGATACATCGGAGTGTCTTACCCTGTTTTCCAGGGAACAAATCCTCCAGCGACGGGAATTCGTTCAATTCTCCGAAATGCACGCGACTAAATCGAGTTGGACCCAAGTCCAATGTCCGCTGTGGGTCAAAAGCAGACATGGAAATCCGTCAACGCCATGACCGCTTTACCTCCCATAGCGGACAACCGCGCCACACTACCCTTTGACGCCGATCCGCCCCTTTCGCAGCTAATCCAAAGGTAGTTGTCTATCCGCCGTACTTGGCCGACCTATCATCGTTATAACTTCAACACACCGGAATCACGTAATGACGCCAATACTGTATGGGCATCCGTTTGCCTCATTCGTTTGGAAGCCGCTGATTGCGCTCTATGAGCGCGACGTGATGTTCACATTCCGGATGGTGGACCCCAATCATCCGGAGAACCAAGCGCGTATCGCTGAACTATCTCCGACGGGACAGTTTCCCGCGTTGATCGATGGGAACATGGAGATCGCGCAAAGCAATGCCATCATCGAATATCTCGACCTGTTCCATGGAGAAGCTGCTCCGATGGTGCCGAACAATCCTCGCGAGGCGATTGAGGCGCGCATGATGGCTGACGTTTTCGATGATTATGTCCAGACGCCAATGCAACGGATCGTTGGCGATGCCCTGCGCCCACAAGGCGACAAGGATCCTCGCGGCATCGCGGACGCACAAGCGACACTGGATCGCTGCTACATGTGGCTGGATCGGCGTGTGCAAGAGCGAGAATGGGCGGCATGCGGCCGCTTTACGATCGCCGATTGTGCAGCCGCTCCGGCTCTATTCTATTCCGACTGGGCGCACCCAATCCCGAACAGTCATTCGGCGCTTAAAGCTTACCGGGCACGCCTTCTCTCGCGGCCGTCTGTCGCCCGTGTCGTTGACGAGGCCCGTCCCTACCGGAGCTTTTTCCCGTTGGGAGCCCCCGATAGAGACTAAATACCGAGCACCTGCGGAGCCTCACATTTTGGGTCGCTCGGCGGACATCGATCGGCAGCTCTCGTATGACCCTGACCTACCGCTGAGTTATTTGCTGCCGTTCTTTGCGCCATCTGGACGTGCAATGACTCCGTCACGTTTTCCTGTGTAGGAAATACGCCAGATGGTGCCGCCGGTATCATCAGCCACCAACAACGATCCATCCTTGGCAACCGCAAGTGCAGCGGGGCGCCCCCATACTTCTGCGCGTTGCTCGCCGGATATCCAAAACCCGGTGGCGAAATTCTCATAGAAGCCTTCAGGCTTGCCGTCCTTGAATGGCACGCGCACGACCTTGTAGCCGGTCGGCTCTGTCCGATTCCACGAACCTTTGAGAGCCACGAAAGCATGACCTTTGTACTCCGGCGGGAATTGGTCGCCGTCATAGAAAACAAGATCAAGCACCGATGAATGTGCTTCGAACAGCAGGTCGGGAGTGATTGTTGCCTGCACCTTGTCGGGAGCCCGGTTCGCGAAACCAGGCTGCGGGTGCTTGCCGATATACGCGTAAGGCCATCCGTAGAACCCGCCTTCTTGAACGCGGATCAAATAGTCGGATGGCAGCAGATCACCGAGGCCATCTCGCTCTTGCACCAGGGCATAGAGATCACCGGTTTGCGGATTGAACGCGAGCGCCGTTGGGTTCCGTGTGCCCGAAGCAAACGTCGTCTGGTGAGAGCCGTCCGCGTTAAATCGCTGGATGGTGGCTTTCGGCTCGGGCTCGACTCCCAAATTGCCGGATGACCCTACGCCTACAAACAACGCGCCGGTTTTCGGATCAATGACGAGATCACGGTTCTGGTGACCCTGCACGATGCCGAAAACCCCCTTTTTCGTGATCATCTTCGCGCCATAGGCGCCTGGGGTCGCCTTGCGCTCATCAGGCGGCACTTCATCAGCGCGCTTGTTTTCCGGTCTGCCGGCGCGCAGCGCTCCCACGACATGTGGCACGCTCCAGATGCCATCTTGGTCGGCGACAAGAACGTGATCATTCTGCCAGGCGAGGCCATAAGGTTTATTCAGGTCCTCGACGTGGCGATTGATCCATGTCGCTTTTCCGGTGCCATCATCCCGCAAGAGAGTAAGGTAACCGGCGCTTTGCTCGGCAACCAGAACATCGCCGTTGGGCAGGACGAGTAGCCGCCTTGGATTCACGAGACCAGTCGCAAACGGTGTTGCAGTGAAGCCCGGCGGGACCTGCGGCGCTTGTCCGTCGTAGGGCACGGTCATCGACCGATTGGTGACAATCGCGCTGGCCTTCGGAGGCGGCAACTCGGCCGGATCGATGCGAAACCGCCGCCCTATCTCGTGCTGAGCCAGAAAATTCTGGTTGAACCTGTCCTTGCTGCCGGACGTTTCCTCGCGCGCAACTTTTTGCTGTGCGCCCGCAAAGGAAAACCCGAGCGTAGAGGAAATCAGCGCTACGGCTAAAACGATGCAGGTTTCCGATCGCCTCCGCATGAATCAGTCCTTTCTGAATTTGGACAAAACAACGTACACCGCTCTTTGACTTCTCGCTTGTCGAACTGCAGTCATCATCGGTGCCGGGGCACTATACGCTGAGGCATTGTACGCGGGAGCACCATCTGCGGCCACCTCCTCGCCGTTATCCTGGCAAACTGCACGTGAGATAGCGTTGGCAAATCGGCGAAGGTCTAGGGCCGACCGCAAATCATACCATCCCCGCCCAACCGAAGCCGGGCGGGATCGTCTAGATCAAAACCAGTGTGGCCTCAGCGGGGCTTGGCGGCCGCGACGTAGCCAGCGGTGACCTCGTCCTTGTGGGCGGCGAAGGCCGCCAGGACTTCGGACTTCTCGCGCTTTGGAACCTTGGCGAAGTCCAGGGTCCGTCCGAGTTCTGCTGCGACCTCATCAAATTCTGCGGGAGAAATGCGGAGGTTCCGATGGGCTTCTTCGAGGCCCAGCGGCGTCTGGCCGGGCCTGGTGCCCGTGTACTGGAAGGGCCCACCCGAAATGTTGCAAACCCACAGCGTCCGCATGAACTTGAGGCCGGGCAGCCTTCCGAGGTTCTTGGTGTGCCATTCGCGCAGCTGGGGGTTTTTGGACTTCTGCCCGACGATGGGGTTCTTCACGACGGCGTCGCTGAAGTGGTCCACCACCGCCGCGATGGCGAAGACGCCACCCAGGCGTTCGTACAGACTCTTCTCAGGCACGGTTTGCTTGTCCTGGGCATGCGCATTATTCGTAGCCGCCAATACAGTCACCGGGGCGGCGGCCAGCGCCAGCCCTGCGACCACGCTTCGCCGTGTAATAGAAGTCGAAACAGTCTCTGACGTGGCCGCCTCCTTGACTCGGACAACGGAGCGCGACGAAGCCGAATGAGATGATTGAACACTCATTGGAATTCCTCCTGCTGCTTGCTTGATGCCGGTTGTGTGCGTGGCCGTACCGGGCGTCAGTGAGAGATTTGATGCAGCCAGGGTGGTGGAGGTTCCCGAAAATCAATCGAGGCAGACGAGGCTTTCTGGTTCTGGTGGTTGCATTACCTCTGTTGCAGGGATGCGGCACCGACCTTCACTGCGCGGTTACGGTCCATGGCTGATTTTACGCGGCTCGGCCTCTGACATGCCCGACAATACGCGAAGCGAGCGTCTGGAACAGCCGCGAGGCTATCGCCACAAACAAAATCAGGATTGCGGTCTGAATGACGGCGCCCACACCCAGGTGAACCACCGCCGCTGGCGTGCCGGGAATGGCTACACTTCGACCGAGAAAAATGGTGATGGCGACCGCGAGCACTGCGAACGGCAAACCTGCCAGCACAAAAATCATAAAAATACGGAAGACATGACCTTCGCTGTCAGCCAGTGCATTGGGCGCATTCGCACCACGGGCATTTACCGCGAGCGCCGGAAACAAAATGATCAGCCGCATCGATAGGACAATCACGACGATCAAGGCGACGAGCGTCGGGATGGCGGCTATCAACACAGGAATGCCAAACGCCGTGAGCGTTTCCTGTGCCAAAACCACCAGCTCCCGCAGAATTGAGAGCGCAACCAACCACCCGAAGAAAGCCATGAATCCAGGGCGGCCTGGGTCGACGACATATCCTGGAGCGACTTCATCGAGGATGATGAAGCGGTGAAATGCGATCATGATTGGCGTCAGGCAGAAGCTCTCCACTGCTCCGAGCGCGAGGCTCAGTGCCGAGCCCAGCGGACCACCCCAAATGCGTCGCGGGAGAAGGTCCTCTGCGACTTTGATTGCCAGCCCAATAAGCACCGCGAAGATCACGAGCATAGTCATTGCGCGCAGGATGCGCCGCGCGTCGCTATAAGCCAGTGTGACGGCTGGGACAATTGATGGGGAGGAGGCTGCCACTGTTGCTGGCTCACAAATGACGACCGCTATGGGTCACAAGCGGAAGTAAAACCCTTCACTTCGATGTCCGCTTGACCTTCAAAAAGCGGACACTAACCGGCGTCGCGCGTATGTCGCTTCGTGCCAATAGCGGACAATGGCCCGCCTCATTCGAGGACTTCGTCGGCGCGAGCGATCAGAGCTGACGGCATCGTGAGACCGATCGAAAGGGCCGTTTTTCGATTGACTACCAGCTGATATTTTGTCGGCGCCTGAACGGGCAAATCAGCGGGTTTCTCGCCTTTCAGAATACGAGCAACGTAGCCGGCCGCGAGCCGGAGAGGTTCGATCGAGTCAGGCCCGTAAGAGATGAGGCCACCGTCAGCGACGAAGAAGCGGAACGGGTAAGTTGCTGGCAATCGATGCCGGGCCGCCAATGAAATGATCAGACCACGATTGTTGACCGCTAACGGGGCGGCGATCGTAATGAGACCGCCTTTCGGTCCGCGTGCGAACTCCGTGATGGTTTTCTCGATATCTTTAGCATCTTGCCCGCCGAGAGGGCTTAGTTCCACTCCAAACGACCGCGCCACGGACTGGATCGCACCAACTTGTCCGATGCTGGAGGTCACGGTGGGATCTCGGATGAGCCCAACCCGCGACACGTCGGGAGCAATTTCCTTGAGCAATTCAAGCCATTTTACTGCGATGCTGTATTCGAAATTTGTGAAGCCGGTGATGTTGCCGCCAGGGTGCGCCAAACTGGCAACAAGACCAGCAGTGACAGGATCGGAAACCAGCACAAATACGATCGGCAGAGTTTGAGTCGCTTGCTGCAACGCGGCTACAGCCGGAGTGGCGGCGGCAACGATAACGTCGGGAGAAAGCGCGACCAATTCCGTCGCAGCTTTGCGATTAAAGTTGGGGTCGCCGGTATCCCAGCGATACTCGATCCGCAAATTGCGGCCGACAGACCAACCCAATTGCTGCAATTCTTGAACAAACACCGTGGCGCGCGCCTGAGATTCCGGATTGTCCCTCGCATAAGGCATAATCACGCCGATTTGCCGCGTCCGTTCGGGCTGCTGTGCATGGGACACGAGCGGCATAACCGCCGCGCCACCGACAAGACCAAAAAATTCACGCCGTCTCATACCCGCTCCCAAGGCTGGCCAAGGCATCGTAACTGATCGCAAGGCGCGTTAAGCAGGCGTATGTCCGCTTTGGGTCATTAGCGGACATCTCGCCCCTCCTTGCACGTCAGCAATCCGTGTTGTTTGCTTTGTCGCCCGCAACAAAGCGTCGGGTATATTGTAGCACCGCGCGGAAGAACTGAACCCGCGCTGCCGTTACCGAATGCTGGGGCCGGTCACTGCACCCGGGCTGAGGGAGAAATTCAAATGCCGACGAAGGTCAATCTTGAACTGATTATTGTCTGGTTTTGCGTGGGATTTTTTACTGGCGCGGGTTGGGCTATTGCCACATGGCTCGTCGGGCGCATCCTTGGCCTGACTCATCTATAAACGCACCGACGAAGCGTGCAGAGTGCGTGTCATCGCGCTTCGCTAACGCAGGCGCCGCGCCATCCTGTTGTCCATAGTCATCCAGGAATGCAGAAAAAAAAGCCCGAGGGATCCCGGGCTTCAAGACACTGAAATTGAATCGGAGCAGCCTACGAGAGCTGGCCGAATGCCCTGGTGGCACCCGCCTTAAGGGGCTCAGAGGTCGCAAGCGTAACTTTTTGAGCCAGCATTGTGAGTTCCTTGGCTTGCTCGGTCAACGTCTCGAACTGCTTGCGTGAATGATTGGTCGACAGTTCAAAAAACTCCGAGGGTGATTTCACGCCGACCAGTTCTTGAGCAAAGTGAAAAGCCGCTTCGGTGTTGGTGCGCGCGAATTCAATAACTCTGGTGTTGTACTCCTGCGCACCCTTAAGACCCCTCGAACAGCTGTCTTTCATCAGCATCGTGGCATCAGCTGCGGCGGTGTTCGCCT
>DATAPP010000176.1:0-1767 GCA_036265125.1 Pseudolabrys sp. | reverse complement strand
CGGTGTAGGGGTTTTAGGCCGAGATCGATGCCACGGGGGGCTCTTTCTTCCTGGTCAGTTTCTTTGTTCGATCCGAGGGCCGTTTCTTCGTTCTCTAATCGCCGCCACTAATGCAAGAAGTTTCTCGCTTGCTTTCTTGCTTCGGTGCTTTCTTTTGTTCGACCGCGCCGCAGGCTTTCTTCCGCCCCGACCGTGATTTCGGACGCCGACGCGCGCAGAGGCTGTCAAGGTAGGCCGTTGGTCCGCCATAGAGGCACACTCCGGCGTTTCCAGGCCGCGCCTTGACAGCTTCGAGCACGGCGGCAGACTGGATATCACGGGCCGGAAGAGCGCTTGGTTGTCGAGTTTGGTTCCTTTGCTTGTTCGCTTGCGTGTGATGTCGCTGCCAGATCCACCGTTCTCTACGCGGTCCAGGGTCGCTGGCCGCAACATGGCCTCAGGGTTTCGACGCCGCTATGTCCCGAACGCACTTGGGCAATGCAGGAAGAATCGCGCGGTCATCGAGGCCCGTCCCGGCAGGGACAACGTTCCGCCGCAAGATGCGGCGAAACGATATTCAATCAAGCTCAGGCGGCTGAAGATGCAGCCTCAGCGTTCCATTGGAACGTCGTGCCGGTGGTCCACATGCGGTGCAGGATGACGGCAAGCTTGCGGGCAACCGCCATCGTTGCCTTCTTAGCCCCGATGCGTTTGCCAAGGGCCTCGCCCCAGGTCTTCAGCGCGCTTGGTCGCGCCGAGCGACTGAGCAACACTTTGGCTGCCTCGAACAGGAGGCCGCGCACCATGCCGTCTCCGCACTTGGAGATACGTCCGGCGTGATCGATCTCGCCGGATTGATAACGCCTCGGCGTCATCCCGAAATATGCCGCCACCGACGACGATCGCTTGAAGCGCGCCGGATCTTCGACGCCGGTTATATAGGCCAGGGCAACTACTGTGCCGACGCCTGGTGCTGACATTAGCTGGCGCGCAGTGTCGTCACGGCGAGCACGTTGAATGACGGCTTTGTCGTACACGCGGAGTTGGACCCGCATTGCCTCCAGCACCCGCAACGTCGGCTCGATGATCGTCCCGAGCACCGGATGTCCGTCGATCGCTGCGCGGACACGCCCCGGGAACTGGCTGCGCAAGCCTTTGGGCAGGACCCGACCAAAGGTCTTCAGAATTCCACGCACGCAATTCTTCAGCGTCGTGATTTGCGACACGATCTGGGCGCGTGCCACCAGCAGTGCACGCACGGCTTGGCAGTCGAGACCCTTCACCGTCACCTCGCGGTACCAGCCGACGCGCATGATCTGCGCCAGACCGAAGGCGTCGTTGGCGTCGGTCTTATTGACCTTCAGCGACAGTGCCGCCTTGGCGTGGCGCGCATCGACGCAGATAACGGGGAGGCCAGCGCCTTTCAACTCATGGAACAGCCAGCTCGATAGCTGCCCACTCTCAAGCCCGATCCGAACCGCATGGGGCGCGTGCTGCTTCACGGCCGTTGCTATAGCTTCCGGCGTCGAGTCAACTCGGCCGCGCCACACGATCTTGCCCGCATCGTCGATGACACAGATCGAAGTTTCCTTCAGGGATACATCGAGGCCGACATACTGGTTGCTCTTGGACATGGTCTCGCTCCATTGGCGTTTGCAGGACCGGCACGTTACCAGTCCCGCGATTACGCCATGTCCCGACCGCCAAATTGCACAGCCGCCGCGCGCAGGGCCTGTCAAGGCTGGCCGCATCTTCGCGGCCACCCCGAAGGGCTTGGCCTTGACTGGC
>DATAPP010000175.1:0-5830 GCA_036265125.1 Pseudolabrys sp. | reverse complement strand
CAAGCATCGTATTCACACTCGGTAAAGTTCTGCGGTCAACATGGGTCGATGAATCCCACAACTTGGCGCGGTTAATGGATTTGGCACAATGAAAGTAGACGCGGTCGATATTGACTATGATGACAGTGCGGGGCCTGTTTTTGCCTATTTTAAAATGGTCGGTTAGATTTTTAGCGGCGGAAATACTCGCGCGCCCCTTAATACGTAAGCTTTCTCCGCAACCAGGAATTTGACGTCATTGTCGCGTGGAGTACGCCGCCGGCCCTCGCGGCCCAACGGGCCACGAAGACGATACCGATCGTCGCAGCAGTGATGGCCGACCCAGTTGGCGATGAACTGGTCGTCAGCTTGGCGCGACCAGCGGGAAATATTACGGGGACGACTTTTCTTGGTCCGGAATTAGTTTCCAAGCGTCTACAGCTGCTAAAAGAAATCATTCCTGGACTCTCGCGTGTAGCGGCCCTCTGGCATCCCCATGCCTACGGCGAGCGCACAATGGCAAACATGTCGAAGGAGATGGAAGCTTCGGCTCGAACTTTGGGAATGCAGCTTCAGTTCGTGCCGGCTGCTAGTCCCGACGACCTCGCCGGCGCGTTTTCGGCGATGACTAAACAGCGCCCGGATGCCTTCATTTTGATGCCCAGCCCGATTTTGTACGGCCTGCACGAACGCATCGTGGCTTTTGCAGCGAAAAACCAACTACCGGCAATGTATCAAGCAAGGGAAATCGTGGTGGCCGGGGGCCTCATGTCCTATGGCGCAAACTTGAGTGAATTGTTCCGAGCGGCCGCGCCTTTTGTGGATAAAATCCTAAAGGGTGCCAAACCGTCCGACTTACCTGTGCAGCAACCGACCAAATTCGAGCTGGTCATAAATCTGAAAACTGCAAGGACCTTGGCCTGACGATCAGCCGCGAAGTCCTGCTAATTACCGACGAGGTGATCGAATAACGATCCCTTTGCTGCGCTGCATGAGTCCGCTTTTGGCCCTTAGCGGACGTCCCCCGTATGTCTGCTTTTGAGGGTAAAGCGGACATCATTCGAACATGTCGCATGTCCGCGAACAGGCGGTGGGAGCGATGCATGGTCCCATGCAGGCTGCTAAACTGTCCTAGTACGACCCCGCTATTTGGAGAGCTTCATGGGGAAACTTAACAATTTGCGTACCGTTAGAGGCCGGCCAAATGCGCGAAAGCGAGAAGGGCCAACCCAAGCGGAAGCGGAAAACGCGGTGCGAACGCTAATCCGTTGGGCCGGCGACGACCCCGATCGAGAAGGCTTAAAGGGAACGCCAGGACGGGTAGTCCGGGCCTACAAAGAGTGGTTCTCCGGCTATGATGAAGATCCGAGTGACTATTTGCGTCGCACATTCGAGGAAGTTGGGGGTTATGACGAAATGGTTTTATTACGTGACATTCGGTTTGTATCTCATTGCGAGCACCACCTGGCGCCCATCATAGGACGCGTTCACATCGGCTATTTGCCGCGAAACCGAGTGATCGGAATTTCCAAGCTTGCTCGTTTGGTCGAAACGTTTGCGCGTCGTCTGCAGGTTCAGGAGAAAATGACAGCGGAAATCGCCCACTGTCTGAGTACGGTACTTAAGCCGCATGGAGTGGGAGTCGTGGTCGAAGCGGAACACGAATGCATGACCACCAGAGGCGTGCACAAGACCGATGTGACGATGGTGACCAGTCGCATGATAGGCGCTTTCCGAACTCAAAAGCAGACGCGCGATGAGTTTTTGTCAGCGATCGACTTACGTTCCGCCGCACGCGCGTAATCGACAGCTAAGCTCGCATTGTGGGCGGAATTCACTTTTGGACCGCCCACCAAAACTCTGTTTCGTCAACTATACGCCTCTGCACGGGGAACGACTTACAACTAACTCAGTTCACTCAGTTGCGTCGCCGGCGCTGACGGATGGCCGCTTTCGGGGCTAAAGCGGATGCGCCAAGCGCCAAAATGGTTGCTAGACACGCAATGACGATTTTCATTTTCGAACGCCCTGTGGCGCTAGTGATGCCAGAACAGCGCGTCAGCGTTACTCAACCGCCAAAGACCAAGCATGACCAAAAGAAAGACGGCTGAGGTCTCGAAGTCGAATTTCTATGACGATCCAGCAGACTTCTCGTGATCTCTCCCGACCATTGCGTTCGCCTCGCGGATGGCGCGTCCTTCGTCGCCCGTTTCGGCCAGGACTGAATTGGCGATGTCTGCCCACATGCGTTGGCGTTTAGCGTTATCCGCTTTCTTGGTATGGCGTTCGGCGTCTTCGGAAGTCCACGGCATCGGCTTGCCCTCTTGGTATCTAACTCCCTTCCGACGTTCGGGTTGCTGCCGGTGCCCTCGGATTTTTGACTTTGGTCCGTACCTTTAAAGGGATTTGGCCAAGGTCGCGAGCGGAGGAACCGGCTGCATGATAGTCGGTCTGGTCTGCTTTTGGGGTGATGTCGCCGCAACTCCTCGCCCGCGCCGACGAAGTAATTGAGTGAGCGGCGCGATGTCCGCTTTTGACCCAAAGCGGACATTACATTCCGCTTAACTCGGTTTCGAACGTGTAAGTCGTCTGCTCAACTAAAATGATCGTGCTTTGCGCGCCATTTTGGCCCAGGTCCGCGCATGTAGTGCCGTTCGGGCCGATAACGTCGCTCGCGCGGTTCCGGCCAACAAGAGAAAATTGCGGTCCGCAGTGCCCGAACCAGACCCCACCAATGGATTCTCTGAGACAAATCCGACATTCCGTTTTGTGAGCGCATGCGCAACTCCAGCGTTAGCGGTCCTCAAGATCGGCTTGGGCGGCTTTTGCGGTTTCAGGTAGGAACCGGTTCGGTGCGAACACCTCATGGTCCTGATGAATAAGCGTCGTTTCGCCCCGACCGAAGGGCTCAATCGTCATCTCCATCGCGTGGGGATGTGACGAAACGGCTGCGGGGAGAGCGGCCCCCAGCAACGAATCGGCAACCCCTGGCAGCAGGACAACGGCAGCCAGCGCCATAAGCAGGTAAGGCAGCACTTGCAGGACAAACCGCGATGTCAGCTTGAGCATGAAAGACCCCAAATCGTTGAGTGGCTTCGTAGGCAAACGGGCATTTCAAACGACCTTTTGTAATTCAAACGGTCGTTTTAGGCAGAATGATGACCATCAAGAAAGCCTTATTTTTCTACGGATAAGTTGCACTCGGCCTGCGAAAGCATTACACAGTTTGTTCAAACAATTGTTTGAATTAGGGAACCCGATGACCCGTCCCGCCGAATATACCCGCAACTTGATCATCAAAGCCGCGGTCTCGCTGTTCGCGGAGAAGGGGTTCGAGCGATCGAGCGTGCGTGACATCGTCACCAAGGCTCGGGTCAACCAGGCTGCAATCAACTATCATTTCAAAGGAAAGGAGGGTTTGTATTTCGAAGTTCTCAAAATAGCGTTCGAAAGGCTAACCGAGAATGCGGGGGTCGATGCGGAAGAACTCAAATCACTTTCACCCGAACAGGCACTCCGACGCTTTGTGCACCACCAACTGCGGCCGGTGCTTTTTCAGGATGAAATGAGTCGTTACATACGCATGTTCGCCTGGGAAAGTGCACATCCATCAAAGGTCTTTCGGAAGTTCGTAGCGACCAATACGACCTCATACCTTTCGGCCGCGGTCGATATTGTACGCCGATTCCTTCCGCCAAACGCAAAAGAGCGCGCAGCTCTCTGCGCAGCAATATGCTTGATGGGGCAATGCAACGTCTTCGTACGAAACCGTGATGTGTTTGCTCAAGATCCATTCCGGATAGCGATTAACGAAGGGTTTGTCGACGAACTAGCCGATCTCATTACCAGGCTTGTGATCGGCGGATTGCCGCACGTTGATACTAGATTGACCTCTTAGTTCACGGCCCTTGGGTCGAGGAAAAAAGACGACAGACACACGCAGAAGTCGGTAACTGATTTTCCAATCGTGTGTGCTTGCTGTTATAATTCCAGTATGAATTTCTATCGCCACAACTGGTACTACATAGGGGGAATCCTTTTCGTAGCCCTCTCGTTTTTCATGGGCTTCTGGGGAACCATCTTCAGTCCCGTTCAGGCGATTTTGATATTCAGCTTCATGGCGATGCTGGCTCACCAAGTTGAGGAGTATAGCTACCCCGGCGGATTCCCTACGGTAACTAATTTAATGGTGATGGGAGAGAAAAATATTCCTAATCGCTATCCCTTGAATGCCAACCAATGCATGATCAGCAACACATTGTTGACCTACCCCTTTTACATCGCGGCCGTATATTTTCCCGAGCTGATCTGGCTCGGCCTCGCACAGATAGGGCTCGGCCTGTTCCAGATTCTTGCGCACGGCATCGTGGTCCCTATACGCATAAAGCGCTTTTACAATCCCGGGCTCGCAACGGTCATATTCTTGTTTTTGCCCATCGGGGTGTATTACATTCGGTACGTAACAACCAACCATCTCGCAAGCACAGTAGACTTCCTGCTCGGCTTCTTTGCCACCCTTGGCGCGGCGACCGTCCTATTTTTGCTGCCGATCATCCTGCTTAGGAACAAGCAATCGAAGTATCCGTTTTCAGAAGCGGAAATGAAAAGTAAGCTGTCATAACAAGGACCGCGTCTCGCCAATTTTCATAGTTGAGAATTCTTGCGGCTGCATGTTCAGCGCATCGCGCTCTTTTGCCAAGAGCACGGGCGGCTCGGCGAGCGGCTCTTGCGTCAATTTGAATACGCCCCAGTGCATCGCGACAGATCGCTTCGCGCCGACCTCTTTGTGCACCTCGAGTGCCTCGCACGGATCGAGATGAAAGTTGCCGAACACTTCTCGAGGATAGTACGCGCCCATGGGGATGAGCCCAATATTAATATTGTCGAAGTTCTTTCCGATATCTTTGAAATACTCCGGGTGGTATCCGGTATCGCCCGCGAAATAAACAGCGCCGACAGGAGTCTCGATGACGTATCCGCTCCAGCCGATGTCCTGTTCATTGGCGAAGAGCCACCTCTGCGACCAGTGCTTTGCAGGCACCGCATGGATGGTGATCGCCCGCACTGCGGTTTTGCTCCACCATGGCAATTCAACGACGTTCGTAATGTTTTCGTTCTTGAACCACGCGCCCACGCGCTTCGGAACGATGTACCAAGGTGCATTACCGAGCCGCAATATGGTCGGCCGATCCAGATGATCATAGTGGGTGTGGCTAACAAGCACGACATCGATTCGCGGAAGATCCTCAAAACGGATGCCCGGCCGCGCATGCCTTTTTGGCCCCAGCCAGGAAACAGGCGAAGCGCGTTCGCTCCATATCGGATCGGTGAGAATATTTATACCCGCGACTTGGATAAGAAAGGTCGCATGTCCTACCCAGGTCAGCTGAATCTTTTCACGGTCAGGTTTTTGAATACGCGCGATGTCGGGAGAGGCGTATTCCGGCACGTACGGCGGGGCTTTCGTCTCGGCGTGAGAGGCGCCGAAACGCCATTGGAGAAATGCTCCTAGTACCGACATGGATTTAAGTACAACCGGCTACCCATTTCGACGGATTGCCCCTTTCACCTCAATTAACGTGCCACACTGAACATTAGTAGTTTTTTGGCCAAGCCGAGGAGGTGATCGAATAACCGCATCATGTCCGCTTTTGGCCCATAGCGGACATTTCAATACCGTCATCCAATGTCTGCTTTCGGGGGTAGAGCGGACATTTTTGACTCCAAAGCGATACTCATACTCGCGTAGGTCGCGAATTGCCATTTCATGCCCGCTTCTCTAATCGGCCGTTCGGGGTCAAGCGCTTTCAGACTATCCACCATTGCAGTGTCGATGTCGCTCGCGGGCTCG
>DATAPP010000174.1:0-3632 GCA_036265125.1 Pseudolabrys sp. | reverse complement strand
ATCGGCGGCTTTGGTTTGACCAAACAGAAAGACCAGCTCAGTCTCTCTCAATTAGTCTTGGTCATGCGGCAAATGCCGCAGCTTGCTTCTTCCTTCTCCGCCCGACCAGGACTAACCCGGCGAGGCCGGTGGCAAACAGCGTCAATGCCCCCGGCAGCGGGACCGCACTCACGGTACCGTTTGGTAGTGCAAAGAACGTCGAGGAGCAGGCGGTACCCGTTGAAACCTGGCAGATATGCGCGGCGACCGAGTTGCCATCGGTATTGTTCGTCAGCCCCAAGCCGGTGCCGAGTATCGTGAGCGTGATGGTGGCCGCGGTCGGGTTGCCGGGCGATCCTGTTGACTGGAGGTTATCGGTCAAATTGAACCTGCCGAAGCCATCGACTTGCTGATTTGCACTGGTGTCAATAGAGGACGAGGTCGCGTTGCCACCCGTGAACGTCTCGCTCGCCGATGTGACCGTGCCGGACAGATTGAGGTCGGCGGCACTGCTGTCGATGAACAAGAAGCCAGAATTGGCGGTGAATGTGCAGGTCAGGCTCGCTCCGCCGCCAGAGCAAGAGTCGGTAAAGAACGTCGCAGCCTGTGCGGCACCGCCCATAGCCATGCTCGTTGCGAAAAGAGCAGCTACGCCGAGGGTCGATGTTTTCAAGGTAGATCTTATACGCATGGAATAACTCCCTCTGGATAAACGCTTTGCCCCCTTGCCCCAGCGGTGAATTAGTCCTCGTTGCCTCGTCGCCAAAGGAACAGCATCCAGGCGCGCGAATGCCCACGCGCCCATAAGCCTCCCATCAGCCGTTGATCAAATGCCGAGCGTCAAAGGCGCTCAGCCACAAAAGTTTTTATTTCCGTTGATCAGATGCCGAGCCTCAAAGCCGCTCAGCCGAAAAGAGAGTTTTTTATTTTGATTTGTGCTGTTTGAAATGCAGCAACGCGTTTTGCGCGTACGATTCTACCTGTGATCCCTTCCTCGAAGAACGTCAATGCTTCGTTTTTAGACAACTGTAGAATTTATGCCCAGCTTTTTAGACAACTGTAGAATTTACGCCGCCTTAGGAGCGGACATTAAAAAGGCCCAAGCATATCGAATTGGCGTCGTGTGTCCGCTATTGGCCCAAAGCGGACACGTCAGTTGCGCTGCCGAATGTCTGCTTTTGGGGGTAAAGCGGACATAGGCGTGTGCACTGCAAATGTCCGCTCATGACCCAAAGCGGACATTGAACAGGGCGAAGCCCCTTCCTTTAGGCCGGGTCGACCCGCTACGATAATTCCGCTGCTGGCGGAGGCCGGAATGAAACGACGGGACAGCTTGCTGTTGCTGGTTGGCGGCGCAGCCTGGTGCTTTTCGGCCGGTCGCGTGTTTGCGCAACAGGCTGCGAGGGTCCCCCGCGTCGGCGTTCTGGTGTCCGCGTCGGAGCCCCATCCGTTTGCCGAAGCGCTGCGTCGCGGTTTGCAGCGACTTGGTTATGCGGAAGGCCGAAACATCGTACTCGATGTTCGCTACACGCAGGGACGCAGCGATCGGGCCGCCGAACTCGCCACCGAACTGGTTCGAGGTGACGTTGCCGTAATCGTCGCTCATTTTACCCCGGCGGTCAGGGCGGCCATGGCGGCGACCAAAACGATCCCGATCGTGATGGTGGCAGGCGCGCCATTGCAATCTGGATTTATCAAAAGCCTTTCCGAACCCGGCGGCAACGTGACCGGCTTATCCGGCATGGACGCTGAACTCGGAGGCAAGCGCATCCAAGTCCTGCGCGAACTCATCCCAAATCTCAACTGTGTCGGGGTGCTCGCCACGACGCCCACCACAGATCCGTTCAGTCAGCCGTTCGTGGCCGACATTCAGGCTGCGGCCAAAGCCGCGAACCTGCGAGTATCGCCGGTTCTAATCGGTGGTTCGAGCGAGCTCGAGGAGGCGTTTTCCCTGATGGCCAAGGACGGGGCGCAGGCAGTCATCGTCCAAGGATTTTTCGGACCGTTTGCGAGCCGCATTGTGCAGATCACGAACCGGCATCGGATTGGGTACATGTCGAATGATCGCAGCACGGTTGAGGCGGGCGGGCTGGCTTCTGTTTCGGCCAATTTCCTGATTCTGTACGAACAGGCTGCGACCTATATTGACAAGATTCTTAAGGGCGAGAATCCGGCCCGTCTGCCGGTTGAGCAACCGTCCAAATTTCAGATTACCGTCAACAACAGGACAGCTCAGGCATTGGGATTGTCGATTTCACCGACGCTTCAAGCCCAAATAGATGAAGTTATCGATTAGATTTACGGTGACTCATTTCACGCCGTGTGATGTCCGCTTTTGGCCCATAGCAGACATGGGCGAGTGCGCCGCACATGTCCGCTTTTGGGGGTAAAGCGGACATGACGTTTTGCACTGCAAATGTCTGCTAATGACCCAAAGCGGACATAGTACTCTGCAAATGGATAGCCTTCATCGAGTACGATAGTGAGCGTTGGAGCGTCTGGGGCGACAACAATGAGACGACGAGAGGTTATTAGAGGGCTTGCCACTTCAGCGGTTGCATGGCCTCTCAAAGCATGGGCACAGCAATCTGCGCTGCCTGTGATCGGAATGTTAAACGGGCAATCCGCCGAGGGCTATTCGCATCTTGCAGAAGCTGTCCGCTTGGGCCTCAAGGATGAAGGCTTTGTGGATGGGCAAAACGTCAAAATAGAATACCGCTGGGCCGCAGGCCATGACGAGCAGTTGCCGGCGATGGCGGTGGAGTTAGTCAATCGTCCAGTCGCGGTTTTGCTCACCGGCGGCAGCGTTTGGGCGACCGTTTCAGCTAAAGCTGCCACGGCAACAATTCCCATTGTGTTCACCACCGCGAGCGATCCCGTCGAACTTGGCTACGTTGCAAGCCTCAATCGGCCCGGCGGCAATGTCACCGGTGTGACCTTCCTTGGGAGTCAGCTCGCTGCGAAGCGTTTGGAACTGGCCGCCCAACTGGTGCCCAAGGAGGTCGTTATCGGATTTCTGGGGCGACCACGCGAACCGAGATACGCCGCGGACAGAAAGGCCATCGAGGGTGCGGCAGCGTCACTCGGACGAAAAATACTGTTCCTGGATATTGCAGAAGAACGCGAATTCGAGTCGGCGTTCACGACAGCGAAGCGTGAACATGTGGGCGTTCTGATACCATTGAACGATCCGTTTTTTAACAGCAATCGAATTGCGCTCGTTACACTCGCGGCGCGGTACTCGCTGCCGACGATCTATGAATCGCGTGAGCCTGTGGCTGATGGCGGCTTGATGAGTTATGGGACCAGCATCAGGGGTGCGTATCGTCAGGTTGGTGTTTATGCTGGACGCATTCTTAAGGGTGAGAAAGTGAGTGATCTCCCCGTAGTCCAATCAACAAGGTTTGAGTCGGTTATCAATTTAAAAACGGCCAAAGCGCTCGGACTTACCATCCCAAACAACCTGTTGGTGGCCGCTGACGAGGTGATCGAATAATCGAGCGGATGTCCGCTATTGGCCCAAAGCGGACATGACGTTTTGCAGCGCACATGTCCGCTTATGACCCAAAGCGGACATGGCATGGCTGACAGCGTGTGGTTTGCCCCCTTCCGGGGCAGCGCTTTAAGTCGCTACGATGCCTGTCGTGAGCCTC
>DATAPP010000173.1:0-2459 GCA_036265125.1 Pseudolabrys sp. | reverse complement strand
GTACGCCATGTTGATCGTGTTCGTTGCCCTTGCAATTGCGGTCGGTGCGCAAGCGTTCGGCAGCGACCTCAACGACCTGTTTAACCGGGCGGGTGCCGCCCTTAATTCCATCACTGTTCCGGCACCCCCGGCGGTCTAGGCACGTATATCGCAGCCGGTCGGCAACGGACCTCCGTGTCCGACCGAGCTGCGTAGACGTGACCGCGAATAGGGAGTGGGTCATGCACTCAGCAGTCCTGGCCGTCGCAGTCGGTATTCTTGTTATTGTCGCCTATGAGGATGTGCGAACGAGGCGCATACCCAATGCGCTCTCCCTCGCGACTGCCACGCTGGGCCTGGCTCGCATCGCTCTCGCCGCAGACGTGATCGACGCGGGCTACACGCTCGGCTCCGCTATAATCGTCTTTGCCGTCACACTTACTCTTTTTCAGCGTGGCGCGATTGGCGGCGGTGACGCCAAGATCCTACCCGCTACAGTGCTGCTAGTCGGCTATAAAGAGTTGTTTGGCTTTCTTTTTTTGATGAGCCTTTGTGGCGGAGTGCTCGCGCTCGCCACCCTCGCGGCGGAAAGGTTCGATCCGTCTTTCAGACATTTGCAGCGGGGCGCGCACGCATCCTCAACCGGCCGTAGCGATCGAGGTCGAGTAGCGTCAAGAAGGTCGACAGTGCCTTACGGCGTCGCTGTCGCCACTGCTGGCGTAATTACGTTGATCGCCGGAAGGTGAACGGTCGTGCCTGCGAAAATGATACTTACTCTGTTGTTTTTCGTCTCGCTGTGCGTCGTTGTAATCCTCGCGCTTCGCGCGCTGCCGCAGCGGTTCAACGGCAATACGGCTGGAGCGAGGGAGGAAATACTTGTCGCTGCAACAACGCTGCAGATCGGCACATTATTGCGTGCCAAGGACGTGACGTGGCAGCAGAGCGGTGGCAGCGCCGGGCTGGGACAGATCGCGCGTCCTCGCACTGCAGCCGGCAGCCCCGATCTCGAGCTCGATCGGCAAGCACGCGCCGAAGTGTATGGGGCCGCGCTGCGCAGCAGCGTCACGGCCGGCGAGCCGATCAGTCGCGGCGCCATTGTGAAGCCAGGTGACCGCGACTTTCTCCAGGTCGTGCTCTCGCCCCAGGCGCGAGCCATCGCAATCCCAGTGACA
This sequence comes from Pseudolabrys sp., assembly GCA_036265125.1. Lineage (GTDB taxonomy): Bacteria > Pseudomonadota > Alphaproteobacteria > Rhizobiales > Xanthobacteraceae > Pseudolabrys. The sequence continues at coordinate 1,308 of DATAPP010000173.1, read as the reverse complement.
ACGGGCGGTGCGAGCACGGGCATCTTATATCCGGGTGATCGGGTCGACGTGATTTTAACGCAGACCTTCAAGAACGACCCGCCTCTAGCGCGTCGCTCGGTAGGCGAGACTGTCGTTGAGAATTTGCGGGTTTTAGCGATCGATGCGGTTGAATCTCGGCCAAATGGCACAGCGACCGGCTTTGGCCGCACGGTGACTCTGGAAGTAACACCTGAGCAGGCCGAAAGGGTCAATGTCGCCACCGAGCTCGGCAAACTCTCGCTGACATTGCGCAGTATCAGCGCAACCAACATGGTCGTGCCCTCGCCAGGGGGCTTTGCGAAAACTGCAGGGATCAAACCGATTTGGGCCGGCGACGTTTCGCCGGCGCTGGGCGATGCCGGCCCCACGAAGACTGTCATTGTCGAGCAGCCGATCGTAGAGGTCATCCACGGAAGCAAAACCGTGTCGGTGAAGCTGCAGTGATGTCCTACCGCCGGCGGAATTTCCGGATAGCGGCGAATCCTTTCGCATAATGGAACGGTCTCGGGGATAGCTGCGTGATTAATGCCCTCCAGACCTTGAAGAGCCCGTTGCAGCCTCCCGGGCCGATCGAAAGGCCGGTCACGCAACCGGCGGGCCGGGTCCGCTTGATGGCGTTTGTCTTGGACGGACAGAGCGAGGCGTCGTTAAGCTCATACCTGGCGCAGCTCTCGGTGTCCGGCACGATCAAGCGCGGCGGCCTCGCTGGCGCTATTCGGTATCTCGGCGGGGAACGATCGCCCGAGAGTATTATCGTCGATATCAGCGGCGCGGAAATGCCGGCCTCCCAAATCCATGAGCTTGCCGAGCTTTGTGAGCCCGGCGTCACTGTGATCGCGATAGGCGACAAAAACGATATTGGGCTCTACCGTGACCTGGTGCATGCAGGAGTCAGCGACTACATTGTCAAGCCGCTGACTGCCCAACTGCTGGCTAAGGCATTGATTGGCGCGGCCGCTTCCGGCGAAGGAGGCCCAATAAGCCGGAAGCTCGGAAAAGTCGTCGCCGTAGTCGGTTCCCGCGGCGGTGTCGGCGCGACAACTCTGGCAATCCATCTGGCATTGCATCTGGCCAATCAGCAGAGTCGCCGCGTCGTGCTCCTCGACCTGGATTTGCACACCGGCGACTGCGCCCTCGCGTTGAACCTCAAGCCCACGCCCGGCTTGCGGGAAGCGCTCGCCAACCCGCTGCGCATCGACAGCGTCTTCCTCGACCGTACAATGGCGATTCACGGCGATCGCCTGTTTGTGCTGAGCGCGGAAGAGCCTTTGCGCGTCGATGCAGAAT
>DATAPP010000172.1:0-4952 GCA_036265125.1 Pseudolabrys sp. | reverse complement strand
CCCGGGTTTCGCGTTCGTTCCTACAACCAAACGCTATATCTTCTCACATTACTTGTGGAAGCAGTTCTTATTCTCGTTCCTCAGCCGGTATCGTTCCTCGGTGCTGAGCTAACGATCCTTAACTTAGTGGGACTATGGATTGCTATCAGCACCTCTTACACTTTCATATATAAACATCGGGACGACATTCATCGCGGTGGCATGAAAATGTCCCGCGCGATTCCATTAAGTGTGGCCTATCTCCTCGGTATAGCCGGCGGCATCGCCCTCATCCAGACCTCTCGCTGGGGGATGTACATTGTGACTGTTGCGTACACTACGCTTCTCGTCACGGTCGTGTTGGGTGCTTGGTCGACCATGTTAGGCATGGAGCAAAGGCAATTGGACGTAGAGCAAAAGGAAAGGCAGGCAGCTGACCTGTAGCCGCCGGCGCATGTCCGCTTGCGGGGTTGGAGCAGACATGACGCTTCGCTTAATGCGCCGTTGGGTTTCTCTTCCGACTGCGTCACAGCGGAAGGTTCGCGCCGTCTGCTTCGGCGCCATTTTCATCGCGTTCCCAGATGCGGCGAACGATAATGTAGGTGACCAGACCCACGATTGGGGGAACGATCAGTGTCACCAAGAGCTGGCCCATGGCTGCGGCCTTTTAATTACCGAACAGCGTAAGCCTGTTTTGTGCGTTTCGCTGCGATGGCGCAAGAAGCGCAACTAGCAGCTTAGCCAAGCGATCTTTCGGCCAGATGTTTTTGAATGACAGAGCGCACTGACGGCGGAGTATCCAGATTAGCGAGAATGCGCTGCGTTGTCTTGGCCGACAAGCGCCCGAGCTTGTGTCTTGTTTTGATTATTGTCCAAGCCGTGCTGCAGTGTACGCCAAGTGCTTTGGCCCGCTGATCGAGCTTGGTAAGCCGGAGCCTCGCTGGATCTGCCATCGCCTGGTCGCTCACCCGCTTTGTTTGTTTATAGACGTTGAGAATAGGGCATCAGAATGTGTTGACGGGACATTCTGACCGGAACACCCTCTGGGACCGGCGCATTGAATTGCCATGTGGAGTGTAGCATCATGCGTAGCCAGATCCCGCTGGTCCCGAGCCAACCAGCCTCTGTCACAGTTCATATCGTGTTGAACTATTTTGCTTCTCGCCTCGATCGCGCCTATGCCGAGACCGGCGAAGACAAGGCTGACGAAAGCACCGTTATCGAGAATATTCTAAACGCCCAGTATTCGCACCCGCTCCAAGTTGTCGCCTTCAACACCGCCCAAGGCTGGTCGCGTGATGTGAGTGAAGATATTGCACGCGCGGTGCTCGACCGGGCACAAAGGGAAGGTCGTCCAATTGGAAAAGCCGCGCAGGAGTTTCTAAAGCAGGTGCTTGGGGAGGATGTCCTAGTGTTCTTTGGAGGCGACAAGTGACGCTAAGTACCGCAGCAGTAATTCTCTTCTCTTCAATTACAATCATCCCGAAGGAAAAGATCGTCCAAAACCCGTGTCCGTCGCTTCGCATTGCCACAAATGCTGCCCGCGGCCATCATCTGTCACGACTCGCCGCATAACCGTGATCACCTAGCGACAGCTTCCGTCCGTGCGCCGGTGATGCCGCGAAAATCTGTGTCGCCCATTTGCGGAGTTTTGTAGACCATGGCAAGAAGTGCCGGGCATGCCATGTCCCAGGCGCGTCAAGCCGCGCGTCGAACTGCCCGTCCTGTCTCGTTGCGTTCCAATTTTTCCACGCCGCCGAATTTTCGATTAAGCCGCGCAAGGCCAGTCGCACGGCGGCGGAAACTTCGTCGTCGTTAATTTGACCGCGCACCTGCAAAACCGCAGCAACCGCGGCAGCCGTTCTTTCCAAAAATTCTTGGCACGTCTCGTCGGCCAGCGGCTCGGCCTCACTCATGATGATTTCGAGCTGGTTGTCGCTCAAGCCGATCATGCGGAAGTAAATTCCAAGGAACGAGGATCTGCTCCCCTTTACCGCCCCATTAGTTACTCAATACTTAATTTCAATTCGCAGACCACTGACAGCAAGCCAGTCGAGCCGGCGAGGGCTTTGATTTGACCAGCGTTTTGGTCCGCATGTTCCAGCCTTGTCGCTAAGCCGCTCGCACCGCAGCTTCTAGCTTCTTCATGTCCTCTCGATCCGCTTCGACGCTCTCAAAGAGGGGGCCGTACAGATCGAATGTGAGTGTCGATCTTGGCGGTTTTCTACTTGAGAAGAAGGAATCCGCCGGCCCAACAAATCCGCGCCGTTCAAACCATTAGCGGCGACCGGTGGGCACGTCAGTAGTGGAACCTTGCGGCCGCAAGCAGGTTTCCCTGTGCGATAAATCAGGAGGGCGCAATGCACATACTTTGGCTTATCCTTATTGGCTTTGTTGCTGGGGTATTCGCCAAATTTATCTATCCGGGGTCAAACGAACCGTCTGGGTTTATCCTCACCACGTTGTTGGGTATCGCCGGAGCGTTTGTTGCCACATATCTCGGACAAGCCCTTGGCTGGTACCAAGCCGACCAAGGCGCTGGCCTCATTGGCGCCGTAGTGGGCGCCGTCATCGTCTTGGTGGTGTGGGGCCTGTTCGCGAGGCGCGACGCTACCGTTTAGGCTGCGGGGATGGCCGATGCAGAACTGCGCGATCAAATCGCGAGCCTCGAAGCCGATATCGAGGAGCTTGCCAATGGCTTGGAGCGGTGCCGAAAGGCCATGCTGCTCTCGAAGGTGGCCATCGCTGCCGGAGGAGTTTGCACATTGGCTTATTTCCTCGGCGCAATCGTGTCTAATCCTGCGATCATGATTGGCGCCATTGCAGCCATCATTGGCGGTGTGGTCGTTTTTGGCTCAAATTCGAGTACCGCAAAGCAAATCATGGCAGCAATGAAAGCCGCCGAGGCACGCAGAGCCGAGTTGGTCGACCTGATTGGCCTTCGGTCGGTGGGTGCGAGCCGAAGCAAGCCTTCAGACCGTTAATTTCATAAGGGCGCAGGCTTTCTCGACATTCGCGCCACGCCCGCTGTCAAAACTGGCGGCGTGGCTCAAACCCCTGTTTTTGGAAAGGAAGGTATGACCGCGCTCCAGAAAAATTGCGCGCCCACCGGCGCCACAACGGCAGCCTTGCGCGGCGCTCATGGCCAACAGCCTGTTACATCTTGTTAATCCTCCCATTTGAGCGCTTTATGGATGAACTCAACCGTTTAGGTTGCCACCTTTTACATAGGGCCACTTTTTCGATCTCGGTTGTCTGCGTTTTCTAATGATCACAGGTGTTGCCAATACCTGCCTGACGCTCCGTATAGGTACGTGCGCCGCCGCGTCGTGTCGGTGTCGTTTAGCTGTTGCCGACTTTGGTCGTCGGCTTTGACACTATGTCAAAACAGTAGCGCGAAGCCAAACGGGGCACCCCCCAGCCGTAGCTGACAAACTTCGAGCCTCAAGTCCTTTGGGGGCAATGAACCGAAACCATCGCGTGCAAATGCGGCGGCACGAGCCGCTGCGACAGCGCAAAACTCGCGGTTGTCATTTAATCCGGCTTCCACGACCGTGTAGTGACGCATCGGATTTCGAAGGCTGTCATGCGGCGCTTCTCGCGACGGCGTTTCGCGTTAACTATTTCAGTTAAAGGTGTTTGACGGGATCGAAGTTAAGGCTGCAAATAGTCCAGTTCCATATTTGGGGAGTGTGGAGCTTGCGCCTTCGATTTTCCGATGATTGGGGCATAATTGAACTGGCAGAGGCAGAGCGCCGAATACAGGAATTTAATGCGCTTATTGAATGCCAGCGCCAGATGGTCGAAGAATCAGAACAGCGCGGCTACGACCGGCTGCAAATTATACTGCGTGAGCAGGCAGCGTAGGTCTGGCCATGCGACAGCGCAGCGCAAACCGCCGGGCAAAAGCGCGGCAAGCTTCAAAGCTCGCAGAGATCCGTGAAGCGTTGATAGCGGCTGGGTGTGACACGACCGCCAAGCAAGCCTTTGTCCTTGGCGTCGGTCGGAGCACGGCCTGGGTGTTGCTCAATTTAGATAAGAGAGCCGGTCCCACGGCCATTGTCATTAAACGCATCCTTTCATCGCCGAACCTTCCGCCGGTCGCACGACGAAAAGTCGAAGAGTATGTCGAGGAGAAGATCGGCGGCTTGTATGGCCATAGCGAGCGTCGGACGCAGCTATTTCGCGACAAGCTTCGCAACCGAACTGTGACCAACCACACCACGTGAAGGGGCGTCAATGACCCGACAAATTACAGGTATCATCCTCTCTCTTGTATTTTATGGGTTCGTAGCGCCCGCGGGCGCTGACACGGTTCGCATCGGTTCAGGGGTTCTGGATTCCACTGCGCCAGTGGGCGGCACTACAGGCGTCCAAATTGACCGAGTTTCCCGAGACGGCACCGCCAGCACTTGGGCGGCGCCAAAGGCCTATCCTGGCCCTATTTTCACTGCAGGAATCCATTTTGATGCCTACAGCGTCACATTCGCGCCAAATGCGACCCAGACGGTTTTTTACGAAATCAGTCTTTCTTCTACTTCGGGCGGGACCGCGCCGGTGTTCTCGGTGGCATATTTGAATTCGTTCAATCCAGCGAATATTGCAACGAACTATCTTGGTGATCCCGGTTCGAGCCCACTGCCAGGGCCAGTATCTTATCAGGTGGTCGTTCCAGCGGCGCAGACCCTGGTCGTGGTTTTTTCTGAGGTCTTTGCGAACAGTTTAGGAAATTATAGTTTCTCCATTGATGCGTTCTCGGATGTTAATCGCGATGGCTTCGCCGTTGCAACACCGCTTCCTGGCGCGCTTTCACTCTTCGCAAGCGGAAGCGCACTGCTGGGCTTCTTGGGATGGCGCAGGAAGCGGAAGCAGACTGCGGTGGGCGCTGCCTAATCAATTTGGTTTGTGCCTAAGAAAGCCGGGCGTAGAGTGCCGAATGGAAAGACCGCTCGTGTGGCATGCACAGCAGCGGC
>DATAPP010000171.1:0-2860 GCA_036265125.1 Pseudolabrys sp. | reverse complement strand
GAGATCGCAACGGCGCGCTGAATCGCGGCTACGGGAGCGCCGAGCTGCTCCGCCTGTTGCAAAACGGAATCGAGTTTGCCAGCAAAGTCATCCTGCTTCGTAACGCCCGCTGGGGGAGTGGCTTTTGACTGCGCGCGCGCCGCCAGCGGCCATGCCGCCGCACCACCCAAAACGCCGAGAAATTCCCGCCGCCTCATCCTTGCCTCCGACTCAGACTGAGCATCGTATCGGCTCAATGGAGTCCTTTAATAGGGGTTGAAATCGGCCTCGCTACCGCAACATGAAATGCTGGCTGATGTCCGCTTTGGGTCAAAAGCAGACAGATTCTGGCCTTCAAAAGCTGTCCGCTTTACCCCCGATAGCGGACAACCAACTCGGTACGAATCGAAACACTTCGGCTGAGCAAGTGGCGCAGTACATAGGGCCACCAGGCTTCCTCCGTCGCCAGGGTCGACTCTCTGACAGCACGAAATCGGGTGTGCCGCCAGTGCAGGCGACCTATGATGTTTGATCGACCATCATGGTTGGAGCTATCCATGGAAATTCTTGGCGAAGCAGGCGCTTGCGATGACATTGATGGCCGCCGCAGCGACACGCGAGCAAGCGATGACGGATTTCAAAGTGCAGTTTGTCACGAAAAGTCCGCTTGAGTGCGTTTCAATTAATTTTCATCCAAGACTCCTCCAAGCCGGGCAATAACCAAAACCGGTTTTTTGGATTATTCGAGAGCTATCCCCTTGCTCACACTTTCGGTACCAAGACTATTAGAGCGGCCAGGCTGTCCAACGTGCGGGGCGATCATGCGTCTGCTGTGGATTGAGCCAGACAGGCCGTACCGTGACCGGCACACCTTAGAATGTCGGTCCTGCAAAGAGCAGATCGAAGTAATTGTCGAGCGTGACCTAGATTAGGGACCAGGGCAGAGATCTAAAGCGGTGCAATAAAAGAAGGTGTAGTTGGCCGCCCGGTTGGCCCCCGCTGCGATTTCGAGGGCCTCGTCGGATATTTCGTAAGAGAATATCTCTTCGCTCTGGTCGAGTGTGGTGTCGCTCACGGCATTCTCCCCCTAGCCAAAAATCAACCATGCCATGACGCCACATAGTATTGTGTGAACCAGGCCACATCCCTGCAATTTGAGCATGCAATTCATCTACTATGCCGGAGTCCTTCAAAAGAATTTCACACAACCGGTCTTTAATGATTTTCGCGGGCCATCGCTTCGCGCCCGTTGCCTCGGCCCGCTACCCTCAACAGTCCTGATCAGAGCGCCACAACGGTCAGGGCTGTTGCCGGTTTACGTTTTAGGACAGCGGCCATTCAGCGCCACGCGAGCAAGCGATGGCGGATTTTAAGACGCAATGGCTCGCGCCACCGAGGCCGCAACTATCCTTTTGCTTTGGCCTCAGCTTAATGTTTTCCACTGTGTCTTGCGGGTCATAGTAGCATCGTCGCTTAGGTGCGAACGTACCACCGTGCGGGGGGCTGGGGGCAAAGCTTTCCGCCGTGGGTTGAGCTGGCGCTGCTTCTCGGACCGCGCGCCGAGCTCCTCGACTTCGGCCGCGCTGGTTTACTCCTCCCGCCAGCGCGGCCCCTCTTTGTTGGTCGAGTCCAGAGATGTCCGGTTTATACCCAAGAGCGGACATTTGCAGCGCACAAGCTCATGTCTGCTTTGGGCCAATAGCGGACTCATGCACCGCAGCAAACAAGATCGTTATTCGATCACCTCGTCGGCAGTAGTAAGCAGCGAGGGAGGAATTGTCAGGCCGAGCGTCTTTGCTGTCTTTAAGTTGATGACGAACTCGAACTTTGTGGGTTGCACCACTGGAAGATCGGTAGCCTTCTCACCCTTCAGAATTCGTCCGGCGTAAACACCCATTTGGCGATACTCGTCTACAAGGTTGTGTCCGTAACTAACAAGACCGCCGATTTCGACGAATTCGCGTAATGGATAGATTACGGGCCGTTTGTGGCGGGCCGCTAGCTCCACGAGCTGCTCGCGTCGGCTATTGTAGAACGGGTCTTGGACAACAAGTAGTGCGCCCGCCCCTTTTTGAGTGGCGATCTCGAACGCCGTTTCAATGTCAAATGCCGTAGCAGCGCGCACAATATCTATTTGTCGCTTGATCACGCCCGCCGCTTCTTGCAGCTCGCGCAGCTGGAGATCTGCAGCCGGATTCGTCGGGTTGACGAGCACACCAATCGGCGCGGTCCCAGGAACAAGTTCGTGCAGAAGTTCTAGACGCTTGGTTTCCAAATCCGACCCGAGGAGGCCCACGCCCGTGACATTGCCCCCAGGTCGATTAAAGCTCGTGACGATGCCCACCATGACCGGATCGCCGGTGCTGACAAAGACAATCGGAATTTCTGTGGTTGCTGCCTTGGCAACCGGTGCCGCCGGGGTATTCGCAGCGATCACAGCCACTTTACGATGTGCAAGATCGGCAGCCATTGCTTGGAGGCGATCGTACTGACCCCTAGCCCACTGGTAATCCACCGTGACGTTTTTACCCTCGACGTAACCGGTTTCATTGAGTCCCTGCAGGAATCCCTTGACGTATGGTGCGTATCCGTCTGGTGATCCGCCATTGAGGAACCCGACCACCGGTATTTTCGGTTGTTGCGCGCGTGCGGCCAACGGCCAAGCTGCCGCCGCGCCGCCAATCAATGAAATGAACTCGCGACGTCTCATCGCCTTCCCCGAGGCTCAGGACAAGGCATCGTATCCATTTAAACTAACACACTGGAAGGGGTCGAATGTCCGCTTTGGGTCATTAGCGGACATCGCGCGTTACTCGATCACCTCGCCGACGCAGGCGAGCAGCGTTGGTGACAGAGGCAGGCCGAGCGGCTCGAATCGCCC
>DATAPP010000170.1:0-1687 GCA_036265125.1 Pseudolabrys sp. | reverse complement strand
GCATGCGCCGGTCGAACATATTCCAGGCGTATTGCACGGCATCGACGCGGCGCAGCCGCATCGCCTCTTCGATCTGCCCGAGGCGGAAATTGGAAACGCCAACATAGCGTGCTTTGCCCTGCCGCACGATGTCGTCGAGCGCTGCCAGTGTCTCGGCGAGCGGTGTTAAGGGATCGGGCCAATGCACGAGATAGATGTCGACATGATCGGCCTTGAGGCGCTGCAGGCTCCGCTCAATCGAGGCGAAGACGCGCGCGGGGCTGCTGTCTCGGCGGTTCGGCATTTCATCATAGCCGACGCCGAATTTGGTCGCTATGACCACCTGGTTTCGGCGTGACCCAAGCGCTCGCGCAAGCGCCTCCTCAGACACGCCCATGCCGTACGCCTCGGCCGTGTCGAAGCAGGTGATGCCGCTGTCGATCGCCTGCGCGACCGCACGCTCGAACTCGCTCTCGTCGATACGGCCGTAGGTGCCACCGATCTCCCAGCAGCCAAAGCCGATCGCCGATACCTTGAGGTCAGTTTTGCCGAAGTGTCGATACTCCATGCGTTCCCCCGGCATTGTCAACTTAACGGACCGAGGGCGCCTTTCGCGGCCCCGCTCGGTTTAAAGCGGGCAGCACAATAGGCGAGCAAACGAACTTGCGACCCGAGCCGCCGTGCCACCGACACAACGAGCATACCACGGCCGTCTAAGTTGACAATGCCTCCCGAGCCCATGCACATAATCCAGTCGCCGCGTCAGGCCGAGAAAGTCGCCGATGCCGTCGCCATTGGCATCCATGTAGGTCCCGACGGAAGCGGCTGGTGCGCGGCGGTACGGTTACGTTTAGCTATTCACAGCGCTTTTCGACCGCTCGCAAGCGCCATCGGCACGAACGCCGCCTTTAGGCTCAAGAACGGTTTTTCCACCAGCCACCAACTGCCAAACGCCAGAGGGCCGACGATTGCCATAGTTGCGATGAAAACCAGCCAAGGCGAGATACCGGGATTTAGCCAGATCAATAAATTCTGCACCGGCCACGCATAGAGGTACACACCGTATGACAGATCCACCTCGTGTCCGATTCCTGCAAGTGTTGGCGATCTTACGTTGAAGGCGAACCAAAACAGCGTATAGCCGCCGAGGATTGGGACCGCGACTTCCGCGCAGTGTCGTGAAAACATCAATATAATCAATCCAGAGCCAGCTAATATAGCCGACCGCCCATTGTACTGTATGCGATCCCGATAGAGGTAAAAGAGCGCCCCACATCCGAAAATTGCGGTGAAGCGCAGGGTGGTGCTCGGTACCCCGATGAGGGCCGCCAGTTGCCAGAATGATAGCCAGTCCGAAATTTGTACGTGTAGAGCCGACAAGGCGAGCGCGCCTGCCGTCAGGATTGCCAAGACGATCCGTCAATCCCGGCCGATTAACCAATCGAAATCAGGATCTATGTGGACTATCGCATACGAGTTGTTCGCGCCTCCCCGAGTTCAGTGGGCCCGACTATTTCGCCTTCTTGTTCAGCGTATCGATCAGAAGTTTGGCCGCCGGGCCAGACGAGGCCGAATTCTGGCCGGTGATCAGCTGGCCGTCTGCGACCGTGTGAACGCCCCAGTTCTTGACCTTGGAAAAGGTGGCACCAAGGCTCATCAGTGCGTCCTCAACGAGGAAGGGGACCACCTTTGTCAATCCTACCTCTTC
>DATAPP010000169.1:0-8103 GCA_036265125.1 Pseudolabrys sp. | reverse complement strand
GGCTCGCGCAGCAGGGTTTGGAAATAGGCGATCGTTTTCGTCAGCCCCTCTTTGAGCGGTGCGGCCGCTTTGGCTGAGAGCGGATGTTGGCGAAATGGCCTGCACGAACAGAAAGACCGCCTCGCGGCGGTCTTCATTAGGTCGCTTTGCCGACCTCGCCTCGCTGCTTCTTGAACGATACGGAAAGGGTGACCAGTCCCGCTCACCGTTCCCCGACTGCCGTAAACGAGAGTGCCGCCGCTCTTTTCTTGAGATCGTCGCGAACAATCTCAAGCTTGCTGCGAACATCGACCACATGCGAGACCGCACTTCGAATGCGCCCCCGGAGCCTCGACCGCCCCCCATTGTACCCAAGCATGGGAGCGGCGGGTTCGTCTGGCAAACAGGGTTCCCCGTATAGCCTTCTGAACTCTTCGAATTCGACATTGTCAGAATTCACCGCGCTGACCGTTCGGAGTGTTTCGCAAGCAGCACCTTCGCCATGGCGCTCCAGCTTTATGTGAAAATATTCGATTTCGCGGAGATCTTCGGCGCCGCATCTGGTGATGGTGAAATTGTTGAGGAGATCCACGACAGGAATCAGTACACCATCGAGATAGAGGCAGTGATATTCCGATAGAAACAGATCGCGATGTGGCGTGTTTGGCCCAAGAGCCGATGGCGCCACCCGGATCGGAGCGAGTTCTTTGGGCCATGTGTGCCCACACTTCCGCTCAAAGCGTCGCCGCCACACACATTGAATCGGCTTTGCTTCACCTGAAGAGGTGACGACGAGATCATTGATTCGGAGGTCTTCGACCCTGCTCTCTGCCTGGGGAGTCCAAATCCGGGTTCCTTTCAGAAAACATACCACCGCAACTGCGATTATCATCCCCCCTTCGCGCCGCCCGAGTGCCAAACAAGGTAACGCCAGATTTCTTGGGGATTGTTGCGGAATCAACACAGCCGCGGATCAAGTCGGCCATTTATGCCGGCACAGCTCGGCCGCATGAGACCATAATTCTTTCGTAGGGTGGAGGCCCGTTACTTCTTTTCAGCGCGCTCTATTAGCTCGTGGATAAGAGAGGCGGCAGCCCTATGCAATTTTTCCAGCGGGTGCTGGTCACAGTACTTGTCAAACCATAACCAAATTGAACTCACGCTTATCTCCTGCAACAAGTCGTCTTCGGAAATTTTATTGAACACGTTCGCCGCACTCAAATAGCCAACTACGTAACCTTCGAACGCCTGAGTTCTAACCTCGAATGCCCGATTTCTATTACTAGTGCTTGCGCGAGCTTCTACCCAATCTCCACACGAGTTCTGACCGACTGTCAGGACCGTGGCACGCGCGTTCTCGTCGCCTATGATCCCCAGACCTTGCGAGGTACTGGCTATCAGCATCGCCGTTGCGAATAGCATTGATATCGGTTTCATTGATTGAAGTTCCCCCGCAGCATCCAAAAGTCCGCTGGTCACTGCGGTAGCAGTTCGGTCGGAAAGTTCTTCATGTTGCTGGGCATAGCCACGGCGATGCTGTTCGAGGGTATCGCGTAGTAAAGATGATTTCTGGCCCCGACTGTTTTGGCCCCAGCGGCGACGACGTCGATGACAGCAGCCGTTAACAGGGTGGCGGTTATGATCACGGATAGGGCTGTGCGCATGGCAAGGCTCCTTCCTGACTTTGTAAATAGAAGGCAGCGTGCAAACGCGCTGTGATCGTCATCACAAAATTCCGCTTTGACAAAAATCTTTGGCTTTTATCGGTCGGGCCACTGCACCCCGGGTTCTACAAACTCATTAAATAGCATCAATGGCTTATGCAATTTTTGACCATCCTCCCCGGCGGGTCTTTCGGCGTTTGGCGATCTCAACCGCGCACGCCGAGGGTGCCATAGGGAGTTTTGACCTGATAGTTCGCTTTGCCCTGTGATCCCGTAACAAATCGAAACGAGCCGCGCGTCGCTTGTATAGCGACGGTGCCGGTAGATTTATTCGGGTCGTACACAAACTTGTCGAGTCGGACGTTAGATTTAGGTCCGACACTGAGATTGCTGCTATCGAGAAATTGCAAATCCGCCTGACCAGTATCCCCCGTGCGAACCGTCTCCGCCGAATAAATACTGGCACCACCTGAAAGCGTTCGCGTACCGCCGTGGCTACCTTCAGCCTGAGGTCTTACCGAGGTGGCTTTCCCGATGGCTTCTTGCGCATTCAAGGCTGTAGCTTGCAGCCCGAATAAGATCGCCAATGACAGTATCGCTATCCAATTGCGGCTCTTCATGTCCCTTGCTCCTGCTGCCCCGAGAGATTTAACAGGAGGCCTTCTGCCTCCGTAGTTATTGGAATAGGCGCACCCGTCCGGCCTCGCAGTGCTGGCCAACACAAAAAGGCATAATGACTGTGATGGCCATCACAAAAAAGCGGATTTGATTAGCGCCCGCATCCGAGCCTCCTGCGCGGAGACCTCACTCGGCCGGGCGGCTGCAACACATGCCAGCCAAATTCCGGTCCGTTTCCAACGAGGTTACTAATGAGTAATTGGGTTGGTTTTGCCTCAATTTGAGTGCTTTGCGAAAACTGATTTCGTACGCTTTCATCGCAAGATAACTGTGTCACCTTTACCATTGAACGGCATTTGCGATTTGGTTAACCCGTTGGCGCGGTCGCCCCGGTAATATTAAGCGGGGCCAAAAGGCGCGTTACCAACAATTTTAAGAAAATCCGCGCGGACAACTAAGGCGAGAATAGAAATTCGTTTGGTACTGATGCACCACTGGAGGAGGTGCATCATGAAAATTCGTTCTATCATTATATGTTTGTTTGCGGTCGCGGTCACTTCGACAAGTGCGGTTGCTTTTCCTGGTGGTGGCACTGGTGCAGTTGCTCGGGCTGTCGGAAATTGCGGCAATCCTTGCACCATCGTCCGCAACACGGGTGGCAGGATCATCGACTTTGAAGATGCCGGGAACGCAATTCGGTCAGGCCACCAAAAGCTGGTGATCGATGGTTATTGTGCTTCGGCATGCATGGTCATGGCCGACCGGGCACGACCAAAAACCTGCATCACGTCTAACGCGGTGTTCGGTTATCACAAGACCAACTTTGGCCGGCCAATTCCGCTGCGCGCAGATCTGAATGGCTGGATCATGCGTCATGGCGGGTTTCCAAGGTTCGGTGCAACTCCCGGGACGATGCCAAATAGCGTTGCTCGGCAGTTCTTCCCATCGTGCCGATCGTCAGTTGCCTCTACTCTGTGACGTTTTAAACTGGCGCTGTGCCGGTTAAGCAGTTCAAAAGCCTAAGGGCCGAGAACTCGTGAAATGGAGGTCACCTCTGCCCCTGTCAGAGGTGACCTTTTTCATTGCGCCGATTCAGACGTATCCAGTTCTCACCTGAGAACACGTTTCTAGAGCCCTCGCAAATTTGTTGGTCAATAATTGATGTACGAATTAGCACCTATTTGTCGCCGGTATTTCGCTGCTACTTGAAGGTTCTCTGTCAATTTACCTCCCAAGTTTTGGGAGGTGCAAAGTGGTTGAAGTATTCGCGCGAACCGCAAGGTGCTTGCTCGCCGCGCTGTTGACATGCGTCGCGACAGCGATTTCCGTCGTCCCTGTCAAAGCTGTCCCCATTGCGCGCGGACTACCGGCACTCGCCAGGATGCTTGAGGAAGCTCCGCCGCAAAGCGCGGAGCCAATATTTTTCGCCCAACCGCTTTCCGAATGCGACAGCTCGGCCACAGGCACAAACCTGCCCAAGCTGACGCTCCTAGCAATCGGCGCCGATGACACGTTTGACCTCTCAAACGGGTCGGGAGGTGCAAATGCAGGAACGCCGTGAAAGCGCCGGTTCCCGAGTGCTTGAGAGCGCAAAACCTTCCAAATCTTCGATAGCCCCTTGTGTCGTGCGCCACGTATCGAAAGTCGGCGCACGCATTGAGGTCCCGTCTTCCTTCGACGTGCCAGACACATTCAATATGACATTCGACGGCGGTCGAACGATCCGGCCGTGCCGACTCGTGTGGCGATCATTTAACGAAATGACCGTGGAGTTTCTCTGAATCGTCTGGCAGCTATCGGCCAAAGCGGCGGCTGCGGCCCTGGTATGCGCGAATGGCTCGTAAGAAATCTATTTTGCGAAAGGCCGGCCACAGGACGTCCGTAAAGTAAAACTCGCTGTGTACGCTCTGCCAGAGCAGAAATCCGGACAGACGAATTTCACCGCTGGTTCGAATGATCAGGTCGGGATCCGGCAAGTCTGCTGCATAGAGGTGTCGCCCGATATCATCCGATGTCATCTTGCCTATGACATCGGACAATGATGCTCCTTGCTTTGCCTGGGTTTCGAGAAAACGTCCGACCGCATCCACGATCTCTTCCCGACCACCGTAACCGGTGGCAATCGTCAAGGTCATCGAATCGTACTTTGCGGTCGCCGCTTCCGCGGCACGGATGGCGGCCACAAGCGATTCCGGCAAAATATCGAGCCTCCCGATCGCCCGCACCCGGATGCGTTTTTGATGCATGAAAGGATCATGCGCCAGGGCCGCGATCTTGGTCTCGATTGCCGTGAGGATTCCGGACACCTCAGTTGGCGATCGTTTGAGGTTTTCCGTTGAGAACACCCAGAGTGTAACTGCGGCAATACCAAGCTCCGCACACCAGTCCAGGGCGTCGTCGAGCTTGTCGGCTCCGTATTGATAGATCTCGCGCGGGTCGCCGACACCGCGACGGCGTGCATGGCGGCGATTTCCGTCCAAAATGATGCCGACGTGGCGAGGCATCGGTCCTTGTTGGAGCTGACGCAACAGCCAATGTTCGTAAGCCCAGTAGACAAATCGCAGCAGTCGCGACGTTGCAAAAATTCTTCCATGGGTTCTGCGCTTCAAAGTCTCTACCAGGGCCGAGCCCACTGCTGGCTCTACGCCGATCGCTGGCGCGTGTTGCCGCGGTTCACCTGAATTCATCGATTCTTCCGCACTGCTGATGATCACCCCCCAACGGGCACTTCGATCGTTTAGATTATTTGGGTGGATCAAAGAGCGCCAGACCTCCATTCATCAGTGCGCGGAGAGGCCATGCTTCAAAAGACTGAAAAGGTACTTGCTCTTCCCAGTTGCGGCTGCCGTTGCCGCCACCGTTTACTGACGCTTTCGCATCCCACCGAGCTATGGCGTTGAAATAAGACCCCTGCTCGTCGCGACCATCAAACGGTTGCCCCATCGAAAAATAGAGTCGATTCTCCCTACTCCCGGCACTGTGTCTCCGGGCATTGCCCGCCAGGTGCCATTAGGCCCCTCCAACACTGCCGTGCCATTAATAACTTCTCGAAGCGTCCAGCCCTCAATGGTTGTCGGTCTCGTCTCTGGCACCGGAACTAATTTTGCC
Organism: Pseudolabrys sp.; assembly: GCA_036265125.1. Classification (GTDB taxonomy): domain Bacteria; phylum Pseudomonadota; class Alphaproteobacteria; order Rhizobiales; family Xanthobacteraceae; genus Pseudolabrys. The sequence continues at coordinate 2,734 of DATAPP010000169.1, read as the reverse complement.
GGAGCCTGGAGGTCCTGTGCATTGGTTGTTTGCTGCTCCGCGTCCTTCAAATGTTTTCGTATCGAGGCTGTTTGCCCCTTCGCGTCGGTCGAATGTTTGGGTTCGAGTGGAGCTGGCGGAGCAAGGGCCACAGCTATCTCGCGGCTGCTTGCCGGCACCGCCTCACGAATAATCGCATTGGGAATAGGAAGGCGATCGCCCTTGTTGGAATCGAGATTTTGAACCGGAGAGTTAAGGCTCGCGCCCGGTCTGACCGAGATCGAGGCGAACGGCGATGGCAGAGCGCCTATGACAATCCACGTCAAGCCACTTGCTGCAATTAGCGCGCCTGCAATAAGCCTTACGCGAACGCCGAGGCCGTCAGCGGCAGTCGGAACTAAAACCCGGTGGCTGTCATCAATCCTGATTTCATGAGAGCGAGCAAAGTTGACATTGGGCGTTGTCGCGATCGGCGCCGAGGATTCAACCGCACGATTATCCCAACCGGCTCTTGCGCCGGTCCCATTCATGGCGGGTTCGCGACGCGCGTTTAAATCAGCGAACTTGTTCACCTCCAAATCATCGTCGATTGGTTGTCCGGCCGATATCATCCCAATACCTCGTGGCCCCATCCCAATGATCGAGCGCGGACCTAAATGGATGCTTAACGCACGGACATTCCTTTGCGGTTCAACGGAACTTAAATCACGGAAAGCGGTACGGTGTTAGTGATGCCCGTTGGTGGAGCTGAGCTAACATGGGGTGGCATCCATCCGGCCGAACAATCCTGGTGAGATGGAGAAACATGCAAAATCTGCCGTCAGTGCCGATCGATTGGGCGAATGTGAACTGGCTCTATGTCGCCGTGTTATCGGTGCTCGTTTTTTTCTCGACCATGATCGGCACACTAGTATCCTTCAAACGGATTTTCCGAAGTGCTGTGCTGTCGGCCTTATTGTTTGCAGCGGCCTTCGTGTTCTGGAACTACTACCCGCACGGCTTGCCGCTGCCGACATTGATCACCGCCCAAAAAGCGCCGGCTAGGGTAGCCGCTCCGGCCGCCACGAGCGCTCAGGTCAAGCCCATCCAACCAGACACGACGATCAGTCCGCCGCCGGCCAACTCGCAGTAAGCTTGCGCCGCAAAATTTTGCTGTGCGGAGCAGATCGATTAAACAACTGCCAGTGCCTCCCATCCAGATGAGGAGGCATCTCTACAGCCATCTTAGTGAGTTGAGGAACTTGCTCACGAGTCTAAATCCAGTAAGTTACGTTGATCGGCCCGCATCCTGCTTTTCCGAGCATAAGATCGCGCATTGAAATGAGTGGGAGGATAACGGTGCCGATCTCACGCCGCACGCTGATTGCCGCCCTTGGCCTTGCACCGGCGGCCACGCTGCTGCCGCACGCGGCTTTTGCCGCCTATCCCGACCGACCGATCCGACTGATTGTGCCGTTCGCGGCCGGCGGCAACGCCGACATCGTCGGGCGCCTGGTTGGCGAGCGAATTTCGAGTGCTCTTGGCCAACCGGTAGTGGTCGACAACCGCGGCGGCGCGGGCGGGAGCATTGGCGCCGAAGCCGTGGCACGCTCGGCACCCGACGGCTACACGCTCCTAGTCGGATCGAACGGGCCGCTCACTGTCAATCCCTTCGTGCAGGCCAAGCTCGGCTACGATCCGCTGAAAGATTTCGCGCCGGTGGCACTGACCAGCTACGTGCCGCACGTGATCATCCTCAACAACAAGGTCGAGGCCAAAAACATTGCGGCACTGATCGCGCTATCGACGAAGGCACAGATTAGCATCGCCACCAGTGGTGTCGGCAGCGCCACCCATATGACGCTTGAGCGCTTCAAGGCCGCGACCGGTGCCAACATCGTACACATCCCCTATCGCAGCGGCGGCGCGCTAATGCCTGACTTGATCGGCGGCAGCATCCAGGCGGCTATGACGGAATTCTCTACCGCATTGCCGCTGCACAAAGGGGACCAGGCCCAAATTGTCGCGATCGCGGCGAGCAATCGCTCCAAGCTTGCACCTGACATCCCGACCTTCATTGAGAGCGGCGTGAAGGACTTCACCGCGCAAAGCTACATCGGAATTCTTGCGCCCACAGGCACGCCTGCTGCGATCATCGCGGAATTGCAGAAAGCAATCGCCGGGGGGCTTGCCACTGGGCCAGCGCCGGACAAGCTGCGCGGCATGGGCTCTGAAATCGCCACGGCTGAGCAGATGACACCGGATGGCTTCGCCAAATTCATCCGCGCCGATTATGAGAATATGCGCGAGGCCGCCAAGCTTGCCGGGATCACGCCGCAATGAGCGGCGCACTGCCGCAAGGCGCCTGCGATTGCCACTGCCACGTGTTTGGTCCGGCCAAGCGCTTTCCCTATGCGGAGCCGCGTAGCTACACGCCGGACGACGCGCCGCTCGACGCCTATCTCGCGCTGCTCGATCGCCTCGGTTTTGACCGGGGTGTTCTGGTGCAACCAAGCGCCTATGGTCGCGACAACAATGCTATGCTCGATGCGCTGAGGCGTGCGCCAGCGCGGCTGCGCGGCGTCGCAGTTGCGGGTGCTGAGTTGAGCACCGCGACACTCAGGCACTGGCACGCGGCGGGTGTGCGCGGCTTGCGCGCCAACGAATTCCGCCGCAACGGTAAGCCCTTTTACCAGAACGGTGTGGCGCTCAAAGAGATCGAGCCGCTGCTGCCCGCAATGGCCGATCTTGGTTGGCATCTACAATTGTGGATCGA
>DATAPP010000168.1:0-18646 GCA_036265125.1 Pseudolabrys sp. | reverse complement strand
GTCGCTGCACTGGCTCGTGGAGAGATCGACGCAGCCATGTTGCCATTTGAAATGGCTTTGACTCTCCGAGAAGCCGGCAAGGGGGCGTCGATTATTCGACTTAGCGACCTAAATGAATGGCAAGAGGGCGTTGTCTTTGCGCGAAGAGACACAATTGACGCAAGGCGACATGCGATTGCTGCTTTCAGCCGAGCTTATCAGCTTGGTGTAGCCGAATATGACCTGACATTTCAGCAGCGCGGCGATGAGGGGGACGTCCTGCCGGGCCCGCACTACGTCGATTACCTGACATTGATTGGTCATCAGGCGAAGGTGGCGCCGACCCTGCTCGAGAGAACGCTACGGTATTGCGATCATCGCGCACGTCTGAATGTGACCGACGTCGGCCGCCAGCTCGAATTCTGGCAGGATTTGGGATTCGTGGACAAACGGATCACCCCCGCCGACCTGCTCGATGTCTCTTTCATTGATCAGCACATCGAGTAGTTCGGGGGCTATCCTCGCGAAAGGATGGTCGGCATATGCTGGTCCGGCGCTGCATTCCGTTAGAGCTCTGATGTCTATGCAATTTTTCCAAATTGACTTGGAAGTCCTGCCGCAGACAACTGCCGTACCATCTACACAGATTAAATTTCGGAAAGATCGCCTAGCCACGGTCTTTCTTTCTGTGCAGACTTTCTCACCAATGTCCGCTTGTGTAGGTATATTATGAGGAGGCCACCATGGCGAACCGGCGTGAATTCCTGCGCGCCTCCGCGGCGATGGCGTTGACCTCGACAGTGCCGGCCGACCTCTTGGCGCAAGCCGCAAGTCCGAGGACGCCGGCGAACGCCGCATGGGACGCCGGTTCTCTTCGTCACCTCCTGCCCGGCGTCAGCGACACACGCTTTCTGATCAAGACCTCGTTCAATACACCGCTCGCCGAGACGCCAACGCTTCACGTCGGTGGCACCGCGGTGCGCGGCCGCATGGGTGACACCCGCGGCGAACACTGGCACTTCTATGTCACGGATCTGAAGCCTAGTCGGCCGTACCGGCTAGCGCTCACTGGCGCCAAGGGACGCAGGCTCTGCGAGCCCTGGGCGCTAGCGACCCTGCCAGGACCCGATGAGCAACCGCAAAGCTTCCGATTGTTGATCTACACCTGCGCTGGCGGCCACGAGATTCACAAATTTCTTCCAACAGCGACACGCAACCGGCTGCTGCGCCGCGCGTTGTCGTTCCAGCCGCAGGCCGTGGTCGCGAACGGCGATCATATCTACTGGGACCTGCTCGCGCCGGTCGGCAAGACGCTGCTCGGCATGTCGCCCGAGGCGTTGGCTTATTCGCCGACCTTCGATCGCTCGCAGGTCGTACTCGGTAGCGACAACGAGACGATCCTGAAGCGCGTCGCCGGGCCGCAGATCGTGCCGGTCTACGGTACTGACTTCCGGTCGACCCCCGTGTTTTTTATGCAGGACGATCACGACTACTTCGATAACGACGAGGCGACCGACGAAATCGTCACGTTCCCGCCGTCGCAGTTCATGCTGTCGCTCGCGCGCGCGACGCAGAACATGTACTACCCCGAATATCTCCCAGACGCTGCGCGCCCACTCGGTCTGCCATTTTCGTCGGCTGGCGACCGGGTATGGGGAATCTCCGAGAGCTTCGGCACGGTCCGTTACGGCCGGCTCGCCGAATTGTTGCTCTACGACGTGCGCCGGACCCAGACCATGGCTGGCGCAAGCGCCGTCTATGTCGATCCTCAAGTGGAGGCGTGGCTCAAGGCGCGCACTGCCGCGACCGAGAATACGCATGTTGTACATGTACCGTCGAACCCGCCGGGCTGGACCGCCGGCAAGTGGGTTGAATGGTATCCGGACGTGCTCGGCGGTGACGGCAAGCTGACCGTGAAGGTGCCGAAACCCTATTGGCAGCCCGGCTGGCTCAAGCAGCACGACCGGTTGATGGCCGCGATCGGCGCCATGAAGGGTCGCGCGCCACTAGTGATGAGCGGCGATCTGCACGCGATCGGTGCCGGGCGGATGCTGCGTTCGGGCGATCTCGACTTCAAAGCCAACCCGATCACGGTCGTGCTGAACGGACCGATTGGCTGTCGCACTGGCCCGAACGGCTGGCCGTCTGGCCGTCGCGGCACCGGCGCGCTGCCGCCGGCGCATCTCGACATGGACGAGACCGTCAAGCCGATCGAGCAGCACGGCTTCTCGATCGTCGACTTCACGCCGGAGAAGATCACGGTGCGGCTGTTCAAGTGGGACTGGAAGACGCAGAAGATCGAAGACATCGACACGCTGCAGCCATTCCGCACCTTGGAGTTGGCGCGCCCGGTCTAGCTCGCCTTATGGCAGGCTGGAGATTTAAGCGCTTCTTTGGCGTGCCGGGATAATACGGGCCAGGATAGGTGACGGGCTCTATCTTCGCCTATATAGGTTTCACTTGGATCACAGTACGTCAAATTTTCGGGTACGATTTGTGTCACTAAAACAAACGGTCACGTGTTGGCATGAATCAATGATCGCTAAAATTGAGTTTGTTGAGTTCAAGTGGCATTGCTAAAAGCATTCGCGATCGTAATCCAAGACAGCCAATTCAAACTCGTCTTGTGCTGAACGAAGTCTCGAGAATTCACTCGAGCAATCATTGTGACCGTTACTGCGCGACACGCACGATGCATATCTTCGAAGGTAGTCCCCGACGCTTTCCCTGGCCGACTTAAACACATGTGTCGCGCCCCGGCATGCTTCGGTATCGGCTGTCGCGGGGATGCCCGAGAGCAAAGCAATGCCGAAAGCTAAAGCTATTGAGCCGATGATATTGATCATGAGCGTCTCCGAAAGACTCAATTGTGTAGCCCTCAATCATCAATCACATGGGGCGCCGGTCAGTGGACTTCATGACGAAATTTGTTTGTCCACACAACGTCATCTAGAGGTGAGAGCAAATAATTACCTCAAAATTTTCGCTTGCGGCTACGTCGTAGGACTCTGCATAGTCCTCCACAGACAGAGCGCCGCTCAATAATTCGCACAAATCCTGTATGGAGGCCATTATGTCCCGCATGATCAGCTCCGCGGCATTGCTTCTTCTCTTCGTCCCTTTGCCCGCTGGGGCGGCCGTCACCTGCGCCGACGTGCTCAAGGCTTTCGGGCCGAGCCTTGCGGACGTCAATTGTTTCGCCAGTACGGATCTCACCACCGCCAATCTGCAGACAACACCGGCCGACAATGCCAATCCGCCTGGGCTGCCAGGAGGCGCCTTCACGCCTTCAACCGATCGCACCGTGATCGCGCCGAGCGCCGGCAAGCGCACGCCCATCACAAAGGCCGTACCTGGCCTGCAACTCAATGCTCGCATCGCCTCGGACCCACAGAGCCAGGCGCGGTTCCTTTTGCGGTTGCCGAACAACTGGAACGGACGCCTCGTGGTCGCGGGCGCATCGGGGACGCGCAGCGAGTTCAACGGTGATTTCGCCTGGAGCGATTACGTTGTCCAGAAGGGCTACGCCTACGCATCGCAGAACAAGGGCGTATTGAACTTATTCGTCACTACAGCCGCAGACCCGCTGGGTTGCCGGCTCAACCCGACTACTCCCTTTTTCGTGCATTTCTACGACAACGATCCCGGCCAGCCTTTCACGCGCTGGGCCGAATACATGGTCAAGGCGGCGGAGCTCGCGCGCACTGGGGTAAAGGCGGGCTATGGCCGTTGGCCAGCCTTCACCTATGCGGTGGGGACCTCGAACGGCGGTTACCAGGTGCGCCGTGCCGTCGAGCTCGCGCCAAAGCTCTTCGACGGCGGTGTCGACTGGGAAGGCACCTTCGTCGACGAGCACGCACCGAACATCCTCACCGACTTGCCACCGGCGATCCTGAATTTCCCCGATTACATGAATTCGGGTTTCAGCGCGGCGAGCACCGCGTCACTGAACATCCAGGCTGCGGGCTACCCACCCGACATCGTCTTCAATGGCGCATCATTGTGGAGTCGCTACAACGCGCAGTTCTGGGAAGTGACACAATGCCAGTGGCAGAAGCGCCTTGATCCCAGCTATGACACATATGTCAGCGGAACCGGCACGTACAACTACGTGAACCGGCTGTCGGTCTCGGACGTCGGCGCGCAGCTCGCGGCTTTCGCGACGACAGGTGACATCCAGCGGCCGCTCATCACTGTCGCCGGCACCATGGACTCCCTATTGCCTATCAATCATCACGCCCGCGCCTACGCGCGCAACGTCGCGGCCATTGCTGCGCTTAACAAAGGCAACCAAGGGAATGGAGGGGGCAACCTCCCGCCCGCGTACCGGCTGTATGAGGTACAGAATGGAAACCACATCGAAACCTACCAGGATACAGCTCCCGCGTTCCCGCAGCTCGAATTGATTGAACCGCACGCGCAGCGGGCCTTCGATCTGCTTGTCGGACAGGTCGAGGGCGGCGCGCCGCTGCCACCTGATCAGTGCATTCCGCGTGGCGGCCAGATATCCGCCACGCCTGCGCAACCGGGACACTGCGCAAATCTTTTCGCGCCTTAAAGGCGCGAAGATTTCGGCGGGAAAGACTCGAAAGCCGTTTGCAAGAGTATGAATTGTCTCCCCTACGATTGCCGCAGGGGAGACAACTTTTTTCGTTGGCGGAAATTACTGATTGAGCAAGCTGTAGACCACCTTCCCTGCATGCAGGGACCGCCATTATGAAACATGAATTCAACTGCGGCGAATAATTGCGGTACTCCGATATAGGTTAGGACGAGTGTCGGAATTAAATGTGACGGTTGCCACAGCTGGTAATATGTTTGACACCTTCTTGCGACGCATTTTGCCTGTCGGCTTGTGCTTTTTGATCGCGTGCTCGATCTCCGCGCACGCACACCCACACGTTTGGATAAAGATGCAGACCGAAGTGGTTTACGCGCCAGACGGACGTATTACAGGCGTGCGCCAGGCATGGGCTTTTGATGAGATGTTCTCTACCTTCGTTACTCAGGGACTTGAGAATTGGCAAAAGGGCAAGTTCACCCGCGAGGAGTTGGCGCCGCTTGCAAAGAGCAACCTGGAGGCATTCAAAGAATTCGCCTATTTCACGTATGTTACTGCAGATGGAAAGGAGATGCCGTTCAGCGATCCTCTGCCCGATTATTGGATTGATTACTCGGTTCCATTCTCACAATATTTCACTTTGCCATTTAAGACGCCCGTGCGGGCTAACGAACTAAAGCTCGAGATCTATGATCCAACCATCTTTATAAATTTCGAATTCGCCAAGGAAACGCCGGTCAAACTCGTTGGCGCGACCCGGTGCAGATTTGACACGGAGTCGCCGAGGGAAATGACTCCTAGAGAAAGAATGGCGTTAAGTCAGATTGCCGCAGAGGTACCCAATACCACAATGGCTTGGGGGCACAGTTTGCGAATAAAATCATCTTGCATTGCCCTTGAGTTGACCAAGCATTCGCGAAAAACGCCACGGGGGTGAACAAGTTCATTGCTGAGCTCTTGTGCGAGCAAGTAGCTTCGCGGCTTTCTTCCGCGCTCTCAGCGCAATGAAAAATAAAAGCGCAATAAAAATAAATACGATCAAGTTGCGATGCGCGGACTCGCGGTGGCGAGCCAACAATTCCCGATTAGTGGCACGGCGTCCCGACCACCACAACCGGATACCGGGAGCGCTTTGACGTGAAGCAAGAAGTCGATGCAATCAATAAGCACACGTGCATCGAGCGAATTGAAACGACCCAACGTGCGCGTGCAGACGCCGGCTTCGTGTTGCTCCGTCGCTTCGATGCTTTTTCCTGAATCTCTACGAGATTTCTGAATTCAGATTTCTAACGGAGCGGTCGCGAACTTGGGTTGTCGTGCGAGGTCCTGCTTTGCGGATGAATCAGTTGAGTGACGCCGAACCGCTCCGCTAGCGTCTGGGCGACCTTTTTGGCGGCTCGAGAGCAGCCTGAGAACTCGCTGGCTCTGTACCTCCAGGTGGTGCCAATGCCAGAACACTCGATTTGCGATCGTTCTGGAAAGTCACCTCTCGTCCTTGGATGGATCGCAGGGTCCATCCTTTGTGGCTTTCGTTCACGCGCAATTTAACGACGTTTTCTGTCGCCTGTTCCACCAAAACTGCGATTCCGGTGTCCTCCTCCCCGACAACCGTGCCAACCAAGACAAGCGGCGGGTTCTCCGGCTCGGCCGGTTTGGCACGCTCAACAGGCTTCGCAATGACCGGCATCATCACCGGAGGCGGAGGAGGACGACGGGAAGGTGAAAAGATCGGCCGGTCACGCGTCATGGACAGTTTGGAAAGCGGTACCGCTAAAACGACATTACCGACCGACGTCGTGACATCTGCGGAGGATTTCTGTGGCTGCGGCGTGACTTGCCTGAGTTCCACCTGGGCCGGATTTTCAATTTGATCAACCGAATCGGCGGCCGCCGGGCAAGCGCAAATCATTACCGCTGTTGCGCCGGAAAGGATGGTCCAGACAAGCGCCGCATTTTTGAGGCGCAAATTCATTTGACACCTTGCCACTGCCCAGACACTAACAGCGATACGCGCATTTTTTGCGACAACGCGTTCGTTGTGGTCTCAGGGGCCTGCGCGACCAGCTGATCTACGAACAAAAACGGCATTCCAGCCTCCAGGTCGTACAGAAGTTGCTGCAGCGAGGGCTGGTCAACCTCACAGTCGACCGAAACCTTGACGAACCCGTTTTTGGATTGTGCTCCTTGTAGATCGACTTGGGAAGATAGAATGTTACCACCTACGCGTGTTACCGCTCCCGCGACTCGCTGCAACAGAGCGGCTCCGGCGACCGTCACGGTCGGACCTTCAAGCACAGGCGAGCCGGTCGCAACTGGAATTCCGCGGGGGTTTGCGTGGGACGAGGCAGGGGTCCGGCCTTCCAAATGGCTCAGAATGTTGGTGGTTTCTCCCACCAGTTGGCTCCGTTCCAGGAAGTCAGAGATATGGAACCAGGTCGCCGCCAAAAACGCGGCGACCACCGCAAGGTAGCCAACGGCAGCGACAATCGGAAAACGCGCCAGATAAGCCTTTATCGTCTTCATGAGCCGAACGTGAAAATCGGGTTGATGTGTGATTCGATGTGAAATTGCTCTTTGGTCGTTCCAGGCGAGCGGGTCGTTGGCGCAAAGAAGATGGCATGCGCGAAGTGCGGAGATTGCTCGATGAGCTTGATAAGCGATGCCGCATCGCTCGTCATGCCGACGATCTGAAGCCGTTCGCCGTCGACGCGGAACTCTGTCACATAGGTGTCATCGGGGAGCAATTTCGACAGCGCTTCAAGCGCAAATACACTTGATGGAGTCGTCTGCTTGCGTTTTTCGAGTGTCTGCAGGGTTGATCCCTCGACCAGGTTTCGCATCGCAGCCTTGCGCGCTGAGATCTTTCGCATCAGTTCCTGTTGTTCGGCGCTGAGGTTGTCCGAGGCGATCGCGGAAAAGCCGATGGAGGCCGCGGCCGAAAGCCCGCTCAGCAGAAAAATCGCCATCAAGATCGCACGAGTGCGGCGAACACTGACTGCGCTGCCCACGCGTTGCTCAATTAGCCTTATTGGAGCGGCCTGAGCGCTTGAGTCCGACTGCGCTGTACTCACCACGATCGATGCGGCGTTGAGACCGGCGAGTGCGCGCAGATACGGCGCAATCATCGATCGCGCCGTCGTGGCGATCGTCAGATTTATCCGATCATTCGGCGCGTCGGTTGGCTGGGTCCAGCCAAATATAGCTTCATTCGCTGTCCAAGGCGTCAGACGATCGATCTGCGACCGCACGATCCCCTCAAGATATTCGGCGGCACGCTTAGGGAGTTCAAGCGGTCGGAAAAGGAACCGGGATGACTGCAGAACCAGTTCGATTCGGCTGCCGCGCAAGATCGACAGCCATTTTGGCGGCAAAGGCTCTACAATGGATTCGTTTGATATCTCGACCCGCTGGTCGGGCAGGTTCGAATTCTTCCCGCCATCTACTAAATGTAGTGTGAACGTGCCGATCTCGTTTTCCACGAGGCGCACGTGGCGATGCGATCGTGTCCGTTCGAAAATCGAACTGATCGTTGCCGCGACCGAATCGATCCAGAACGAAATCGCCTCGATGATCTGACGCAAGACTTTCATCTTAGTGTGGTCGCTAACTGAGGCTGATCAGCGTCACCGTCGCTGCGCCATGACATTACCTGATAGGGGCCGTCGCCGCCGGCCAAGAGGATAACTGCTTCTGATCCCGTTCGCCAACCATTCTGGAATGTGATGCTGACTTTCACGCGGAAAGCGTTGCTTCCCTCAGCCGTGGCGCCAGGGTGTTCAGGGCCGAGCAACCGGGCGAGGCTATCTTTGTCGTGGGGAACCGCTTCACGCTGTTTCAAAAAACTGGCCGCTTGCAGCGGTGAAATACCCGGCAGCGCGGCGACGAGTTCCGGTGGGGCGTCAAAAACGTTTATGTCGGGCCTACCGCTATAAACCGTTACAAACGGCATGGCCCGCGCGACCAGTGCAGGCGGCAGGCCTTGCACGAGCCACAGCTCATTGACGTGTGCAAAAGGCGCGCCGCGCGGCAGGTAAGGCAGTCCGCTAGAGCGGTAAAGCGCTGCCTCATCGGCCTGATCCGTTCGTTTCGGAGTTTCACGCCAACCGATGACTCGATTGGCGTAGCGGTCCGCGTCATCACCCGATGCACCGAGCGTTGCAAAAAGACCGACGATCAGGGGCTTGGGGGCTGCATTGAGATCAATACGGGCCGCCTCCGAAGTGAAATTCACAAGGACATTGGCTCGGCCGAGACGGAAACCAAATCGACCGCGCGTCGGGCGCTGAGGCTCTGTTGCGCGTTGAGCGTCTGGTGGACGCTGGGAGTCCGTCGCGCGTTGAGTGTCTGTCCCGCGTTGATCCTCCTTTGGAACGGCGAGCTGGTATGCGGTGAGTTCGAGGCTTGCTGAAACCAGCGCTTCGGCCTGCAACTCATCGTCCATCACAGAAACGGCCAAGGCGGAATTCTTGATGTAGATCGAATAAATTGTCGCCAGGGCTGCGAGCGCAGCCAGTATCCATAGAACGGCGACGATGATGAAGCCATCGCGAGCCGAAGTCCTGATCGGGCGAGTTGGTGTACGCACTATCATCAAGTTACGTCCGCTGCTTGTCCGAATTTGCCTGTGTTGGAGGATTGTCAGGTTGCCCCGCTCCATTGCCGCAATCATCTTTGCTCTTCGGGCCAGCGCACGCGGCCGGCAATTCGACGTGAACCAGCGCGGTCGTCGAGATCGTCAATGTCCGTCCGGATGTTGCGTCACGAACCGTCAGCCGAACGGCGGCCGGCAGTTGGTCGGCATTTTGCCAGGTCGTTTTCCAAATTCTGTCACGTCCCGCATAGGCGAACGAAACAAGATATGGCGATCGTAAAAGAACGATCGGGTTGGCAAAGTCCGAGTCGGGAAGCAGAGTTGTGTTCGAGCCGAGCGGGACAAATGGCCTCGTTGCTCTGACCAAGACTGGCTCGCCCTTGTTCGGGATCGCCGCAATGCGGACGATTTCGAGACCAGGGCGGGCATTGGGTCCGACCGCCGTTCGGACTAAGGTGACAGAAAATTCCGTTCCATCGAATAGTGGGGTTTTGGTTTCGCGGTTTGGTGTGATGAACTCCGACGCGCCAAGGTCAGCGATGAGACGGTCCAACGCTATCCTGACGAGTTCGCTCCGTTGCGCCCTTGCAATTCCACGATTCCAGCTCGGAAGCCACTGCGATGTAATGGAAGCAAGGGATGCAAGTATCACACCCATCAAAGCAATCGCTATCAGGGCTTCGATGAGCGTAAAGCCCGAACACTTCTCACGTTGTGTGCGCAAGTGTTTCCACATCATTGGCGCTTCGGTTGCAAGCGAACCGTCTCCACACTGAGCGAAGCACCAGAAGGCGACTGAACGCGGACCGTTACGGTCGCTGGGACCCATGGGGAATCAGGCATAATGGGGCCGGCCGCGATCGGCGAAATACCGATGCGCCAGCGATTGCCATACAATTCACCGGCGGTCTCGCTCGAGGAAAGCGGCGTGGATGATTGCAGACTCGCAAGCACGCTCCGCGCCGTTTCGACGACAACCACATGTTGCTCGAGCGCACGCACGCCGCGTGTCGTCGCCCCGGTGAGAGCCCCGATTGCGGTCAACGTGGTGGCCACGACCGCAATTGCGATCAATACCTCGAGGATCGTGAAACCGGCATTTTTGTCACCGATTTCAGGACGTGGTTGTCGACACAATTTCGATCCCTCCGGTCAGCCAGTTCACTCGTATCTCGTAACGGGCGCCTAGCCGAGACAGCGTGACGGTACCACCGCATGAAATTCCGTTTGGAAAGAAACTTATGGTGGAAAGCGCAGGCCGGCCATTGCAGCGGCTCGGCAACAGCGCTTCGAACACGACGTCATCGGGAACGCGGAGGATCTGCCCGGTCGAGCCGGAGCGCAACGAACGCGCGCCGGCATCGATTTGCGTCGCAACCGGAGCGCGGTGTCGTATGGCTGCGGTCCGATCCGCCTTGAGCAAAGAGGCCGTCTCGACGGCGTAAGCCTCGAGACGCGGACGCGACGTGTTACGCGGAATATTCGGCAGCAGAACAGCGGCCATCATCGCGATGACCGCGAGGATGCAAACCATCTCGAGAAGGGTGAACCCTTCTTCCGCGTTCGCGTCGCTACTCATTGCTCGCCGAGGTTATATCCGCTGCCGTTCCAGTCCCGCCTTCCTGGCCATCGGCGCCGTACGACATGATTTCGTATTTGGCTCGTTCCGTCGGCGATCGATAGAGATAGGTCTTGCCCCAAGGATCGTTTGGCACATTGCCGCCCTTGAGATAAGGACCATTCCATCCGGCCATGGCACTTGTCGGCTTCACCAGCACGGCCAATCCCTCAGCCGATGATGGATACCGTCCGGTATCGAGGTAGAGCAGATCGAGCGCGCTCGAAAAACTCTGCATCTGGATCTTTGCGGCTTTGACTTTCGACTCGGTCAAATAATTGAGCACGCGTGGCCCGACCAACGACATGATAAGCGCGATGATCGTAATGACGACGAGAATTTCCACGAGCGTGAATCCACGCTCGCCGTCGTTGCGCGAACGAGACCTGGTCTTGCCCTTTTCGATGTGAGTCATAGCGAACCTACCTTATCTTCATCATTCGACGATCTGACTTATGGACAGAAGAGCGGTCATGATCGACACGATAAGACCGCCAACAACGATGCTGATACTGATGATAGCCAGCGGGCCGACGACGGCGACCACGCGGTCGAGGCTGCGTTGCAGCTTTGCCTCATAGAACTCGGCAATCCGCGCGGCTAAAGTGGGCAGTTGGCCCGTTTCTTCGCCAATACGGATCATGCGAATTGCCATTGGCGGCAGTATGGCAGAGGCCGAGAGCGCATCTGAAAGCCGTCCCCCATGACGAACGCGATCGGCAGCGGCCAGCCAGACCGATGAATCTCCAGTGACCGACATGATGTCGACCAGGATTCGTAACGTTGCCGTAAGTGTGACCTCACTGCCTAACAGGATACCCAAATTGCGACAGAAGAGGGATGTCCGATAAAAATTGAACACCGAGGATATGCCTGGCATCCGCGCCAGATTGGAAATGAGTCTGGCGCGGACATGAGGCCGGCGCAGCGCCGCCCAACAGACAAAGATCAGGATCGACAACGCGACTACAATTTCCAATCCGTGCCCGCGAACGAAATCGGAAATGCCTAAAAATACGTTGATCATGGAATCCGTCTTCGCGTTGAAGTCGCGGAGCACCGAGGAGAATTGCGGCAATACAAACAAGATGAAAAACGTCAACACGCATGAGGCGGCCAATAGAATGAACGCGGGATAATGCAGGGCATCTGTAAGCTTGCGCCGCAACGCTTCCGAGCGCATCCGTTCGTTGGCAAGCATCTCGAGGATATAAACGAGTTTGCCCGAGGTCTCGCCGACCTGCACGAGCGCTACATAGATTGGCGGGAAAAAAGCGGGATGCTGCGCGATCGCGTCGGCGAAACTTTCTCCGGCCAGAACTCCGGCGCGGATTTTGTTCACGATTGGACGCAGTCGTCCGATATCGCTGTCGTCGGCGAGCAACTCCAGCCCGGTGTCAAGGCGAGCGCCCGCTTTGAGAAGCAAGGCGAGGTCGCGTGTAAAAATCGTGACGTCTTCTACGCGTGGTCGATTGAAGAAGCCGACCGCGGTGCCCCGAACGGCAGCTCTGCCATCTTCGGTGACCGTTTCGATTGGGACGAGACCTAGATATTCGATGCGATGGGCGACTTCCGCCGCGGTCGGCGCCAAAATCGATCCGTTCACGAGCTCGCCACTCTGGGTCATCGCAAGGTATCGAAAATTCGGCATCGGATTACCGTATCGTTGTCACACGGAGAATTTCGGCCGGAGAGGTCACCCCGGCTCGGCACTTTGCCAGTCCGTCTTCGACCATTGTGGTCATTCCAGCCTGCTTAGCAGCTTTGTCGAGCGTCACAGAGTCAGTCTGCACATTGATGAGGTGCCGAACGTCCTCCGTCACCTGGAGGACCTCGAACACTCCTACCCGACCGCGATAACCCGTACCGCCGCATCGCTCACATTTGCCTGGTTCGAAAATCGTTTCGCCAACATTTAGGCCGACTGCGCTATAACGCGGGTCCGCAGCAAAGTCGGTCGCTGACAATTTTCTTTGTGTTTTGCATCGGTCGCACAGCTGACGCACGAGTCGCTGGGCGATAACGGCGCGCAGCGTTGATTTGAGCAGGAACCCTTCAACCCCGAGATCAAGCAAACGGGGCACTGCCGCCGCAGCGGTTTCGGTGTGCAAGGTGGTCAGGACAAGATGACCCGTTAGCGCGGCATGGATCGCAATCTGCGCGGTTTCTGAGTCACGAATTTCGCCGACCATGATGACGTCGGGATCCTGACGAACAAAGGCTCGCAGCGCTGTGGCAAATGTCAGGCCGATCGCGGGCTTTGCCTGAGATTGATTGATACCCTGAATTTCGTATTCGACAGGGTCCTCAATGGTGAGGATTTTGCGGGTTGATTCATTGAGAACCGACAGCACCGTGGCGAGGGTTGTCGTTTTGCCGCTGCCGGTCGGTCCGGTGACAACGATCATTCCATGCGGAAGCGTCAGCAGACCCCGCAGTTTCGCCTCGTCAGCCGTCGAAAAGCCCAGCTTTTCGATTGCAAGCAAACCGGTTTCTTTAGGCAGCAAACGAATGACGGCCGACTCGCCGTACTGTGTCGGCATGATAGCGACGCGGAGGTCGAGTTCGGATCTCGCCACCTGCGCTCGCGCCGCGCCGTCCTGTGGCAGGCGGCGTTCCGCGATGTTGAGCCCGGCTAGGATTTTGACGCGGGATATAATGGCTTGCGGCAAGACGTTCGCAGGCACCGGCACATTACGCAGTAGGCCATCGACTCGCATTCGCACCGTGAGTCCCGCGCGGAACGGCTCGATGTGAATGTCGCTGGCGCGGAGTTCGACAGCTTTTTCGAACATATCACTGACGGCCCGAACAACAGGCGCTCCGCTAGCGAGGTCGCGAAGGCTCTCGATATCGTCTTCACGGGCACTTGCAGTCTCACCCCCACCCGACGGAGACGCTTCTTCTTCGACGAGACGCTGATTGAGGATCGTCTCGATATCTTCAAACGAGGCAACGCTCACGTTCACTTCGTTGCCGAGAACGATCGCGGCCGCACGAACGGCGGCGGAATCGCTCGGATCGACTACGGCGAGCATCATCGCGCCGTCCGTTGAGCAATAGGGAAACACCGACATTTCACGAAGGAAGCGGGGTGAGAATTGTTTTGCCAAGGCCGGGGCGGCCAAAAGATCCGGCAAGCTGACTCGAGGAAGCCTGAAAAATTCCGCTACTTTGTCAGCGAAATCGTTGGCTGAGAGTTCGGACGTCTCCCACAGTTTGCGGAATGTCCGCTCGTCGCGCGCGTGCGTTTGGAGGCTGAGCGAATTCGCTTCGCCCGCAAGATGGTTCTTGCCACGAAGGTAATTTGCGAATTCGCTCGTGGGATCAAACGCCATGGTACGGTTGGTGCGTTTCCGGCCTCAGTTTTTATTTGGATATTACACCGACATGGCGGCCGGCTGCTATGCTTCTTCTGGTTCCAGTTCCATTTAGGCCTGGTGCGCCAATTTATGGCTTGTTTATCTATTGGAAAGCATGACACGGGCTCGAAGCCGGGAAACGGATCTGCCGCAATTCTGAGGCTAGAAAGTCCGCTTTTTGCACTAGGGGAGCGGGGCACCTTCTCGCGTACAGGTTGCCGGTATACGCTTCGGCGCCTTCCGGATCGGGTCTTCATTCGATCTGCGAATGCCCACACGAAGATTTATTTTCAATAAAGGGGAGACGTCATGAGCAGGCTGACCGCGTGCGTCAAGATCGCCACATTGCTTTGTGCCGGTCTGGCAGTATTTCTTTCGCAATCCAACTGGGCGGCGGCATTCGACCGTAATATAGCGCAGCTTTTCGCGGTGTTGCCGGATGGGGGCACGCTCCCCGAGGGCCTCGCCGTCGCGCCAAACGGCGATGTCTATGTGGCCACGTTCGACGGTTCAAAAAAAATCTTCGTCTTCAATGACAATGGGCGCTTACTCCGAACCCTGACGGTCAACGCGTCGTCCGGGTTTCTCCTGGGCGTCGGCTTCCATCCGCAAACCAACGCGTTTCTGGTGATCGATTTCGGCGCCGGTAAGGTGCTTAGGGTCGACCCCCAGACGGGCGCCGCGTCCGACTTCATTACGACCACGCGGGGGGGGCAGCCCGCCACGGGGCTCAACGGGCTGACCTTCGACTCAGCCGGAAACGTCTATGTGTCGGACTCGTTCGGAGGCGCCATCTGGAAATCGGGCGCGAATGGGCAACTGGGATTGGCCACGCCGTGGGTGCAGAACCCCCTGCTCAGCACGACGGGCGACCCGCCATTCGGCGCCAATGGCCTCGGCTTCAACAAGACGCAAAGCATCCTGTTTGTCGCCAACACGGGTAACGACACGATCGTGCAGATTCCGGTGAGTGGCGGCAACCCCGGCACGCCGGCCATCTTCGTCAACAGCATTAACGGCGCGGACGGGCTTGTGCTCGATAGTGACGACAATTTATGGGTGGCGGCCAACCAGTCGGACGAGATCGTCGTCGTCGACAAGACCGGCAAGGTCCTCGCTAAGCTTGGCGATTTCGACGGACTCGTGAATGACGGCACGCCCAAGGGCTTGCTTTTTCCGGCGAGCCCCGCTTTCAGCCGAGACAAGAAAACGTTGTTTGTGACCAACCTCGCGCTTGATCTACGCGTCGCCACCATGAATAAGGACAACATAGCGATCGATTCAGCCTGGACGGCTCAGGTCAAGCACTGGACCGTGTCCAAGATCAACACGCAATTCCAGGCTCTGCCGAACAAGTAATTTTTTGAAGTCGTCATTCGCCCGAGCGCCGCCGCCTCGTGCTGGCGGCGCTCATTTTTCTGCGAGTAGGTGGCACGGGGCAGTGGCCCCCTATCTGCCAGCAGCCACGCTACGTATGAGGCGTTCGCTCACCACAATCGCCGGCGGTGTACGGACGCTAAGCCGATTTTGCGAATCGGTCATTGTGTGCGCAAACAACTGGAAAGGCCGAACCCGCGGCCCGGCCTTTCCTTTATGAAAAGAGCTTTCGTTCGGGCCCAGTAAGACGGGACCGAGACGGCCGCTTCTTGGTTTCTTAGTGCTGGTTGCCTTGGTGGTCATCGTTGCCTTGGTGGTTATCGTCCTCGCCTTCGTCGTTATCCCCTTTCTTCCCGCCGGACTTGTAGACTCCCACGCACCCGCTGTTCGAGCCGCAAATTCCGGCGCCCACGGTTGTAGTGTCGCCACCGGATCCAACCACCGAGGCCGGAGCAACTTGTGGAACGAAAATGAGGTTGCGGTTGGAGTCGGCCGCAACCGAGTGTGAATTACTCCCCTGCGGAATCGTCTC
The DNA here is from genome assembly GCA_036265125.1 of Pseudolabrys sp. GTDB lineage: Bacteria > Pseudomonadota > Alphaproteobacteria > Rhizobiales > Xanthobacteraceae > Pseudolabrys. The sequence continues at coordinate 2,626 of DATAPP010000168.1, read as the reverse complement.
GATCAGCACGCTGGTCGAGTCGATGACCCCGAGCGCCGCACCCCCAGTTGGGCAGCCGCCGGCGAGGCCGCAGGCCCGGCTCGATCCGGTGTAGTACCGGCGGTCACCCTCGTTGAACCAGACTTCGTCCGACCCGGTGATGCCGCCAACCAGGGTCTGGTTCTTGTTTTCGGCATTGATGACCAGCGTCTCCGTGTTGCTCGGATTATTTTGCGGCGTGCACCCAAGCAGCAGGTTCTGATGCGGCCCTACAGTCGCGCCGTTTGGCCCGCATCGGTGCAGCGGCACGACACCGGTATTTGTTGTCGGGTCAAACGCGCCGATTGTGTTTGTGCCGGCGGTCAGCGTTGCCGGGTTGACCACGAGCAGTCCGCCATCGCAGGTGATCGGGCCCGATAACTGGCCGAAATTACAGCCCGGCGGATTATTCGCGATGACCGGGATCGACGTGTAGAAGCGCGCAGTCGTAGGCTCCCAGGCTGGCTGCTCAATCGAGAGTCCGAAACCAGTTGGTACGAAGGCACTCGAGACCACCACTTTGCTCAGGATCATCACCGAACTCACTGGTGCATCGCCGTTGGCTCGGAACAGTGTCCCGAAAGGCGGGTCTTCCGCGTTGTTGGCGGCGAGCAACCGTGTGCCGTCAGTTGTCAACGCCATTTCGTCAACCCGTGTCATTCCGCCGGTGGAGATGGTCTGTTTGATAGGGCTCTTTGCCGACGAGGGACTGAGATCGATCACCTTGAGCGTGCTGTCACCATCACCGGCATAGAGCCAGCGGCCATGAGACGTCACGCCGTCCGGCCCGGAGATGTTGTTGTTCACGGCGCCGGCGCTGGTTAGCTTGATACCAACAAAGCCACCGATGGTCCGCTGGAATGTGAGAGTATTCGTGTTGATGATGTCGATGCCTGCGTTCGAACGGTCAGCGAGATAATATTCGGACCGGGTGGGATTCACCCAGCTGATGTCGAAAGACCGGAGCGGATTGCCCGGAATTTGAACCGCGGTAAGGCACTTAGTTTGCGTGTCCGTTGGCGCTCCTGGACCCGTACATGGGGCCGCCACTGCACTGGTAGTTGCAAGTGACATCGCGACCAGTAGGACTGGCGCAACCGAGCTATGAAGATGTTGACGCAGCTTATTGTGAGCAGACATATAAGCCTCCCTAGCGTAACTGTTACGCTGCTCTCCCATTGAGCACGGCTCGCGCTTTCGGGGCCATAAATAGAAGTAAGTAATCTCGTAGTCACTAGTGACTAGTGGCGCCAAAATGCTACCATCGCGCGTGAACCTATTCACATTTCTTTTCAGTTGCAGCTCGTCGGGGTCCTTTGGGACATCGGCCTAGGAACTTTTTCGGCAGATGCCCGCTCTCGCCATTCGACAACGGGCATCGGCTCTATTTGCGCTGCGATGGTGCACCCTATCGGTACGTCGGTATGATGAAGTGTGGCGACGGCGCCATCCTGTTGAAAAAAGAGAGCCGCAACAGGTGGTTGACATGCATTTGGATAAGGCATTCGGTATAGACTTGATATGACACGAGGAGGCGAACGGGGCTTCGATAAAGTGAAGCGAGAATGGCGGGAGCGGCTCGCACTTCAGGTGTCATAGGCTCGAGTGAGCAGGGGTTGTATCAAGCGCTATGTCGTTAGGCGTAAACCGACCGCGTCGCGGCGGCTTATGGGCTGCGCCCTTGGCCCTAAGTCTTGCCTTGCTTGGGGCATGCGGTCCGCTTCCGTTTTGGAACGACGTGCAGCACAAGCCTGACGTCAGTGATAACATCCGCAATCAAGATTTACTCCCGCGCTTTCCGCAGGGGGGCGGCCAGAGCGGCCAAAGCGGCCCCGTAACTGGCAAACCACAAGTTTTCACGGCCGAGGAGGTGTCACCGATCGAGGCCCCTCCACCGCAACCGCAGCCGACGACGAACGGGCAGGGTTACGAACTTAACTTTGAAAACGCTCCAATCGCGTCGGTTGCAAAGACCGTGCTCGGTGACATTCTAAAGGTCGGATACACCGTTGATCCCCGCGTGCAAGGCGCCATAAGCCTCGCGTCCGGGAGACCCGTTCCGAAGGCGGATTTGCTCTTCGTCTTTGAAACCGCATTGCGGTTGAGCGGTGTGGCCATGGTCCGAGATACTGCGGGCTATCGCCTCATTCCCATCAGTGACGCCGTTGCTGGCGGCAATTTAGACTCGCAGGCCGCGCGCGCCGAAGCGGGCTATGGGATTTCCGTTGTTCCGTTGCAATTTGTTTCCGCCACAACGCTAATCAAACTGCTCGACAGTTTTGCCACCAAGCCCGGAGCGGTTCGTGTCGATTCCACACGTAACATGCTATTGATTCAAGGGAGCGGCGCCGAGCGTCGTGCGGCCATTGATACAGCGCTCAGCTTCGACGTCGATTGGATGCGCGGGCAGTCGGTCGGGATCTTCCCCGTTCAAAATAGCAATCCAGAGCCGGTCATCGCTGAATTGGAAAAGATACTGGATTCCAAAGAGGGCGGATTCACTCAGGATATGGTCAAATTCCAACCAATAGCCCGCAGAAACGCAATCTTGGCGGTGACCAGTAAGCCGGCGATGCTGCGCATGGTAGAGACATGGATCAGGCGCCTC
>DATAPP010000167.1:0-3122 GCA_036265125.1 Pseudolabrys sp. | reverse complement strand
GCCATCGCGGATCGAGGGTTTTCCGGTGGCGCCCTGGAGGCGATGGGCTGCGGCCTGCCGGTCGTCGGCAGCGACATTCCGGCGATGCACGACATTATCGCGAACGTACGCGATTGCGGTGGTCTCGTCGTGCCGCGGGGAGATTCCGTGGCCCTCGCCAAGGCGATCACCGGGTTGCTCGACAGACCTCAATTATGCCGCGCACTCGGGCGTCGTGCCCGCCGCAACGTCGAAGCGCGTTTTTCTATCGCGAGCGTCGGCCGACAACTCGACGAGATGTTGAGCCAGGGGTCGACGAGATTTGACCGCCGACACTAGGCCTCCGGCGAGCATGGACGTGTCGTTGATCATCGCAACTCGCGATCGCTGCCAGCAGCTCCAGCGCTGTCTCGATGCGGTCATCCGCTTGAAATTCGAGCGGCCATGGGAATTGATCGTCGTCGACAACGGATCCACCGACGAAACGGCGCAAGTAATCGAAAAATTCCGCGGCAGCGCCCCTGTTAAAGTTCGCTCTGTCCTGCAGCCGCAGCCCGGACTTGGCAATGCGCATAATGCCGGAGTAGCGATCGCGCTGGGCAAAATTGTCGCGTTTACCGACGATGACTGCTATCCTGAACCGGATCTTTTGCGCTGCATATGGTCGGCATTTCAAGATTCAGCGGTTGGCTATATTACCGGCCGGATTATCCTACACGATCGAAGCGATCATCCGATCACGATCAACGAGTCCACGACACCCGTCACTTTTCCCGGCAGATCGTTCCTCGGCATCGGGGCGGTGGCGGGCGCCAACATGGCTTTTCGACGAGAAGTTCTGCTTGAGGTTGGCGGCTTTGATCCGCTGTTTGGCCCAGGCTCGTTGTTCAATGCCGAGGAATTGGACGCCGCCAGCCGCGCCAGCGCGGCAGGGTGGCGGGGCGAATACCGGCCCGACGTGGTGGTCAGGCATCACCATGGGCGAAAGGCCGCCGATGCTCCGCGTCTGCTCAAATCCTACGCTATCGGCGCCGGCGCCTACCACATGAAGCTGCTGTTAAATGGCGAGTTCCTCTGGTTCTTGCAGAGTATTTATCAGCTTCCGCGACGGTACCGATTTAGCGGTAGAATGATCGCGTACGAACCGGTGGGCGCGATCAAATATGCATATCTCTGCCTGAAGGCCGCCTTGTGCGGCAGGTTTGGCATGATGCCGGAGCGGATCGTCCGATCCTGCCGAACCCATTCGTAATATGGATTTATCTCTGGTCGTTTGCACACGTAATCGCTGTCGACAACTCGCGCGTTGCCTGGAATCGGTAGGGTGCATCACCTTCGCGCGGCCGTGGGAGTTGATCGTTGTCGATAACGGATCGAGCGACGAGACAGCCGCGACGATCCGCGAATTTGCCGCCCGCGCCTGCTTTCCGGTCCGCTACGTCTTCGAGCCCAAGCCCGGGCTTGGCAATGCGCGCAATTCCGGAGTGGCGATGGCAGGCGGCGCGATCGTCGCCTTTACCGATGACGATTGCTACCCCGCACCCGACTTCCTGGCCCGCATATGGTCGGCCTTTGCAGACCAGTCGATCGGTTACATCACCGGCCGCATTCTGCTCCATGATCCGACCGACGAGCCAATGACGATCCGGGTATCGATGACACCACTGACATTTCCGGCCAAATCGTTCATCAATGCCGGCGCTGTTTCCGGAGCCAACATCGCGTTTCGCCGATCCGTGCTCGACAAGATTGGCGGCTTCGATCCGCTGTTCGGCACCGGGTCGTTGTTCAGCGCTGAAGATCTCGATGCTGCGGGCCGCGCCAGCCTGTTCGGTTGGCGAGGAGAGTACCGTCCCGAAGTTGTCGTCAGCCATCACCACGGACGGAAAGCCGCCGATATTCCGCGTCTGGTGAGGGGGTATGGTATAGGTATCGGCGCTTATCACATGAAAGTTTTATTGCAGGAGCACCAGTTTTCGTGGTTCTTGCGAAGTATTTCCCAAGTGCGCCGGCGCTTAAGGGCAAGCGTGAGATCCGTGCTCTGGGAAACAGTGGGAGCCGCGATGTATGCTTATATTTATCTGAGGCAAAGCCTTGACCGGAGCGATCGCAAGGTCCGCACGGCGGCTCTGCAGAGCAACAAGGATTAAGGATGAAAGAACTACTGCTTAGGCTCCTGATGCACCCTCATCCCTTGCGGGCGACGATTAGCAAAAAAATCATCGAACATTTTTCGCGTCCTTCGTACGTCGATAAACTAAAAGCGGGCGCTATTGAACGTCCACAATATGGGTATTGCATTTTTGAGGCGACAAGATTGGCGCGTTTGCTGAATTATAAAAAGATCAGTGTTATAGAGTTTGGTTGCGCTGGCGGTAGGGGTCTGCTGGCCGCTGAAATGCACATCAATGAGATAATGAAACTATTTAACGTTAGTATTGAGCTCTATGGGTTCGACACGGGCACGGGTCTGCCGGCCCCACGCGATTACCGTGACCTTCCTTACTATTTTCAGCCTGGGTCATTCAAAATGAATCACAATACTTTGCGGGAAAAGCTCAAAACAGCCGAGCTGGTGTTTGGTGATGTGAAAGAAACATGCCGCACCTTTTTCGAAAAACACGGTGCCGCACCTGTCGGCTGCGTATTTCATGATCTCGATTTCTATTCATCGACGAGAGACGCTTTGACACTTTTCGATGCGGGAGCGGAACACTTTCTCCCGCGAACGTTCATTTATTTTGACGACATAACGGGTGATGAGATATCGCTTTACAATGAATTCACAGGAGAACGTCTAGCGATTACCGAATTTAATCAACAACATACGACACAGAAAATTGCCCAAAACCATTATTTGACCTATAAATATCCGGGTAGTGCATGGCCAAAGGACATTTTTATCTATCATGATTTTTTACATCCAAAATACAACGATTTTGTTGCCGATGATATGCGCAAAACGATCGAGGATTGGGTAAGGCTAACATAGCTGTGCCTGGTTGGGTATTATTCGGGTAGGTTTCACACCGGGCATAACGACGTCGCCGACATCGCAACCCCCTGTTCGGAATGCTGGCGAAGCGCCACCTCGACCCTTCCAAAGCCGACGTTGGCACCTGTTCCGCCTGTTTTATCAGGTC
>DATAPP010000166.1:0-2980 GCA_036265125.1 Pseudolabrys sp. | reverse complement strand
TCGCGAACTCGCGTATTTGCGGCAGATGAACTATGGGTTAAGGCGTTCTCTCAAACGACCGCGTCTTCCCGGCGGCTGACCCAAGGGTTGTTCCGGCAGTCCAAATGAGATACGCGACCACCTTCATGGGGAATGGTTCTGTCAGTGTACAACGTTTCTATAAGAGCTGAGTTCACCAATACTAACGTAAGCATCCGGCCAGGGCCGTAATGGGTGATGGTCAGGCGGCTGCGGTTGAGCTTCTCCGCCACGATCGGAGCCGGCGAATAACCACGCCCGACGCCCGAGAGCGATACCGGGCAAAGCGCCCTCCGCGGCATTGTTCGACAGGCAGATGCGGGCATCGCCGAGAAACCGGGTGAAGGCTGGCGGGCGTGACGTGACATCCGGTCGCGTTCGGCGTTGGAGCGGGCGAGCAAAAACGAGCGGTTGTTGCCGAGAGCCCGGCGCCAGGCGCAAATGCGCACAGCACGCGACGCCCAGGCACCTGCCTGTAAGCCGGCAAGCGTGCCAATACCAAATTTCATCTTCTCACTCGAGTGGTATCCCGCGCACCACGAGCCAAGCCGGTGGCTGTACAGTCGTCAACCGTTGTAACAAATTTGTTGCAGGAGTCCATTCAGCGGACACTTGCGATGGATAATATGGGTCATGGCGGCAGGGGGGTCCGCTATTTTCTGCGGCAGAGGCTGTATCCCGCCTTCTGCGAAGGGTTGGCGGCCTTAGGACGTCCGCTGTTGTTATCGCGGGCTGAAGATATAACGTTGCAAACGGCGGCACGCTCGTGCGTGGTGCTGGCGCCGCATCCGGACGATGAAACGCTGGGCTGCGGCGCGACAATTATGCGCAAGCTTGCTGCGGGGACATCGGTTCAAGTCGTCATCGCTACCGATGGTCGGCATGCCCCTCGCCCGAATAAGTTGTCTATTGAGGCATTCGTGAAGGTTAGGGAGGGGGAAACCCGCCGCGCCTGCGCCATTATGGGGGTCCCGGCTGAGAACATTACGTTTCTGCGCTTTGAAGATGGTCGATTGGCGGACCATCGTCGGCTGTTGCGCGATCGCCTAATCGATCTCCTCGAAAACATGAATCCCGAGGAGGTATTCGTGTCGTCGATCATCGACAATCATCCCGATCATCGCGTCTTGGCCGAGCTCGCGCGCGAACTGGCTCGCACGCGGCCTGATCGTGTTCGCGCGCTGTACGAATATCCGATCTGGTTCTGGGATCCGCGCCTCTGGCGCATCAGAGATTTGCTAGAGCTCCAGGTTTGCACAGTTCGGATGGATGAATTTCGCATTCGCAAGCGTGAAGCGATAGCTGCTTATCGCAGCCAGGTCACCAAGTTGACCGGCAAGCACGACAAGGCGGCGCTGCGACGGGGTTTTTTGCGGCAGGTTCTGCAACCTGAGGAGCCCTTTTTTGAAATTAGAGCGTCTGGATGTCGAGCAAGCTGCCAAAACGTCAACGGTAGTGCGCTGCAACGGCACTCGGGCGTTGACCGAGATAGGAGACTGGCGGATCATGACTAAAGGAAGGTCCTGGAGGACTATCGAGCTGGGGGTTGGGTTCGCATGTTCCCGCGCGGTCCTGCTTAGAACGTAGAATAACTTGCCGAAGCGCGCGGATTGCGGCCCAACAACCGATCATGCGGGAGCTGGAGGAAATAAAGAATTCCCCCGGGAGCTTAGTCGAAGACAGCCGAAGAGGTCTCCAGAGAACATACCGCATTCCCTTTTTGATGTATGGAATGCTCTCGGTGTGTCTTGGCTTGGCGATGTATTTGTTTGGTGTCCTATTGGTGGCGCCCCGCTACGTCTTGGGACTGAACGCCATCCTACTACCGATCAATGAGTGGATTGTCTGGTACAGGTGGGGTGCCAATCATGGCAGGCTTCGCGCTTGCGCTTGGCGACCTTCTATTTCTGTTTAGGCTCAAGCGCCGGCACAATTGCGTGCGAGTGGACGACATCGCTAATCGAGGGCTTACGGTGGCGCTTACCGCCTACAACGACGAAGAAAGCATTAGCACCGCGGTGTCGGACTTCTTATCTCACCCGAGGGTTCGCAGAGTGATCGTGGTGAGTAATAACAGTACCGATGCAACTTTTGAACGCGCCGTTGCGGCCGGGGCGATCACAGTCAATGAGTCCGCTCCTGGGTATGGTCGGTGTCTGTTTCGCTGCGCTTCTGAAGCGATAAATTACGACACACCCAGCTTATCGTACTTTGCGAAGGGGATCGAACTTTTCGCGCATTTGATCTAGACAAGCTCGTGGCTTTTGCGCCTCATGCAGACATTGTAAACGGTACGCGAACCGTCGAATGCTTAAGGCAATATTCGACGCAGCTCAGCACATTCATGTATTATGGAAATTTATTTGTCGGAAAGCTCCTTGAAGCCAAGCATCTGGGCCGAAGTACGATTACAGATGTCGGGACCACCTATAAACTGTGTCGGAAGATCGCGCTGGTGCAACTACTGCCGCGGTTATGCCCCGCGGTGAATCTCGAGTTCAGCGCGCACTTTCTTGACATCGCTCTTGAAAACGGATTCACGGTTGTCGAGTGCCCAATTACCTTCCACGGCCGAGTCGGTGTGAGCAAAGGCGGTAACACGAGCGATCTACGGGCGCTGAAAGTGGGCTGCCGTATGATGGTTGGTATCATTTTCTCATGGAGATGGTTCGGCAGGTGACGAGCGGGTATCACCATACCCGGCTGAGCTTCGATCCCAGACGGGACGTCGTATGGAAAAGTTTATGGCGTTTTCATTTCTCTAAGCTGATTTCGCCGAATGATTGTGTCCTCGATCTCGGTTGCGGTCACGGCGACTTCATAAATAACGTCATCGCACGCCGCAGAATTGCGGTAGATTGCTGGGAGGATTTCCCAAACTACGTGGACCCGGAGGTCCAACGGGTTGTAGGAAGTGTAACCGACCTTGGCTTTATCGAGGGAGGCGCGGTCAATTTTGCTT
>DATAPP010000165.1:0-1698 GCA_036265125.1 Pseudolabrys sp. | reverse complement strand
CGGCCTTTACGAGATTTCGGGCCTCGCCTGGTCGGGTTACGGCAAGATCAGCCGGGTCGAGGTCTCTGCCGACGCCGGGAAAAGCTGGGCCCCGGCGGCCTTGCAGGAGCCGGTCTTGCCAAAGGCGCTGACCCGGTTCCGCATGCCGTGGCGCTGGGACCGCGGCCCGGCGGTGCTGCAGAGCCGCGCGACCGACAGTTCCGGCTATGTCCAGCCGACGCGTGCGGCGTTGATCGCCGAACGCGGCGCCAAGACGTTCTATCACTTCAACGGTATCACCAGCTGGGCAATCGGCGAGCACGGGGAGCTCCGGCATGTCTATGCCTAGGCATTTGAGTGCCGCTTCGGCCTTGCTCCTCTTGTCGACGGCCGCGCTCGCCGAGACGCCCGATCTCGGGCGGCCCGCGACACCCGAAGAAGTCGCCGTATGGGACATCAGCATCGGCCCCGATGGCGCCGGCCTGCCGGTCGGCAGCGGCACTCCGCAACAAGGAGAAACGGTATATGTTGCAAAATGCCTTGCCTGCCATGGCGAGAAGGGGTCGGGCAAACCCAATGATCAGCTGGTCGGAGGGCTCGGCACCCTGACCGGAGATCAGAACCCTGTCAAAACCGTGGGCAGCTTCTGGCCCTACGCGACGACATTGTTCGATTACGTGCGGCGCGCGATGCCGGCGAATGCGCCGAGATCGCTGAACAATGACGAGGTTTACGCGGTCTGCGCCTATATCCTCCAGCTGAACGGCATCATCGCCGAGAACGCGGTCATCAATGCGCAGACCTTGGCAAAGGTGCAGATGCCGAACCGCGACGGCTTCGTGCCCTTCTCCGGACAGAAATAGGCGCGATCACTCCGGCCATGGACCTTGCCTTTGCTCCGCTTTCGATTTCCACCCGCCGTAAGCTCGCCTCGATCCTGCTGTCAGTCACGATTTTCGCGTTGCTTGCGGGGTTGGCGAGCCGCGCAGCCGGGCGTCCGCCAATCTTTGCGACTCTGAACGCTGTTTTTGTTGGCACCGGAGTCGGGCTTTTCGAAGAATTTTATGTACAGGGTCTGCGCGGCCGCCGAATACGTAACATTCATCCGCTTCGCGCAATTCTGATCTATACCACCATAGTGGTGGTTATGTTTTTTGTAGGTATTCACATCACTCATTTTTTACTATGGCCATTCTACAGACTTCCAGTACCCTACGCCATGTTGCCGCTAGTGATCCCATTAGTGATTTTGTTTGCAGTGATCGGCATTGTTGTAATGCGAACTGCGCATTTCATCGGTATCGAAACCTTGTTTCACCTCACGGTCGGTACCTATCACCGGCCTGTACTGCAGGAGAAGGTCCTCGTCTTTCTCGACATCAACAATTCGACGGCGCTTGCCGAGGAGCTCGGTGCGGTTCGCACTAAATCCCTAGTCGGCAAATTTCTTTTCGACATTTCCAAGCCGATCACCGATCACGGCGGCGAGATCTATCTGTACAAAGGGGACGGCTTGATCGCGTTGTGGGATTGGCGCGAAGCGGTGCGGGACAACAGGATCTTGCGGACGATCGACGCCGTCTTTGCGACGATCCGGCGAGAGCGCCGCGAGTATCTGGAGCTATTTGGCGTCGTCCCGTCGTTTCGGATCGGCGTCCATGGCGGCGAGGTCGTGGTCAGCGAGCAAGGCGACACCAAGCGCGCCATCGGGGTCTACGG
>DATAPP010000164.1:0-1895 GCA_036265125.1 Pseudolabrys sp. | reverse complement strand
CGGTGCTGTGGAGGTCATCAAGGATGGCGTCCGCATCGCCAACGTGTCGGCACCCGGCTCGGTGTTCGGCGAACAAGCCGTCCTGTTGGATCAGCCCCATACCGCTGACGTGAGAACCCTGGAGCAATCTGAGTTCTATGTTGCCGACGCCCCGGCGATGCTTGCTGGCGACCCGACTGTCGCCCTCTATGTCGCCGCAATCCTTGCGCGACGACTGGATGCCGCCAACCGATCGCTCATCGAGGTTAAGGGTCAGCTCCAAGCTGGCGAACCTCTTAGCGTGATCGGCAAGACGGTCGAAAAGGTGGAGGAACTGCTAAGCTACAGCGGGGACGCCAGCCTCGTATACGCTGGCTATCCTTATGATCCATTTCGGCCCGACAAGTCGATGCACTAAAGACGAAGTCGTGGGGCAACTAATGTCCGCTCTTGGCCCAAAGCGGACATTTTCAATGAGCGGGTGAATGTCCGCTTTTGGGGGGTAAAGCGGACATGGCCTATTGCAGTGCAAATGTCCGCTTATGACCCAAAGCGGACATGTGCATGGAACGAAAGTTCGGCTGCTGGCGTTTTTGCCACAGATAATTCACAAAATAACCGGAGGTAACCCCAAATGCGCAGACTCATAATCGGCGGGCTGCTCGCTTCGGCGATGATTATGCCCGCTCTTGCACAGACCACTCCTTCGCCCGCGCCGGCGCCTGCTGCCCAATCTACGGCTCCGAAAGCCGCTGGCGAGATGTGGCGATCATCGAAACTCATCGGCCTGAATGTCTACAATGATCAGGACGAGAAACTCGGCAGCATCAGCGAAATCTTGCTCGACAAGTCTGGAAAGGTTGATGGCGTCGTGATCGGCGTTGGCGGTTTCCTTGGCCTGGGCCAACACGACATCATGATTGAGATGAGTAAGCTGAAATTTGTCGAGGAGCCTGTTCGCACGTCCACGACCACCACAAGCACAACCGGTTCCGCAACGACCGGTACGGCGAACCGGCCCGCGACTACCGGTACGACGAACCTGCCCCCAACAGCCACGACGACAACCACGACAAAAAGCAAGTGGTATCCAGATCATGCGGTATTAAGCGGTGCGACCAAGGACTCGCTGAAAAATATGGCGGAGTTCAAATTCGACTAAAACATCGGGGGATGAGGAAAGCTTCGCAATATTCGGAGACTGCCGGAGTTCCACCTCTTCTCTAGATCGGCAGTTTAGTAAAGGGTCACCGCCCGAAGCGGTGGCCCTTTGGCAATCTGCGGCGTGAACCATCATTTCTCGACGAAGAGAACGTACCGCAGAATATTTAGGCCCCAGGTTTTTTTGATGTCCGCTTATGGCCCTTAGCGGACATTGGTCAGTGCGGTTGGAATGTCGGCTTTCGGGGGTAAAGCGCGGACATCCCGCATTTCATAGGCTCACGCGTTGGACGCCTGCGCCTCTGCTGATAATATTTTTAGCTACGGGAGGCGCTCATGCAGCCGCACCGTCCAATCGCATTTTTCGCCGCGCTGACCTTCACAATGTTGCTCGCACACGCCACGTCGGCGCAGGTCGTGGATCGTATGAAGGCCACTGCGCCGGAAAAGATGATGCCAGCCGACAAGGCGCCGAAGATGCGCGAGTGCGAGAAGCAGGCGGAGCAGCAGAAGGTTAAAATGGAGGACCGTTCCCGCTTCGTAAATGAGTGTGTTGCGGCCAAGGCAAAATAGAGGCGCTTGGCACCGTCGGACGTCCGCTCCTGGCCCATAGCGCACTTTTTAATCGCGGCCAAGAATGTCCGCGTAAAGCGGACATGACGGCGGCATCACGGGATGTCCGCTAATGACCCAAAGCGGACATTCAACGTCAGCGGCTGGGTAATCGCCGCGCCTGTGATGGCAGCACGATACCA
>DATAPP010000163.1:0-6889 GCA_036265125.1 Pseudolabrys sp. | reverse complement strand
AGCTCGAAACGAGCCAACTACTCGGCGGGTCGATCATGGTTGCCGCAGTGTATCGATTTGTCTACCTGCCGAGGGGAACCGCGAAAGTTAGCTCCGGCTGAAAAAGCGAGCTGTAGCCAAGCCCATCGCCAACGCACCAATTATGAAACCGCATGCAGCGGATGCCTGGAGAGCATCGAGCATTTGTCCGCGATTGAACAGCACGATCATTTCATATGCATAGACACCTGGCATCATAATGACGATCGGCGCCACTATCATCGCCATACGCGGTACATTGAAGCGCTGGTCTGCTTGCAAGGCCACCAACCCGATGGCCAGAGCGGCAAAAAAGGCGGCCGGCGCAAGCATCATACCCATGTCGTTCAGGGCCAGGCGCAGACCGTTTGCTCCCGACGCCAAAAGGCCCACCGCGAACACCGTACGTGGCGAGCTGTTGAACAGCATTGCGAACGCGCAGGCTGCAACGAAACTTGCCACGGCTCGCAGTACCAGCTTCAGCGGATATGCAAGTTCAAGCGGGGGCTGCCGCGACAGGTCAATTCCAGCAAATGCGATTACAAGGCTGAGACCCAAGGCGACCGCCAAAAGAATCATCACACCATATGCCAGTCGGCTCACGGCAGCGACGGTCTGGAATTGCAATAAATCGAATAGCGCGGCAACCAGGGGAAAGCCGGGGATCAAAAAAAGCACCGAGGCGATGAAGCCGGCCGGATAGTGCGCAAATTCAAAGCCGGCGCGATGCGCCAGCGCCGCTGCCAGCACGTAGACCCCGGACGCCACAATGGCAGACAATGTTGCCGCGCCATATTGGTTGAGCTGACGGTGGGCCATCCAGGAGCGCGCCCACTGGCCGATTCCGCCGCCCATTGCGGCTGCAGTCATTTCCACTGCCGCGGCGCCGTTGAGAAATGCAAAACCACCGCTGGCCACGCCGACCGCTGCGGCAATCAGCGCGCTGGAATACCGAGGCAGTATCGACTCGATTTCCGCAAGCTTGACTGCAATGTCGGTGGGCGTCTGTTCGAGCTCGGTTGCTTTGGCAAGCTGCTCCAGTTCGACAATACGGGAAACATTGATCCCCGGCGGTCCGATCTCGCGCACGATCGTGGCCTGCTCGCCCGAGCGGCGAACGCTGGCAGTGATACTGTCGAGCGAAAGGCTCACCGACACGGCGTTGAACCCCATCTTGCGCGTCATCACCTCGACCCATTCGCGTGTCCGGGCCGCCGTATTTCCCGCACGCAGCATCAAGGCGCCAAAGCACAGCAGCACTTCGACAGCGTCAGTCAGTGCAACGGAAGTTGCCTTATCTGTCCTTGACGAAGTCACGCCTGATCCAGAACTTGACGACATTGTTAGGATCTCAGCCAAAAATTCCTGCCGCCCGCGATGTCGATCGCCTCGACGGGGTCAGACTCTGACGCACCGGCCGCGTGAATGGCAAGTCGGTGGTCGGGCCGAACTCCCCAAGCTGGCGGAGCGAATGACCTTGTTCAACCCCGATAAAACATGGCAGGCTTTGACACGGATCCGCCGCGTTGATGCATCAGAGTTTCGTGTGAATACTTCGTAGAGGGCGGTTTTTCAGCTATGAAATCGGTTTCTGTAGAAGCTGCCGTCGCCATGATTCCGGATGGGGCGATCCTCATGATTGGCGGCTTCATGGCTGTCGGCACTCCAGAGCGCCTCATCGATGAGCTGGTGCGGCAGGGGAAACGAAACCTCACGGTTATTGCAAACGATACGGCGCTTCCCGGCCGCGGCATCGGAAAACTTGTTGACAAGGGCCTGGTGAGCCGGGCGGTCACAAGTCACATTGGACTCAATCCTGAGACCCAGCGGCAGATGATCGACGGAAAGATGGCGGTCGACCTCGTCCCGCAGGGCACGCTCATCGAGCGCATTCGTGCCGGCGGTTTTGGACTCGGTGGAATACTGACCCCGACCGGGATCGGCACCATCGTTGAGGAAGGCAAACAGAAGATCGACGTCAACGGAAAAAGTTACCTGGTCGAGACCGCGCTGCGCGCCCACTTTGCACTGGTGAACGCATTCCTCGCCGACTATCTCGGCAATCTTTCTTACGCTTTGACAGCACGAAACTTCAATCCCGTCATGGCCATGGCGGCTGATACCACTATTGTCACAGCCGAACACATTGTGCCCGTAGGCCTCATCGCGCCCGATCACGTTGTAACGCCCGCGCCCCTCGTAGATTATCTTGTCGCAAACGGCTGATAGGAATGGACGCTCAATCGATCATATCCAAACGTGTTGCTCGCGAACTGCAAAGCGGGATGCTCGTCAACCTCGGCATCGGGATACCGACCATGGTGGCGAACTACATTCCTGGCGGTGTAAGGGTATTCTTTCAATCAGAGAATGGACTAATCGGCACCGGCGCCATTCCGGAAGAAGGAATGGCAAATCCGCTGCTCACAGATGCCGGCGGACAGCCGGTGACGGCTTTGCCGGGCGCGTGCACGTTTGACAGCGCGGTATCGTTTGGCCTGATCCGTGGTGGTCACGTGGATGTTACGGTTCTCGGTGCGCTTCAGGTCGACGCAACAGGGCAGCTCGCGAACTGGATGATCCCCGGCAAAATGGTGCCCGGAATGGGCGGAGCGATGGATCTCGTAACCGGTGCAAAGCGAGTGATTATCGCGATGCAGCATACCGCCAAAGGCAAACCAAAAATCGTCAAGAAATGCGGGCTTCCGCTCACATCGGTGAGACCGATCGACCTGCTGGTTACTGAATTGGCGGTTATTACCTTTCCCGCTGGCCGCGCAACGCTCATGGAGACGGGGCCTGGCGTTACCGTTGAGCAGGTGGTGTCAGCCACGGAAGCTGAACTCGTTCTGCCGGCCAAAATCCCTGAAATGCAGCTTTAGCTGCCCGACTTTCATATCTGGTCAATCCGGGTGGAGCGGTGCCCCGCTATTGCCCGTCTGTTCCTGACGACCGTCGTTATTTCTTCTTGTTGACGTATGTCAATCAAGCGGACCCTGATATCATTTCTGCGGCCGCGTGAAATCGAAGCCGCATCTGAGGCTCAGCATGGATAATCCTCTTAGACGACCTGAAGAGATTTTGGCATATCGAACGCTGCGCCGAATCCTTGCGTCGAAGCCCAGAACTTTATGGACCGTGACTCCCACCGACAATGTGCTTACGGCACTGCAGATTATGGCCGACAAGGATATCGGCCTTCTCGTGGTAATGGACCGGGATACGTTGGCGGGTGTCTTATCCGAGCGAGATTGCGCGCGGCGAGTACTTCTCGCCAAAAAATCTCCGGAATCGACGCCCGTCGCGGACATCATGGTTCGCAATGTCGTTACGATCGATGCTGGGTATACGTTTGCCGACTGTCTGCGGCTAATGCATCAGCACAGCATTCGTCACCTGCCGGTGGTCGACAATGGCAAGGTGATCACCGTTGTTTCGATCCGAGATTTGTTGAGCGAGGCGGTTACACATAACGCAAAAATCATTGAAGACCTTGAGCTTGAACGACTGGCGATTTTCACATCAATGGCCTGACTCTCTTCCGAGGCCGCGGTACGCCGCGGCGATCGGGCGACAACGGGAGCGATGCTCATGAGCCTTCTGATTGTCCTGGGTGCGCTGGCCTTTCTCATGTTCGTAGCCTATCGCGGCTACAGCGTGATCCTGTTCGCTCCGATCGCTGCGCTCGGCGCTGTTTTGCTGACCGATCCGTCCCTTGTGGCGCCGATGTTCTCCAGCGTCTTCATGGAAAAGACAGTTGGCTTCTTAAAAAACTATTTTCCAGTGTTCATGCTTGGCGCGGTTTTCGGCAAGGTCATCGAGCTGTCGGGATTCTCCAAGTCGATCGTCGCCGCAGTGATCGGCGTGTTAGGCCGGGAGCGGGCCGTTCTTTCGATCGTCGTCGTCTGCGCAATCCTGACCTACGGCGGCGTGTCGTTATTCGTGGTGGTGTTCGCGGTCTATCCGTTCGCCGCCGAGATGTTCCGCCAGAGCGGAATTCCCAAGCGACTCATTCCAGTCACGATTGCCCTCGGCGCATTCACCTTCACCATGGATTCGCTGCCGGGCTCGCCACAGATTCAGAACATCATTCCCACGACATTCTTCAAGACCACGACCTGGGCCGCCCCGTGGCTGGGCGTGATCGGGGCTTTGTTTATTCTTCTGATCGGCCTTGCTTACATCGAGAGTCGGCTGCGCGCAGCTAAGGCGAAAGGTGAGGGATACGGCACCAACCTCCGCAACGAACCCGAAGCGTTCGAAGCGGAGAAATTGCCAAACGCCTGGATCGCCCTTCTGCCGCTGGTGGTGGTGGGCGCCGCAAACTTCGTGCTGACATTTGCAGTGCCGCGTGCCTATGGGACGACGCACGAAATCACGCTCGGCACGGCCAAGCCGATCGTCACCCAGATCTCCAGCGTGGCCGCCATTTGGGCTGTTGAAGGCGCGTTGCTGCTCGGCATACTGACCGTGTTCGCGTTTGCGTGGCGGCCGGTGCTGGCAAGATTTGCCGACGGCAGCAAGGCCGCAGTCGCCGGAGCCCTGCTGGCATCACTCAATACTGCATCCGAGTATGGTTTCGGCGGGGTGATCGCGTTGCTCCCCGGGTTCGTGGCAATTGCCGACGCGTTGAGGGCAATTCCCAATCCGCTCATCAACGAAGCCATCACTGTGACCGTGCTTGCCGGCATTACCGGATCGGCGTCCGGAGGCATGAGCATTGCGCTTGCTGCCATGTCCGACACGTTCATCGCAGCGGCTGAGGCGGCAAAGATCCCGCTCGAGGTCTTGCATCGTGTCGCGTCAATGGCCAGCGGCGGCATGGATACTTTGCCGCACAACGGCGCTGTGATCACGCTGCTCGCTGTCACCGGCCTGACTCACAGGGAGGCCTATAAGGACATTTTCGTCATTACGCTGACGAAGACAGCCGCGGTGTTCTTTGTGATCGGGTTCTACTACTTGACGGGTATCTACTAGCGATTGACGCGCGACAAGTATCGGAAGTGTAGAATGTCAGCTGTTAAGCCCACCCAAGCGCAGCCCACATCGTTTCGAGCGCCGGATAGTGGAAAGATTGTCACCGCCGAGGAGGCGGTGCGCCTCATTCGCGACGGTGACACGATCGCGACCGGGGGTTTTGTCGGTATTGGCTTTGCAGAGGAACTTGCCATAGCGCTCGAGGCGCAGCATCTGTCCAAAGACATCCCGGCGAACGAAAAACCGCGAAATCTCACCCTCGTTTATGCGGCGGGTCACGGTGACGGCAAAGAGCGGGGGCTGAACCACCTCGGCCACGAAGGGTTGGTGCGTCGCGTTGTCGGCGGGCATTGGGGCCTCGTGCCCAAACTGCAGCAGCTTGCTATCGCCAACAAGATAGAGGCGTACAACTTCCCTCAGGGCGTAATTTCGCATCTCTTCCGCGACATCGCAGCCAAGCGGCCTGGCCATCTCACACGCGTCGGCCTCGAAACATTCGTTGACCCGCGTCACGGCGGCGGAAAAATAAACGAATCCACCAAGGAAGATCTTGTCCGGCTCATTGAGATCGATGGCGAAGAATTTCTTTTCTATCGCGCGTTCCCAATCAATATCGGCATCGTTCGCGGCACCACAGCCGATCCCGACGGCAACATTACCATGGAGAAAGAGGCGCTTACGCTCGAAGTGCTCGCGATCGCCATGGCGGTGCAAAACTCCGGAGGCCTTGTCATCGTGCAGGTGGAGCGAATAGCCGCGCGTGGCTCGCTCAATCCGAGGCAGGTCAAAATACCGGGTATCCTCGTCGACTGTGTTGTCGTGGCCCAGCCCGAAAACCATTGGCAGACGTTCGCGGTTCAGTATGACCCGGCATTCAGCGGCGAAATTCGGTCGCGCGCGGGATCGATCGCGCCTTTGGAGCTGAATGAGCGAAAGATCATCGCGCGGCGCGCGGCGCTGGAATTGGACGCCAACAGCGTCGTCAATCTGGGCATCGGCATGCCCGAAGGTGTTGCGAACGTCGCCAGCGAGGAAAAAATCGCGGATCTGATGACGCTGACGGCCGAGCCGGGAGTCATTGGCGGCGTTCCGGCCGGCGGACTCAACTTCGGTGCTGCGGTCAATGCGCAAACCGTCATCGATCAACCCTATCAGTTCGACTACTACGACGGCGGCGGTCTTGACGCTGCCTTCCTGGGTCTCGCCCAGGCGGACAGGCAGGGCAATTTGAACGTCAGCAAATTTGGCCCCCGTCTCGCGGGCGCCGGCGGTTTCATCAATATCAGTCAGAATGCCAAAAAGGTGGTGTTCGTCGGCACCTTTATGGCCGGCCGCCTGCAGTTAGCAACCGAGGATGGTCGTCTGCGTATCGTCAAAGATGGCAATTTGAAAAAGTTCGTCCATGAGGTTGAGCACAGGACTTTTTCCGGCAGCTATGCCGTGAAGCGGGGGCAGCCCGTCCTTTATGTCACGGAACGCTGCGTTTTCGAGCTCACACGGGAAGGTCTTGAGCTCATCGAGATCGCTCCCGGCATCGACGTCGAGCGGGATATTCTGGCGCAAATGGAGTTTCGGCCGATCATTCGCCGCGATCCCGTAACCATGGATCGACGCATATTTTTGCCTGAGCCAATGGGCTTACGCGATGATTTGCTGCGCATGCCGCTTGAACAGCGCTTCACATATCATCCCGAGAAAAGTCAGTTCTTCGTCAACTTCGAAGGGCACGTAGTGCGCAGCCATCAGGACATCGAACGCATTCGGCGAATTGTTGAATCCCTACTCTCATCCGTGCGTCACAAGGTTCACGCGATCGTCAATTATGACAATTTCAGTATTTATCCCGACATCCTCGACGAATACTCCGCCATGGTCCGCGATCTTGCAGACC
>DATAPP010000162.1:0-24330 GCA_036265125.1 Pseudolabrys sp. | reverse complement strand
TCCCGCTTCTGCGAGAAGGGCTGCCGATCGGTGTCCTTACGCTGACGCGATCGACGGCGCGACCGTTTACTGAGAAACAAATTGAGCTGGCCACGACCTTCGCCGACCAAGCAGTGATCGCGATCGAAAACGCTCGACTGTTTGAGGAGGTGCAGGCCCGCACGCGCGAGCTTTCCGAATCCCTGGACCAGCAGACGGCGACTTCCGAAGTTCTGCAGGTCATCAGCAGTTCCCCAGGTGATCTGGAGCCGGTATTCAACGCCATGTTGGGAAATGCCACCCGCATCTGCGACGCAAAGTTCGGTGTGCTTTTCCTGTACGAGGGCGATGCATTTCGCGTCATGGCGCTGCATGGAGCGCCGCCAGCATACGCGGAACAGCGGCGTCGGGACCCGCGGATCGGAATACCCCAGGGTACGGCGCTCGCACGCATCGTCGAGACAAGGCAGACGGTCCAAATCGCAGACATTCAATCTGAACCGGTGTATTCCAATGATCCCCAGCGTCGGGCAGGCATCATAGGAAGTGCAGGTGCGCGCACTCTTATTATGGTGCCAATGCTTAAGGACGAAGAGCTGATCGGCGCAATTGCGATTTTCCGCCAAGAAGTCCGTCCCTTTACCGACAAGCAAATCGGGTTGGTCACTAATTTCGCCGCACAGCCTGTCATCGCCATAGAGAACACACGCCTGCTCAGCGAGTTGCGTCAGCGAACGACGGACCTCTCCCAATCGCTAGATGATTTGCGCGCCACACAGGACCGCCTGGTGCAGACACAGAAGCTAGCCTCACTCGGTCAACTGACTGCTGGCATCGCGCATGAGATCAAGAACCCACTCAATTTCGTCAACAATTTCTCCGGAGTCTCTGCCGAGCTGATCGGTGAATTGCAGGAAGCCTTGGGGGACGTGAGCCTCAACGAAAAGAAGCGCAGTGAGATCACCGAACTGATGGACACCTTACGGGGCAATCTCGACAAGGTCGTCCAGCATGGCAAGCGTGCGGATGCCATAGTCAAGAACATGCTGCAGCATTCGCGTGAAGGCTCGGGTGAACACCGGCGTGTCGATATCAATGCTCTCGTTGAGGAAAGCCTCAATCTCGCCTGGCACGGGGCGCGGGCCGAGAAGCAGGGTTTTGAGATCACGCTCAAACAATCCTTTGATCCGGCGGCAGGCGAGGTTGATCTATTCCCCCAGGACATCACGCGGGCTCTGCTGAATCTGATTTCGAACGGCTTCTATGCGGCGAGCAAGCGCAGAGCGGCAACAAATGGCGGCGACTACGAGCCGACCCTTGCTGCCTCCACCAAAAATCTCGGCGATCGCGTGGAGATCAGGATCCGCGACAACGGCACCGGTATGCCACCTGACGTGAAAGAAAAAATGTTCAACCCGTTCTTTACGACCAAACCGACGGGAGAAGGCACCGGCCTTGGCCTCTCTATCAGCCACGACATCCTCGTCAAGCAACACGCGGGCTCAATCGAAGTCGATACGCAGCCAGGCGAGTTCACCGAAATCAGGATTATTCTGCCGCGCACAGCGATATTCCTCTGAAATCCACGGGCGTTCCCAACGGGCCTGAATGTCCGCTATTGGCCCAAAGCGGACATCTCTGGTCGCACCGCACATGTCCGCTTTTGGGGGTAAAGCGGACAAATTTCACGCGTAAGCGGACATCATTCCGTATTCGAATTTTATTATCGCACTGCTAAGTCGGTCACTCAGTCGAAGATCGAACCTGCTCCTCGTCTCCACAAAAAGGGCATTTTTCAAATACTGACCAGAGACTTTCCGCAAAAATACGGAGTTCGAATCAATCATGGGTGCGTCGGAGACCGCCGTACGTCGAAAAAAGCGCCCCACGGGCGGTTTTTTTGTTGGTTTAATGAGTAAAAATGAGAGACCGGACTTGGTGGCTGGGGCGCCAGGATTCGAACTTCGAAATACCCATCTCAGAAAACGCTTTTGAAATTGCGCATGAAATTTCAGCGATTCAGGGCGATCTCAGCCTCAGAGATTTTTTCGCGAGCCTAAGAGTCGCACTACAGTTTTTGGCATCTGCTTAAGCCTCACTATTACCCAGTTCGCGAATGCCTAAAACTTGGGCTCTTTTCGCCTATTGTATGCAATTCGGCCCCTGCCTCGCGAGCATGCCTTCGGTTGATTCGGGGTAATTCACGCGCCGTACCAATTGCTTATCGAAATTGTGCATCGCCGCGAGATTTGGCACGGCGCTTGCGGAATGCCTCTCAGCGCATCTTCGGGAGGCTTTTATGCAGCGTCGTGATTTTTTGAAATCCGTGTCAGCCCTCGCTGCGAGCACCGCAGTGTCCTCGCCTGCGGTGTTCTCATCGGCCAAAGCGCAATCGCGCCAGGAAACCCTTCTGATCGTCTCGGAAAGCGGCCCCAACAATCTCGACATTCACGGCGTCGGTACCAACGTGCCCGGCTATGAAGTTTCCTGGAATTGCTACGACCGTCTCATCAGTCACGAGATGAAGACCGGCCCGAACGGTCAGCCATACTACGACAAAAACAAGTTCAAGCCCGAACTCGCCGAAGACATGAACATCGGCGACATGTCGGTTACTTTCAAACTGAAGAAGAAAGCGACCTTCCAGGACGGCACGCCGGTCACTGCCAAGGACGTGAAGTGGTCGCTCGATCGCGCCGTTAGCGTCGGCGGCTTCCCCACATTTCAGATGGGCGCCGGTTCGCTCACAAAGCCAGAACAGTTTGTTGTCGTCGACGATAACACGTTCCGCGTCGACTTCGCGCGCAAGGACCGGCTTACCGTTCCTGATCTCGCCGTGATCGTGCCATGCATCGTCAACTCCGAACTGGTGAAAAAGCATGCCACCGAAAAGGACCCGTGGGGCATGGAGTTCACCAAACAGAACACCGCTGGCAGCGGCGCCTATAAAGTGGCGAGCTGGACCGCCGGAACCGAAGTCGTGCTCGAACGCAACGACGCCTGGGTTGGCGGCCCGCTGCCGAAGACGAAGAAAATCATTTGGCGCATGGTCCCTTCGGCCGGCAACCGGCGTGCATTGCTTGAGCGTGGCGACGCTGACATTTCCTACGATTTGCCAAACAAAGATTTCGTCGAACTCAAACAAGACGGCAAGCTTGCAATCGTTTCGACGCCATACTCGAATGGCATCCAGTATATCGGCATGAACGTGAAGAACTCGCCGTTCGACAACCTCAAGGTTCGTCAGGCGGTGGCTTGTGCGATCCCGTACCAGAAGATCATGGATGCGGTGCTCTTTGGCCTCGCCAAGCCGATGTTTGGTGCCGCAGCCGAAGCGCCAACGCAGGTCGCCTGGCCGCAACCGCACAGGTACAATACCGATATCGCCAAGGCGAAGGCGCTAATGGCGGAAGCCGGTTATCCCAATGGGTTCGACACCACACTGTCGTTCGATCTTGGATTCGCCGGCGTCAATGAGCCGCTCTGCGTATTGACGCAGGAGAGCCTCGCCCAAATCGGCATCCGTACCACGATCAATAAAGTGCCCGGCGCCAACTGGCGCACCGAGCTCAACAAGAAGACACTCCCGCTCTACACCAACGTCTTCTCCGGTTGGCTCGACTATCCAGAGTACTTCTACATCTGGTGCTATCACGGCAAAAATTCGATCTTCAACACGATGAGCTACCAGTCGAAGACGATGGATGGCTTTATCGATGGCGCTGTCGCCGCGGCGGCAAGTGGCGACATGGCAACCTACGACACCGACGTTAGGGGCTTCGTCGATACCGCTTACGCCGACATGCCACGCGTACCGCTCTACCAGCCGTACGTGAACGTTGCGATGCAAAAGAACGTGTCCGGCTACGCCTACTGGTTTCACCGCCGGCTCGACTACCGCACATTAATGAAAGGGTAGTCCGCATGTCGGGGCATGAGGGCGGAGAGGTCGCGTGCTTACCCTGATTTCAAAACGCATGATGCTTGTCATCCCAAACCTGATCGGGGTGGTCATCATTACCTTTCTGCTGACGCGCGCGCTGCCCGGCGATCCGGCGGCTTATTTCGCCGGACCCGCCGCAGACAAGCAGGCTATCGAACAGATCCGCGTCAAACTCGGCCTCGACAAGCCGTTGATCATCCAGTTCGGCGGCTACGTCGCCGATCTTGGCCATCTCGATCTCGGCACTTCGCTCACTACCGGGCAGCCGGTACTCACCGAACTCAAGAACCGGTTGCCTGCCTCTGCCGAACTCACTCTGTTCGGGCTCATCTTGTCGGTGGCTATCGCCGTGCCGCTGGGCATTCTCGCCGCAGTGAAGCAGGACTCATGGATCGACCACTCGTGTCGCGTGGTGGCGACCGCCGGCGTGTCGCTGCCGGTGTTCTTCACCGGCCTGCTGCTGGTTTATGTATTCTATTTCCTGCTCGGCTGGTCGCCGGCGCCACTTGGTCGCCTCGACGTATTCTTTTCGCCGCCACCGCAGATTACCGGCTTCTACCTCATCGACAGCCTGCTCAACCGGGATCTCGCGACCTTTCGCGCCGCGCTGAGCCAATTGCTGATGCCCGGCCTCACGCTCTGTATCTTTTCACTGGCGCCGATCGCTCGCATCACGCGTGCATCGATGCTTGCCGTGCTCGCCTCCGATTTCGTGCGCACTGCACGCGCCAGCGGCCTCGATAGCCGTACGGTCATCCTCACGTACGCGTTTCGCAACGCCATGCTGCCGGTGGTCACCACGCTCGGCATGGTGTTCTCATTCCTGCTCGGTGCCAATGTGCTAGTCGAGAAAGTCTTTGCCTGGCCGGGCATTGGCTCTTACGCGGTCGAGGCGCTGATTTCATCCGACTTCGCTCCGGTGCAAGGGTTCGTCCTCACGATGGCGATTCTCTATGTGGTGCTCAATCTGCTCATTGACGTTCTGTACGGCGTCATCGATCCGCGCGTGAGACTTGAGGCATGACCGACATTTCGCTCAGTCCACACGGGACAGCGGTGAAAGCACCGAGTAATTCAATTGTCCGCCACGCACGCTATGTGATCGCGGAAAATCCGGTCACCGGACTTGCTTTCGGCCTGTTCATCTTGATCGCGCTCTGCGCACTGATTGGCCCCTCTATCGTGCCGCACGATCCATTGGCGAGCGATACTTCGGCCGCCCTTGCCGCGCCTTCGCTCAAGCACTGGTTTGGCACAGATCAGCTCGGCCGCGACATTTTCAGCCGCGTGATTGCGGCGACGCGCCTCGACTTCACCATCGCCATCACGTCGGTCATTCTGGTCTTCGCAATGGGCGGGTTCGCTGGCATCGCCGCTGGCTTCTTTGGCGGATGGACCGATCGCATCGTCGGCCGCATCTCCGACACCATCATGGCCTTCCCGCTGTTTGTGCTCGCCATGGGTATCGTCGCCGCACTGGGCAACACGGTGACGAACATCGTACTCGCCACCGCCATAATCAATTTCCCGCTCTACGTGCGCGTCGCACGCGCGGAGGCGAATGTGCGGCGCGATGCAGGTTTCGTGCAGGCCGCGCGACTCTCCGGCAACGGTGATTTCCGCATTCTGCTGATGCACATCCTGCCAAACATCATGCCGATCATGATGGTGCAGATTTCGCTCACCATGGGCTACGCCATCCTCAACGCCGCGGGCCTCTCATTCATCGGCCTTGGTGTGCGCCCCCCGACGCCGGAGTGGGGCATCATGGTGGCCGAAGGCGCTGGCAACATCATTTCCGGCGAATGGTGGATCGCGTTGTTCCCGGGCGCGGCGCTGATGATCGCAGTCTTCTGCTTCAATCTTCTCGGCGACGGCTTGCGCGATCTCGTCGACCCGCAGCGGCGGACTTAAACGATGGCCAAGAAGCCGACCAAAACCGAAAAGCTGCTGCGCAATTCGGACAAGAGCCTGCCGCTGCTCGACGTGCGGGACCTAACGGTCGAGTTCGCCACGCGACGCGGCGTCGTGCGCGCAGTGCAGCACATCAACATTTCCATCGCCAAAGGCGAGTCGCTCGCAATCGTCGGTGAATCCGGCTCTGGTAAATCCGTCACTTCATATGCCGTGATGCGGATTCTCGACCGTGCCGGCCGCATTGCCGACGGCACCGTGATGTTTAGCGGTGTCGACCTGTGCACCATGCCAGAAAACGAGATGCGCGAATTGCGTGGCCGCGAAATGTCGATGATTTTCCAATCGCCGCGGCTGGCGCTCAATCCAATCCGCAAGATCGGACGTCAAATCGAGGACGTGCTGCTCCAGCATGCCCAGGTGGACAGTGCCCAGGCGAGCGAGAAAGCGATCGAGATGCTTGAGCATGTTCGGATCGCGAGACCCCGTGAACGCTATCACGCCTATCCGTTCGAACTGTCCGGAGGCATGTGCCAGCGCGTTGTCATCGCACTGGCGCTCGCTTGTAAACCACAGCTTCTCATTGCCGATGAACCGACAACTGGCCTCGACGTCACGACACAGAAAGCGGTGATGGATCTCACAGTGAACCTCACCCGCGAACGTGGCATGTCGATGATCCTCATCACTCACGACCTAGGCCTGGCCGCCGCCTATTGCGATCGCGTTGTAGTGATGGAAAAGGGCCACGTCGTCGAAACAGCCCAGGCAGAAACGATCTTTCGGGCGCCGTCACATCGATACACACGCAAGCTGATGCGCGCGACACCGCGCCCTGGTGTTACGCTGCGCGATCTTTTGCCCGAAGAGGAAGCAACAAGCGCCAAACCCACCCGTCATACCAACGGCCGCGCCGCAAGCCCGCTGCTCGTTGTCGAAAAGCTGATGAAGGAATACCCGCGCAACGACGCCGGCGGCTCGCTCAAGAAGCTGTTCGGACCGAAGCCGACGGTAAAGCCAGAAAATTTCCGCGCCGTCGACGGTATCAGCTTCACGGTCGGCCGTGGCGAGAGCGTCGGCCTCGTTGGCGAGTCAGGCTGCGGTAAGTCTACCACGTCGATGATGGTGATGCGGCTGATCGACAAGACCTCTGGCGCCATTGTGTTCGACGGCGAGGACATCGGCAAAATACCTGCACGCAAATTCGCCACGCTTCCGTTGCGTAAGCGAATTCAGATGGTTTTTCAGGATCCAACCGATAGCCTCAATCCACGCTTCACCGCAGCGCGCGCCATCGCAGATCCGATATTGCGCCTTGGCAATGGCGAAAGAGCGTTTGTGCGCGAGCGCTGTGAGGACTTGGCCCGCCAGGTCGGCCTTCCAGTTGAGCTGCTGGACCGTTTTCCCCATCAGCTTTCCGGCGGACAGAAAGCGCGTGTCGGCATCGCCCGCGCGATCGCGCTCAAACCGGATCTGATCATCCTCGACGAACCGACCGCCGCCCTCGACGTCTCGGTGCAAGCGGTGGTCCTCAACCTCTTGCAGGACCTCAAGGATTCGCTGGGGATGAGCTACCTTTTCGTCTCTCACGACCTCAACGTTGTGCGCCTGTTATGCGATCGTGTCATTGTCATGCAGGCGGGACAAATCGTCGAACAGGGACTAACCGAGCAGGTTCTGGTCGCGCCACAGGCTGTTTATACCCGCGACCTGCTGACAGCTATCCCGCACCCACCACTGTAATGGGCAATGCGCATGGCCGATTCCGACCCACTCGACGATTTCATTGCCGCTTCTGCGCGGACGCTTGGCCTGCCGATGAAACCCGACTGGCTGCTGGCGGTGAGAGCCAATCTCGAAGTTACGCTCAATCACGCGGCGCTGGTCGCCGAATTCGAATTGCCGGACGATGTCGAGCCTGCGCCCATCTTTGAAGCCTAAGCCCGTGCCGCTCGACACATCCTGGATGACTGCGAGCGAAATCGCGGCGTCAGTCGTGTCGGGCAAGGCCAGTGCAGCGGCCGTTGTCAACGATGCACTTGCGCGCATCGCTGAACGCAACCCGCTGCTGAATGCGTTCACCGCTGTAATCGAGGACCGTGCGCGTGCCCGCGCCAAGTCGGTCGATACCGCCGCGGCTACGGGGCAAAAACTCGGGCCTCTCGCAGGGGTCCCCTTTGCTGTCAAAAATTTATTCGACATCGCTGGTATCACGACCGTCGCCGGATCGAAGATCAATCGCTCCTATCCGCCGGCGAAACACGATTCCCCGCTGATCGAGAGACTCGAGGCGGCCGGTGCCGTGCTGGTCGGCGCGCTCAATATGGGCGAATACGCCTACGATTTCACAGGCGAGAACGTGCATGACGGAGCCTCGCGCAACCCGCACGATCCGACACGCATGACCGGCGGGTCCTCGGGCGGCTCGGGCGGTGCAGTGGCCGGTGGCATGGTGCCGCTCGCACTTGGCTCCGACACGAACGGCTCAATTAGAGTGCCGTCGTCGCTGTGTGGGATCTTCGGTCTCAAGCCGACATATGGGCGACTGTCGCGCGCGCGCAGTTTTCCCTTCGTCGCCAGCCTCGATCACCTTGGGCCGTTTGCGCGCGGAACGCGCGACCTGGCGCTGGCTTATGACTTAATGCAAGGCGTCGATTCCGACGATGCGGCCTGCACCAACCGTCCGGTTGAACCGACATTACCGGAACTCACGCGTGGACTCGAGGGTCTGCGCATCGCTGTGGCAGGCGGCTATTTCCAAAAAGACGCGTTTCCCGAGGCGCTTGCCGCGCTCGACCGCGTTGCCAAGGCCGCCGCCGCGTGCACCGAAATCGAGGTACCCGAGGTGCGACGTGCGCGTGCCGCAGCCTATGTCATCACCACGACCGAAGGCGCGGCGCTGCATCTCCATCGCCTGCGCAATCACGCCGATGAATTCGATCCGGCTGTGCGCGACCGCCTGCTCGCGGGCGCCATGATTCCATCGACGCTTGTGGTTAAAGCGCAGAATTTCCGCCGCTGGTATCGCAGCCGCGTGCTGGAACTATTCAAGTCCTGTGATGCGATTTTGGCCCCGGCGACGCCCTGCACCGCGCCGAAAATCGGTCAGCAGACCTTTATGCTCGGCGGCGTTGAGATGCCGGTGCGCGCCAACATGGGCCTCTACACGCAGCCTATCTCATTTATCGGCCTGCCGGTGGTCGCGGTCCCCGTGCACCTCCAACCTCTGCCAATAGGCGTGCAGATCATCGCGGCACCATGGCGAGAGGACATTGCACTGCGCGTCGCGCACGCGCTGGAACAGATGGGTGCCGTCGTGGCGCACAGGCCATCGCCAAAGGGATCTGCATGACTCTGGCTGCTCCAACGGCGGAAACGCGATCCGTCATTTGGCAACGCAAAACCCGCGCCGAGGAGTTGCGCTTGCAGCTTGCTGACGAGATTGTCCGCGGCGCACTCTTACCCGGTAGCGCGCTCGACGAAATCACGCTTGCGGATCGATTTCGTGTCTCGCGGACACCTGTACGCGAAGCGATCCGTCTGCTAGTGGCGAGCGGCCTGGTGGAAGTGCGCGCCCATCGGGCCGCTTTGGTGGCGCAACCGAGCGCGGACCAGCTTGCCGGCATGTTCGAAACAATGGCCGAGCTGGAAGCTCTCTGTGCCTGTTATGCTGCTGAGCGAATGACAAGTCTCGAACGGCGCGAGCTTGAAGATATCCATGACGAACTGCGCATCATGGTTCAGAGTGGCGATCCGCAAAGGTATCACGAACTCAACGAGGCTTTTCACGACGGCATCTACAGCGGCGCTCACAATGCTTATCTTGCCGACATAACATTATCGACACGTGCACGCGTCCAACCGTTTCGCCGCGCGCAGTTTCGCAATCTTGGCCGCCTCGCCAAATCGCACGTCGAACACGACCGCGTGGTACTGGCAATCTTGCGTGGCGAACAATCGATTGCGGCATCGGCAATGTATGCGCACATCGTCACCGTGCGCGACGAATACGAGGCTTATTCAGAGGCGCATTGAGCAGCACTATGCCGGCGCTTTTTCGTGGGCCAGGAACCCACGCCAGCTGCCAAAGCTCGAAATATCGCGCGCATCGACGGTCGCAGCCGGCTCTACCAAAAAGCCTTTCACGCCGCGTCCGTCGGAAAGTTTAATCGTGCCGATCGAAAGCGGCATTGGGACGGCCGTAACGAGACGACCAAATGCTTCCATTGGAAGTCCCCAAACTTCGACATCGATCGCCGCGCCCTCACCGGTCTTCACCCGCAACAGGCCCGGCTTGGGCGGTTTTGTGCCGGCTAGCGCATAGAGACGATAGTCCGATGCGCTCTTTGCCACTTCGAGCAGTCTACCTCCCAGCGCGCGCAATTCCCCGTTAAGCGGTAGTCCGGACAAGTGGGCGCCGACTACCGCTACCGCGACCTCGCCTTCCGCCGGGGCCATTGAAGATGACGTCAATGGAGGCTGGCTTTCTTTTAGTGCACCAAGCGGCAATGCAGTCCCGGCATGAAATTGACGACCGATCTCGGCAAGGCGTGCGTCTGCACCGCCCGGTGCCAGCAGCGTAATGCCGAACGGCACGCCGGCCTCCGTTATCGAAGCGGGGATCGCCAGCCCACAGAGGTCAAGCAGGTTGACGAAATTTGTGTAGGTACCGAGGCGGCTGTTGAGCTGGATTGGGTCGGCCAGCACCTGCTTGACGGAATAGGCGGTGGGAGCGGTCGGCAACACCAAAGCGTCGATATCGCGTAAAGTATGATCTGTGACGCGGCGTAATGCTTCGAGTTTGTAGAATGCTGCAAAGACATCGAGCGCAGTCGGACGCAAACCGCTCAATATAATCTCGCGAGTCACCGGATGAATGGCGTTGGGATCGGACGATAGTATCGCGCGTGCAGCGATGGTGCGCTCAGCGACCCATGGACCTTCATACAACAGGCGCGCGGTTTCGTAGAATGGCTCAATATCGATCTCGACAAGCTCGCCGCCGAGCCTCGCCAACCGCTCGAGCGCTGCGTTGTAAGCAGCCTCGTATTGGCGGTCGCCAAAAAACAGAAGCTGGCCGGCGCGTGGCCTACCGAGCTTTAGATGTGGCGGTGTAATTCCGGCTATTCCGAGTGGCCGGCTACGCGAATAGGGATCTGCGCGATCCATTCCGGCCATGGCACCCAGCGCCGTCCATGCGTCATCGACGGTGAGCGCAAACACGGACACACAATCGAGCGTCCGGCACGCCGGCACGACGCCAAATGTCGAAATCAGTCCGAAGCTCGGTTTCAAACCGACAATATTATTCAGGCCTGCCGGCACGCGTCCGGAGCCGGCGGTGTCGGTGCCGAGCGCGAGCGGCACCAATCCAGCAGCAACCGCCACAGCCGAACCGGAGCTCGATCCGCCAGGGATCAAATCGGAATTGAACGCGTTCCGCGGCACGCCGTAGGGTGAGCGCACGCCGACAAGACCGGTGGCAAATTGATCGAGATTGGTCTTGCCGATGACGATGGCGCCGGCCGCCCGCAACCGCGCCACCGCAGTTGAATCCTGCGACGGCTGATAGCTGAATGCCGGGCAGGCTGCGGTCGTGGGCAGGCCGGCGACATCAATATTGTCCTTCACTGCAACCGGAACGCCATATAGCGGCAGATTTCTGTCCGTCAGCGCGCGGGCTTCGGTCAGCACGTCGCCTTCGGGCCGCAGGCTAATGAAGATGGCGGGATCGCCGTGGGCGCGGATGCGGGCGAAGCTGCGCGCGGCGGTTTGCTCCGGCGTTGCCGTTCCGGCCCGGTGCTGTGCCACGATTGCGGCGACGGTCTCAGCCAAAACATCCCCCGAATACTATCGGACTAGCGTCCATCTTTCCTTTTTTGCGAAAATTCATCTTCTTGCGCAATACAAAACCGTGGAACGTTTTTGACCTTGTCAAAGCGGGCGCGAACCTAAGCCTATTTGGCGCGAGGCGATTTGTGTCATCGAGTACGTTCCTTCAAACGTAAGATTGCCGCCCTCCGCGTGTTTTTTTGCATCTGGAAGCGTACCGAAAAAAGAGCCGACGAGCAGCGGCTTTTTCTCTTGGCCCGCGAATATTGCCCAGCGCAAAAAGCTTTTTTTCCCGCGGCTGATGAACCGTAAAGTTCGTAGGGCAGCGAGGTTTTCTTCGGCATTTCCGACGCCAGTCGCTTCATCTTGGGACGCATCAACTTCTGCGGAGGCTTTCTTACAAAAACCGTGCCGTTAAGGCGCGGGCGGATGTTGAATGGCGCGGTTGCTGTAGTGCAACGAACTTTGGCTGTTATGCGGATTCACGGCGTGGTGGATTAGATTTCCTCAAACGGTTTGAAGCAATGCTCGTCTGTGCCGGGACCATTTAGAAATGTTGCAGGTAATACGACCCCACGCCCGCAGCAAAAATAATTGCCACGACAAGCAGGCCAATCATCACCACAAGCCAGTCAGTGTTCAAAGCCCACAGGGTACTTTCAGTATGGGGTAGCAAAACAAAAAGAGCCGCAGTGGCGACGCTCACTGCAGCTCTTCTTGGCATCCGCTCATGGGAGTTAGGGATCTCTTAGCGCAGTTGAGTTTACTCCTACACCGGTCGATGTCATGCCTATTTAGTGGGCAGTGGCTTTTGCTTCCGAGCACGCTCTTTCAACCGCGCGATTGCCGCATCTGCATGTTTTTTTGCATCGGGAAGCTCGCCACAAAATGAACCGACGAGCACCGGTTTCTTCTCTCGGCCCGCGAATATAGCCCAGCGCCAATACCCTTTTTGCCCGGCCCCAGCCGATGAACCATAAAGTTCGTAGTGCAGCTTATTTTTCTTTTTCATCAGTAGAGGGGCCAAATACTTTCAAGAAATTTTGCTAACGGGTTATACGCACCATCTTGACTTCATCTTGATATTTTCTGCCATGGTTTTGGGAGTTTGGGCCAACGCCACATGTCCGCTTTTGGCCCTCAGCGGACATGTTGTTTTGCATCACCTAATGTATGATTTAAGGAATAAAGCGGACGCATGGACATCCGTTAATCGCAGACATCTTTACAGGTCAAATTTTAGAGCCTCATAGGCACACTTTGGCGGAAATAGCTTGCTGATAAGCGCATGATAACACTCGCGCGAACAGCGAAGCCCACTCCCGCTGACCTTTGCCGTTTGAGATTAGATCCTGACGGACCTCAATTCCCACATGGGGCAGACCGCGCCGTTCGCCGTGCACCGGAATGGTATAGTCGGAGGAGTCGGATACATCGTAGGGTTCGTTTTCGCCGATGACGAGGTTGTCTTCGAGTTTGAGCAACGCCATCACAAGGCGGGCAAAACGCGCATCTCGGTTGTAGAGCACGCCTGCATGCCAGGATCGGCTCACGCCCATAAACGCGGGCGTGAAGCTATGCATCGCAATCAGCGCCCGAGGTTGGTCCGATTTACGCCTGTTGAGCTCAGCCTCGATCCGGTCGTGATAGGGCTGAAAAATTTCGTGTATCCGACTTTCTTTCTGGGCATCGCTCAACCCGATATTTCCCGGAACTGGAATCAGTTCGGCGATCTCCGGAATTGACGTTTCTGAACCGGTTGGGCGATTGCAATCGATGACGAGACGCGAATAGTTCTGCAGTACTAAAGTTGCATCGAGCGCATCCGCCAATTCGCGACAAACCCCAGCGATGCCGATGTCCCATCCAATATGACGTTCAATTTCAGAGTCCTCGAGGCCGAGACGGGCAAGGCAGTGGGGGATGGAATTACCGGCATGATCTGCAACGATCAAAAGGGGTGACGAACTGCCCTCGTTGTAGACACTGACCGGTGTCAGATCCTCAGGCGCTAGCAGCACGATCGGATCCTCAATTGAGTGCTCAAGTTGCGGCCACCAATACTGTTTTGTTTGGCGCGAAAAATGCTTGTAAAGCGGGGAGTTCGTTTATGAGACCACAGCGGAACTTTTGTGACACCATGCTCTTAGCACCCATTCAGCACCGCATTGCTCCGACTCCCAGAGGTTATTAGTGAAGATCAGGGCAGGATATGAGATTTCTTATGACTGTCCGCAGCCGACCCCAATGATTTTGACGTTGAGCGTTCATCCCTCGCGCATGCCTGACCTGCTGAGCCTGGATCGCATCAAACTCGATCCTGCTATTCCGGCTAATACTTATCACGACAGCTTCGGAAATTTCTGTCACGTGATCACCGCTCCTGCGGGCCGACTGACGATGTCCGCAGATTTTCTGGCCCACGACGATGGCATGCCCGACGCGAGTGATCGGAAGGCCGAGCAGCACCCACTAGGCGATCTGCCGGTGGACGTCCTGATTTTTCTCCTTGGGAGCCGCTATTGCGAGACTGATTGCTTGTCCAATACGGCGTGGTCCCTTTTCGAGCATGTCCCCAAAGGTTGGCCTTTAGTTCAAGCCATCTGCGACTATGTTCACGATCGCGTCACGTTCGGCTATGAGCACGCAAGTGCGACAAAAACAGCATCGGACGTCCATAGCCAGCGAAGCGGCGTGTGCCGCGACTTTGCGCATCTCGCCATCACCTTTTGCCGTTGCATGAACATTCCGGCGCGTTACTGCACGGGCTATCTGGGTGATATCGGTGTGCCGGCGGACGATGCGCCGATGGATTTCAGTGCGTGGTTTGAGGTCTATCTCGGCGGCCGCTGGTACACATTTGATGCTCGTCACAATAAACCTCGCATTGGGCGTATTTTAATGGCGCGGGGAAGGGATGCGACTGACGTAGCGATCGTCACGTCTTTCGGTCAGTGTACCCTTCGCAGCTTCAAAGTGATCACCGAGGAGGCCAGTTCGATCGCCACATGATGTGAGCCAATTCGGCCATTCGGGCCGATCGCGCAAAACGAGGGTTTCCTATGCGGCTTTTCGAGTGCCAAGCGTGCGGCCAGCCGCTGTATTTTGAGAACGCCGCATGTGGCAGCTGTGGACGGCCGTTAGGGTATTTGCCGAACACGGCGAAGATGAGCGCGCTTGAGCTGGATCGCGGATTGTACAAGGCATTGGCGCACCCGGAAACTCGCTACATCACCTGCGCCAACCGTGCCTACGAGAGTTGCAACTGGCTGATCCCAGTGGACAGTGGAGCGAGCTATTGCCTTGCCTGCAGACACAATCGAACAATTCCAGATTTGTCGGATCAGCGCAATCTCACCTTATGGCGTCGCATCGAAGTCGCCAAGCACAGGTTGTTTTACAGTATTCTTCGCTTGCGCCTACCACTCATTACCAAAATGACAGATCCCACTGGCTTGGCCTTCGATTTTCTGGCGCCGGGCAGCGGGCAGATAATGACGGGTCACATCGGCGGCGTCATTACTATCAATTTGTCCGAAGCCGATGACTCTGAAAGGGAAAAACAACGCGGAGCGATGGGCGAGCCGTATCGCACCCTGCTTGGGCATTTTCGGCATGAGGTCGCGCACTACTACTGGGATCGCATTGTGCGTGATCACACAACGATCGCAAATTTCCGCGAGGTGTTCGGGGATGAACGCGCTGACTATGATGCGGCACTCAAGCGTCACTATTCCCAAGGCGCGCCGCCAGACTGGCCGAACAGCTTCGTTACGGCCTACGCGAGTTCACACCCATGGGAAGACTTTGCGGAAACCTGGGCGCATTACTTTCACATCGTTGATACTCTTGAGACTGCGCGAGCCTTTAGGGTGGAAACCCGGCCACGCGTTTCAAATAGGCTCGCACTAGAAGGCTCGGTGAATTTTGATCCCTACGCAGCCACGACCGATCGCTTGATCGATGCATGGCTTCCGCTGACATTCGCTTTCAACTCGATCAATCGAAGCATGGGCCTGAACGACCTTTATCCCTTTTTGCTTAGTCCGTGGATCATCGTGAAGCTCGCCTACATCTGCAATTTGATTCAAGGCCATTCGACGAGTGACCCGTTGAACAATGAGGACGCCTTGAGGGCAATCGTGGTTGGCCTGAAGAAAGGCGCCGCAGCTCCGGCCTGAACACTTATTTTTGTACACAACAGGTCGATGTCCGCTTTTGGCCCTTAGCGGACATTCTGCTCGGTTGCCTCGAAAATTATCAGCTTGCCTCTCGAATAGGCGAACGGGCCCTGTCGACGTTGGAAACGCACGACTTCTCGTTGGCATGGAGTTTGCTGCGTAGTTGGTGAGTTGGTGGCTAGGGTTCCGGCGTCCTCACGAGAGACGCGCGTCAGGTCCGAGAGCCACCGCCCGGGCGCCGTCGTCAAGCCCGGGTGCACGGCGGGACAAAAGCCCGGGAGACCTCAAGTGGCCGCGGTTGGCAACACTTAGGTCGTGACGCCATTCCGCGGTCGTCGAGCAGACGGGGATCGCTTGCAACGCCCTCTGACCAGGCTCCCAAAAGCCGTGTCCTCGCGGCCGCGCCTGGCAGGCGGCTTAATCACAAGTGTTACGGGTTCGAGAGCTTCGTAATACGCAACTCAGGAGATTGGTGCGATGAGTCGCAAAAGTGCCATCGGGGCAATTTTCGGCGTCTTCTTTTTGGTGATGGGCGCGCGGCCCATTTTGGCGGCGCCATTGACGATCGGCTACAGCGACTGGCCAGGCTGGGTGGCCTGGCAAGTTGCTATCGACAAGGGCTGGTTCAAGGACGCCGGCGTCGACGTTAATTTCCAGTGGTTCGACTATTCGGCTTCCATGGACGCGTTCGGAGCCGGCAAGATCGACGCCAATCTGATGACCAATGGCGACACGCTTGCGACCGGCGCGGGCGGCGGCAAAGGCATCATGATCATGCTCACCGATTATTCGAACGGAAACGATATCATCGTGGGCAAGCCAGGTCTCAATAGCGTCAAGGACCTTAAGGGCAAGAAAGTCGGCATTGAGGTCGGTGTGGTCGAGCACTTGCTACTGGTGCACGCTTTGAAAGAAGCGGGCATGAGCGAAAAAGACGTCAGTCTGGTGAACGCCAAGACCAACGAGACACCGCAGGTGCTCTCCTCAAGTCAGGTCGATGCGGTCGGCGCTTGGCAGCCGATTGCCGGTCAGGCAATGAAGGGACTTCCCGGTTCGCGGCCGCTCTACACGTCGGCCAAAGCGCCCGGACTTATCTATGACGTGTTGGCGGTGAGCCCGGCCAGCCTGTCGGCTCGCAAAGATGACTACATCAAGATCGTCAAGGTGTGGGATCGCGTGGTGCACTACATCAACGACCCTAAGACGCAACCCGACGCGGTAAAGATCATGAGCAAGCGCGTTGGTCTCACCCCGGAGGAATTCTTGCCGCTGCTTAAGGGCACGCACCTTCTCGACGTCGCCGCCGGAAAAATGGTCTTCAAGAAGGGCGACGGACTCGACTCGCTCTACGGCTCGACCAAGAACGCCGACGATTTCAACGTTGCCAATGCGGTCTACAAGGAAGCGCAGAAGGTCGACAGCTACATCGACCCGTCGCTGACGGCGGCCGTCAAATAGCAGCGCCGCCTCGGACGAGGACCATCGCGATGCGAAACTGGTTTCAAGTGCTGAAGCCGATTTCGCCACGCGCCAAACTGGTGCTCGGCAGCATGTCCTTTGTGCTGCCGATCATCATTTGGTGTGTCATCAGCTACGTGCCGTTCGTTTGGCATCCGCAGGTTCTGATCACCGATCCGGGTTCTGCCGACTACCTGCAACCAGGGATGCGCATGAACAAGCGCGCCTTTGCCAATGCGGTGAACGAGGCCGAGGACGACCACAAGGATCCGCCGAAGGGCGTGGCGTCCAATCCGATCTACCTGCCGGCACCACACGAAGTGGCATTATCGCTTTATACGGCCTTCATTACCCCACCGGCGACGCAAGACGGCCCTTGGCTGCACCAAAGCCTCTGGCACAGCATTCAAGTGATTTTCTGGGGGTTTGTAATCTCTTCCATCCTCGGCGTGCCTATCGGCATTCTCTGTGGCACCTACGCCGGATTCGCACGGCTCAATGAGCCATTCATCGAATTCTTCCGCTATTTGCCTGCGCCGGCTTTCGGCGCACTCGCGGTCGCCATTCTGGGCATCTACGACGGGCCGAAGATTACCATTATCGTCATTGGCACTTTCTTTCAGCAGGTGCTGATCATCGCCAACACCACGCGCAAGCTCGACGTCGCGCTGGTCGAAGCCGCGCTAACCCTCGGTACCAGGAAACTGAAATTGCTGTCGCGTGTGGTCATCCCAGGCATCCTGCCCGATCTTTATCGTGACCAACGCATTCTCCTCGGCTGGGCGTGGACCTACCTCATCGTTGCCGAATTGATCGGCACTTCGACCGGCATTACCTGGTTCATCACCCAGCAGGCGCGCTACCAGCATTTTGCTACGGTCTACGCGGCAATCATGATTATCGGTATCATCGGGCTGGGCACGGACATGATGCTGGCGCTTCTCGGCAAACGGCTGTTCCCTTGGGATCGCACCCTGGACAAGAGCGCTTGAGGCAGCCGGTCTTGAACAAATTCGTCCCGCCCGCCACCCTGCCGTCGTACCGCGACCAGTCGCCGCCGGTGCGCGAGCGCTTGCAGCGGCTCAAGCAGCGGGAGGTGATCCTCCGGGTCAACGACCTCTCAAAGGTGTTCAACACACCGAAAGGCTCAACCCTCGCGCTTAACAAAATCAATTTCGAGACACATCGACGCGAGTTCCTTTGCATAGTCGGACCGTCCGGATGCGGCAAATCGACTTTGGTGCGGATACTCGCAGGGCTTGAGCAGCACAGTTCTGGCGAAGTCCTCCTCGACGGCAAGCCCGTGAGCGAGCCGGGCAGCGATCGCGGCATGGTGTTCCAGGGATATACGCTGTTTCCCTGGCTCACGGTCAGGAAGAACGTGATGTTCGGCCTTGAGATCAACGGAAAGGATCACTACGAGGCCGAGCAGCAGGCGATGCAATGGCTTCAGCTCGTCGGTTTGGAAAAATTTGCCGAGTGTCATCCGCACCAATTGTCCGGAGGTATGAAGCAACGCGTGGCAATCGTCCGCGCGCTCGCCAACCAGCCGCGCATTCTCCTGATGGACGAGCCGTTCGGCGCCCTCGACGCGCAAACGCGCGCGCGGATGCAGGCACACCTGCTGGAAATCTGGCGTAAGATCGATATCACCATCGTGTTTATCACCCACGATCTCGACGAGGCGATTTTCCTTTCGGACCGCATCCTGGTGTTGTCGGCGCATCCTGGTGAAGTACAGGAACTCATCGAGGTGCCAGTGTCGCATCCTCGCAACCCGGCGCAGGTCATCACGCCTGAATTTCTCGCCACCAAGGCGCGGCTCGAAGAGCTCATCCGCAAAGGCACGGCGCACGACGAGGATGAGGACGAAGGTACTTACAAAATGGTCACGCGCCTCACGGACGTGACCGACGACGTGGACTAGCGGTGCGCCATAGCCAAGTTCTAACCGAAAGACCCAGGGAGTGTTCTGATGCGCCAACCATTCACGCGCCCTTCGCGCAAAGCGGGACAATTTCGTCATCGCGAACGCCTGCGCCGTCATCATCCCGATTTCGACCGCATGGCGACGCAGGGCTGGAAGGCTCTTGATGCCGAAGGGACGCTGTCCGAGGCCGGCTGGCGTAAGGAGCAGAAATGGGCGCTGGACATGGGGTTGCCGGGCGCCGATAGCCTGACCGACAAGACCATTCCGACCTTTGCTCGCGGCGAGTTGCCGCATTTCGCCGGGATCAATACTTTTCTCAAGGCGCCCTATGTCGAGAATGTACGCGACGTCGCCAAGTACGACGCCGCGGTAATCGGCATTCCCTTCGATTCCGGCACCACCTACCGGCCCGGCACGCGCTTTGGGCCGCAAGGCATGCGCCGAATCTCAGCGCTCTACACGCCGTACAACTATGAGCTCGGCGTGGATTTGCGCGAACAGATGACGCTCGCCGACGTCGGCGATGTGTTCACCATTCCCGGCAATCTGGAAAAGAGCTTTGATCAGATCAGCCGCGGCGTAGCCCACGTCTTTTCTTCGGGTGCGTTGCCGTTGATGCTGGGTGGCGACCACTCGATCGGCTTTCCGTGCGTGCGCGGGATTGCGCAATGCACATCAAAACGTATCGGCATCATTCATTTCGACCGCCACATCGACATTCAGGAAAAGGATCTCGATGAACGTATGCACACCACGCCCTGGTACTGGGCGACCAACCTGCCAAACGTGCCCGCAACTAATCTGGTCCAGCTCGGAATCGGCGGCTGGCAAGTGCCGCGATACGGCGTGCAGGAGGCGCGCAAGCGCGGCACCAACGTGTTGACCATCGCCGACATCGAGAAGATCGGGCTTGAGAAAACTGCCGAGATAGCGCTCGAACTCGCCTGGAAGGACGTCGACGCGGTCTACATCTCCTTCGACGTCGATTCGATCGATTGTGGTTTCGTCCCCGGCACCGGTTGGCCGGAGCCAGGTGGCTTCCTGCCGCGCGAGGCACTGAAAATTCTGGGGTTGGTCGCCGCCGAGGGGCTGTGCGGCCTGGAGGTGGTTGAAGTCTCGCCCCCTTACGACACGTCCGACATCACCGCGCTGGTAGGTGTGCGCGTGGTGGTCGAGGCATTGGGCTCGCTGGTTGCGCATGGCAAGCTCGGCAGTCACAAGCCGCTAATCGACAAGCCGGTTCAATATTAGGGAGAGTCACATGCACGCGGGGCACGAACACGACCACTATCATCACGGCAATGGCGCGTCAGCAGGGCACAATCATCGGGCGCCGCCGCATGCGGCCCAGTGGCAGACGCCACATTTGCCGCACGATCACCACCATGACGCCCATCACCATCACGAGACGGATCTCGACATGGTGGAAAAGGTTTTCGTCGAGAGTTTCACGACCAGCAGCGATCCAACCAGTTTCTTGCGACTG
This sequence comes from Pseudolabrys sp., assembly GCA_036265125.1. Classification (GTDB taxonomy): domain Bacteria; phylum Pseudomonadota; class Alphaproteobacteria; order Rhizobiales; family Xanthobacteraceae; genus Pseudolabrys. The sequence continues at coordinate 3,607 of DATAPP010000162.1, read as the reverse complement.
GCGCGTGTGCCATTTGAGGCGGTCGATGGTGCGGGACGGCGGCTCCTGCTCCTGCGCGTAGAAACCGACTCGATTACCGATGTCGGCTCGGTGACGCCACATCTCGGCGGAAGCTCGATGCGCTATGACCCGCTGCCGGCAAGCATGGTGTCGCAGCGACGGCGATTGCGTTTCGTCTATTTCGACGGTAGTGCGGCTCGCGTGCTTACACTGGGCGAGGTCAGAGAGCTGGTGGAGGCTTAACTTCCGGTCTAGGTTTAAAAAACGTTATGCATCAATGCTAATTTATCTGGCTAAAACGGAAATGCAGTATAGCGGCGAGTTGAATACATCATCGGGGATGCATTGATGACAAAAAAAGTTCGCAAACAAGCAGCTTTATGGTTGCGGCGCGCGCCAGAGCCGGAGAATTACACTAATAGAATTGTCGACCTGAAATCAAAGCCAAAGTACCGACATTGGTCCCGGGGTTTGCTGGATCTAATTTTTGAAGGGTCTTTAGGGCGCTTTGGTTACTTCGATAAGAGCAGGAAAAATTCGGATCTTTGAACGGGGTTAGATCACTTAACAGGCGCTCCTCTCTATGTACCATCACGTTCTTGCGAAATGTCATGCTGTCACTACTGGCTTGGGACACAGTTAGTGGTTTTGTAACGACTGGATTCTGGTGATGTCCGCTATTGGCCCAAAGCGGACGTGACCAAGTGCGCTGCAAATGTCTGCTTTCGGGGCTGAATCGGACGTTGCGCGAAAAGCCCAATAAAATAATGGGCTTTTTAGCATGGGGATCCGCGTACCCCACCTATGGCCCCATCATGCCGCTTTTTGCCTCAATAAGCCCCGTTCAGATGCGCGCCGCTCGGCGATAACGAGCCGTGGCAATTCCGGGCGCATGGCTCAGTTGGTAGAGCACTGACTCTTAATCAGCGGGTCCCAGGTTCGAGCCCTGCTGCGCCCACCAAACAAATTCAATCACTTACATAGAATTCATCGGTGAGTACAAAACGCGATTTGCCGCCGTGGCAACACCTGTGGCAACGCGGTGAAAAGGTGCCTTGAGGCGCTGTCCTGCGTCGTGACACAGTCGATCACGTAACAAACGCGCCTGTGGGCTTCTGCGCGCGGCTGCGTATAGCGCCAACGGAAGCGTGGTAGATTAATTCTTTAATTCATCGCGACGACAGCTATGGCATTGCTCTACAGCGAATTCTTTTGGGGAATTGTCGTCGGCGCGATCCTTACCGCCATCGGCAGTATTCTGATTGTTTCGCTGACGGAGCGATCCCAACGAAAACAGCGCTTTGAATTGGTGCGTACATTCTCGCTCGATACGGTGCAAAATATTTCGCAAATAATCCGCGACCTTGAATCCTTGAGGGTTCGCACAGGCGCACTCCAGCTTGATTTCTTAGCCTTGTTGGAAGTGGAAATAGGCATCTTTGGACGGAACCGCGAGCACATCATTGCCCTACCATCCGAAACGCGACGCAAGCTGCGCGAGTTCATGAACAACTGCGCTATTAAGAGAGCGGAAATCGCGAATTTATTGGGAGAATTCTATAGACAAACTGCCTTGGCGGACCAGTTGATGCATCGGGCCAAGGGCCACAGGCACAGCGCGTCAAGGACGCTGCTGCATTGGGACCGCTCGCAAAGGCGAATGCAGCAGCGGACCAACTTTATAAATTGCTGCCCGATGGAGATAAGGTTCAGGCGGAATTGGAAGCTGCGAGGAGCGGTAACGCTGCCTAATGATTATGGAGAACTCAAAAAGAAAAAAGGCGCAGCGATGTGCCACGCCTCCTTTGCAGTGTTGTTTCACTTCCGGAGGTCGATGCCCGAAGCAGCAGCTGGACCCGCCGAGCGTCGGTTGGATGATGCCGCCGGGGACCGGGTGATTGCTTGTTTGGGGCGACCCCACCTGGTTCCGGCGGTTTCTGCGAGCCAAACCAGTTCTACACCGGAGCTGAAACTATACCCGTCAGCCGCAAACGAAAGCACCATCAGGGCTGACGCTCGGCGCCGGTCCCCCAGAAAGCGCGCGCTCAGAGAAACGCCGCGTTCGCCAGCAATAGCAGCGCCACCGGACATGTCGTTATGTCCGCTTTTGCCCACCCAAACCGCACTCACCAATGTCCGCTTTCGCGGGTAAAGCGGCATCGAGGTGAAGGGTTTTTACTTCCGCTCGTGACCCAAAGCAGACGTTGCGGCGGCACAAGTACGTAAACGTCACTCACATAAATAAAAAATTTGGGCATTACATTTTCGATTGATCGCGCATATTTGGGGTCGTGAGCCACTGCAAAGGGGTTCGCGGTGCCGGAGTGATTGTTATGCGTGGCTTTGCTGGCCTGCTCGTCTATCTCGTCGGGGTTTTGGCAGTCGTCAGCATCGGGATCGCCGGTCTGATGGCGCTACAGTCACCTGGCGCACGAACACCCTCCGCACCCATCGCTTCGGCCGCTTCGCATAACGAGTATCTCGCCACGGCAACTAAGCAAAAAATGGCTGCTGAAAAGAAAGCGCGGCCCGATCACAAGCACAAGATCGTGCATGTGACGCGTGAGCGGACGCACGAGGCGCCGAGCACAAATGAGGCATCATACGGATACGCACAAGAACCGCGCCGTCGTATCGATCCGAACCTGTTTTCCATTTTTGGTCGTTAGACACTATTCGGAAGCGTCAGAAGCGCCGTCTTATCTTCGGCGTGAGGCCGCAAAGGCGCTGGCAGCCAGCGCAATGTCCGCTTTCGGGGGTAAAGCGGACATGGAGCGTACGCTTCGCAGTGTCCGCTAATGACCCAAAGCGGACATGCGTATCGCCTTGATGAACGTTTATTTTTAGGATCACAAACCTGTCGCGGGGTGGGACCCAATTTAATCCTGCCCGCCGAATCGGGTTGGCAGTAACGGAGAATATTCATGGGGACCATAAAATATAAGACAGCATTGATCGTCGGTGCTGGTGAGGGTTTGAGCGCGTCGTGACACTGTTCTCGTAAGAATTATTCACCTGCCTCTTTCGGCTTGCCGCTAAGCGTTAGCGGCAGTCGCGAGATCATGAAAGCAGCTAGCCGGTTACAGTTCTCGCATTAAACACCTGCATGACGGGCTCTTTCTATTCCCAGCGGGCTTGCGGTTGATAACAAAGTGCCTTTTCGCTGCACCCAGGGCAACATTGATTTCACAGAATCGTGGCACACGAATCCTGCACAGTAGTGGGACGCGTCGGATTATTGAACAAATGATCGCCCAGCGTGTCGGACCAATGAAAGAAAGACCGTCACGTAGGGACACACTATCGCGCACGCTCAAGCGGCCTCGTATTCACGCTTCGCGTAGCCCGCCTTGTTGCTGTTTTCGTGCCGACATCGATAGCGACTTTCTACAATCACGCACCCTAATAATGACAAGCAAAAAAGTCTGCATAGGAAGAGGCACGGATCGCTGTGCAATGTTTCCGGTATGAAGTATCAAGCTACTGTTGCGAGCGAAGCTTCAGCTGGCCCATTTTTGACGGCGAGACTTCTGCGTCATGGTTGACAATACCGTTTGGTGGAAGCACGGGGTCATTTATCAAATTTATCCGCGCTCCTACCAGGATT
>DATAPP010000161.1:0-1703 GCA_036265125.1 Pseudolabrys sp. | reverse complement strand
CTGTCGAACGACACGCGCTTTGAAGAAAAGTTCTGGGACGTCATCGGGCTGTACATCAACCCGCCGGACAAGGCGCTGGTGCTGTGCTGCGACGAGAAATCACAATGCCAGGCATTGGAGCGCACGCAACCGGGTTTGCCCCTTGGGGATCGGCCACATTCGCACCAAGACCCACGATTGCGTGCGGCATGGCACGCTGACCCTGTTTGCCGCGCTCAATTATCTCGAGGGCAAGCTGATCACCCGCCTGGCGGCGCGTCATCGCCATCAGGAGTGGCTGGCCTTTCTCAAAACCATCGATGAGCAGACCCCAGGCGATCTCGCCATCCACATCATCGCCGACAATTACGCCACCCATAAGCATCCCGCGGTCACCCGATGGCTCGACCGCCACGCCCGCTTTCACATGCACTACACGCCGACCGCGTCCTCCTGGATGAATTTGGTCGAGCGCTTCTTCCGTGACCTCACCGAATTCATTACCGAGAAGAGCTTTGCCTCGACCCGAGAACTGGCCGACGCCATCATCGCGTTCTTGGCCGCGCGCAACGACAATCCTCGGCGCTACGTTTGGAAAGCCAAGGGCGAAGACATCCTGCGCAAGATCGATGCTGCCAGACAGGCGCTCGCCGCGCTCCCGTCAGCAAGTAATGCTGTTTCAGAGACGGCACACTAGGGGACTCAATCACCCGGGCGTCCTCCGCACGCCCGGCCTCGTGTCAACAAGGTCTTCGGCCTCAATGCCGAGCCGCGTCAGCTTAGAGAGGTTCCCGATCGGCGTCCTGTTCTATCTCGCCTCCGTCGGGCTCGTCGGCGCCACGACCGTCGGTCTTTTCTTTGGCAGCGCCTTTCTCTTGCTCGCTTAGTCGAGGGAGCAAATGCACGCCGAATCCGGTATTCACGACCGCGACACCGAGGTCGGCCCCCTGCTCTCCACCAAACCATCTCAGAGCGCTGAAAACGATGCACCGTCCAGCGGAGGGATGCCGGCGCTAATTTCGAAGGCAAGTGAGGCGGAAATCATTGCACCTACGCAAACCGCCGCGCCGGGCGAGCCAGTGCCGAGCTCGAGGGCCGCATTGGTTTCGCCTCCACGCGGTGGCTGAAGTGATCACCTGCGAAAATTATCGCGACCTCCGCATTCACGGTCTGACACAATGCCGGCGAGGCTCGTCGAGAAGCAGGCCGCACCGGGTCAGCCAATCAGGTTCCCGAGCAAGACCCGGGGGAGTATGCGGCAGGCAGTGTAGCAGGAATACGACCAGCTACAGGCGACTGGACACCAAGCAAACCTTTCCTCGGCAGTGCCGAGCCGCTGAGGCCAGAGCAACCTGGACAGGTGTATCCATTCGTACAGGATGCCCCGACTAAATAGTCGGCCAGGTTGCTTATTCGAAGAAGCTCCGCGCCAAATCGGCCGCGATCGGAGTGACCTCTTGCCGCCCATAAAGCGGGCTGCAATTAGTTGGGACCCGCTTCCCGGGGAAGCGTCTGCCGGCCGATTTTGCCCCGGTCCTTCTTTCGCGTGTCCGTGGCCGCGGGTACTGTCGGCAGCGGCTCTGGTGCAAATGGCGGCGTCCGATCGGCTACGTTGGCATGCTGAACTGGCTGGGGTCGTCGATAGGCAAGCTGAAGGCCATAGCGGAGCTGTTTGAGGGTCGCCACTTCGACCGCGAAGTCATCATCCTGTGCGTGCGCTGGTA
>DATAPP010000160.1:0-4531 GCA_036265125.1 Pseudolabrys sp. | reverse complement strand
CCGTGCGGGAAGCCCTTGTAGGTCTTTAGCGTCCCGTTCTTTAGCAGCTTGGCCGACAATGGCCCGGAGTCGGCGTAAGGAACGATCTGATCGTCATCACCATGCATCACAAGGACGGGCACCGTGATCTTCTTGAGATCTTCGGTGAAGTCGGTCTCCGAGAACGCCTTGATGCCATCGTAGTGCGCCTTGGCGCTCCCCATCATGGCCTGACGCCACCAATTCTGAAAGACGCCGGGCATTGGCTTCACGCCCGGCCGGTTGAAGCCATAGAAGGGACCGCTCGCGAAATCGAGATAGAACTGTGCCCGGTTGTCGGCGAGCGACTTGCGCAAGCCGTCGAACACCTCGATCGGGAGGCCGCCCGGGTTGGCCGACGTCTTCACCATGATTGGCGGCACCGCATCGATCAGGACCGCCTTCGCCACCCGGCTTTCGCCGTGCCGTCCCAGATAGTGGGTGACCTCGCCGCCGCCGGTAGAATGGCCAACATGAATTGCGTTCTTCAAGTCGAGATGCGCTGTCAGCGCCGCCAGGTCATCGGCATAGTGATCCATGTCGTGACCCTCGCTCACTTGCGTGGACCGGCCATGACCCCGGCGGTCATGCGCGATGACGCGATAGCCGTGCTTGACGAAAAACAGCATCTGCGCGTCCCAGTCATCGGATGACAGCGGCCAGCCGTGGCTGAACACGATGGGCTGACCTTTGCCCCAGTCCTTGTAAAAAATCTCAACGCCGTCTTTGGTCACAATCGTACTCATGGGTACCTCCTGCGCGGAAAATCGGCTTTAGACGCCGACAAACACGTTCGATAAAAGGCCGGGCGGCTTAGAAATTGGCCCACTTTGCGTCATGAGCGGTCGTCGGCTTTGCTGCAACAGTTCAGCGTCCGGCCTACTTTGTTGAAAGCGGCGACAGTGTTTGAAGTATTGACCCGCGCAAGGTCGTCATCCAGTTGGACCAAGGCCCATGTCCGCTTTGGGTCATTAGCGGACATGTGCGCTGCAAAACGTCCTGTCCGCTTTACCCCCAAAAGCGGACATAAAACCGCAGTTCACGACCTATCGAACCTGATGTCCGCTTTGGTGCCAAAAATGTCCGCTCTTACCCCGATAGCGGACATTCACCCGCTCGCTCTTTGAAAATGTCCGCTTTGGGCCAATAGCGGCCATCGGCCAATTGTAGAGAGCCGTTCGCGATCTCAACGGTTTCAGGATAGCATTCCCGCACGGGGAGCACGCATGGCAAGCGAAATCACGGCCAAAGAGGCGAAGGCTTGCTGGGCTTATTCCGAAATCACTTCGGAGAGATACGGCCCTGCGTTCCGGACCAACCTCGCTCCGGAAATTGTCACGCTAGCTGACCAGGGAGTGCCTTTTGCCAAGATCGCAGCAGAACATCATGACGCCCTGATCGAAGTGCTCAGCAAATATGCGCGCAATGCTGGCTTCATAAACAACCTCGATTCATCACCTGCGTATAAAAAGGTCGCTCTCACAAAGGACCAACTGCTCAAACTGTGGGCGCTCTGGACGTTCAGCCCACCGGACCGAACGCAGTCTCGGCCCTACGCCGTATTTCACCGCAATCCGGGAGAGGGACCAAAAGACCCCCGAACAATTGCTGCAGCAATCCCGAATCCCGATGATCTACCTCAGAAGGAGCCGGGGATTGTGATGAACGGTTACGGACGCCCGATCTTAATTGAGGGCTACCTCAGAAGTCAGATCTTCATGAACTCAACCGATCCATCCCGGCGCTTCGAGGTCTGGTGGCCGACAAACATTCCTGCTCCTGCTGACAAGGAGCCGTAACTGCTCCAATGTCCGCTTTGGGTCATTAGCGGACATTTTGCGATGCGAGAGCCATGTCCGCTTTACCCCTGAAAGCGGACATGAAACCGACCTGTCGAACCTGATGTCCGCTTTGATGCCAGTCAATGTCCGCTCTACCCCCGAAAGCGGACATTGACTGGCATAATTGGAATGTCCGCTATGGGCCATAAAGCGGAAATGACTTGTAGATAGGCTAAGACACCAGAAGCAGACACGCGGGCAGACGGTTGTAGCCCAAATTGCGAGGGCGAACCGCAAGGCTGAGTTTGCGCTAGGTCAAGCCACCGTCGCCATCTTAAGTTTGTACATTTTCCCATCACCCGGCCGAAAAGAATTCCAACGAACCAATGGCTACGGGTACCTGAGAGACCAAGCGTGCTCCCGCCTGCGACACACGAGGGAGGGCCACATGCGCAAATCCAAATTTATTCCGCGCCCGCAAGCTGGTACCGAACTTCCTAAGTGTCCAAAGTGTGGCGCACAAATGTGGGTAGCCCGAGTTGAGCCGGACAAGCCGGATTACGACAAGCGTACATATGAGTGCCCGGCGTGCGAGAATGTCATAGTTGAGGTTGTTAAATATCGCTAGATGCCCGCTGGCTGGCCTCGGCTGCGAACTCCTCTCGCACTCGCTTCGGAGCTCCGCATTCTGGATAATAAGTTCAGGCACAGGCCGCCGACCGACCGATTTCCGCAATGGGCCAAAAGCAACACATGACCTCGCAGCGGCATTTCGGCCGAAGGTACCTTGGCTGGGGATGACGGAACGACGTTCAAAGTTATGCGTTGCATTTTTCTCGCGCTTTCGCGTCACCGAGGGGGTATGCCATGTGGATAGATGCCGCCGCCGGTTTCCAGAAGAGCCTCGCCGCCCTTCCGCTTACAAGCTACCAGGCCGGCGAGACGGTGCTTACCGCCGGGTCGAGGACGGACCAGCTGCTGATCCTCAGGAAGGGCAATGTTGCAGTCCTCAAGGACGGCATCGAAATCGCCAGGGTGACAGAGCCTGGCGCGGTGTTCGGCGAAATCTCCGCGTTGCTGGACTGCCCGCACACAGCGGAAGTGCGCGCCTTGGCACCCTCGGAGTTTCACGTCGCGCACCCGGCCGCTCTGCAAGACCCGGCCGCGCTCTTTTACGTAGCGGCAATCCTGGCGCGGCGTCTTGACGGCGCCAATCAGGCCCTCATTGAACTGAAAAGTGAGATTCAGGACAAGCCGCGCAGCGTGATTCATCAAACAATTAAGAAGATGGAAACACTGCTGGGCGCCGGCGGTGCCAATCTCGGCCTCTATTCCGGGTTCTCATACAATCCGCTCGTGTAATGTGGATCATACGATACCCCGGCCGCGCACGAAAAAAGTAGGCCACCTCGCAAGGTGACCTACACAGACGCAACTGCCGCGAGCTGTTAGCCGACGTAGGCAATGCGCTTTTGAGCAATTGCCTCGGCAGCGGACGTTGGCTGGGCAGGCAACTGAAGGACCGTTGCCACCTGACCCTCACGCAGTCGTGTCAGCAGAACGATGCGCCCGTCTGGAAACTCGAGCGCATCATGGTGCTTCATCGGTTCGTCCTTATTCAATTGTCGGAAGATTGCCGTCGCGTGACCTAGTGTTTCTGTCCTCCAAGCAACGACAAAGCGGTAGTCTGTAACTGTCACTGGGTTCGAAAAGGCAAGCTCGGTTCCCGGAAGAACGCAAACCGCAATTGCAGCATCTTCTGCCGCAGCGAAGCCGCGCGTAGCGGTACCAAAGTCAAGTGTCGTGAGTTTGTCGCCAACCTTCGCAGGCCGCGACCTGACATTTTGAAGGCTGTAGTCACACATCTGGACTCTCCAATTGGGAAAGCCCCTCAGCCAACTCATCCTCCGCGATGGCGTCTCAGAGTTACAACGCGTGTTTTCGAATATGTCCGTCATTAGCCATGCAAAAAATAGCACAAGAGCCGAGTCTCGCTCCGTTCAATGTTCGCTATTCTGACAAAAGAAAACATTCGAGAACGCGGGCCGGGGACAGCGATGGAGATCAGCTATGAAAAGCACGGATTTGACTGGGCAATGGAGACTCGATGCGCGCATTGAATAGGAGCATGAACGATGAGAATCCAAGAAACCGACATCCAGGACTACGCACGACAACTAATGGAAGCACATGGTGCCAAAGCAATTGCCGAGGCCGCCCAAAACGCTTGTGCTTTCGAACAGGAAGGCAAGAAAGAAGAGGCCGAAATTTGGAGGCACATCGAAGCAGCGCTGAAGCTAATGCGTGGGCCGCACGAAAGCTAAAGTAAGTCCGACAAGAATTGCTTGCAGGTGAACGTCGCCGCATCGGATTGACGATCGAGCGCTACTAGACGCGGGAGGGCAGCAAATGTTTCTAAATTGTTCCACAGCCGACGATGTCCTCAAAACCATCAAGGCCGAGAACGTCCAGATGATCGATTTGCGCTTCACGGATTTGCCGGGCACCTGGCAGCATTTTTCCATCCCGCCAAGCGCGGTGGATGCCGATGCAATGAGCGAGGGCATCGGCTTTGACGGGTCGTCGATCCGCGGTTTCCAAGAGATCCAGGAAAGCGACATGCTGGTCGTGCCCGACCCAACCACGGCCTTTCTCGACCCGTTCACGCCAGCAACGACGCTGGTCTTGATCTGTAACATCAGAGATCCGATCACCGGCGAAACCTATAGCCG
>DATAPP010000159.1:0-2374 GCA_036265125.1 Pseudolabrys sp. | reverse complement strand
TGACGAGGATGCAGTGCATGTGACCATCCTGTTCCAAAACAATCCGCGTGATGGGAACGCGGTGCCGTCCGGAAATTTCACTCCTTCGCGCGGACCGCAGCCGATGAACTGACTGGCCCGGGGAATGTGAAATGGTGCATGGTTATCCCTCTAACGATGCCGCTTTTTAAGTCGCACCTTCGCGGTTATTTGACAGTCGGGATTCGACCGCGACGCCATACGGTACAATTGGACTTCGGTCCAAACTCAATTTTGCAATCTCGGCATCAAATAATTTACTCCACGAGCCGGAAAGAAGGAGACGAGCATGCCGTCACTCATTCCAGACGCCGCAACCTTCGAAAGAAGACTTGCAGGGCTGCCCATAGCAAAGCATCAAGCCCGCGAAGTTGTGCTAGCCGCGGGCTCAAAGACGGGTCGGCTGCTTTTCCTCAGAAGTGGCGCCGTAGAGGTCATCAAGGATGGGGAGAAGATCGCCAGCGTATCGGCGCCCGGCTCGGTATTTGGCGAGCAGGCCATCCTCCCACACGGCGGACGTGAGAACCTTGGAGCAATCTGAGTTCTATGTCGCCGACGCGCAGGCGATGCTTACTGGCGATCCAACAGTCGCCCTCTACGTGGCTGGAATCCTTGCGCGACGACTCGATGCCGCCAACCGGTCACTGATCGAGGTTAAGCACCAGCTTCAAGCTGGCGAGTCTCTTAGCGTAATCGGCAAAACGGTCGAGAAGGTGGAAGAACTGCTAAGCTCCAGTGGTGACGCCAGCCTCGTATACGCCGGCTATCCCTACGATCCGTTTCGGCCCGACAAATCGGTTCACTGAAGCCTCACGGTCATAGGTGGGTGTAAACAGCGCTGCGATGACCATCGGCGATATAAACGGCGCCCTGGTCGTCAAGGCAAGCGACCAGGGTTTTAAAGGCGACGGGCCGCCTACCTCGAAGATCGATGGTCCGACCGCGCTACCTGTTAGTAGATGGTGCTGTAATCGTCGTAGTGAGCTTGTGGCAGATTGGTGGTGCGGACCATCATGCCATGGGGATCCATGGAAACGATGGACGGGGTTTTGCCAACGGTCGGTTCGACTGACCAGACTGTGAATGCGGCGACAGCTACGATCGCGAGGCCGAACAAGGTACGCATCGGTGCTTCCTTTTGGGTTTTTCGCCAGAGCCTACCGCTCTCGAATTACCCTCACCCTAATTGCGCCCGTCCAGCTTCGCTGTGTCATGCATCACAAAAACGCGCATTTGCACGGTATTGTCGTAGCGCGTTCCGATTCATCGCGCTTCAACAGTATCTCTGGTTGGTCTGTTACTGATTAGCGCCTGGAGAGACCTGTAGAAGCGGCCCGGGCCCAACTGAGATCTCGCCCGTGAACGGCCGGTCGTGCGCGGCGATTAGCAACACTGACGCGGCGACACCAGTTGCAAACAGGCCAAGCGAGATGGCAGAGGCGATCCGATTGTCGCAGTGGACCATTGCAATCGCGAATAAGGCTGCAGCAGCTTGAACAAACAAGCAGAGCCACTTCACTAAATTCACTTGAGACTGACTAATGATGATGCGCTGTCGACGAGCGTCGAATGCGGTTTCGAGCGCAGTGGCGATTTCACGCTGCGCATTTTTCGCGCCTTCACTATTGGGGCTCAGGGAAAGTGTCAACTGCAGCGCCTCGGCAAGTAAAGGCGGTGCAAGCCGCAGGGAAGCGGTGCCCCTGGCCATCATCGGCCATTCCTGAGTTGTGACTTGCTCAATGTGGCTGCGGATAAGGGCTCGCAACCGCGATTCAGATTCGCCCGGAAAGGCAGCGGCGAGGAGCACGACGGCTCTGAGCGCGCTCGCTTCACGATCGACCGCCGCATTGGCTCGTTCGCTATCGTTCCAGACCTGCGCGGCAGTAAACACGACAAACAAGCCAAAAATAATGGCCAATGGCGACAGCATTCCGCTAGAGACCGCTTTAAATGCACGCGCTCGCTCGCCTTCGCGAGGGCAGTGACGAGCCCTTGGATTGCTGCCGTTATCAAGTACGTTAAGCCAAAAACGACCACAGTCATCCACAAGATTGGCAGATTGTGCAGCCAGTCGCTCATGATTATTTCTCCCGTAAGTGATGCTTGCTCGATCGGTCGAGGACGTCAGACATTAGGCGCAACGGTCAGTTTCGCCCTTAGGCGCGTTGCCAGACACATAAGACGTGACGGCCTTAGCAGGTTTTGTCGTCCCTCATTCCGCCGGGTTGAGGCACAAATCGGACTCGCAATTGATGAGAGCAGTGTCCGCTTCTGGCCCAAAGCGGACATTCTGACTCAGCCGCCTAATGTCCGCTCTTGGGGTAATAGCGGACATTTTTGACACCAAAGCGGACAT
>DATAPP010000158.1:0-165518 GCA_036265125.1 Pseudolabrys sp. | reverse complement strand
CAAAAGAGCACGATTCCAAGGCTCCGCTTTATGGTTCGTTTCTCCCAAACCCTAGACAGCCCTGTATGTCATTAAGATTGGCTGCGCAAAAGAATTACAGGTGACGTACTCGCCAGCTTGCGTCGGGCTTTGGCAAAAGGTAGGGCCCAACGCATGGAATTCACGGGTGCGAGTCAGTTAAGACGCTTGAGCACGGCCGGCTTGCGATCTTATTTCTTCTACGAGGGATGTATTGAGGATTTCCTCAAGCCGCGCGAGGGCTCGGGCCACAGTCGCACCATTGACGACTCGGTGGTCATAGATAATGCGTACGGTCACTTTGCCTTCGCTGTCTATCACGCCGTAATTCAAGGTTGTCGTCAAAGGTGTCAAGGGATGCAACGATTCAGCATTCAGCGCGGAATAAACAGATACGGCGAACGTACCGAAGAAGTTCGATCGCTGCCTTCCGAAGTTTAATCCAACCCACCACAACAGTCGGCGCAGCGGACGAGGAAGCGCGGCAAAGCGCATCGATCGCTGGAAATCCTTGATCGCATCAACCGGGGTGCTCGAGGCATGGTGGAGAATTTTCCCAATGTCATGCAACGGCCGTGCCGCCGGGTCTTTGATCAATATCGAGAAAAGCCCGAGCTCGCCCTGGTAATCTCGTTCGATGATAATGCTCGCGTTACTTAACGGGTATTCGTACAGGGTCGGCCAGGGGAGCTTGATATAGGCCCGCCGGAATTCCGGAAACTCGCGCGCTGTGAGCGCGTAAGCCTTTACAAAAATGGCAGTCCATCGAGGCCGATCGCTACAGGCGGCTCTTGCACTGACAACAGGTTGCAGCGACATCAGCCGCTGCACAGGAACGGTAGGGATGGCCGAGGCAAAATGCAGCAGGTCGATTGCCGTACGTCGCGGCAAAGACAGAGGAATGAATTTTCCGCGCAACCTTGTCTCCGCGAGCTACAGCATCCAAGGGATCAGGCGTTTGGTATCCGTCATATACGCTCGATATTCCTCACCGAACGATTCAAGCATCATCTGTTCTTCCCGCCTCACGCGGAAGGCATAGAGGATGCCTGCTCCAACAAGCCCGGAACCACCTGCGAACCAATTTGGCAGCAGCAAAATCTGAGCTACGCCCAATAAGAAAAACGAAGAATACATCGGATGCCGGACAAACTGGTACACGCCATCCTTAACCAGTGCGTGGTGGTCGCGAACTTGCAGAGAGATTGACCAATTTCGTCCGAGATCGACGTGGCTGCGACGGAAGAGCCATAACGCCGCGCACTGCGCTACCGGACCCAACCACGCAATCGCCGGGACGAAAGGGCGATCGAGTGATTTCGGAAATCCCGTCAAAACGTATATGGCCGGAATTACAAACAACCCAAGCGATGCAACGGCGAGAAGAAGCGACTCTCGCAAATCGTAAAACGACTTCTGGACCTCGATTTTTCTTGCCCTTCGCGCAAAGGGATGCCGGATGATGTACCAGCCGACCAACCCAGCGAACCAAACTATTGCGGTGGCTGTCTGCGCCCTCATGAACTCATCTCGAAAGTAACGCTAACTGGCACTTTCCGATATGCTGGCCGTGATAACGTGCAATATTGACCATGGCTGCCCTCTAATGGAAAATTGGAGGGGGTAGATTATTCAATCGAGGTGCGGTGAGTATGCGTATCGCTTCTCTCGGCATGATTGCCGTTATTGGTATCGCCTTCCTGGCTCCCTCGTCGTCCGGGGCCCGCGAAATTGTTCACTTAAGCGGCTATCCCTCGGGCACGATTATCATAAAGACAAACGAACGTCGTCTCTACTATGTTACCAGCGCCGGAGAAGCGATCCGCTATCCCGTGGGCGTAGGCAAGGCCGGGATGGCGTGGGCAGGAACAACTTCCATCGACGGCAAATACATCAAACCGGCCTGGCAGGCTCCCGCCTCGATCAGAAAGGACTATTCCCGGCTGGCCGCAGTCGTCCCGGGTGGGAGCCCCTCAAACCCCATGGGCGCGGCGGCCCTTACACTCAGCGGCGGGGGTCAATACGCCATTCATGGAACCAACAACCCAAGTTCCGTCGGCGGATTCGTGTCGCACGGGTGCATACGCATGCACAACGCCGATATTATGGATCTGTACGCTCGGGTCGGCGTGGGTACGACGGTTGTTGTTTTGCGGTAAGCAAGGGCACGGAAGCCATGAAATCGCACGTTATTAGCTTTGCGGGAATTGGGGCCACCATCAGCGCCCTCGTTTTGCCGGCTGTACCAGCATTGGCATACTGGCAGTTCATGGAGCGGCCGCCCGGCATCGAGGTTAAACCGTCGCCGCGCTATGCCACCAAAGCCGCCTGCGAGACTGCGATTAAGCAGGTCGAAGCAACCTTGAAAAAAGCCTACCCTGACCGGTATCCCTTGGTGGGAAGTTGCGAAGAATATCGCTAGTGGCTCGCCACCGGTTATTGCGAATATCTCCCTCTATTTTAACGTGAATTATCGACGCGCTCACTCCTGAGGGCGGAGATCAGGGACGCTGTCCTTCCGGTTGATTTGTATTGGAAATGTAACCGAATATTGGGGGCTGTGGCTTTTCCGCACTAGTTGTTAACCACGAACCGCGATAGTCGTTTGATTGGTTTAACTGGTGGGGTGCCTCATGAAGAAACTACTCGTAGTTGTTTGCTCCCTAGTGCTCGCTCTTGGCCTTTCGGGCTGTGTCGGAAAGGGCAAAGCTCCGGTTGGTAAGGGAAAAGCCCCGGTTGTTCAAACTAGGGGGTGAAGTCCAACACCCAGACTGCGAGGAGGAGAGATCAGAGTTCCCTGGTCTCTCTCCCCTTTAATTGGCTGGTCGATGTCGGGCTGTTATCCCGAAAACTGCTCGACGCCTGACATGAGGCAATTGACCTCAAGACTTAGGAGTTGAGCATGCGGGGTAACTGGTGCTGCGGTTTGGTGTCGCTCTGCGTGGCGGCATTTTCGCTCGGGTTTGCGAACTCGGCGATTTTGGCCAATGAGCCCAACCCCGAAGCGGCGATCGCGACACCTAGCCCCAAAACACCACAAAGCTCCTACAAGCCGTACTTCGTCGAATTCCGTGCGCGATCCGCCGCGAGTTACGGTCACATGTACGTTATCTACGGCCAGGTAAACGGCCGAGGAGAAATCATAAAAAGCGACATCGCAGGCCTGCATCCAGCAGGTGACGCGAATAATTGCGACAACTGCAGCGTTGTGACCTGGACACTCGGCCATCTGTTGTTCGTGCCGTCTGAAACCGGAGCTAGCGACGGCGACCTCGAAGAAAAATATGTGACCGCTCGCTATCGCGTCATGGTGGATGCTGCGACCTACAAAAAGGTCTCCGCACATATTAGCAAATTGAAGTCCGAGACGCAGGTGTGGCACGCGCTCTTGCGAAACTGCGTGTCCTTCGGAAATGATATTGCGGGATCCCTTGGCCTGAAGACGCCCACATTTATTTGGATGGAACCAAAGGATTATGTCGAAGGCCTTCGTGATTTGAACGGCGGCAAGCCACAAAAGGCTTTGAGGTTTGCGGCGCCTGCGTCCACGTCGGCTGAAAAGCCGCAGGTGACGCATTTAACGCACTCACAGACCGGTGGGGCAGCTTCCGGCGCCCAACGTTAGCGGCGCGTATAAAAAACGCGAGAAGCCACGGCTGATCTCATTTTCCGATGTTCGGATTCATTTGTTTTGCGGCCGCAATGTCGGCTTCTGCGCCGGCTTTGTCTCCGGTCCTCTGCTTGTCGAGACCGCGATATAAATATGCATCAGCGTCATTCGGATTGAGCCGAATCGCCTCGCTATAGTCGGCGATGGCAAGGTCGTACTTCTCCTTGTTCTCATACGCCAATGCGCGGTTGTAAAACGCTATCGCGACATTCTCTTTTGATTCCGTGCCTGACAGAATGAGGGCGGTGCAACTCCTGATCTGGGTGTCCCAATCAATGCCTGGATTTCCTGTGCACGCCTGCCAATGCGATGAAAGCTGTGCTGCCGCAGAAGTTACCGCCGCCGCCAGCAGGATGCTTCCGGCGATTCCGCGTATGGTCATCCGAGGCGTCCTTCAATCTTTCACGACGTCATGCTGGCCTAGCGTGCGGTCAGTCCGCCATCAATCGGAACAAGCGCGCCGGTGATGAAAGCCGCTTGGTCCGACAATAAATAAACGCAGAGGGCAGCAACTTCTTCTGGCTGTCCCATACGGGCGAGCGGAACCTCGGCAGTAAGTTTTTGCAATACGATCTTGGCATCGCGGGTGCCCTGCACGATTTCATCGACCATCGGCCCTTCTATAAATGCGGGGCAGACGGCATTGCATCGCACGGGTGGCTGGTAGCGCGCTCCATGCAGGGCTACCGACTTGGTGAGTAAGGAAACGCCGCCCTTCGATGCGGAATAGGCAAGAAGGTTTGCTCCGCCAACTATTCCGAGTACCGACGACAGGTTGACGATTGCGCCACCTTTTTTGCGCAACAATGGAAAGGCATACCGACAGCCGAGAAATGTACCATCGAGATTGACGTTCATAACGCGCCGCCAGGCGGCGAACTCGGTCATTTCAACACTGCCCACCGCGACGACGCCAGCGGCATTCACGAGCCCGTCAAGCCGGCCGTATTTGTGTTCAATATCGGCTGTGGTCCGCTGCCAGTCAGCTTCGAGAGAGACATCGAGCGCCGTATCGATGCCAGGTTTGGCGGGGAGGTCTGCGCCGATTGCGGTGCCAGAGGCTTGCTTGATCGCTTGCATGATGGCGCTGCCAATCGCGCCTGCGGCCCCAGTGACCAGAACGATTTTTCCGCTAAGATCAGACATGACTATGTAATATCGGGCATTCGGACGGCGATGTCATCCATTCAACCAGTTTGCCTCATCACCGGCGCGTCGGCGGGCATCGGCGCGGCGCTCGCCCACGTTTTCGCGGCCCATGGCCATATCTTGGTCCTTGCCGCAAGAAGGAAACCGCAACTTGACGCATTGGCGGAGGCAATTTCAGCGAAGGGATACGCTCGGCCTCACGTGGTTGCCATCGATCTGAGTACTGCCGATGGAACGGGTCAACTGGCCGAAATATTGGCTGAGCAAGGCCTGGAGCCGCAATATGTTATCAACAATGCAGGCTTCGGGCTGCTGGGCGAGGCGGCCACACTCGACCGTGAGCGTCAGCTGGCCATGATCGACCTCAACGTTCGCGCCCTGACGGACCTCTCGTTGCGCTTTGTTGCAAGCGTCAAGAGGCATGGCGGTGGCATCCTCAACGTCGCCTCCATTTCCGCTTTCATTCCGGGCCCCGGCATGGCCGTCTATCACGCTACAAAATCATACGTGCTGTCCTTTACCGAGGCGTTGCACTACGAACTGGCCGGTGAAGGTGTACAGGTTTGCGCGCTCTGTCCCGGTCCTGTCCCAACCGAATTCTTTAGCCGCGCTGGAATCCCGCCCCATTATTTGCCCAAGCTTCTCATTCGCTCCGCATCACGGGTAGCCCGAGCCGGATATAAAGGTTTGATGGGAAAGCAGAGTGTGATCGTCCCCGGAAAGCCCAACCGCGTCTTTGCCCTGCTGCCCAAGTTGCTGCCGCGGGCATGGTCCCTTGCATTTATGCAGAGACGTTGGAATCGGCTTCGTCCAAACTAATCCGTGAACGCTCTACCGCGCCACGATCGTGTCGCTGTTACCGGAGTTGTTCTGTTGCACGCACTTTCGACACGATTCCACCGGCAACCCCAACACCGACGACATAGACCCAGCCCTGCACAAAATCGAACAAATGCGAATTGAAAAGCGAGCCCACGACATTCTGCACCACAATGATCAAGCCAATCCATTCGGCGAAGCTATTGCCGCGAAACAGCAGCAGATGGGCTATCCACATCGCCCATAGTACGGCGGCCCCGACAAGTCCCAGCTGGATCGCCACCGCTAACGTCTGATTGTGCGGGTTGGTGGAGGCAACCCCCGCAGCGCCAGTTTGTCCGGCCGCCGACTTTTCGAATAGCGCATGGATCGATCCAGTCCCATGACCGAACACCGGTGATTGCAGGACGAATTCAATCGATTTTCTCCAGAATTCAACTCGCTCACCCGAAGATGTTCTCGCGTTGGTCGCTTCGTATTTTTGCAATTCAGTCTGAATTGCCTCGGTCCGTCCACGCAGGTAAGGCGACGTGGTCCAAGCAATGACTCCAATCACGATTGCGCTGGAAAATGCCACAGCGATACCCTTGGCTTTCAGTCTTTTGATTGCAAACAGTACGAGCAAAATCAGAGCAACAACCAGGATCGTGCGGCTTGCCGATAAGTAAACAATATCGGCAACCATCGCGGAGATGATCGCCGTACAGCCGAATAGCCAAACCCACCTCCTGCGCTCCGCAGCTTCATGCGCCAGGAACATCAGCCCAAATATACAGGTGACGAACTCACCAGCTTGTGTCGGCGCATTTTTTACCAACACATTGCCATCGAGTTCGTGAATCAGCTTAGATGCTAACGGTGTCACCATGACTATGGCCGTCGCGGCCAGCAATGCGACGCACGAAGCCAAATAACCCACGAACACCCACTCGCCGTTTCCAGATCGGCGGAACTGAGCGAACAACAGCGGTATAGCCAGTAATTTTAAAAATGAATCGAGGCCTTTCCAGCGCTCGAGCAGCGTGACATCCGTCCATAGCATCCCGACAACGCCGAGCACGACGAGCAAAACAGGCAAGCCGCCGGCGAGCGCCGAGAGCTCGCGACGTATATCTGTCCATTGTAGCGTGGGGATCAACGTGAGCACCCAGGATACAGCAAGAATGCCGGTCACGGAGGTTGACCAAGGCAGCGACACGGCCAATGCCACGACAAGTCCGTCCGCGATGGATGCGAGCTTCTCTTGAGTGAAGCCCTTTGAAAATCCAGCCATGGCTAGCTCACACTCGTCGTGACTGAAGACACACCCTGAAGCGCCGATAGGCCCTGCCGTGCGCGGATGCGATCGCCAGCGGCAACCCCGGCAAGCTTCCGCTCATTCTCAGCTAGCTGCGAACGATCGGCGTCTCTATGCCAAAGATGGAGCACGCCCGTTGCAAACGTGCCATCCTTGCGGCGGACGCCGGCATGTAGCAGGCGTATGATGATATCGGAATCTTCCTTACCCCACCCGCTGTAGTCCGCATCGAAGCCATCAATGCAATCAAGATCTGTCCGCCAAATGGCGAGATTGCATGATCTTGCGCCCTGCCAGACCCCTTGACGGACCCGGCGCAAGGGTCCGAGCGGCAGATGCAGTAACGCCGACAGGCGGTTGACACCGCCATGCCAGCGTTCGGCGAACCAACGCCCAAAGCCCCAACTCGCTGGGTTGAGCTTTTCCCGCAGCACTTCCGTTGTAAGTTCCGCCGAAAGTAAAACGCGATTGCCCGTGACAAACCATCCTGGCTCCGCCAACCGACGATGGGTGGCGATAAAGTCTGGCCGCACGATGCAATCACCGTCCAGAAAAACACAATAGGCGCCGCGGGCGGCCAGAATCGCGCGGTTTCGGATTTCTGCCGCCCGGAAACCGCGGTCGGTGTGCCAGACGTGATCGAGACGGCGACCGAATCTCACTTTCCAGGCGTCGACCAGCTTTGTGGTGGCCTCACCTGAACCATCGTCGGCAATAATGACTTCGAAATCGCTATCATCCTGTCGCGCGAGCGACCGCAAGACCGCGTCGAGCGCATCTTCACGGTTATAGGTCGTAACGATGATGGAAATCAGTTCGGCCACGGATGCCCTCTTCCCCAGCCTTTAGCCGAAGTCGGTTGCGGCGACAAACCCCTAGGGCCTGTGCGCCCGTCAATGTTAACTTAGTGCCGACTCCCACGCCTCAACGGGCTCCGTCAGATTATGCAAAAAATATCGGCTTATATTCTCTCTTATAACGAGGCGGAAAAAATCGAAGCAGCCATATCCAGCGTGCTGTGGGCGGACGAAGTCGTCGTGGTTGATTCATTCAGCACCGACCGTACTGCCCAGATTGCACGTTCGCTTGGCGCACGAGTCGTCGACGTGCCTTTCAAGGGTTTTGGCGATCTGCGCAATCGTGCGATAGAAGCCTGCGATTTCGACTGGATTTTCAGCCTCGATGCCGACGAACGCTGTACCATGGCGGTCCGCGATGAGATTTTGGCGCTGCTGGCCGGTTCACCTCCGCATGAAATCTACATGGTGCCGCGGCGCAGCTACATGATGGGCCGCTGGATCCGGGGCTCGGGCTGGTATCCGAATTTCCGCCAACCGCAGCTCTTTCGCAAAGGCAGCATTCGCTACACTCTTGAACCGGTGCACGAGGGGTTCGAAGTGCTTGGCGGGCGATCAGCGGGTACCTTGCAGAACGCGATCTGGCAGTTTCCCTTCCGCAATCTGGAAGAAGTCATCACCAAGATGAACCGCTATTCCACGCTCGGCGTGCCGAAGCTCGCAAACAAGCGCGTATCGATGGTCAGTGCTTTCGGCCATGGCGCATGGTCGTTCATCAAGCATTACATTTTCAAGCTTGGCTTCATCGACGGCTGGGCCGGCTTTGTCATTGCTTTCGGAAATTTCGAGGGAACCTTCTATCGCTACGCCAAGCGCTACGAAGAAACGCAAGGCTGGCAGCCGCCGGCCGGCAAGGCAATCCGGCGCGACGTCAAGACCTGATGGGTTTGCGAACGCGCCTGGAAAGATTGCGCAGCACCCGGAATGGCAGCGCCAAATAGTATTTGCGCAAAACCTCCCAGTGATCCGACCATTGGCGGATGGCCGCTGACTCGCGTGGCACATACCAGCCGTTGTTTTCATAACGCCTGATAATGCGGTAGCCGGCAGCTAGGAGGTACCGATGCTTCGACAAATCGGCCACGTGATCCTCGAGCAGGACGAGCTGTGGCCGCCAACGGGCGATATCGAAACCTCGCAACACCTCGATTTCGTGACCCTCCACATCGATCGACAGAAAATCGAAATTGGTCGGCGTACCTGCTTCGGCCAAAATGCTGTCCAGCGTCCGGATCGGCACAGTGATGATGCGTTCAGGCATGGCCCCCGGCGCCATGTGCCTGCGATCAAGTGACGATAGCGGGCCCGCGACATGAAGCGGCAGTTCGCGTCCGGCATTTTCGGGCGAAGAGCAGGCGAAAGCGAAGACTTTGGAATTGCGCCTGGCACGCAATTCGGCCGCAAGATCGGGCTGCGGTTCAATCAGGACGCCTGTCCATCCGGATTGCTCCAACAGCCATGTTTGCGAGCGCTCGCGCGGATCGTTGGCGCCGACTTCGACAAAATAGCCTTTGGCAGTGCCAAAGAATGCAGCCACCAGCCGCATCTCGTGATCGGAGACCTCGCGAGCCACGATCGATTCTTTCACCGGGACGAACGTGTCTTCGATGCGCGTGTGCGTTCGACCATCGATGTGGTCGAATGGCCTGGCACGACCTCGATCAAGACAATCTCGCCTCCGAGCGCCTCCACGATCTCGCGACCGACGACCTCCTCACGGGTGTAGTCGCTGCCTTTAACCAACACGGTCGGCTTTACGCGGCTGATGAGCTTTTCCGGTGTGTCCTCATCGAACACAGCAACAAGGTCAACCGCCTCAAGGGCCGCCAGCACTTCCGCGCGCGCCTGTACCGCCTGCACGGGACGGCCTGCACCTTTCAGTCGCGTAACCGATGCATCGCCATTGAGGCCTACAACCAGTCGATCGCAAGCCGCCCGCGCGCCGGCCAACAGTTTGACGTGCCCGGGATGCAGGAGATCGAAGCACCCATTGGTGAACCCGACCCGCAAACCCTGTTTCCGCCACTCGGCGAGATGGTCGTCGAGTACAGCCCAATCGAAAATAATCTTCTCCTGAGGCGCCAGTGTCGCCGCCGGCAATATCCGCGTACGAAGCTCGGCAACAGAAGCGGTTGCTGTGCCGCGCTTGCCGACCACAATGGCAGCCGCGGCGTTCGCGGCACGCATGGCCGATTCAAAATCCGCCTTCATGGCCAACATCGCAGAAAGGACAGCCACGACTGTGTCGCCAGCGCCCGAAACGTCGCGAACGCGGACCGCGTAGGCAGGGATATGGACGGACGCGCCACCGCTCACAAGGGTCATCCCGGCCTCGCTGCGCGTCACCAGAACAGCTTTTGCGCCAGCCGAATCGGCAAGCTGCGCCGCAGCCGCCGCGATTTCTTCGTCGGTCCTTGCCGGGCTGTGCGTGGCGTCGGCAAGCTCCTGCCTGTTGGGCGTAATGAGAGTGGCACCACGGTAGATGCTGTAGTCGCGCCCTTTTGGATCGACCAGGACGGGTTTGCCACGTTCGTTCGCGGCGTCGATCACGGCGCGAATCACGCGCGGAGTGAGCGCGCCCTTGGCATAGTCGGACAGAACCACCGCGCCGACCCGCGCCATCGCCCTTATCACGTGCCCGATCAGCGCATCCTCGCTGCCAGCGTCCACAGCTGAAGGGGTTTCCCAATCGGCCCGCAGCAAATGCGCCGAATGGTGTTCTGAGACAAAACGGACCTTGCGCGTGGTTTGGCGGCCCCCATCGACGACGAGATGAAATTCGATCAGAGGATGGGCGCCCAACGCCTTCGTCAGGGCGGCACCCGCCTCGTCGTCCCCAACGGCACCCACAAAAATGCAGCGCGCCCCGAGCGCGACCAGATTGCGGGCGACATTGCCCGCGCCGCCGATCATCAGTTCGGCACGTTTGACCGCAATCACCGGCGTGGGCGCTTCAGGCGAAATGCGGGAGACCTCGCCATAGACGAACTCATCCAGCATTAGATCGCCAATGCAAAGGATCGTCTGCTCCGAGAGCGCGGCAAGATGTTTGTCGAAATCGTACATCGCGTTACCGGTAGCGGTCGTCGAGATTAAGATAGCCGGTGACGTATTGATTCACGGCGGCCTCGAGCGGCATGAAGTCGGCGTTATAGCCTGCGTGACGCAATCGTTCGATGCGCGCTTCGGTGAAGTATTGATATTGCCCAGCGATCGCCTCAGGCATGTCAATATATTCGATATTCACAGGCCGGCGAAGCGCGTCGAACATAGCGCTAATCATGTCGCGGAAGCTTTCGGCCTTGCCGCTCCCAACATTGAAAATTCCGTTTATCCCCGTTGCGTCCAACAGCCAGCGCAGAACGGAAATGGCGTCATCAATATAGACGAAATCACGGCGCTGGTCGCCATCCGCAATACCCTCACGACGCGATTTGAACAGACGCACAGGCTGGCCTGACCTGGCGAGATCGAAAACCTTGGCCAAAACACTGGCCATGTGACCTTTGTGATATTCGTTCGGTCCATACACATTGAAGAACTTGAGGCCGACCCAATGCGGCGGCATTTTTTCTTTCTTCACGTAGCGGTCCACCACCGCAAGATCGAACAGATGCTTGCTCCAGCCGTAAAGATTCATCGGCTTGAGCTTGCGCAATGCGTCAAGTGACCAGTCGTCGTCGAAACCATGGCTGCCATCGCCGTAGGTTGCTGCCGATGAGGCGTAAATAAAGGGCGTGCGGGTTGCCGTGCACCAGTCGAGCAGGCGCACGGACGCACGAAAATTGTTCTCCATCACCAGGTCGCCATCAGTGGCCGTGGTGTCGGAGATCGCGCCCATGTGAATCACGGCGTCGAGCTTGCGGGCGTCGAGCCAACGGGCCAGTTCGGCCGGAGGTACCATGTCCACGATATGATGCTTGGCAAGATTGCGCCACTTGTCATCGTGATCCAGCTTGTCACTGACCGCGACGTCGGACGCGCCCGCCTCATTGAGGCTGGCGACCACGTTCGATCCGATAAACCCGGCTCCGCCGGTAACCAAAAACATCTTGACCCCTCGCCGCCGCGCTCTCTGCGGCAAACCTTTGCCCCAGTCAGGCGCTCAGCGCAATCTTACGTCCTTTAGCCACGCAAATGGCCGGGAACAGGGTAAAAATCGCGACTGGACAGGCAGTGGCCGTGCACGCTAACGCCTGCCCTATGGCCTTTTACCGGGGCCGAAACGGGGAACGCGGCACCAGATCCATGAGGCACGACTTTAATCATGCCGCGCCGGTGCTGATCGTCCCTTTTGTGTGGATCGGCGACTTCGTCCGATGCCATTCAGTCGTCAAACTGCTGCGCGCGCATGTTCCCGAACGGCCGGTCGACATCATCAGCAATGCGCTGTGCGCACCCCTCGCCGACTACATGCCTGGCGTCCGGCAGGCGATCATCACCGATTTGCCACGCCGGCGACTTGGCGTGGCTTTGCAGCGAGAACTTGCCGGCCGGCTGCGCGAGGGCCACTACGGACAGGCGCTCGTCATGTCACGCAAGTGGAAGGCGGCTCTCGCACCGTGGCTCGCCGGAATACCGATACGAACGGGCTTTGCTGGTGAATTTCGTTTTGGCTTGCTCAACGACGTGCGCTTCGGCGAGCGCAAACTGCCGCGTATGATCGACCAGATGGGTGTGCTCGCGCTTCCGCAAGGAGCCGTGCCGCCGACCGAGTGGCCGCTGCCCGAACTAAAAGTGACAGCCCAGGAATTGGATTCGTGGCGTGCGCAACGAGGGCTCGCGAGTGAGGTTCGTCCCATTATCACGCTATCGCCAGGCGCGGTTGGCGCTGGCAAAGCATGGCCTGTGGGCCACTACGCCGCATTGGCGGCAGCTCTCACGAAAGATGGTGCCACGGTATGGGTACTTGGTGGGCCGAACGAAACGCCTCTGGCGAAACAAATCGTACAGGGTTCTGACAGCCGTGTGCGGGATCTGACCAGCAATGATGTACGCAACGCGATACTCGCGCTGGCGGCAGCTGATCTTGCAGTCACCAACGATTCCGGGTTGATGCACATATCGGCGGCCATTGGCACACCGACGGTCGCAATCTTTGGCCCGACCAGTCCCTGGCATTGGAGGCCGCTCAATCCAATCGCCGCGATCCTTGAACCGGAAGGACATGATGATGCGCGGGCTAACGCACGTACCGACGGCAATGATGCCGTCCGGCACCGGCGCACCAACGACGTTTCGGTCGAAACCGTACTCGCGACAGCGCGGCGGATCCTCGCAGACGCAAAATATCGTATGAAATGAGCGGCGGAGAGCCCCGCCCTACCGGCCTCGTATTAACGAATGGACGACGCAATCCTGACGTGACAACATTTTCGTGGTATCAAACCCATCATGGCCAAACCGAAACCCGCTCAAATCACCAGCGACCGTGCGCAGGCTGCAATCGCATCCGCCTTGCGAACTCTGGAGGCCGAAGGCAGCGGCGTTGACGCGCTGGCCGCCGCATTGCGCGACGGACTCGGCACTGCCTTTGCGGCTGCCGTCGACCTTATTCGCGCCGCGCAAGGCCGCGTGATCGTGACGGGTATGGGCAAATCCGGCCACGTCGCGCGCAAAATCGCCTCGACGCTTGCATCGACCGGAACGCCTGCCTTTTTTGTTCACCCCAGCGAAGCCAGTCACGGCGATCTGGGGATGATCGCAAACAATGATGTGATTCTGGCTCTCTCATGGTCCGGCGAAACGGCCGAGCTGAAAAATATCGCCGACTATTCACGCCGCCACGCAATCAAGCTGATCGCGATGACCGCGATTTCCGAAAGCACTTTGGCCAAGGTTGCGGATGTAGTGCTCTCGCTGCCACAGGCGCGCGAGGCATGCCCTCACAATCTCGCCCCGACAACATCCTCGCTAGTGCAGCTCGCGCTTGGTGATGCGTTGGCGATCGCACTGCTCGAAAGCCACGGGTTCACGGCGGTCGATTTCGGCCTGCTTCACCCCGGCGGAAAACTTGGAACGCTCCTGAAGGCTGTTCGCGATCTCATGCATACCGGCGCGACAATGCCACTTTCGCCGTTCGGTACACGCATGTCGGAGGCGATCCTTGAGATGACCGCCAAGGGTTTCGGCTGCGTCGGCGTCACCGATGCACGCGGGCTTCTGGTTGGAATTATCACCGACGGCGATTTGCGCCGGCATATGCGCGACAATTTGCTCGACGCCCGAGTCGAGGATGTGATGACGCGGGCGCCGAAAACCGTGCGGCCGGACCAACTGTTGAGCGAGACCCTTGATATCCTCAATGTGATGAAGGTGACCGCGCTATTTGCGGTCGAAGCCGGCAAACCGGTCGGCGTCATCCACGTGCACGACTTGTTGCGGGCGGGCACGGCCTAGTTTGACTTTCCCTAAACGACTTTAGCGATCGAATCGACGACATCGTCGACCGATGGCGGCATACGATCGTCCCCAAGAATACGCATAGGTCCCTTTCCAACCGGTCCAGTCAGATTTGGCTTGCTGCCAGCGAAGATCGCAACCAACGGCACAGCGAGTGCGGCGGCAAGATGCAACAGCCCTGTGTCAACGCCAACGACATATTGTGCGCCCGCGATCAGTTGCGCGACCTGATCTAACGGCGCGTGCTTTGCAACGCGCGCGCCTGGCAATTGAGCAGCAATGCGCTCGCTGCGCGCGCGCTCGATTTCGTTACCCCAGGGCAACACCAGTTCGCCGCCCAAGGCCTTACCGAGCGCGATCCAGTTCGTCTCCGGCCATTGCTTGTCTGGCCGTGCGGTCCCATGCAAAAATACCACGTAGCCCGATGCCGCCTTGGCAAATCGCTGGCGGTCAAGCCCAAAGTCAGGCTCACCCCGCGGCTTGTAACCGAGCGCCAACCCCGTCAGGATTCGATTGCGTTCAACGGCATGCAAATTGCGATCGACATGATGGCGAACATCGTAAAAGAGCGAAGCGAGGGGCTCTCGAATACTGGAGTGGTCGTAACCGTTCCGGCGGCCGCGGGCGGCGCGTGCAATGAGGGCAGTGCGCAACAGTCCCTGGCTATCCACTATATCGTCATAGCGTCGTGTCCGAATATCGCTAAGGCTCGCAGCAATCTCGCCCAGCGTAGCCGGCGTGTATAGCGACTTTCGCCAGCGTCGCGAAGCGACAGGGATAACCTCGGCAACGGCCGGGTGGAGCCGTACCAGTGGGGCAAACGCTTCTTCCACCACCCAAGTGAATGGCGCATCGCCCCGCTCCCTGTGGGCATCGGTCAAGGCCGGCATGTGATGAATCACGTCGCCGAGAGAAGAAGTCTTGATAAAAAGGACGTTGGTCATGGCATGATTGCGGCGCTCATATACCGGTCATTAAGCATGCCGCCATAACCATGTCATCGCTCTGCGCGATCAGAATGCGGCTTTTACGATGAATGAGCACATTGGCTGGGCCAAGAAGGGCATCTGACATGACTGTTCTGGTCACTGGGGGCGCCGGCTACATCGGGAGCCACATGGTGCATGACCTCGTCGATGCGGGCGAGTCGGTGACCGTGCTCGACAATCTTTCCACCGGATTTCGCTTCTTGATACCGGCCTCGGTGCACTTTGTTGCTGGCAGCACAGGCGACCGACCCTTGGTCGGCGAAATTATCGCGCGGCAGAACGTGACTGCCATAGTCCATTTCGCCGCATCGACCGTGGTGCCCGATTCCATCGCCGACCCGCTCGGATATTACAACAACAACACCATGAACACGTGCGCCTTGCTTGACACGGCGATCAAAGCAGGCGTTCGGCAGCTCATTTTTTCCTCGACCGCCGCGGTCTACGGGACGACCGACGCGACGTCGGTGCATGAGAACGCCCCGACAGTGCCGATTTCACCTTACGGAACATCAAAACTGATGTCCGAAATCATGCTGCATGACGCCGGCAAGGCGCATGACCTGCGCTTCGTAATTCTGCGCTACTTTAACGTCGCTGGCGCCGATCCCAAGATGCGCACCGGGCAGGCAACATCGGCCGCGACTCACCTGATCAAGGTCGCTTGCGAAACTGCAATCGGAAAGCGTCCAAAGATGAACGTCTTTGGAACCGACTACCCGACGCCGGACGGCACCTGCATTCGCGACTACATTCACGTCAGCGATCTGGTGCAGGCCCATTCTGCGGCCCTTGGCTATTTGCGCAGCGGCGGAGCCAGCACGACTTTCAACTGCGGGTATGGCCGGGGCGCTTCCGTTTTCGAGGTGATCGACGCAGTGCGGCGCGTAAGCGGAACTGATTTCGCAGTCGAGGTTTCCGGTCGTCGTCCAGGCGACCCTCCGGCAGTGGTGGCGAATGTCGACCGAATTCGTGCGACGTTGCCGTGGCGCCCGCGATTTCAGAATCTTGATACCATCGTCGCCCACGCCCTTGCGTGGGAGAAGCAATTGGCGGCCCGGCGCAAGAGTAGCGTGGCTTGACGCGCAAAATCGCCGCTTTTCGCCGCATTCCGTCATCGCAGTTTTTGGCTTGAAAAATCCTTTGCCCACAGGCAAGGAGACGGTCATTCCTGCCCCAAAGTGCCTACTCACAGCCCACAGAGGGCGGATGAACGAACACAGCTTGCCAACCGCAGACGACGACCGTTACCGCGCCTTCGCCCTGATCCGGCGCTTGCTCACCGAACAGGGTCTGGTGCATTGGCGTAAGTACGCTGTCGCATTTGTGCTTATGGCGGTGGCGGCTGGCTGCACCGCCTTTAGCGCTTATTTGATCGGCGACGTCATCAATCAAGCCTATGTGAATCGTAGTTTGCGGGGGATCATCACGATCGGCGTCATCACCGTCGTGTTGTTCGCTTGCAAGGGTTTGGCTACATACGGCCACAGCGTGATGCTCTCGCGTATCGGCAACCGCATCGTTGCTGACAATCAGCGTGCGGTTTTCAGCAAGCTGCTCAGTGAAGGTTTGAGCTTTTTCTCCGACCGGCATTCCACAGAATTTGTCGCTCGTCTGTCGACCGGTGCTGCAGCGGCGACACAGGTCATCAATCTGTTGATCACTTCTGTTGGCCGCGACCTGCTGTCGCTAATCGGCTTGATCATCGTAATGGTGGTGCAGGACCCGCTGATGTCCTTCTTCAGCTTCGTGGTCGCTCCGCCAGCATTCTTGATGCTGCGCAAGCTGGTCCGACGCATTTACTCGATCGCGCGCAGCCAATTCCACGGCGGCACCCGCATCATCGAAACATTGCAGGAAACTCTTCAGGGTATCCGCATTGTCAAAGCCTTCACCCTCGAAGATATCATGCGCGAGCGTTTCGACCGCAATGTTTCTGCCGTCGAGTACGAGGCCAACAAGATGGCGCGCGTGTCCAATCGCGCCAGTCCCTTAATGGAGACCCTCGGTGGTTGCGCCATCGCGATGGCCGTCACCTATGGCGGTTACCGCGTGATCGAAACCGGCGCCACCCCCGGTCAATTCTTCTCATTTATTACCGCCTTTTTGCTGGCATATGAGCCGGCCAAACGGCTCGCCCGCCTCAATATTGAACTCAACAGCGCGCTGGTCGGCGTGAGGATATTGTTCGAAGTAATCGATAGCCCGCCGAGCGAACCGCTCGATACGAACAAACCTGATCTGCAAATCAAAACAGCCCGCCTCACGTTCGATGACGTGTATTTTGCTTATCGCAGCGACGAACCGGTACTGCGTGGAATCTCGTTCACCGCCGACCCCGGCAAGCTGACCGCTCTGGTCGGCCCTTCCGGCGGCGGCAAGTCAACGGTATTCAATCTGATCCTGCGTTTCTATGACGCCAAACTCGGCAGGGTGATTATCGACGAACAGGACGTCACCCAGGTGTCGCGCCGGTCGCTCCGCCAGCACATTGCGTATGTCGGACAGGACGTATTTCTGTTCCGCGGGACCGTCCGCGAGAACATCGAATTCGGCAAACCGGGCGCCAGCGAAGATGAGATCGTGGCGGCCGCCAAAGCCGCGTATGCACATGATTTCATCATGTCATTTCCACGCGGCTACGACACACCGGTCGGCGAGCACGGCTTGCAGCTCTCGGGGGGCCAACGTCAGCGGGTGGCTATCGCCCGGGCCCTCATCAAAAATGCACCGATCATACTGCTTGATGAAGCGACCGCCGCGCTCGACTCCGAGGCGGAATTGCAGGTCCGCGAGGCTATGGAACATCTTTGCAGAGGCCGCACCACTCTTGTCATCGCGCACCGGCTGCACACCGTATCGCATGCGGATTGCATTTATGTGGTCGAGGATGGCCGCGTGGTCGAATCCGGACGGCACGATGAACTGCTGCACGCGGGTGGCCGTTATGCGTCGTTCTACCGCCTGCAACTCAAGGAACAGGAAAGCCATGACCCCGTTGCCGCGGTGGCCGCCTCATGAGGCGCGCGCGGTTGACGACGGCGCATCACACCTGATACCCACAGCCATCTTTTCGGGGGCGTGTACTTCGCAACCGGCCCATCCTCCAGCCACAACTCTATCGAACGGCCAATCCATCATGACCGACAGCCGCTACGTCATTCCGCCCGCGCCACAAGCCGCAATCGCGGTTGCAGATACCGACCAGGTGTTCCCGGTCCGCCGGATCTGGTGCGTTGGCCGCAATTATATTGAGCATATCCGCGAGATGGGGCAGGACGAGCGCGCCCCGCCTTTCTTTTTTGCCAAACCTGCCGACGCAATCGTGCCAAATGGCGGTACTGTGCCCTATCCATCGCTGACCAAGGATATGCACCACGAGGTGGAATTGGTGGTCGCGCTGAAGAGCGGTGGTCGCAATATTCCGGTCGCCAAGGCAAACGACTGCATCTATGGGTACGCAGTCGGGATCGATCTCACTCGTCGTGACTTGCAAATCGCCTCACGCGACGTAAAACGCCCCTGGGAAGTCGGCAAGGCGTTTGACGCGTCCGCGCCGTGTGGACCGCTGATGCCGGCGAGCAAGATCGGACATCCAACCAAGGGCAAGATTGTCCTCAAGGTCAACGGGCAGGTACGCCAGGACGGCGACCTCAACCAGATGATCTGGAACGTCCCCGAAACGATCGCCAAGCTATCGGAAATGGTGGCGCTCGAAGCCGGCGACGTCATCATGACCGGCACACCTTCGGGCGTCGCCGCCACGGTCGCCGGTGACAAGATCGAATGTGAAGTCGAAGGCGTCGGCAAGTTGACCGTAACCATCGGTCCGCCTCTGAAATAGCACTAGAGTCCCAGATAGGCCCGCCGGACGCGATCATCGCCGAGGAGTTCCTCGCCCGAGCCTGTGATCGTGATCCGGCCATTCTCAAGCACGTAGGCGTGACTCGCGAGTTTAAGCGAGACTGCGACATTCTGTTCGACGAGCACGCAGGTGAGCCCGCCACGATTGAGATCACGTACACATCGCAGGACGTTCTGCACAACGGTTGGCGCAAGACCAAGCGACGGCTCGTCGAACAAGATCAACTCGGGTTCACCCATCAGGCATCGGCCGATGGCAAGCATCTGTTGCTCGCCACCCGAGAGTGTACCTGCGGGTTGATGGCGGCGCTCTGCCAACACTGGAAACATCGCATAGACCTTCGCAAAATTTTGTTCGCGCAAGCCGCGGGCACGCGCAAGCATGGCGCCCATCGCAAGATTTTCCGCCACAGACAATGAGGGAAACACCTGACGGCCCTCAGCGACCTGACCGATGCCGAGATCACAAATTTTATGACTGGGCCAACCGGTAATTTCGACGCCGCGATACAGGATGCGGCCGTGCGCAGGACCCTGCATTCCAGCAATTGTCCGAATGAGCGAGGTTTTTCCGGCTCCGTTTGCGCCGACAATCGCGACGATGGCGCCCTCATCAATCGTGAGCGAAACCCGATCGAGCGCTTGAGCGTCGCCATAGAATACATCGAGGTCCTCGATGGTGAGCATCAAATGATTGCCTCTGCGCCGAGGTAGCTATCGATCACCGCGCGGTCGCGCACGACATCCCCTGGCGGGCCTTCGGCAATGGCCGCACCGTGGTGCATCACCAGAACATGCGTCGCAAGCGCCATGACCGCGCGCATCACATGCTCTATCAACAGGATAGTGAGTCCGCTGTCACCGTTAAGCTCTTTCAGAGTATGGACCAGTCGATCGGTCTCGGTTGGCCGCAATCCTGCCATGACCTCGTCGAGCAAAAGCAGTTTCGGATCGGTGGCAAGTGCACGGGCAAGTTCCAGACGCTTTCGATCCGGAAGTGTGAGCGCGAAGGCGCGCTGCGCACGCTTGGCGTAAAGATCGAGCCGCCGCAGAACTTCATGTGAATGTGCGCGAGCGGCCGGAGGATGTCGGTGAAGCAGCGCACCGACCATAACGTTCTCCTCAACGGTGAGCATTGGAAACGGCCGCACGATCTGGAAGGTACGTGCCACGCCGAGGCGGCATATCCGGTCGGATGAAAGGCCGTCGATCCGTTTCCCCGCGAACGTAACGGTACCGCCGTCGGGCGAGAACACCCCGGCAATCGTGTTGAAAAGCGTCGTCTTGCCGGCGCCGTTCGGGCCGATAATTGCGAAAATGCCGCGTTCCGGCACGTCAAAACTGACCCGATCGACCGCGACCAGACCGCGAAACCGCTTGCTGACGGATGAGACGCTGAGGAGCGCGTTCATGGCTTTTGCTCTGTCAGACCCATCTGCCTGCAAATCCACGGCCACACACCGTCCGGCAGCACAATCACGACCGTCAATAACACCACGCCAAACAACAGCTGGTTCGTACCCGGCAAGTCTACGCCGAGCCATTCCAGCAGGACGCGCGTGCTCTCCGCGATCGTTTCGAGCACAAAGGCGCCCAGGATTGGTCCGAACAGCGTGCCCAGACCGCCGACGAACGGCGCGAGAACGATCAGGATCGACTGCGAGATGTTGAAGACTTGTTCCGGGAAAAGATTGTTGTAGTAAAACGCATAGATCACGCCGGCAAATGCCGTCATCCCCGCCGATATCGCCACAGCCATCATCTTGTAACGGAAAGTGTCGATGCCGACGGCACGGGCCGCCTCCTCATCCTCCCGAATGGCCAACCAGAAATAGCCCATGCGACTCTGCAGCAGCGCCCGACAACCAATGAAAGCGATCACCGTGGCGCCAAGCAGAATGTAGTAGAACATCACCGGATGACCGCGCAGATTCCACACGTCGTTGTGGGTGTATTGCGCGACCGGCAGAAAAAGACCGGCCGTTGCCCCGGTCCAAGTCAGGTGTTCGAAGCCGACACGGGCAAATTCGGCAACAGCAATTGTAAGGATCGCGAAATAGACGCCGGCGACACGAAAACGGAAGGCGAGAAAGCCGATGAATGCGCCGGCGCCCGCCGCCACCGGCACGGCAACGAGCAGCCCAAGCCATGGCCCGATGCCGAAATGCACAAACAGCGCCGCTGCCGTGTAGGCGCCGAGGCCGACATAGAGCGCATGGCCGAGCGAAAGCTGGCCGGCAAAGCCCATCATGATGTTCCAGGCCTGCCCGGCATAGGCGAAATAGAGAATTAAGGTGAGCACAGTCAGCAGATAGTCGCTTGCGGCAAGCGGCGCGGTGATGAACAACACAAGCAAAACGCTCAAGGCGATCAAGGTGCGCAGCCGGACGCCCTCGGCCAGACGAGCAATCATGCCGCCCTCTTGCCCATGATGCCTTGCGGCCGGACGAGCAGCACGATCACAAGAATGGCGAAAACAAACATTGATTTCGCTGAGGGCGTGAACAACAAACCGGCAATTGCTTCGGTCAGGCCGATGAGCACGCCACCGACGATGGCACCGGGCATGGAGCCCAGGCCGCCGGTGATAACGATAACGAAGGCAAGCAAGGTGTACGCCGGGCCGACGGAGGGCGTAACATCGAAGATCAACAACAGCATGCAGCCTGCAGCGCCAACACAGGCAGCCCCGATACCGAAAGTCAGCGCATAGAGTTGCTTTACATTGAGGCCGACCACCACCGCACCGGTCTGATTGTCGGCGCAGGCGCGGATGGCGGTGCCAAGCAGTGTGTAACGAAAAAAGCCAAACAAGACGGCAGCAACCACAATTGCCGTGGACGCTGCATAGACCTTGGTGGCGTCGACGATCAGTGGTCCATACTGAAAGCTCTGATAGCCGTAGGCCGTTTGTACGTTCTGCGAGTCGGGACCGAAAAGGATGAGCAGCGCGTTCACGATGATAATGGCGATGGCGATGAGCAGGAGGAACTGGTTGTGCTCGGGTCGGGAAATGAAGCTGTTGATCAAGCCCGCCTGCAATGCGTACCCGAGAACGAACAACACCGCCGCAATCGGCACTAGCATCACCAACGGATCAAGGTGAAGGGCGGAAAACAGAGTCAGCGCGATATACATCGCGACGGTCATCATCTCGCCATGAGCGAAATTGACCACGCGTACCACCCCGAAAATCACCGATAGACCAAGGGCCATCAGGCCATAGACAAGGCCGGTCAATACACCGCCAACGGCGACGTTGAGATAGACTTCTGGCGGCACGGTCGTTCACGCCCTCATTTGTCATCGCCGGGCGCGAAGACGGCGCTCCGCGCCTTTTGTCCGGCCATGACAGACATGGCGGGCAAAGCGAAGCATCACCCGCGTTTATCGTACGGCTTCAGCGGCCATTCTACTTTTGCATTGGCGGCTGTTTTCGGTGCCACGGTCACAAGCTTGCCGCCGCGATTCTGAATTGCCGACCCCTTCAACTTGTCGTTCTGGCCTTTTTCATTGAATTGAATGCCGGGACCCGGGCTCACATTGTTAGTGATATTTACGTTGCGGATGGCATCCGCGAGCGCCTTCGGATCGCTCGAGCCAGCCCGCTTATACGCATCCGCGGCGACGAGCAACGCCTCGAACGTATAGACATGGTTCGTATTGAGATTGACGCCCGGGTGAGCCTTGGCAAGCGCATCCTCAAGCTTTTTGCTCAAAGGCTTGTTCGGATCGTACCAGGGCACGAAGCTCAATGGTCCGTCGGAAAGCTTGCCGAGCGTTTTCAGATACTGATCCTCATACCAGCCCGGCCCCATGCTCAGAATCGCCATCGGTGACCAGCGCTGCTTGACTAGCTCACGCGTAAGCAGGATTGCGTCATTGAGCCGGCTCACCATTAATAGCGCGTCGGCTCCTGTGGCCTTGGCCTTGGCAACTTCCACCGACAAATCCCTTGCGGCCGGATCATAAGCGATGGTGTCGACGAGTGTGTACGGCAGGTCGAATTTTGGCATCACCGCTCCGATGCCGCCTTTCATCGCTGTTCCGAAGGTATCGTTGATGTGCATAAACACTGCGGTCTTCGGTGACGCACCCGCGGCCTCGAACAATTCCTTTTGATTGGCGAAGGCGTCGCTGAGAATCATCCCGGCCGTCGGAAAGTTGCGGAATACGAATTTGTACCCCTGCTCCGTGATCTGCGGAGCGGCGGCAATATTGACGATGTAGGGAATGCCCTTTTGCTCTGCGACCTGGGCGATTGCGGTGCTTTGCCCGGAATCGAAGGCACCTACCAGAACCTGCGCACCGTCGCTGATAAGTTTCTCAGCGCGGGAACGGGCAATTTCTACTTTGGTTTCCGTGTCGCCGTTCATAATTTCGAGTGCGGGCAAGCCCAGCTCCTTGAGTATGCCCGGCGCAATGTCTACGCCACGTTGGCAATCCTGGCCGATGCCGGCCTGCACACCCGAGCGGGGCAGCAGCACGCCGACTTTCAGGGCGGCCGTCTGGGCACGCACAATATTGAACGAAGCGAACCCGGCGAGGGCTGCCGCGCCCAAGCCCGCCGACACCGCACGCCGCGTCGCGCTTTTGTTGCCCGGATATGATTTGCGACTCATAAAAGGTCCTCCCCCCGACTTTATCGACTGTTAGCGAGATGATGCCGGATTTTCCTTCCGGTCAACAAGCCAAAGTTGCCCGGATCTATGCAGCAAATAATCGCTCAACCGCCGCGGCAATACGGAAAAGCCGATGATCGTTGCCGTTTCGCGCGACCAGCATCAAACCCGTCGGCAGGGCGCCTTCGCGTGGAACCGGAAGAGAGATGGCGCAGAGGTCGAAAAAATTCGCGACAACCGTGTTGCGCAGCAGCATGGCGTTCTTGCGGGCAAACTCATCCGCCGGCGTAACCTCTGCCATGGTTGGTGCGACAATCGGAGTGGTTGGCGAGACTAGCACATCGAGATCGGCCAGCCGTGCGTCCATCGAGCCGATCAAGCGGGTGCGATCCCGCACCATGCCGATGTAATCGGCTGCGCTGGCGTTGCGTGCGCGTTCAAGCCGCACTCGCACATTCGGATCAATGGCATCGGCACGGCGTGACAACAAATCGCGGTGGACTGCAAAGGCTTCGGCAGGCTGCACGCCGCCTTTGCTGTTGACTTGCGCCATGCCGTCGAATTGCGACAACGTCTCGTCGGTGAGACGTGCGCCGGCGCGCTTGAGCAAGTCGAGCGCCTGGGAAAAACGTTTCGTGACGGTCTCGTCCAGATTCTCAAGTGGGAAACCCTGCGGTAGACCGATGCGAAGACCCGCAAGGGATGCGGGATCAGACGGCACAAACCTCTCGCCCGCCATCACCGCATCGGCTTTGGCACAAGCCTCCACCGAGCGAGCGAGTGGCCCAATTGAATCGATGCTGTACGACAGAGGAAAGGCACCTTCCGTAGGAATGCGTTGGCGGCTTGGTTTGTAGCCAACGATCCCGCAAAGCGCGGCGGGGATTCGGCAAGAGCCGCCAGTATCAGTGCCGATCGCGATCTCGCACATGCCGTCTGCCGCGGCGACAACCGCACCCGCTGATGAGCCCCCGGGGACGCGCTTGCGATCGGCCGGATTGCCGGGCGTGCCGAAATGCGGATTCGCACCAATACCCGAATAGGCGAATTCCGTCATGTTGGTTTTGGCGACAATGATCGCGCCAGCCGCCCGCAACCGGTGCACCACTGGCGCATCAACTGCAGCCGGTTTCGCTTCCTCAGCGAGCGCCTTCGAGCCCGCACGCGTCACCTCGTTTGCAACGTCAAACAAGTCCTTGATGCTGACGATAGTGCCATCGAGCTGCCCAAGCGAAATGCCGGCCCTGGCGCGCGCGTCGGCGGCCTCGGCAGCAACCTTTGCTTGCTCTCGATATACTGTGAGACAGGCCCGCGCGCCCTCCCCTTTGGGATCGTCGATGCGGTCGAGCGCGGATTCGAGCCGCTCACGGGCAGACGTTGGCTTCATAAGAAATTCCTCACTTAGTCGCTGTTTCGCCGAATGTCGTGCTATTTTTGTCCGGCGTCCATCCCTCGGTTCAGCGAGGGATTGTGAGAAAAGAAAGGAGCCGGTTGTGCCGACAAAACCTGATGGCAAGGGCAAGCATTCACCGCCTGGCGCGGGCAACATTTACGCCAAGGCCAATGAAGTGATCGTCAAGATCACCGGTGATGATACAGGCCAGACATTCGAGGTTGTAGAAGAGAACTGCAAGCCGGGCTTTCAATCGCGCGCGCATTATCACGTTAAGGCCTACGAAACATTTTACGTTTTCGACGGCAGTGCGGATTTTCAAGTCGGCAAAGAATTATTCCATGCCAAGAAAGGTTCCTGCGTTCACATTCCGCCTGGCGTGCCACATCAGGTGACGTCAAAGGAAGGCGTTCGCATGCTGATGATCTATAGCCCGGCAGGCACGGAGGGCATGTTCGCCGCCATGCATGCTCTTACGCAGGAGCAACTGATGAATGCCGAGCTCACGAGGCAGCTCGCGCTTAAGCATGACACAGTGATGATTGAACAGAGCGAGGATGGCCGCGGCAAAGGCACGATTTTGGGCTAGCAAAGGCGCCACCCGCCATATTTATCCTCGGAATTATCAACAGCGATTCACGGGGCTTGCCTTGGCGAGTGATAGCAGTACGCTTTCCGGCAGGTCACCCATCTTCGGCTCTGCCGGACACGGATGGCCGCCATGACCGGCCTGGACATGGGACGTGGGTGCTGCTTGCAGTATTCGTGGCTCATATCTGCCGGCCCTGGCTCTCAGTAGCTGGTACCCCCGCGAGGGCTTCGGTTCGCGCGTCGGGAATGGATCCGAGAGCTTGTGACGGGCGGACGACGGTCTGCCCGTTATGGCTTTTTGGGCAGCCTTCTTTCCCCTAGAGGCTGGCGCCGTCGAATTTCTTCACCGTGAACTGCTCCGTATCGACACCGTCGAGGCAGCGCACGTTAAGCATCACCATCTCCTTGCCCCCGGGTCCTTTGCCATAGGCGTAGGACTGGATGCCGCAAGTCTTGCAAAACGGGTGATGGATCGTGCGGTTGTTGAATTGGTAGTCCGTCATATCATTTTCGTCGGAAAGCAATTTAAAGTCGGACTTCGCAACGGCAGACAGCAACGGGCCAAGTTTGCGGCATCGTGAGCAATTGCAGGTAATGACGTCGCCGATTTCAGCTTGGGCTTCGTAACGGACTTTTCCGCACTGGCAGCCCCCGGTGTAGGTGTTTTTCATCGTCTTGCCTGCTTCTTTTTTTGCGTCCTGTCACCAAAGCTAGTCAAAATCCAGCCGGTACGAAATCAGTTTTTGCTCCCGCCAATGGGAAATCTGCAATTTGAGCAACGCCGACTGTCCTGGTTGCCCGAGGACGCCGTGTCGACCTTAACTGCGACCGGGACGCCCGCGATCTTATCCCATGGCTTGACCGCCCGGCACTCAACCTAGTTTAACAACCCGGTACATAAAAGGAGCTGCGCAATGGCAGACCAAAAGACTGGGCTTGTCATAACCGCCCACCCCGGTGATTTCGTTTGGCGCGCTGGCGGCGCCATCGCACTGCACGCCAAGCGCGGCTACCGGGTCAAGATCGTTTGCCTGTCATATGGCGA
This sequence comes from Pseudolabrys sp., assembly GCA_036265125.1. Lineage (GTDB taxonomy): Bacteria > Pseudomonadota > Alphaproteobacteria > Rhizobiales > Xanthobacteraceae > Pseudolabrys. Next base: position 138,802 of record DATAPP010000158.1, on the reverse strand, counting down.
GCGCGGCGAGAGCCAATTCGCCTGGAAAGAGTCGGGTGCAACACTGGAGAAAGTGAAGGCCGGCCGCAGGGACGAGGCCGAGCGCGCGGCCAAACTTCTCGGCGCCGAAATCGAATTCTTCGACTGTGGCGACTATCCACTCAAGCTCAATGACACGCATTTCGACCGGATGGTCGATATCTACCGCGAACTTAATCCAGCATTCGTTTTAACTCACGCGCTGGAAGATCCATATAATTTCGACCACCCGAATGCCGCCCATTTCGCTCAGGAGACGCGCGTCGTGGCGCAAGCCATGGGTCACAAGCCCGATGCCACATACAAATATTCGGCGCCGCCTGTGTTCCTGTTCGAGCCGCACCAGCCGGAAATGTGCAACTATAAGCCCAATCTTATTTTGAAAATCGACGAGGTGTGGGAGCAGAAATACAAAGCCTTCCAGATTCTCGCGGCCCAAAAGCACTTATGGGCATACTATGAGCGTGTCGCGCTCAATCGAGGCATCCAAGGCAGCCGCAATACTGGTGTGCCGATGACCTATGGTGAGGCTTATCAGCGGATGTTCCCGACCGTGGAGGAGATTCTCAAATGAAACCCGTCGTCATTCGTAACATCAAGCGTGCCGACAGCAACGCCGTCGGCACACTCGCCGCGGTTGGCGTATCTACGGCACACGAGGCGCTTGGACGTTCAGGGCTGATGAAGCCCTATATGCGGCCGATCTGGGCCGGCGCGCAGATCGCGGGGCCCGCGGTTACCGTGCTTGCACAACCTGGCGACAACTGGATGATCCACGTCGCCGTCGAACAATGTCAGAAAGGTGATGTGCTGGTCGTCGGCTGCACAGCAGACAATACGGACGGGATGTTTGGCGAACTGCTGGCAACCGCACTGTGCGCGCGTGGCGTGATCGGCCTTGTCATCGATGCCGGATGCCGCGACGTGCGGCCGATCTCCGAAATGAGATTTCCGGTATGGTCGAAGGCGATCTCGGCCAAAGGCACGGTCAAATCGACGCTCGGCGCAGTCAACATTCCGGTGGTTTGCGCGGGCGTGAACGTCGAACCGGGCGACGTTGTCGTTGCGGACGACGATGGCGTCGTGGTGATCCCAAAGAAGTTCGCTGTCGAAACGGCGCAAAAGGCGCAGAAGCGTAAGGATGACGAGGATGGCAAACGCAAGCAACTCGAAGCGGGCACGCTCAGCCTCGACATGTACAAAATGCGGGAGCCGCTAGCCAAGGCCGGACTGGTGTATCTCGATCATTCGGATGATGGTTGATTGTCCCAATGGGCACGGCGGCGAGATGCAGACTTGCCGGATCCGGAAATTGTGGGACTACCCAATAATTTGGATAACAGCCCGTTAACTGCCGGGCCGGCAGGGCTTCTGTTTTCTCTGCCAGCTATCTCCCGCCAGGTGCTGCCGCGCAAAAAGGGCTGCAAAATCGGGCACTATCGATCGCTTCACTTTCGGCCGCCTCCACTTCGGGGATCGCGACCGCCAGGATAGTCCTGAAGATTTGAAACAATTCCGTCGTTGCCGGCGAAGCTTCTTTTTAACAGGCCGACGGTACGTTGATCCGGTCATCTGAATAGACACGGATGACATCTGATGTCCCTGGTTTCAGCCACATGGAGATGTCGAATGTCTAAGGTCTTTGCGTTTCTGAAGGACGAGTCGGGTGCCACCGCGATCGAATATGGTCTGATCGCTGCTGGCATTTCGGTCGTGATTATTGCCACCGTGAACACGATCGGCACGACGCTCAATGGCAAGTTCAACAGTATCTCGACGCAGCTTAAGTAGGCTCTGTACGCTTCCTAAATTGGCTGAAGCCGCCGTTACCGGCGGCTTCTTCCTTTTTTGCAAGCCGCATTGTGCGGATGCGCCGGCTAACGAGCCAAAACACCTGTGGCCGGCCCTTCCCCGTCAAAGGACGGAAGCCTAACGGTTAGCCGCACTCCAGGGAGCAATTCTGCGCCCGACCCACTTCAGCAATGATGTGAGTGAGACGCCGAGCACCATAAGCACGATCACCGGCACAAAAGTTTTGTCCATTTCGAACACGTTGGCATAACGTGTGATCATGAATCCCAGCCCTGAGATTGTCGTGTAGAATTCGGCAATGATCATGCCGATAAGCCCGCGCCCAATGGCCAGACGAATACCGGCGATGATGTAGGGCACTGCGAAGGGCAGCAACACGTCCCGCCACACACGCCATTCGCTTGATCGGAACGAATGCGCGACCTCGAGCATGTTCTTGTCGCACTCACGTACGCCCTGGTACGTATTGATCAAAACGGGGAACACCGCGAAGAGAAAGACGACGATGATCTTGGCCTTGAGATAGATGCCAAACCACAGCACGAGCAGTGGCACGACTGCGACCAATGGTGTTGCATAGAGAGCGTTGATCGGCAGATCGAGCGCCCAATCGAGCCATCGGATGCGCGCCATCGCGATTCCAAGAGGAATTCCGACAATAAGGGCGGTGGTCAGGCCATAGACCATCACTTCAAGACTTTGCCCGAGAAAATACGGCAACTCGCCCGATATGGTTGTCGTATAAAAGGCCTCGGCAATCTTTGTAGGATAGGTAAAGAATATCGGGTTGATAAAGGGTCCAACGATCTGCCACACGATGAGGATCAGCAGGACAAAGCCATAGCGAAACAGTGCCGGCCTTTCCCACCACGAAGAGGTGGTTGCTGCGGCGCGCGGCGCATGATCAGCGAGTTGGCCCGTGTGGACCTGGTTGGCAACGCTCATCTTGATCTTTCCCTGATCCCTGCGCGACGGGCGCCCCTACCAGGGGGCCCCGTCGATTTCTGATTAAACCCTCAGAACGCCGCGGTCGGACACACCGGGCCTTTCCATTCGCCAACCTGTTCGATTGCCTTTTTCGCAAAGGTCGTGTCGACGATCTCTTCGTATTTCGGCGTCTTGCCTTCCTTGATATTGCCCACCTTGGCCATCAGATCGGCAGTAAAATTGACGCGCTCGGGGCTGAGCCCGCTGTTGGCGTCCCAGATGCATTCCTTGACCATGAAGTCGAAGCTCTCCGAAAGGATTTTTTCCGGGTAGCCGGTTTGTTTGACCAGGATCGGCAAGATTTTGGCTTTGTCCATGTACATGATCCTGGTCGCTTCGATATTGGCAGTGACGACCGCCTGCACGACCGCAGGCTTCTCCTTGATCGTCTTCTCTGTCGCCGACAGGAAGGTATAAAGCGTTTTCGGCTGCAGCTCCCACATGCGCCCAATAGCGTGGAGGTCAGGCACCTTGCTTTTGGCCAACATTTCCTGTTCGACATGCAGGATCGCAGTATCGACCTGGTTGGCGACCAGTGCCGGCACGTCTTCACTTGCGATGCTGACGAAGTTGACATCCTTGGGATCGATCTTGGCCGCGCGCAGTACGCTCCGGCTTAGAATATCGGCGAAACCGCCAGGCTCTTGAATGCCGATGCGCTTGCCCTTGAGATCTTCCATCGTCTTGATTTCTGCGCGCACCACCATCGAGGCTTCGAATTTCGGCAGGTTCGCGGAGAGGGCTTTGATCTCGGCCCCGTTGGACCGGCCGATAATCGTCGGTGCCCCGGGTGTAAGGCCAAAATCGATATTGCCCGCCAGCAAGGCGCGATAGACCTTCACGCCGTCGCCGAGCGATACGATGTCGACGTCGAGTCCGGCTTTTTTGTACAGGCCGAGTTCCTTCGCGACGATTGTCGGCATGTGGACGATATTGGGCGGCGATGTCGGAATGCCGATAACGACTTTTTGCTGCGCGCCGGCCGCTGTCGGCAACATCAGCGCCGCGGCAAGCAGGGCAACGGTCGAATAGAACCTGTGCATCTCATCCTCCAGATTATTTTTCTAAGGCCGTCCGATGCGCCCAACGGCGGCGCACGGACCGCGGGATTACCCGCTGAAACAGGCATCTTGCCCGATCATACCCTCAAAAACAACGAAGGCGGCCTCGCAATCGGCGGGTCCGGGCCTGATGCGCCCCAGAGGCCGGCCTTTGACCATCACAATCGGGCGTGCCTAATGGTATCTGCAAACGCGTACGCTCCTAGACAGGGCTGGCCTTTCCCTTGCCGAAATCACACCGGCGCGGGCCAATAACCTGGCGCTGGCCTTCGTACGCGCGCTTCGGCAGAATTGATCACACGAGACAAAAGATCGAAACCCTATGACACCCGAACCAATCCACGACATTGCTCATCTCGGCCATGTCGAACTTCTCACTCCGAAATTCGAAGAAAGCCGCAAGTTCTTCATTGACGTGATGGGGATGACGCAGAGTGGCGAAAAAGGCGACAGCGTCTACCTTCGCGGATGGGACGACTACGAGCGCTATTCGCTCAAGCTCACTGCGTCAAAAACCTCAGGCCTTGGCCATGCTGCCTTCCGTACCCGCTCGCCTCAGGCATTGGAGCGACGCGCCGCCGCACTGAAAGGCTCCGGCTTTGACATCGGCTGGAACGACGGAGACCTCGGCCACGGCAAAGCATTTGTTTTCAAGGATCCCGACGGCCACAAATTCGAGATCTACTATGAGACCGAATGGTACGACGCACCGGCCGAGCTGAGACCCGCACTCAAAAACCAGGCTCAGAAATATCCCGCGCGCGGGATCAACACGCGTCGTATCGATCATTTCAATGGACTCGCTGTCGACATCAAGGCGAACCGGGAGTTCTTCCAGAACTATCTAGGCTTCATGCTGACGGAGCAGATTGTGCTCGATGATGGCACCGAAGCCGGAATGTGGATGACCGCGACCAACAAGAGTTACGATTTCGCTTATACACGCGATCACACCGGCACCGAGGGACGCCTGCATCACGTCACGTTCGCGCTCGATGCGCGCGAGGACGTGCTGCGTGCCGCTGATATTTTCCTCGAGAACGGAATCTTTATTGAGACGGGGCCGCACAAACACGCGATCCAACAGACCTTCTTTCTCTATGTGTATGAACCCGGCGGCAACAGGGTCGAGGTGTCCTGTGCCGGCGCACGTCTTGTGCTGGCGCCGGACTGGAAGCCGATCCGCTGGACCGAAGCCGAGCGCAGGAAAGGACAGGCCTGGGGCTTACAGACGATCAAGTCGTTCCACACCAAGGGCACGCCGCCGATCCCTGGTGTTCCGGACTCATGATCGCGAGCCAGCCATGACCCGGCGCAATACGCCACGCGTTTCGTTCATCGGTTTCGGAGAAGCCGGACAAGCAATCGCTTCCGGACTGCGCGACGCTGGAATCGAGCGTATCGCCGCCTGGGATATTTTATTTTCCGGGACGGCTGGCATGCCGTTGAAAGCGGCGGCCCAGACGATGGGCGTGCGGATGGCATTGTCGGCCGCCGACGCCGTGCGCGAAACGGACATGATCATATCGGCTGTCACCGCGGCTTCCAGCGCAGACGCCGCGCGTTCGGCCGCACCGCATCTGATCGGACGGCCGTATTTTCTCGACATCAATTCCGTGTCGCCTGGCCGCAAGCAGGAGACAGCCGGTCTGCTGGGAGACGGCGCCCGTTATGTCGACGTCGCTGTGATAGCGCCGATTCACCCTGCCCGGCACCGCACGCCGCTGTTGATCGCCGGACCGCATGCGGATGACGTTTCGCCGCTGCTCCGTGAACTGGAGATGCAATTCACTGTCGTAGGCCGTGAAACCGGCTCTGCGGCAGCAATCAAGATGATCCGTAGCGTCATGATCAAGGGAATTGAGGCCCTGACGCTTGAATGCTTCCTCGCCGCTAGCAGGGCCGGCGTGCTGGAGGAAGTGACCGCATCGCTCAAAAACAACTATCCGACGCTCGATTGGACAAAAATCGCCGACTACAACCTGGAGCGCATGGCGAGCCACGGCGAGCGCCGGGCCGCTGAAATGGAGGAATCAGCGGCCACCCTGCGGGAGCTCGGGCTTGACCCGCTCATGGTCGACTCAACCGTCAGGCGCCAGCGTGAAATGGGCACCATCGGCAAGCAGGAAAAAGTACGCGAAACGTTGAAATCGGGGCGTGCCGCAATGCTCGATGCCATCAGCGCCGTGACCAAAGGTCGGCGTTGAAATGCCACGCCACATGAACACGCGTTCAGGTTCGTGTCGCACTTAGCAGCAAAATTCTTGTGTTCGTCGCGTGTCACCTCTTACTATGTTCCGTCCAACGTCGGGAGGAATGACATGACAATCAAAAATCTTGCCTACACTACATTGGTTGCCGCGGCTGCCGTGGCAATCGTGATCGGTTCGGCTGTGCCCAGCGAGGCGGCCAAGAAAAAGAAAGCCGCGGCCGCGCCGCCTGCGCCGCAACCGGTGAGTTGCCTTGCGGCTGCCCCAGGATCCGTCTGTGCGACCAAGGGTGGTCAGAAGTTCACCTATTTCAACACCTGCTACGCGTCGAAAGATCAGGCGACGGCTGCCAAGTCGGGCGCCTGCAAGGAAGCCAAGGCAGGCGGTGGCAAGAAAAAGAAGACCTGATCAACATTGCACCAATGCAGACGGGCCGCTGCATGCAGCGGCCCGTTCGTTTTTCGAAGAATCCAGAAATTATTTCTGGCGCGGTGGAATTTGCAGCAGCTCGGTAACCTGTTCTTTCGTTAGCGGTTGCTCAAGAAACTTCAGCTTTACCGCGTCGGCAATTGCACCATCCAGGTCAGCAAATTTGTCCGTCTGAAGTGTTTCCTTCGGCTGGAATTTGTCCATGGATTCCTTCAGCAACTCGACCGGCTGATTCATCTTCTTGGAATACATCTCGACGGCTTTGGGGTCGGAATACATCCAGTCCACTGCCTCCCGATAGGCAGCCATGAATCGCATGATCGCGTCGCGCTTGGTTTTCAGAGAATCAGCATTGACGATCAGCGTGCGCACCGTCTGTCCACGCAGCGACGGCACATCGCTGCCTCTTGCGACGATACGAATCTTCCCTTCCTTAAGTTCCCGCAAACCGAACGGCGGCGCGGCCCAACCGATGTCGACCTGGCCGGACATCACGGCTGTAAGCGTCGCAGCCGGCCCCCCCGTCGCTGTCGGCTTCGCCTTCGCACCGAGTTCGCTGACGAAAGCGACGACAATGTTGTTCGAACTGGAGCCATTCGTGGAATAGGCGATGGTCGTCTCCGGTGTAGCGTCTTTCAGGCTCTGAATTTTGGAATCTGCCTTGACGTACCAAAATAGATCACCCGTGCCGGTGAAAGCCGGCGCGAGGATGCGCACCGGTGCGCCTTTCGAGAACGCGCGCATCACACCGGCGGCGCCAACGCCCGCGCCAATATCGGCGCTGCCCGAGATTACCGCCTGGATTGTTTCACCCGCACCTTGCGTCCCGGTGTTCTCCAGCACGAGGCCATGTTTCTTGAAGATGCCGGCATCCTGTCCAAGTGTCGGCGCCTGATTTTCCCAGTTATTAATTTGCCCGATGACCACCTTGAGTGTGTCGTCTGCGAAGGCGGGGCCGATACTCAGTACTAGCGCGACAACGAGGCCGGGCGCGCCAACGATACTCTTGAAGGTCCTCATGCGTTTCCTCCATCCACGATTATGTTGTTTTGTCGCTCCCATCGTTGGGAACATTCAACACCGGGAGCAGTCCGCGGAAAAGCCCAATTTGTCAGCGACGACGCTTTCTGGTGGCGCGCTTGGGCCTGGTTTTAGTACGAGCCGGTTTGGCTTTCATACTTGCCGGTTTATCCGTCTTGGCTGCGGCCGCACGAACCTTGTTGGCAATGCGCATCGACCAGTATTCCCACGAGCGCGTAAGGCCCGTTGTCTTGGCGCTGATCTGACCGGCCAACTTCGTTTCGCCCGGTGAAAGCGTCGCAATGTCGGACCCGATCGTTAGTGCACGCACCTGATACTCGGCGTTGCGCGCCGAATAGACCGAGCGGAAAACGCAGTCGCGCACGCTGGTGCCGGCAACGGTGACTCCGTGACGCATCATCAGCACCATCCAATGCTTCCCGAGAGCACGCGCGAGAGAGGCGCCCTCCTCCGGCTTGACCACGAGCATGTTGGTGTCACCGAATTCGTCGCGTTGGTCCCAAAATGGCGGGCGAATCCCGCCCACCGCGCCGAGATGGAAAATCGGCATGTAGTCCGTGCCCGTTGCAAGCAACGGCATGAAGGCCGGACAGTGGTGATGACACACAGAGTTCACCTCCGGCCGCGCCTTGTAAATTTCTCCGTGAATCACCCGCTCGGAATACTGCCCGACGCCGGGATCACGCAGTGGTTGCGAATTAATGTCGTATTCAATGAAGTCTTCGGCCGTCACCAGTTCGGGCGCTCGCGAGCGTGACAGCAGATAACGATTGGGATTATCCGGATGCCGCATGCTGACGTGGCCGAAGGCGTCAATAACACCCTCGTTCGCGACGATGCGGTTGGCGAGCGCGAGTTCGTGGCGGGCCTCTAGAAGCGTGTTGGACACTGACGTTTCCTCTTTATAGTGCAGACAGGATGGCGTCCCGCATTATAGGACAAGGCCGCCGCTGGGCTAGCGTGGACGGAGCTTGACAGATCACGGCAAGTGAGGACGCTTGCTGACATTATGGCACCGGCGGCACAAATCGTCATCGACCGCGTCAATCATCTCTACCGCCCTCCGCGCGGAAGGGAAGTGCTGGCGCTCGATCAGGTTTCACTCCAGGTCGCCAACCGTGAATTTGTCGCTTTGCTCGGACCTTCCGGTTGCGGCAAGTCGACGCTGCTTTACCTGATCGGCGGCTTTTTGCCCGTGGAAACTGGCGCCATTCTGGTCGACGGCAAGAAAGTTACCGGTCCAGGCCCTGACCGTGGCATCGTTTTCCAGCATTTTGCGCTGTTTCCATGGAAGACCGTGCGTGGAAACATTCTTTACGGTCTGGAACGGCAAGGCATGCCGAAAGAAGAGCGCGAGAAGCGCGCCATGGATTTCATCGAACTGGTCGGCCTTTCCGGCTTCGAGGACAGCTACCCGTCGCAACTGTCAGGCGGCATGAAACAACGCACCGCGATTGCGCGCACCCTCGCCTTCGATCCCAAGATTCTGCTGATGGATGAACCATTCGGCGCTCTTGATGCGCAGACCCGCGGATTGATGCAGAGCGAGTTGCTGCGCATCTGGCAGCGCACGCCGAAAACAGTGATTTTCGTCACCCACGACGTGCAGGAAGCAGTCTACCTCGCCGACCGCGTCGCGGTTATGTCGGCGCGGCCTGGACGTATCAAGACCATCGTCGACACAAAGTTCGACAAGAACGATCCCGATATCTTCAAGAACAAATTTTTCGTCGAGAAGGTCGACGAAATCTGGAACCTGGTGAAGGAAGAAGCCATCAAGGCGCAAGGCAAACGAGCATGATTCGCGACTCCGTGAACCCATGAAGCAGTCGTTGATCCGCTACCTGCCGCTCCTCTTGCTTGCCGCCGGCTGGGAACTGGCGGCGCGGCTGGAACTCGTGTCGAGCACCGCGCTCCCACCCCTGTCTGACGTTGTCGCCGCCTGGATCGACATGATCAAGGACGGCGAACTTGTCAGCAATGGCGCATCTTCGCTTTACCGGGCTGGTGCTGGACTGGCGCTATCGGTCATCGTCGGTACCCTCCTCGGCATCAGCATGGCCTGGTGGAAGCCGGTAAATGTGCTGGTCGCACCGCTGGTCGAAATTTTCTATCCGTTGCCGAAGTCTGCGCTCATCCCTGTGACCGTGATCTGGCTTGGATTCGGAGACGGTTCTAAAATTTTGCTGATCTTCCTCGGCTGCATGCTGCCGGTGACGATCGGCGCTTTCAACGGAGCGAGGTCGAGCGAACAAGTGCTGGTGTGGTCGGCACGAAGCATGGGCGCAAACCGCCTGCGGATGTTGTGGGACGTCGTATTACCGAGCGCCATGCCGGAGCTGCTTAATGGCATTCGCACCGCACTTGCGCTCGCCTTTATCTTGCTGGTGTCGTCGGAATTGATCGTGGCGCAGAAGGGCTTTGGTTATCTGATTGGCTTTCTTGGTGCCAATGGCAGTTACGACGCCATGTATGCGGTCGTGTTCACCGTCGCATTCCTCGGATTTGCCGCCGACCGTATCTACCAGATGTTCGTGCACCGGGTGCTGCTATGGCGGCAATAGACCAGGCCGTGCTGTCACCGCCGGCCTTGCGCATTTTGCGGTCGACGCTTTGGGCCGGGGCGCGGCTTATTTCCATCGTGCTGTTGCTGGCGGCATGGGAGCTGGTGGTGCGCAGTGGCATCGTCACCCCCTTCCAGTTACCGGCGTTGGGCAACGTGCTGGAGCGAATTTGGAACGATGCCGTGTCAGGCGACCTCGCCATCAACACCGCCCTTACGCTCTATCGCGCCATGGTTGGATTTTTCATCGCCGCGGTCGGTGGCATCGTCCTGGGAATGGCCATGTCCCGCAATGCGATAGCGCGCTGGTTTTTCGATCCCCTCATCTCGGTAGGCTTTCCGATGCCGAAGATCGCGTTTTTGCCTGTGGTGATCCTGTGGCTTGGCGTGTTCGACGTCTCAAAAATCACCATGATTGTGTTCGACGCCATATTCCCCGTCGTGGCAGCAACTGTGATCGCTATCCAGGGCGTCGAACGCGAGCTGATCTGGTCGGCGCGCAACATGGGCGCGCGTGAGCGCGAACTTCTCTGGCAAATCATACTGCCGGCAGCGCTCCCGACGATCATGACCGGTTTGCAGGTGGCATTGCCGCTCTCGCTGATCGTCGCGGTGGTGACCGAAATGCTGATGGGCGGCTACGGTCTTGGCGGCGCCATGATGACGGCATCGCGCTTTGCCAATTCCACTGGCGTGTTCGCCGGTATTGTCGAAATTGCCGTGGTCGGCTACGCGCTGGTCAAGACGATGGCGTTGATCCGCCGCCGATTGCTGATCTGGCATCAGGAAGCGGCCGAACCTTACACGCAATAGCCTGTTCGGTCGCCGCAACTCGGTCGAGCTACTGCACCCGGATCGAGGCTCCGGCGGGCTGAGCCAGATCTGGCTCCGGTCCAGGAATGATTGAGGTCTTGTTCACTTTTGCGCGCCGGCACAGCATATGGCTTGCCGCGATGGCCGCAGATGCCACGACAATGCCGCCGACCACGTCGATGAAATAGTGGGCGCCGACGGTTGGCGTCGCCACGATCAGGGCGAGATTAAGCGGGATGCCGGCCCAGCTTACATAACGCACCGTATGCAACGTCCAAATAAAGATGAGCGCAGCGGCGGTATGAAAGCTCGGAAAACTGATCAAGCCTTCGAGTTGATTGAGAGCGACCGAACGCATGGTGCCGGCGCGCAGTGCTTCCATCGTCGCCTCCGGCGTATAGAGGTTAGCCGGCACGTTGGCCATTTCTGGCATATCGACATGAACGAACGCAGTAAGCGAAGGTGTAAACACCGAGACGAGGACGGTGATCAAAAGGGCAATAGCGACCGCCATCGTCATACGTTGGACACGTTCAAATTTCTTGGCAAAGAAAATGACCACCGGCACCAGCGCAAGCTGTGGCAGCATGGAGAAATAGGCGAATTCGACAATCCGCGAGAGCCACGGCCGGGCGGCAAAGAACTTGAGATAGGCCTGGCGGTTGAACCCGAGGGCGTTATCGATGGCATACAGGTCAGCGTCGACGTAGGGGAATTTGACCGCCACCGCAGCGTAGGTCAGCAGAAGAGACCGAAAATAAGAATAAGCAGAAACTGTGCCGCAACTTCGGTAAGCGCACGGAGATGCGGGTCAGGGCGCCAGTACCGGTAGAAAAAACTAAATGCCAGAATGCCGGAGATCGACAACAGCAACGACGGATTGCTGCGCAGGTCGACGGTGAGGCCGGTCAGCGTAAAGCTCGCAACGGTCAGCGCGGCCATCGCACCTACCAGGCACCAAATGACCATCGCGCGTGTGTAACTGATCGACATCCCCGCCCCCGTTCCGTTTGCAGTATTATGAGAGCGCGTCCTTAAAATTGGTTTTCAAGGGCTCTACCCGTGCCCTGAACGGCGTAAAGCAACGATCTCACCTTTCTCCAAAAACCGAGAGTATTTCGAACTGTTTGCCATTCGTTAAAGCCTGCGCGGCTTTTTGCGGCGGTTTTGCGAATTTCAGCAAATCGTTACCTTGAGTTGCGATTCCCGCAACCGCCGGAAATACGTGGGTGACGTGGCGGAGGTTCCCCACGGCGCACTGAGATCAACCGCGTGACTCTCGCCGTCCTGAACGCGCGGTGCGCAATTTCATTCCCGGATTCCATGTACCGGATCGTGGGTTTTCGACCCAGCAGGCCGGACTTGCCAAAATCGGTTGGACCTCCGACAATCTTCGCCGTTCGCGACGAGAAGCTTGCCATAAAATACGCAAGCCCGGCGAAACTGGGAGGAAAACCATGCGTCTGCAAAAATTCGCACTGGCCGTTGCGTGCGTGCTCGGCTTGTTTGGGTTCAGCTCGGCCAACGGTGCCGAACCTGTAAAGATCCGTATGTCATGGGTGGCGCCGGTCGCGAACTGGGCGTCCATTGTTCTGGAAAAGAAGGATTTGGCGACGCATCTGGGCAAGTCCTACGTCCTTGAACCGGTGCGCTACCAGGGCACGCCGCCGATGATCACGGCGATCGCCAACAACGAATTGGAAGTATCAAATCTCGCCTATTCCTCACTTGCGATCGCAATCGAGAATGCTGGCCTGGATGACATCCGCGTCATTGCCGATGAATTCCAGGACGGCGTTCCTGGCTACTACTCGCAGGAATATTTCGTCCGCAAAGACAGCGGCATCGACAAGGTCGAGGACCTCAAAGGCAAGGTGATCGGCACCAATGCCGGCGGCAGCGCCGTAGACATCGCCATGCGCGCCATGTTGAGAAAGCATGGCCTCGAAGAAAAACGCGACTACACGATGGTCGAGAGCCCTCTTCCCGCTATGCCTGCCGTGCTGCTGGAGAAAAAGGCTGACCTTATCCCCGCTGTGTTGCCCTTCGCCTTCAATCCGAAGCTGCGCGAGGAAGGGAAGGTTCTTTTCAAGCAAAACGAAGCGCTTGGCGTGACACAGATGATCGTATGGACGGCGCGCAAGTCGTTCATCGACAAGAACCGCGCCGCCATGGTCGATTTCATGGAAGACATGCTTCGCATCACTCGTTGGTATATCGACCCGAAGAACCATGATGAGGTCGCCCAGATCGCGTCCAGGATCACTAAGGCCCCGCCCGAGCGTTTCGGGTGGCTTTTCACCAAGCAGGATACCTATCGCGATCCGAACCTGATGCCGAATCTCGAGGCCTTGCAGCGCAATGTCGACACGACGCGCGAGCTTGGGTTCGTGAAAAAGAAGATCGACATCAACAAATATTCAGACCTAAGCCTTGTTCAGGAAGCTGCCAAGCGCCTGAAGTAGAACTTTGTCCGGACCTATGATGGCAACGGTCCCGGCGCGTGATGCCCGGGACGGTTCGTTGGGCCGAAGCTTTAAACTCTCTTGAGCGGAATTGCGCCCAGAAAGTCCCGCTTGCCAACGTCCACGCCAAAATTCCGCACCACCGCATAGGCCGCGGTGAGATGGAAATAGAAGTTTGGCAGGACGAAGTGATTGAGATAGTCGCCGCCCTTCATCTGACCCTTGTTCTGGCCAAGCGGGAAAGTGATCTCGCGCTCGGGCGCGGCGTCAATCGCCTTGGTGTCGAGCGTCTTTAGGTATGCAACCGTTTTCGCAATACGCTCTTTCAACTGGTCGACAGTCGTTTCGGTATCGTCGAATTTGGGAGGTTCGGTCCCAGCGAGTCGAGCAGACCCGTTCTTGGCCTGGTCGCAAGCCGCCTGCACCTGACGACCGAGCGCGAACATATCCGGCGCCAGTCGCCAGCCGGCCAACACCGACTGATCGATTTTTTTTGCGGCTGCATGAGCCGCCGCCTTGTCGAGCACAGCCGACAGGGCATTAAGACCGATCTCGAAGACCGGCAGGGAAGCCTGGGACATTGAAACGGGCATTGGGAGTTGGTCCTTGACGCTGAAATGTGATTGAGGATGGCGAGCGCGGCGCACGATGCACGCGAAGAGCTCGCGGTTCAATCATTCTCAGTTGGGCGTGATTTCAAAAATTTTTGACGGCTGTTTTCGCGGACACACCGAAAAAATCCGAACGATTGCCATGCGCTAAGAACGACTCTCGAATCGTTCCAATTCTACATTGGAACGCATCTAAATCATTGATATTGCGTGACTTTCTGCGATCCCCTAGGGAGGGAAGTGGGGCAAGTGTAATCGCACATTCAGTGCGTGTGCAGAAAAAATTGCCGACAGGCAAAGGTGGAGAGATGCGTTACGGGGCAGCGGGTCGGCACATTCCAATATTGCTGGCGACGACGTTTCTGGTATCCGGCTGGGACGCCGGGGTGATGCGGGTAGCCGCGCAGGATCAGCCGCCACCCGCGGCCGCGAGCGACGCGAACGCCCAAGCCATCACACTCGACACCATCAGTGTCCAGGGCGATTCCGGGCGAACGGACGGCTACTTCGCACCCAGTACTTCGGTTGCAACCAAAACCAACACGCCGCTACTAAATATTCCGCAATCCATCACCGTAGTGACCAAGGATTTCATTAGAGACCTGGGTTACCCTGGTCTCACCGACATCACACGCTACGTTCCGGGTGTCGCCGTGCACCAAGGCGAAGGCAATCGCGACGAGCTCGTCATTCGCGGCGTGGATTCAAGCGCGAACTTCTTCGTCAATGGCTTTCGCGATGACGTTCAATATTATCGCGATCTCTATAACGCTCAGAGCGTCGAGATTCTGAAGGGGCCGAGCGCCCTGACCTTCGGCCGTGGCGCGGGCGGCGGCCTTCTCAACCGCACGCTCAAGGAGGCCGACGGTACGCGGGTATACGAAGCGACGGCGCAAACCGGGTCCTACTGGGATAGACGCGTTACCCTCGATGCCGGCCAGGCCGTCAACGCGAACTTCGCCGCCCGTCTCAATTTGATGTACGAGAAAGGCGATACGTTCCGCGATTACGGAAAGTTCGAGCGTTGGGGTATCAACCCGACAATAACCTACACGCCTAACGACGCCACCAAGATCAGGCTCAGTTACGAATATTATCACGACGAACGGACGGCCGATCGCGGCAACCCTTCCCAAGGCCTGAGTGCCGTGGCGCCGTCATCGACCCGCTTCAACCCGGCTGCTCCGTTCGCTCCGGGCGGGGACCTGACTGCATTCTTCGGCAGCCCGAGTCTGAACGTTGCACGAGCTGACGTGCAGCAGACGATGGCCTTCATTGACCACGACTTTGGGAACGGATTCACGGCGAGGAATTCGACGATGTTCGCCGACTACCGAAAATTCTATCAAAACGTTTATCCTGGTAACGGCCCCCTCTCCGGCGCGGTAAACCCTGCCGGCACCACGTTTAATCGCGCCGCCTATAATCATGAGACCAATCGCGACAATCTCTTCAACCAGACGGACTTCTTCTACAAGACCTTCACCGGGCCGATATTCCATTCAATTGCGTTCGGGACAGAATTTGGTCGACAGACCGGAGTTGACATCCGCAACACCGGACTCTTTCCGAACGGCACCAATACGGAAATAGGCAATCCGTTTGCTCCGACGTATTTCGGGCCTATCAACTTCGTCCATCAATTCCCGGGTGCCTTTTCGCCCGGCGTCACAACGCCTGACTCAAACAGCGACTACACTCTCAATACTCAGTCGGCCTATTTTCGGGACACGATCGATATCACGCGCTGGTTGCAGCTGATTGGTGGCGCCCGCTACGACCGCTTCGACGAGTCGGCATTGGACAGGAATACGAATACAAACCGTAGCCTGGTCAATAGTAAGGTGTCGCCGCAAGCCGCTGTGATCGTAAAGCCGATCGAGACCGTCTCCGTCTACGGTACTTACAGTATCTCTTATCTGCCGGCGTCCGGTGACCAGTTCAGTGCGTTGAATAACGGCAACATCATTCTCGCGCCGCAGAAGTTCGAGAACAAGGAGATCGGCGTCAAATGGCAAATCCAGCCGCGATTGCTGTATACCGCGGCGGTGTACGACCTCAAACGGACCAACGTCCCGCTGCCCGACCCGAATAATGCGGGCTTTTTCATTCTGTCGGGCAGTAACAGAATCCAGGGCTTTGAGACGGCTCTCAACGGTTACGTTACCGACAGCTGGCAGTCGACACTGGGCTACGCCTACACCAACGCACGCGTAACAAGCGCTACCTCGACGACGATCGTCGCCGGCAATCGCATACAACTTGTTCCATACAATCAGTTTTCGTGGTGGAACAAATATCAAATTACCCCGGTTTGGGGCGCCGGTCTCGGCTTCATCTATTTCTCCGATTCCTTCGCCTCGTCGGACGACACCGTAAAATTGCCTGGCTTCTTTCGCGTTGACGCGGCGATTTATCTGAAAATAAACGAGATGTGGAGAGCCCAACTCAATGTCGAAAACATCTTCGACAAAGGCTATTGGGCATCGGCGGACGGCAATAACAACCTGTCGCCAGGCCAGCCGCGCACCGTCAGGGTCTCAGCAATTGCCAGGTTTTAGTCGGAGAACGCCTTAAATCGGAATGTTCGTACCGCTGAGCGCCAGATGTTTCAGCATTGCCAGATTTCGAAATGAGCATAGCCGCGCGCGGTGGTCGCTTGTTTGGAATGGCTCAAATCTGCAGCTGCAATTGTCTTTTCTTTTCGGCTAACATCTCGTTGCTGCTATAGCTCCGGCCAGTGAGAGGTCCCCATGGTTCGCTTGCGTGCAGCAAAATTTCATATCCACCGGCAGCCGTTTTTGGCGGCGGCGCTTGCCCTTGGTCTCATGTTGCCCGCCCCGGCGTGGCCACAAACTCAGCCGGCAGACCAAGCCGGTTCTTCTGCGCCGGTCACGAGCGTCCCGACGCCCCCGGCCGCAACTATGCCGACAGTACCAAGTGTGAACGCACCGGCGAGCGCCGCACCGACGGCACCTGCCCAGCCGCCGGAGTCCGCTTCACCGGTCGCCCCGACGCTGCCGACAACGGGCGCCATGCTCTCGTTACCGCGAGACCTGTCGCCGTGGGGCATGTTCATGGCGGCCGACATCGTCGTCAAAACTGTCATGGTGGGGCTCGCCTTCGCTTCGGTTCTGACCTGGACCATCTGGTTTGCCAAGGCCATCGAACTGTTGATGGTCCGCCGGCGGATGCAGGCTACGATCGAAGCGCTCAGTCAGGCACGTTCCTGGAACGAAGCCAGTTCACGCATAAAGGGCCCCGATGGCGAGTCGGCCGCCCTGGTCCGTGCCGCCGATGCCGAGCTACGATTATCCGCAGATGCGCTATCGCCGTCCGGCGTAAAGGAGCGCATTGCCTCGCGTCTTGAGCGCATTGAAGCCGCCGCCGGCCGGAAGATGATCCGCGGGACGGGCATTCTTGCAACCATTGGCGCAACCGCACCGTTTGTCGGACTGTTCGGCACCGTTTGGGGGATCATGAACAGCTTTATCGGCATCTCGAAACAACACACCACCAATCTCGCCGTCGTCGCGCCCGGTATCGCCGAGGCGCTGCTTGCCACCGCGCTTGGCCTCGTGGCAGCGATCCCGGCCGTGGTGATGTACAACCTGTTCTCGCGCTGGATTGCAGGCTATCGCGCGCTGCACGCTGATGCTTCGGCCGAGATCCTGCGGATTATCAGTCGCGACCTCGATCGTGGGACGTTTGAGCATCGCTCCACCGATCGGCGGCGCGCGGTAGCGGCGGAGTAACCGTTATGAGTGTGCGTCTCGATCATGGCGACGAGACTTTGAGTGAGGTCCACGAAATCAACGTCACACCGTTCATCGACGTGATTTTGGTTCTGTTGATTATTTTCATGATTGCGGCACCGCTCGCGACTGTCGACATTTCGGTGGATCTGCCGGCCGCCAACGCCGAACGGACACCACGGCCCGACAAGCCGCTGTTTCTGACACTCAAATCCGATTTGAGCGTTTCGCTGGAGGAAAACACGGTCCAGCGAAGCGCACTTGCCAGCGCTCTCGATCAGGCGACCACCGGCGACAAGCAGCAACGCGTCTTTCTACGCGCCGACAGGACCGTGCCCTACGGCGAGCTGATGAGCCTGATGAACGATTTGCGAAGCGCCGGATACCTGCACGTGGCTTTGGTCGGGCTTGAAGCGGAAAAGCAATGAACGCGACCGGTGTCACGCAGCCGACGCGGCTCTGGCCAGAGAGCGCGCGCTGGGCCGTCTGCTTTATACTCGCGGTCGCGTTCCATGTCGCCGGTGCTGCCGCTTTGCTCGCGCGTTGGAACAACAACGATGATCTGGTTGCCAATGCGCCGGTGATTACGATCGAACTCGCGGCCCTGCCGGTAGCCCCCGAAACCACGCCGAACGAAATCCCGCCGGGACCGCAGCAGCAGGAAGCCGAGCCGGAACCCGAGCCCGAAAAGCCGCTTGAAAAGAAACTGGAGTTGCCGCCGGATCCGAAGGCTGAGCCGCTGCAGGCCGTTATACCGCCGCCCAAAGTCGAGAAGCCGCCTGAGAAAAAGCCCAAGCAGAAGCACGCAAGCCTTCCGAGCGCGCCCAGCTCTGCCGAGACAAGATCTGAACGCGCGGCAGCACCAATGCCCGGCGCCAACTCGCACAACCCGAATGCAGTGCCGAACTGGAAGTCGCAGTTGATGGCCCAGCTCGAGCGCAACAAGCGCTATCCGCCCGAGGCGCAGTCGCGCGGTGAGCAGGGCATTGCGCAGCTCGCCTTTAACGTCGACCGCAGCGGCGGCGTGCATAATGCGCGCATCGTGCGAAGTTCCGGGTCGAGTGCGCTCGATCAAGCAACCCTGGCGATGGTCGGACGGGCGGCACCGCTGCCACCGCCTCCGCCTGAAATTACGGGTAGCCAAATTCCGGTCTCGGTACCGATCCGCTACAGCGCGCGGTGACCGGACTCAGCCGGCTTTTTGGTCGGCCGGAACCGTACGCGACCGGACGGCGGCGCGTTTCCCTAGCGCATGTCCCAACATCACGAGCACCGGGCCTGGAAGATTCGTTTCGACAACGCGCTGCGCAAGTTCACCGATGGGCGCCGTGACGACGACCTGATCGGGCCGCGTGGCGCGGGCAATTGCCAGTGCCGGTGTCTGCGGGTCGAGACCTTCGGCGATTGCCCGCGCGACCAGAGCTGCGAGCGTATGCGTTGGCATATAGATCGCTGTCGTGGTCGTCGGATCGGCGAGGCTTTGCCAGTCAAGATCGCCAGGCAGCGCGCCCTCCCTGGCGTGGCCGGTGAGATATTGCACCCGGCGTGCGCGCTTGCGGTCGGTGAGCGGAAGGCCAAGCCTGGCGGCAGCGCCTTGCGCTGCGGTGATACCGGGCACCACGTCCACCGCGATGTTTGCTTCATCGCAGGCGGCGATTTCCTCGGCGGCGCGGCCAAAAATGAGGGGATCGCCGCCCTTGAGGCGGACCACGCGTTTGCCCTGCCTGGCGAGGCCCACCATCAAGGCATTGATGTCTTCCTGCTTGCAGGACGGCTCGAAGCCGGTCTTGCCCACGAGCATTTTTCTGGCTTCGCGGCGAGCAAAATCGAGCACCTCACGAGAAACCAGATCGTCGAACAGGATCACGTCGGCTGACTGCAGCGCGCGGACGGCGCGCAAGGTCAGCAACTCAGGATCCCCGGGCCCGGCTCCAACCAGTGTTACCGATCCATTTTCGACCGCTGTCCCAAGCTCCTTCACCTCGGCAATGAAGTTATCGAAATCGGTCTGACCGGGTTCGTGGTTTGGGTCGGTGACGGCCTGCGCGGCGAACAAATGCCAGAACTTGCGCCGCCCGGAAAATGACAGCCCTGACGCTTTCACCGCACTTCGCCAGCGCGCCGCGGCGGCGGCCCAGCCGGCAAACCCGTTGGGCAGAAGCGCTTCGAGCTTGGCGCGGATCGCCTGCGCGAAAACCGGTGCCGCACCATCGGTGGAAATTCCGATCACCAGCGGTGAACGATTGACGATCGCGCCGAAAGAAAAATCGCAGAACGCCGGCTTGTCGATTACATTGACCGGGACGCCGGCGGTGTGCGCGGCCGCCGCAAATTCGGCCGCGCCTTGGTCGTCTTCGAATGCGCCGACCGCAATCGCAGCGTCTTTTAGATCTTCCGGTGCCCAGGCGCGGCGGTTAATTCCGATCGTGCCGCGCGGCGGGTCCGTCGCAAGCTGCAGCAGTTCATCGCAGACTTCGTCTGCATAGACATCTACGCATGCGCCGGATGCCGACAACAATTCCGCCTTCCAGGCCGCAGCAGACGTTCCGCCCGCAAGCACCGCGCGCTTGCCGTCGAGCGACAGAAAAACCGGGAGCCTGGCAAGCGAGCCAAGACGCGCTCCTGACGCTTCAAGCGGTTTGCGCGACACGGTCATGATTAACTATCCTTTTCAGCTCCGGCAGACACGAGCCGCAATTGGTGCCGGCGCGCAGCGCAGCCCCGATTTCTTCTACGCTTGCCGCCGCACCGCTTGCAAGCGCCGCCCGGATGACATTGAGGCCGACACCGAAACAGGCACAGATGAGAGGCCCCGGATCGGTGACACCGCGTGTCGACTTGCCCGACAGCACCGCTCGCCGCTCCAGGTCGCCCAGCACCTCGCTCTCGAATGCTGCCTTCACCGTATCCCATTGCGGCGCCGTTTCGGTCCTGGCGAGGAAGAGACAGCCCACCAGCCTGCCCTCGACGAAAGCGGCCACGCGATAGACCCCGCGAGGTTCGTCGAGATATTCGGCTAACTCATCTGCCCCTAGCAGGGCAGCGGCACGCGCGCGCCAGGCGACAGGTTCGTCATTGCTTGCGAGCAGCAAGCCGATTCCATTGGCGACCGTCACTCGTGCCCACCATGTGCCGGCCGGCAGCGCCGGCGCTTTGCGGGCCAGCGCAAAACCACGATAAGCAAACGTGACAGGCTGGATTGTTACCGGCGTCGCCTTCGCTTCGGGCTGACCGGAGTAAGGGTCGTTTGCTGGCGTCACCAATTCGCCAATGCGCGCCGACGATGCAGTATCGCCGCTCCAATGGATTGGCGCGAACAGGCAACCGCGACGTTGATTTTCGGTAATCACGACCTTGAGAACGCAGATCCCATGGGACGAACGTAGCCTCGCGAAGCTCCCACCGCTAAGCCCCAGGTTCGCGGCGTCCGCCGGATGCACTTCGACGAAGGGTTCGGGGGAATGGTTGGCCAGCCGTGGGCTCTGGCCCGAACGCGTCATCGTGTGCCACTGGTCGCGCACGCGACCGGTGTTAAGCCGGAACGGAAAACTCTCTGGAGCTCCCTCATTCAATGCCGGCTTTTCGCACGTTATCAATCGCGCTTTACGATCTGCCGTGAAGAATTGGCCGTCGGCAAAGAATCGTTTCACGCCGCGCGGACCCCCCCGGCGTGCTGGCCACTGTACCGGGTCGAGCGCGTTGAATGCGTCGTCGTCAAGCTGTGCCAGCGCGCCGATATCAAAATCCCGCCCGCCTTCATTCTCAAAGGCAGACAGGGCCGCATGCTCGCGGAAAACGTCCGCTGCCGACTCGTACTTGAAGGCATCGGCATAACCCATCCGGCGCGCAACCTGCGTGACAATCCACCAATCTGGCATCGCTTCACCGGGCGTCTTCAGGAACGGCCGCTGGCGCGAGATGCACCGTTCGGAATTTGTAACGGTGCCGCCTTTCTCTCCCCAGGCAGACGCCGGCAGCAGAATTTGTGCGCCGGCAGTGATTGTGTCATTCGAGATAACGTTATCGGACACCACGAACAGATCGAGCTGCGCGAGCGCTTCCCGAACAGCGCGTGCGCGTGGCAACGATACCGCCGGGTTAGTCGCCATAACCCATAGCGCCTTGATCTCGCCGCGCTCGACCGCCTCGAACATCTGAATTGCTTTCAGGCCTTCGCGCCGAACGACATTTGTTGCGTTCCAAAATCGGTCGACACGATCAATCTCTTCCGGTGCAAATGCCATATGCGCGGCCAACTGATTGGCCAGCCCGCCGACCTCGCGGCCACCCATGGCGTTTGGCTGGCCGGTCAATGAGAATGGCCCCGCGCCCGGCTTACCGATGCGGCCGGTCGCAAGATGGCAGTTGATGATGCTGTTGACCTTGTCGGTGCCCTGTGCCGACTGATTCACCCCTTGCGAGAAACAGGTGACCACCTTCGGCGTAGTGCGGAACAACTCGAAGAAGCGCGCGACATCGGGTTCGTTGAGCCCTGCAGAGGCTGCCGTTGTCAACGCGTCCGGCGCGATCTCGCGTGAACGGATGAGCGCCTCCGCAAATCCCGACGTGTGGGCACCGATAAAGCTGTCGTCCAGCGCGTACGTATCGGCAAGATGTACCAGCAGCCCAGCGAACAACACGGTGTCCATTCCGGGTGCGATTGAAAGGAAAAGGTCGGCGTCTTCGGCGGTGGCGGTGCGGCGCGGATCGATCACCACAATCCTCGCGCCGCGCGTGCGTTTGTTGGCAACCATGCGCTGATACAGCACCGGATGGCACCAGGCGGCGTTGGACCCGACAAGAATAATAAGATCAGCGAGATCGAGATCCTCGTAAGTGCCGGGTACCGTATCGGCGCCGAAAGCGCGGCGATGCCCCGTCACCGAGGACGCCATACACAGCCGCGAATTCGTGTCGACATTGGCCGACCCGATGAAACCCTTCATGATCTTGTTCGCGACGTAATAGTCCTCCGTCAGCAATTGACCGGAAAGATAGAAGGCGACCGCATCCGGGCCGTGCCGCGCGACCGTGCGGGCGAATCCATCGGCCACCCGAGCAAGCGCGCTATCCCATGAGACTCGCGCCAGCGTGCCGTCTACTGCCCGCAACATCGGATACAGTAGCCGATTGCCGAGGCCGAGTGTTTCTCCCAGAGCCGACCCCTTGGAGCAGAGCCTGCCGAAATTGGCTGGATGCTCGGGATCGCCAACGATCACCGCACCCCCGTGGCCGTCCGGCTTGGCGAGGATGCCGCAACCCACCCCGCAGTAGGGACAAGTAGTGCGAACGGCCGGTGGATGATGCGACGGCGCATTCATCAGTAGACGTCCTGCTGGTAACGGCCCTTTTTCTTAAGGTCGGTGACAAAAGCTGCCGCGTCCTCCGCGCTGCGCGCACCATGCTGCGCGACAATGTCGACGAGAGCGATCTCGACGTCCTTCGCCATGCGTTTTGCATCTCCACAGACGTAGATGTGTGCGCCATCCGCCAGCCACGACCACAGGTCGCGGCCAACCTCGCGCATGCGGTCCTGGACGTAGATTTTTTCGTTCCCATCCCGCGACCAGGCTAGCGACAAACGTGTCAGCAAGCCGGACGCCTTCATCTCCTTGAATTCGTCCTCGTAAAAGAAGTCGTAGTTGGATCGTTGATGGCCGAAGAACAACCAGTTGCGGCCGTTCGCGCCTATTGCGCGCCGTTCCTGAAGGAAGGCCCGGAACGGCGCAACACCGGTGCCGGGACCGATCATGACGATTGGCACCGCAGGATCAGTCGGCAAACCAAAGCCCTGCGCCTTCTGCACGTAGACCTTGAGTGGACTTCCGGGTGGAAGACGCTCCGCGAGATAGGTCGATGCAACACCGAGTCGCCGTCGGTTGCCGATGTCATAGCGCACCGCATCAATTGTCAGGGCAATTCGTCCGGGCGCCGCTTTGGGCGAGGATGAGATCGAATACAGGCGCGGCTGCAACGGATCGAGCGCCTCGATAAACGCTTCCGGGTCGGGCCGAATGGCCGGGAATTTCTCAATCGCGGCAAGCACATCGAGCGTTTCTGCATCGCCATCCGGATCTTCTCCGGTTGAAAGGGCCCGCGCCTTTTTTCTTCGCTCGCCGCCGGTGATGTAGGTAAACAATTGAAAAAGCATGTCGGGCGCTGGTGATAGCGAGACGCCGTCAGTAAGCACCTCGCGCAGCGTGCGGCCGCCAATTGGGAAGTCGGCGGGCGCGGCGAGCGTCTTGATGACGGCGTCGACCAGCTCCGAATCGTTTGCCGGGAACAGGCCAAATGCATCTCCCACCGCGTAATCCAGACCGCAGTCGGAAAGATCGAATTCAAGATGCCAGGTTTCCTTTTCGGAACCCCGCCCGTTCAGCCTCGTCCGCGACAGGAAGATGGCCTCAACGGGATTATCTCGCGAAGAGCCGCGCACCGCCGGCACTACTGGTGTGGACTCTGCAGCCACCGCCGCCGGCTTTCTTGCTGGAGGCGTGTTCGTGAATTCCTCGAACAGCGACTTGAGCATGCGGGCGGTTTCCTTGCCGCCCGGCACGCACAGATTGAGCCGCCCCTCCTTGCCGGAAACGATGGCGCCCGAATAATTCTTGCAGTCGTAACCGCACTGGCCGCAATCCTGTTGCGCCATCGCCGCCATCATGCGCCAGCGCAGGGGCTTGCCGTCGGCGAGTTTCATTCGCTCGGCCATCGGTAATGTTTGGTCGTGCCAGAGCGCGCCCCCGTCATCATCGTCATCGGCCTTTGAAGCGGTCGCGCCTGAGATCAGCGCCGCCGCCTGCTCGCCGGACAGAGGCGTAACGCCGAAACCATCGAGCGAGACCAGTCCAGCAAAGAAGCCATTGAGCCAGATGCGCTGCTCTTCGGAGAACGGTGCGGTCTCGGGGATAAGCGACGGAATCGGCGGCGGCTGGTTTTGCGTCATTCGCCGGCCCCCGCCTCGAACATCTGCTTCAGCGTTTCGACCTCGTGCCGCCGCGAGAATGCAAGAAAGGTCTCGTCGCGCGAAGCACGATTGGAGAGATAGCCCTTAAGCATGCGCTCGACCGCATGTGGCGCGTCCGGGGCCCTGACGTCACGATAGATTTCACGGCCGAGCGCAGCGTCAAGTCCGAAACCCCCACCAATATAGATGTGGTAGCCCTCGATCTGCTCCTCGCCCTCCTCGACTTTGCAGGCGAGCAGGCCGATATCACCAATGTAATGTTGCGCGCAG
Organism: Pseudolabrys sp.; assembly: GCA_036265125.1. Lineage (GTDB taxonomy): Bacteria > Pseudomonadota > Alphaproteobacteria > Rhizobiales > Xanthobacteraceae > Pseudolabrys. Next base: position 113,803 of record DATAPP010000158.1, on the reverse strand, counting down.
GAATGATGGCAGCCGGTGAGATGGATGTTCACCGGGCCGTCGAGATCGACACGCGCCTCGCACCATTGCGCGATCTCCTTCGCGTGGCGCTTGGTATCGGAAGCCGAAAATCGGCACCCGACATTGCCGGTGCAGGCGACAAGGCCGGCACGGATCGAGGTAGCCTTGGTGGTCAGGCCAAGGGACTCGATGGCGGCCTCGGCAGCGGACACCTCGCGGTTGGTGACTCCGGAGATCAGCAAATTCTGCCACACCGTGAGGCGTATATCGCCGTCGCCGAGCTGATGCGCGATCTTCGCAAGGCCACGCATCTGTTCAGTTGTGAGCCGCGCCACGGGCAGGACCACGCCAATCCAATTCAATCCCTGCTGCTTTTGAGTGTGCACGCCGATGTGCGCACCGCGGTCAAAGGCCGGGCGCGGCAAAATCGCTTCCACGGGCACCTTTGTCAGTTTGCGCCCAAGCTTCTCCTCGACATGAATGAGGTACTTTTCCAGCCCCAATGCATCGAGCACATATTTGAGCCGTGCCTTGTTACGATCGGTTCGGTCGCCATGCTCAATGTAGACGCGCACAATCGCATCGGCGACCTGCGTGGTTTCGTCAGGGCTGACGATCACTCCGGTGTCACGGGCGAAGTCCTTGTGACCCGTGATGCCACCGAGTGCGAGACGAAACCAAATACCCGGCTCGACACCGAAGCCGGCTTGCACATTGACCGCTTGAAACCCGATGTCGTTGGTATCCTCAAGCACCGGAATGCGGCCGGCTCCATCAAAGCCGACATTGAATTTGCGCGGCAGCCCATAGAGCGCGCGCTCGTTCAAGATATGGAAGTGCCACTCGCGCGCATACGGTCGTGTATCGATGAGTTCCTGTGGGTCGACGCCAGCGGTCGGTGTCCCGGTCACATTCCGGATGTTGTCGGCACCCGAACCTCGCGAACACAGGCCGAGATCCTGGATCGCCTCTAACATCGCTACGGCATTCTTCGGCTTTATCTCGCGCATTTGCAAATTGGCGCGTGTTGTCACGTGCGAATAGCCGCCAGCATACTTGTCGGCGAGATCGGCAAGGCCCGACAGCTGCCAGTCCTTCAGAATACCGTTTGGAATGCGCAGGCGGCACATGTACGAACTCTGTGCGGGCGCTACATAAAACAACCCATAGAAGCGCCAACGAAAATTGTCGGCCGGCTTGGGCGCTTCGTTCTTGCGCGCCTGGTCCTTCAGTCGCTCGTAGCCATCGAATGGATGCAATTCTCGCTTGAATTTTTCCTGATCAGCGAGCTTGCCACCAGAAGCCAGTACCCGGTCCTGCGCCTGAATGTGGATCGCGTCCGGGCCGGTCAGCTCATTGGGCGTACCTCCGCCCGGCCCCTTCCCGCGCGCAGCGCGTGACGCGTTAAGTCCCGAGGCAAAACCCTCGAGATAACGCTTCTGATCGGGGGTGAAATCGCTCGACATCACGCCGCCTTTCGTCCAGCCAGCGTTCGGCCAAACATGATGTCTTCGCGGATCGCCTCGATCGAGGCGCCCGAGCGGATCAGATCGAGATACCAGAGCCCGTCCACGGTATCGCCAAACAACACCGCGCCGACGAGCCGACGGCCAAGGACGACGAGTTTCTTGTAGGTGTCGAGGCCTGGATCGGAGAGAACCAGCTGCTCGGTTCCCGCTGCGCCAAGGAAATCGCCAGCGGAAAAGACGTTGACGCCCGACACTTTAAGATTGGTGGCGAGCACGCTCCCCGGGTAATGGGCCTCTTCGCCGGCAAGATGCGCGGCGAGCACGCGCGCCTGTTCGTAAGCCGGCTCGACAAGCCCGTAACAGACCCCGCGATGCTCGGCACACTCTCCGATCGCGTAGATGCCGGATCTGCTGGTCTGTAGATGATCGTCGACAAGAATGCCGCGATCGATACCGAGGTTGGCACCGTGGGCGAGTTCGACATTCGGGCGGATGCCGGCCGCGACCACCACAAGATCGGCTTCAATTTGCTTGCCGTCTCTAAGCGCGACGGCCTGCGCGCGCCCTTTGCCGCAAATGCCGACCGTTTCAGCATTGAGGTGGACGGTCAGTCCGCGCGCCTCAAGTGCTTTTTTCAGGATGCCAGCAGCGTGAGCGTCGAGTTGGCGCTCCATAAGCCGGTCCATCAGGTGTATAATCGTGACCTGCGACCCTGCCTTTGCCAAGCCATGAGCGGCCTCTAGCCCCAGCAAGCCACCACCGATCACCACCGCCCGAGCGTTCCGTTGCGCAGCCGCTTCGATGGCGGCGACGTCGCCGAGATCGCGGAAGGTCACTACACCGGGCAAATCCATGCCCGGCACGCGAAGCCGGATCGGCCGCGAACCGGTGGCAAGCACGATCCTGGCGTAAGGCAGTGTCGCTCCATCGGCAAGCCGCACACGTCGGATAGTGGGGTCGATCGCGGTCGCCGTACGGCCGTAGAGCAGTGTGACGCCCCGATGACTCCACCAGCGCGCCGGCCGGAGTTCGATTTCTGAGCGCGACACCTCCTGCGCCAACACGGCCGATAACAAAACGCGATTGTAAGCAAGTCGCGGCTCTTCACCGATCACAGCGATCGCATAGCGACCAAGGGCACGCCTGGTGAGTTCCTCCACCAAGTGCATTGCGGCCATGCCGTTTCCGATAACTACGAGCGGTTCGCTCATTCGCAGGCTCGCGATACAGGGGTCATGCTGCTTCGACGAAGCGGTGACGCTCGTACAGGAATTCGAGCACACGCTGACGGCACTTCAGGTAGGTGGTGTTGTCAGCGAGCTCGAGTCGTTTGCGCGGACGCGCCAGCGGTACATCGAGGATCTCGCCGATCTGTGCTGCCGGGCCGTTCGTCATCATTACGATGCGATCCGACAGGAGCACCGCCTCATCAACGTCATGGGTAATCATCATCACGGTGTTGCCGAGCTTCTGGTGCAACGCCATTACCGAATCCTGCAGATGCGCGCGGGTGAGTGCGTCGAGTGCGCCGAACGGCTCGTCGAGCAGGAGCACCTTGGGCTCCATGGCAAGTGCACGCGCAATGCCGACGCGCTGCTTCATGCCACCGGATATTTCGGCAGGACGCTTGTCCTTGGCGTGCGCCATTTGAACAAGCCCAAGATTGTGCATAGTCCAGTCATGGCGCTTGGAGCGGGACTTGTTTCCGGAAAACACCTTATCCACCGCCAGCCGTACGTTGTCGTAGACAGTCAGCCAGGGCAGCAGGCTGTGGTTCTGAAATACGACGGCGCGATCGGGGCCTGGCTCGTCGACTTGCCGGCCTTCGAGCAGTACGCCGCCCTCGCTCGCCGGCACGAGCCCGGCCACAATATTAAGCAGCGTGGACTTTCCGCAGCCGGAGTGACCGATGATCGAGACGTATTCGCCCTTCGCAACATCGAGCGTGATGTCCTTGAGCACGTTCGATTCGATGTTACCGCGCTTGAAGGTCTTGGCGACGTGGTCAATCTTGCAATAGGGGATCATGAATTGCTCCTTCAGTTGGCCGCGGTACCGCGCGTCACAATTGACGCTGCAGCCGCAACGATCCTGTCGAGAACGAAGCCGACCAGACCGACATAGATCAGGGCCAAAATGATTTCGGAGATGTGGGACGAATTCCATGCGTCCCAGATGAAGAAACCGATGCCGACACCGCCGATCAACATCTCGGCGGCGACGATCGCCAGCCACGACAGGCCAATGCCAATGCGCAGGCCGGTGAAAATGTATGGCGCCGCCGATGGCACCATTATCTTCACGAAGAACTCGAGGGGATTGAGTCTCAGCACCGCTGCGACGTTGCGATAGTCCTGAGGGATGTTGCGGACGCCGACCGCGGTATTGATGATGATCGGCCAGATCGCCGTGATAAAGATCACGAAGATTGCCGCCGGATGCCCTTGCCGGAACGCCGCGAGGGACAGCGGCAGCCAGGCGAGCGGCGGCACAGTACGTAACACCTGAAACACCGGATCGAGGCCGCGCATCGCCCACATCGACTGGCCGACCAAAGTGCCGAGCGCAACGCCGACAACCGCCGCCATCGCATAGCCTATGGCGACTCGCTGCAAGCTCGCAGATAGATGCCAGAACAGGCCCTTGTCGATACCGCCGCGATCGAAGAATGGGTCAAAGATCAGTTCCCTGGTATCGCTAAACACGCGCGAAGGTGGCGGCAAGGTCGCCCCCGCCTTGCGGCACAGCAACTCCCAAACCGCTAGAAGCAACGCAATAACGATAACCGGAGGGATAACACGCGCCAGAACTGCGCTCGTTCCGGCAGCCAATTTTGTTCTGAAAGCAAACGGTCTCGATGGCAACGCAACCACGACCGGTTCACTTGGGGCAGTCGCAATCGTCGGTGCCGCGCTCGTCACCCGGTCGGATTTTAGTGGCATTTTCATTGGGCAAATTCTCCGGTGCTTCGAATAGCAGCGGGGCGCCTGCGCAGGCGGCCCCGCAAACATCAAACCTCGACCCTCTTGATGTTGAGGCTCTTGAGGTAAGCGCCGGGATTTTCGGGATCGAAGACCTTGCCATCGAAAAAAGTTTCCTTGCCGCGAGATTTCGAGGCTGGGATATCGGTGACTGTGAGGTTGAGCGCCTTGGCCGCGTCGCGCCAAAGATCTTCGCGGTTGACCTTGGCGATCAAACCCTTTGTGTCGTAGCCCGCTTCATATTTTCCCCAACGGATATCTTCGGTGAGGAACCAGAGATCGTGACTCTGGAACGGATACGACGCGTGATCCGCCCAATAGCGCATGATGTGCGGGCTGTTCTCGACCACCTTGCCCGGAATGCCGTAGTCGAACTTGCCCTTGACCCGGTCAGTGACATCTTCGACTGGGCAGTTTATCCACTGCCGCTTGGCGCAGATCGCCGCCACCTCGTCGCGATTTTCGGGCTTATCACACCATTGCTGCGCTTCCATCACGGATTTGAGCAAAGCCATCGTCGCCTTGGGATATTTATCGACGAAGGAGGCACGCAGGCCGAACGATTTCTCAGGATGCTTGTTCCAAAGCTCACCGGTCGTGATTGCCGTATAACCAATCTGCTGATGGATAAGCTGCAGATTCCACGGCTCGCAGACGCAGAAGCAATCCATCGTCCCGACTTTCATATTCGCAACCATTTGCGGCGGCGGGACGACGATGGTCTCAATGTCCTTGTCAGGATCGGTGCCGCCGGCGGCAAGCCAGTACCGGATCCAAAGATCGTGTGTGCCGCCGGGAAACGTCATCGCGGCCTTGACCGCCTTGCCCGATGTCTTCTTTTTCTCGAGCGCGACCTTAAACGGCGCGGTATCGACACCAACTTTGATGTCTTCGTATTCCTTGGCAACCGAGATGCATTGGCCGTTGAGATTGAGCCGAGCAAGAATGTACATCGGCGTCGGCACGTTGTTCTGCGTGACCTTGCCAGCGCTGATGAGGTAGGGCATTGGCGTAAGGATGTGTGCGCCGTCGATGCCGTTCGCATCGCCGCCAAGAACGAGATTATCACGCGTCGCACCCCACGAAGCTTGTTTTGCGACTTCGACGTCGGGCATGCCGTTCTTGGCGAAAATTCCTTTTTCCTTCGCGACAAACAACGGCGCCGCATCGGTGAGCGCGATAAAGCCGAGGGTCGCCTTCGTTACCTCGGGCCCATCAGCCAATGCGATCGGCAGGCCGAAGGGAAATTGCGTATTGACCGCACTGAGCAATGCAGCAGTTCCTGCACCAGCTTTGAGAAGTGAGCGGCGGCTCAAACCGCGGCTGTCATTGCGTCCCTGCTCGATCGTCATTGTTGTCGCCATCCTTCGGTTCGTGTTGCCCCGGTCGATACGCCCACTCCGCCGTTTCCTCTTCGCGTCTCTTTTTGTCGCGCCGACAAAAAAGCCGCTGGCCTGAAGCGCGCCATTGCGCATTCCCCAGGACAGCGGCGTTGCCATCGGCCCGTCATTGGACCCGGAGCGCCGCCGAGGCGGCGTCCCTTCGCTCTATTCAATTCAAGTGCTGTGCCAAGTCAGCAAAACGCCCAGAAACTCCAATCCAATCAATAACTTGTTGCCAACGGCGTGCCCGGTGCAATCCGCAAAAACCAACGATTCGGTGCTTACGGACAGCGCAGACTGCGAAATATTTGTGCAGTGCAAAATCAACGGATGACAGACAGGTGTGGCCGCTGTGGGCGTTTCGCCCGCCATGACGCCAAGTAACCGGCAATGTCGCTGGCATCGAACTGTGGGCCGACGAACGCCCCGATGCCATCGCGCTCATTGCCGTGCCCCGGCTTGCGGCCCCCCAGTGCCGCATCATAGAGGTCGGGGCGGAAAACGCTTTCGGCCGTTGCTTGCAACTCTTCTGACAACGGCGCCTGTCCCCAGCGCACGATCTGCGCGTAGGCCCAAGCAGCCTGAACAGGATCGGGTCGGTTCGCACCGTTGGGACCAACGACAATGTACCGGTCGGATTTCCGGATTGATCCATCAGGTGACGTCTTGAGATTTCCCGTTAACGTGCGGACGACAAGTTCGGAAGTTGTCCCGAGCCGCTGCGCAACAATGTGCGCCACATGCTCGCGATTGACTGCCTGGTCTGCAAACTCCGTCGCACGTGCGAGGGCGCGAACAAGCGCACAAACGGTGTCAGGATTTTCATCGGCCCAGTGCTGGCGCAACGCCAATACCTTTTCCGAGACCTGCGCCATAATCTCACACCCAAAGTGCAGAATATTTCCGACACCCAAATCAACCGCCACGGAATTCCAAGGCGCGCCGACACAGAAAGCATCCACATGTTCGCTGGCGAGGCTTTCCACCATATACGGTGGCGGCAACACAACGAGGCGCACGTCCTCGTCCGGATCCACGCCACCCGCGGCCATCCAGAACCGCAGCTGATAATTGTGATTGGAGAAGGGGAACGTCATTCCGAAGGTGAGCGGCTCGAGACCGCGCGTTCTACGTTCTAGTACTACACGTGCCAATGCTCGCGCCGACACCTTAGGATCCGTCAGATCGCCATCGCTCGCATTCGACAGCATCGCAAAGAGTCGTGGCGAAACTGTAATGGCATTGCCATTGATCCCCAGATTGAACGGCACAACGAGCGGCACCCGCACGTGACCGATGCCAAGGCTCGAGGCGATCGCAACCGGTGACAGCAGATGCGCGGCATCGAATAGGCCAATATTGAGCTTGTCGCGCACATTCGACCACGACACTTCGCGGACCAATTCGACATCGAGCCCCTCTGCCGCAGCAAAACCATGGTCAACGGCGACCAACAGGGCAGTCGCATCAACCAACGGGATGAAGCCAATTCGAATCTTCTCGGTCATTTGAGCAGCTCCGCCGCCGTCAGGACCGATTGCGCAATTTCCACGATCTTCTTGTTTTCATTCATGGCCGTCGTGCGCAGCAGTGCATAGGCTTTCTCTTCGCTGAGCTTTTTGGCTTGCATCAACACGCCCTTGGCGCGGTCGATGACCTTACGCTCTTCCAATACGCCTTTCGCATGATCTAGCTCGGATTGCAGGCGGGCGAATGCGTTAAACCGCGAAATGCACAGATCGAGGATGCTGGTGACACGCTCTTTCTTGAGGCCATCGACGATATACGCCGAAACACCTGCATCGACCGCGGCCTGAATCGAAGCGCTGTCGCTTTGATCGACAAACATCGCGACCGGCCGTTTCACGGCACGGCTCATCTGAAACATCTGCTCGAGGACGTCACGGCTTGGATTTTCCAGATCGATGAGGATCACGTCAGGGTCGAGGGCATAGATGCGCGAGAGCAGATTGTGCATTTCGGCGATGCGTCCAACCTGGGTAAATCCAGCTTCACGCAGGCCATCTTCAAGGATGGCAGCACGGACTGGGCTTTCATCGACGATCGCAATCTTCAGGCTCGAATCCCGCTGCTCCCCCGACAACAACGTGCCGTGACTAGATGAATCCGATCCTTTCCCCGTCGCAGCCAAATTCCTTGTCCCTATCGACATCCCTTTGCTCGGGCCGCGGCCAATACCACTCGTTCGTCCTGTTCAAGCAAGACCCATTCCATTTAGCTTGGCTGAAGAAACGCCTGTTTGGACGCGGCAAATGACGTCGGCCGCCTCAATTTGTGGCAAATGACCAGATTTTGGGTAGCCTCAACCTGTTCGATTCAGTCACACGCCGTTCGCTGCTCACCGCGTCCGCTGCTTCCCGACATTGGCGTGAAAATCGCGGCCATTTCCGCTTGCCGCCACGAAGCCGGCGCGGATGGTAAAATCACCGAAGCGTTCTCCCTTCTGGCGGCCGCCCGCATAGGCCAGGAACACAGGCTCGAGCGCAGCCACGATCCCCGCGTGATCGAGATCTTCGGCGTAGAGCTTGTTCATGCGCGAGCCGTCAAAAGCCGCGCCGAGATAGAGGTTGTAACGTCCCGGTCCTTTGCCGACCAAACCAATCTCGGCGAGGTAGGGCCGCGCGCAGCCATTGGGGCAACCCGTCATGCGAATGACGATATCGTCCGCGGAAAGCCCGTGCGCGGCGAGCTGTTCGTCGAGGGCCGTCAGCAAATCAGGCAAATAGCGCTCGCTTTCGGCAAGCGCCAACCCGCAAGTTGGCAGCGCAACGCAGGCCATTGAATTGCGCCGCAAGCCTGACCAGGGCGCAAGCAAACCCGCTTCACGCACGATGCGCTCGATCTCCGCTTGCTGGCTTGTTGGCACATTCGCAACGACTAAATTTTGGTTCGGCGTGATGCGGAACTCGCCGTCGAGCATCTGAGCGATGGTGCGCAATGCTGTTTGCTGAGCGGCCCCACCCACATCATGGACACGGCCGTTCTGTACGAAGACTGTCAGGTGGCTGCGTCCCTCGCTCCCCTCGCTCCAGCCGTACCGGTCACCGGTGGACGTGAACGTGAAGGGCTTGGGCGGCGCGAGTTTAACACCGGCGCGGCGCTCCACCTCGGTACGAAAAACGTCGAGACCGCGATCCTCAATCGTGTACTTAAGCCGCGCGTGCTTGCGGCTCTTGCGGTCGCCCCAGTCACGCTGCACGGTGACGACGGCCTCGGCGATTTTGACAGCATCCGCGGTTTCGCAAAAACCCATGACGTCAGCGGTGCGCGGATAGGTATCGAGCTCGCCATGGGTCATTCCCATGCCGCCACCCACCGTCACATTCCAGCCGATGATATTGGCGGCGCCGTCTGCGACGGCGATGTAGCCGAGATCGTGCGCAAACACGTCGACATCGTTCGACGGCGGCACCGCGACCACGACCTTAAATTTGCGCGGCAGATAAGTCTTGCCATAGATCGGCTCGACAACTTCCCCCTCGCCGCCCGCGATCCGCTCGCCATCGAGCCAGATTTCCCGGTAGGCAGGGGTGTGCGGCAACAAGTGGTCGGATACGGAGCGCGCCAGCTCAATCGCGGCGGCGTGCGCGCGCGACTGCTCCGGAAGGACGTTGCACATGACGTTACGGTTAATGTCACCGCAGGCCGCGATGGAATTGAGCAGAACCGTGTCGATCGCTTTCAGTGTCGCTTTCAGGTTTGATTTGATGATGCCATGAAGCTGTACGGTCTGCCGCGTGGTCAGCCGCATGGTGCCATTGCCGTAAACCCGGGAAACCTCATCGAGCGCGAGCCATTGTTTCGGCGTCAGCACGCCCCCCGGAATTCGCACGCGGATCATGAAGGCAAACGCCTTCTCCATTTTCTTGCGCGTGCGCTCCGGCCGCAGATCGCGGTCGTCCTGCAGATACATGCCATGGAACTTAACCAGCTGCTGGTCATCCTCGACGATGCCGCCGGTGATTTCCTCCCGCAGCCCTTCGGCGAGCGTCCCCCGCAGATAGTCGCTTGCTTCCTTGATGCGCTCGTTGCGCGAGACGTCGTCGGTCATTGCTTATCCATTGGAGACGCGCGTAAACGCGCTTATGGGCCGTCCAAATGCAGGATCAATACGTATCCTGCAGATAGCGCTTTTCGCGCTCCAGTGTCACCACCGCCTGCTCGGCCGCCTCGGGGGACAGAGCCTTTACGTCCGCGTAGGCCCGCACCAGCGCGGCGCGAACGTCCTTCGCCATCGCTTTGGCGTCACCGCAGACGTAGAAAAGGGCGCCACCGTCGAGCCATTCGATCAGCTCGGCGCGCCGGTCCCACAGCTTGTGCTGGACATAGATCTTCTCCGGCGTATCGCGGGAGAACGCGACATCCATGCGTGTGAGCGCACCGTTTTTCAGGGCATCCTGCCAGTCCAGCTGATAGAGGAAGTCGTGCGTGAAATGCCGGTCGCCAAAGAACAGCCAGCTGCGGCCCGTGGCCTCCGTGGCCCGGCGTTCCTGGACGAAAGCGCGGAACGGTGCGACGCCTGTGCCGGGACCCACCATGATGATGTCCTTGTCGGGCGCCGGCAGCGCGAAATGCTTGTTCGGCTTCACCTTTACGCGCACACGGTCGCCGCGCTTGAGTCTCTCGGCCACGTAGCTCGACGCAACGCCCTTGCGCGCGCGTCCGTGACTTTCGTAACGCACCGCCGAAATCAGCAGATGCGCCTCATCGCCGACTTCGCGCCGTGAGGAGGCAATCGAATAGGCGCGCGGCGCAAGCGGCCGCGTCAGCGCGCGCAGTTTATCGGCATCGAGCGCGATCGGAAATGTCGCGATGAGATCGATGAGCTGACGGCCAACGATCCATTCCTTTGCCTGGCCCTCGTCGAGCAAGGTCTTGACGTATTGGTGGCCGGTCGATGACGCGTAAGTCTCGACGGTCTTGAGCGAAAGCGTGGTCACATCGCGTGACTTGATGAACTCTGCGCGCAGCTTTTCGTCCCCGGAGAGGCCGGCAGCCTTGAGCAAGTCGTCCACATAGGCCGGATCGTTTTCTGGATAGAGGTCGAGCGAATCGCCCGGCTCGTAGGCAGGCGCACCACCTTCGAAGCTGAGCGCGAGATGGATGGTCTCTTTGTCCGACCGCGAGGAGTTGAGATCGACGTACTCGACGATCTCGGCTTCGACCACATCGGTGTTCGGTTCGGGAGCGGGCTTGGCGCCGAAATCGACCTCGATCACGCGCCCGCCTGCGTTCGGAGGCGCCAGCGCCTTCACGGCGTCGCCGATCCAGCGGCCGGCGGGCTCGGCAAAATCGAGATCGCAATCGACGCGATCGACGATGCGCTTGCCACCAAGTGCGGCCAGCCGCTCATCGATTTTCTTGCCGATCGCGCAGAATTCCGCATAGGCGGTATCGCCGAGCGCGAGCACACCGAATTCGACGCCCTCAAGGCGCGGTGCGCCCTCGCCCATCAACTCGTTATAGGCACGGATCGCCCGCGCCGGCGGTTCGCCCTCGCCCCAGGTGGCGGCGATGAAGACAAGCCGCTTGGCGGTCGTGAGCGCCGGCAGGTCGAGATCGGCCATGTCGATGATCGTTGGCTTGAGACCATTCTTGCGTGCCGACTTGGCGAGATCGCCGGCAAGCTTCTCCGAATTCCCTGACTCGCTCGCATAAACGATCGTCAGAGGCTCGGCCGGACGCGCAGGCGCGGCCGGGTGCGGCGCAACGGCACCTGCCCCTGCAGCATCAAGACCTGCGAGGAACCCGGCAAGCCACGCCCGCTGGTTGGCGCTGGCAGGGCCGACCACGCGGTTGAGGAGATCGATCTCCTCTTCGGCGAACGGCGCGGTCTTCGGAATTGGCGACATTTCCATTCTCATTTCTCGGCGGCGCGACAGGCGTCGTCGTATTGCAGGGCGTCAGACCGACACCGGGAACAGGTGGTTGACGATGGCGAGGATGACGAGCAGGGCCACCCCGATGCCGAGGCTCCAGCCGATCAGCTTCTTCTCGATCGGCAGCAGCGGCTCGACCTCCGCCTTGCGAAATTCCTCGCCGGCATTCACTTGCGACATTGTTTGCTCCTTGCCTTAGCTGACCAACGGCGGCTTCACGCCGCTGAAGAACAGCCAGGAAATCAAAAGACCGACCCAGATCACGAAACCGAACAGGCTCACGACATAGACCGCGGCAAGCCGGCCGATGCCTTCCTGCCAAAGCTTCTTGAAGTTGGAGAGCACCCCGATCGAGAAGAAGGTCAGGATAAAGAAGACGACCCGGATGGTGTTCGCTTCGCCCATCGCCGCTGGCACTTTTGTCGCGATATTCGCCGGCGTCGCCAGCGCGAGATAAAGCCCGACCGCGAAGGTCAATACGAAGCCGATGACGAATTTCGGGAAGCGATCCCAGATCTCCCGCACGCTCGCCTTGTCTGAGGTGCGATTGATATGGTTTGTCCAGATATAGCCGAGCACGAAGGCCCAGATACCGATGAAGATGTCGATGAACACCTTGATCGTTGCCGCCGTGCCGAGGATCCAGCCAGGCTGATATTTGATGCCTTCCGCGGCGTTCTGCGCGAGGATCAATGACTCCGTGATGGCGCCGGCGGCAACCGCCGCACCGTCGGTCTTGACGGCAAGCCCCATCCAGGCACCCGCCACCAGCGGCTCATGCGACAAGAACGTCTGGGCTAGAAATGGCAGCAACAGCACTTCGACGACCGCAAACACGACGACCAGCGAGGAGACCAGCACTGGAATCATCGGCCGTGCGCGGATGGCGCCACCAGTGGCAATCGCCGCCGATACGCCGCAGATCGAGATGCCGGACGCGAGAGGCGCCGCCCATTCGCGATTGAAGCCGAACCATTTGCGGGCAACGAAATAAACGACTGCCCAATAGATCAGATAGGCTTCGATGATGGCCGCGACGCCGCGCAGCAGGAGAGAACTCGCCAGCGACAGTTTGCCGGCGGCAGTCACCGCAAAGAAACCCCCGAGGATCACGATCGCGATCTTGATGTAGAGTTCGGGGCGTACAGCTTCTTTTATCCCTTCGGCGAATCGCGGAAATACATTGGCGATCACAAGGCCGGCGATCAGCGCGAAGATGTAAGCGCCTTCATTGGTCAGCTTGAGCGACCAGCTGATGCCGAATTTCTGCAATTCAGCCGGCGTGACCGCAGCGAAATTTGCGAAGTTGCCAATGATCCAGCTCGCATAGGCGATCCAGAACACAGCAGTGAAAGCGAGCGCGAATTTCCTGATATCGCTCTTGAGCGCGACCGCGGCGCCGCTCAGGATAACGAGAAGCGCAACATAGGTAGCAACCAGCGCGCCGAATCCGCCAAGCGAGGCATACGACTTTGACACCGTACCAAGCGCCTTGCCCGCATCACTCCACACCGATGTGGTGACGACCCAGCCGAGCAGGTCGACATTGGCGATGCCGGCCAGTGCCAGAATGAAAATGAAAAGCCCGATGATCAGCGACAGCCAGTCTTCGCTGATGCGCGGCGCCATTTCGACATTGTCGGCGCGACGGGGCGTTGTGCCGGGCCAGGTGGTGGTACTCATGGCAGTACTCATGGACGAAGGGTCTCCTTAACCGGCAAGATGCGGCAGAACGCCGAGAACGATGAGAGCCACCAGTGCGGTCGCAATTGCCAGCGCCCAGTTATCGAGCCAGGTCGGCGCCAAGGCGCTTCGGCGTTCATGAGGAAAATCGGTCATCGCTCGGCTCCTGTGCCAATGGGCAGGAGCTAGATAAATAGGATGTTATTCTAAAAAACCGCAATAACTGCCCAGAAATAAGAAGAAATTCGTCATTTTGGTCGCCGAGACGTATAATTTCTTCCTGTCGTTACCGCATTGTGGAGAACGCCGGTACCGCTCGAATCCCGTAAAAACGTATGCAAAACACAGAAGATGTCGCTCACTTCGGAACCCTTCGCTCCTTGATGTCCACTTATCGCCGCAGGCTGCACGCACTGCTGACGCCGGCCGAGCATCGGCTGTTCGTACGCCTCGACACGCCGCAGAAGGTCCAGACCTTCCTCGACAGGCTGCCAGTCAATTTCGGCCTCAACGGCGATACGGCCATGTCGCCACGCAGCGTCCTGAAGGCGCGCATGGCCCACTGCGCCGAAGGCGCGATCTTTGCCGCCGCAGCGCTGGCCTATCACGGCAGGCCACCACTACTGATGGATATTCGCGCGCTCCCGAGCGATCAGGACCACATCATTGCGCTTTTTCGCGAGCGCGGGCTGTGGGGCGCTATCAGCAAGACCAATCATGCCATCCTGCGCTGGCGCGATCCGATCTATCGAACTCCACGCGAGCTCGCGATGACGTATGCGCACGAGTACGCCCTGCCTGGCGGCAAGAAATCGATGCTCTCTTTTTCGAAGCCTTTTTCGCTCGCACGTTATTCGCCGCGCAGCTGGGTAATCGCACCAGCCGATCTCGACCAGCTGCTGGTCGACCTCGACACCTCGCCGCATCTACCGGTTGCGCCGCGGCACGCGCTGCGCCAACGCCGTCGCATGTCGCGCGTCGAGATGCTTTCGCAGGAAGTTGTGGAATGGCAGGATCCGCGCAAGAAGAGGAAAAAGAAGAAGCGCAAGGCGAGACTCTAGTGTTCGTATGGCCGGCATGGCCGGGCATAGCCCTCCAAAGGACGGCGTGCTTCGCACGCCTATGTCCCACGTTTTTTGACTTGCTCTTTCGTAAGGCGTGGACGCGGGTCAAGCTCGCGCATGACACATGACAGATGAGAGGCCTCCCGGTATAACGCAATGCCAGACCTGACTTGAGGCCCCCGCGTGGCGTCTTTCACTTTCCGCAGGCAGTTGACGATCGAATGGGGCCAGTGCGATCCGGCCGGCATCGTATTCAACAGCCGTTTCTTTGAGATGTTCGACGCCAGCACCTGGCAGATGTTTCAGGCGGCGCTCGGCATCAAGCCGCATGAACTCGCAGGTGAGTTCGGCATCATGGGAATTCCGCTCGTCGATGTGCGCGCCAATTTCCTCAAACCCCTCAAATTCGGTGACGTGGTCGACATGACTTCCCGGATCAGCGAATTCCGCCGGTCCAGCTTCGACGTCGAACACCACCTTTCGGTCGGCGGAGAATTGGCGGTCGAGGGCAGCGAAACCCGCGTTTGGGCGTCGCGCAGCAAGGATGACCCGGAAAAGATCGGCGGTAGCGCAATCCCTGCTGGCGTGATCGCCAGATTTGGGTCGGCGTAATCGTTCCAGCCATTCCCGGGAATTGGTCTGGAGAAGGCCTTCGGCCAGGCGTGCTGCGGCGCTAGTATCGGTTGTCAAAACAAGACAATAAGCGCGCAGGTCATGCGCGTGAGGGGATGATACGCTTGGCCCGTCTGCTTGAATGCAGGCTCAATGGCCGTGACCGCGCCGACGCGGTCGCCGACAACATTCTGTTGCTCGACTATCTGCGTGAAAAGGTCGGACTTACCGGCACAAAGACGGGTTGCGACGGGGGCGAGTGCGGCGCCTGCACCGTATTGATCGACGACAGGCCGACGCTCTCCTGTCTCACTTTGGCCGTAACCGTTCAGGGAAAACGCGTCGACACCATTGAATCGCTTGGCACGGACGGGCAGCTCTCAGCGGTCCAGCGCGGCTTCCATGAAAAGCTCGGCTCGCAATGCGGCTATTGCACGCCGGGCTTCATTATGGCCTCGGCCGGGTTGCTGCGGAAAAACACTAATCCGACCGACGCGGAAATCCTGGAGGCGCTCGGCAGCAATATCTGCCGCTGCACCGGTTACGTGAAAATCATCGAGGCGGTGAAATTCGCAGTGGCGCTCGGCCGACAAGGCATCGCGCCATGATGCACCAGTTCTCTTTCCGTCATTCCGGGACGTCATGAACAAACCCACACCCGCACACAATATCGGCACGTATGTGCCGATGATCGACGGGCCGGAGAAGGTCTCCGGCCGCGCCAAATACACTGCGGACATTCTTGGCGCCGGCCAGCTGGCCGGCCGCATCTACCGCAGTCCCTATTCGCACGGCGAGATCGTCAGTATCGATGTATCGGAGGCGCTGAAAGTTCGCGGCGTCGTGTCCATCGTTACCGGCGCCGACTGTGACAAGACCTTCGGCGTGCTCCCTGTCGCGCGTAGCGAGCATCCGCTGGCGCGCGACAAAGTGCGCTACCGCGGCGAGCCCGTTGCGGCCGTGGCCGCACTCGACGATGCCGCCGCGCGGGAGGCGGTCCGCCGCATCAAGCTTAAGGTGCGCGAGCTGCCCGCCTACTACACCGCGAAGGACGCGCTCGTCCCTGGCGCCACGCTCCTGCATGAGAAGAAGCCCGGCAATATCGAGCGCGATGTCCTGTTCGAGCTGGGCTCGACGGCTCAGGGCTTCGCCGAAGCCGATCTCGTGCGCGAAGGCACCTATAACTGCGCCGAGGTTTGCCAGAACCAGATGGAAATGCACGCCGCGGTCGCGGAATACGACGCCGTGCGCGACCGCATGACGGTACATGCGTCCACACAAGTTCCCTACTACGTGCACCTGATGCTGTCGCAGATCCTCGGCATGGAAATGTCGCGCATCCGCGTGATCAAACCGCACGTCGGCGGCGGTTTCGGCTGTCGCACCGAGACGCTGAACGTCGAGTTGATCGCCGCACTCCTGGCGCGCAAGGCCAATGCCACCGTGCGCATGGTGACGACGCGCGAAGAGACCTTCATCACCCATCGCGGGCGACCGGAAACCGACATCAGGCTCAAGATCGGCATGTGCAAGGATGGCCGCATCACCGCGGTCGAGTGCGATTGCGACCAGCGCGGCGGCGCGCATAGCGGCTACGGCATCGTGACGATCCTCTATTCCGGCTCGATGCTTTACGCGATCTACAACCTGCACAATGTGAAATACGTCGGCAGGCGTGCGCTGACCAACACACCGCCTTGCGGGGCTTTTCGCGGCCACGGGACGGTGGATATCCGCTTCGCCTTCGAAAGCCTCGTCGATCAGATGGCGATGGACCTTGGCCTCGACCCCTTCACGGTGCGGCGCGCCAATCTCCTGAAGGCACCGACCTTCACCGACAACGACCTGATGGTGAATTCCTATGGCCTGCCGGAGTGCCTCGACTGGGTCGAGCGCGCGAGCGGCTGGGGAAAACGCAAGGGCAAGCTCGGCAATGGCACCGGCGCGCGCACGGGCCAGGTGCGCAAAGGACTTGGCATGGCCTGCTCGCACTACATCTCCGGCGCATCGAAACCGGTGAACTGGACCGGCGAGCCGCACGCAACGGTGAAGATCAAGCTCGATTTCGACGGTTCGATCGTTGTGCTTTCCGGCGCCGCCGATATCGGCCAGGGCTCGACCACCATTCTGGCGCAGACCGTTGCGGAAGTGCTTGGCCTTGATCTGTCGCGCGTGCGTGTCGTGACCGGGGACAGCGAGGTGGTGCCGAAGGACAACGGTTCATACTCCTCGCGCGTCACCTTCATGGTCGGAAACGCGGCACTCGAGGCAGCGCGCAATCTTAAGAGCGTGCTGGTCACCGCGGCCGCGCGCAAGCTTGAGGCGCGGCCCGAGGACATCGAATGCCTCGGCGAAATCTATCGTGCTGGCGCGCAGGACCGGGGTGCGACATTCGATGAAGTGGTGACCGAGGCACTGAAGGACACGGGCACCATCACGGTCACCGGCAATTATTCGACGATTCCTGAATCCCACGGTGGCAAGAAATATCGCGGCTCGGCCATCGGCGGCACCATGGGCTATTCCTATTCGGCGCAGGTGGTTGAGGTGAGCGTCGACGAGGAGACCGGCGTCGTCACCGTCGACAAGGTTTGGGTCGCGCATGACTGCGGCAAGGCGCTCAACCGGCTGACGGTCGAAGGCCAGGTGCAGGGCTCGGTCTGGATGGGCATGGGCCAGGCCATGAGCGAAGAGGCGGCCTATCACGACGGGCTGATGCTTACCGCCAACATGCTCGACTACCGCGTGCCGACCATTCAGGATTCCCCACCGATCGAAGTCGGCATTGTCGAGAGCAACGATCCGCACGGGCCCTTCGGCGCCAAGGAGGCGGGCGAAGGCTCACTCGCCGCGTTCCTGCCTGCGCTCACCAATGCGATCGCCGACGCGATCGGGATTCGGTTCAACGATCTGCCGGTGACGCCCGATCGGGTTTTCGAGGCGATCGAGAAGCGCAAGCGCGCGCTTGAAAAATCTTTGAAGAAGAATGGCGGCGGGTGATGGAACCTGACGCGCGCGCGCCACTCTCCGCTCGTCCCCGCGCAGGCGGGGACCCAGGGCGACTCATCGCAAGGCCTGAGACTGTGGTTCTGGATTCCCGCTTGCGCGGGAATGAACGGAGCTTGTTGCCCGGCCCGGGCAGGCATTGCGGGGGAACGGCCTAATGGACGCCCTCCCCGAATTCCGCGTACTCAATCCGAAAACGCTCGATGAAGTGATCGCGGCGCGGGAAGCGAACCCGAACAGCATGCCGCTCGGCGGCGGTACCGACCTGGTCGTCAATATCCGGCGCGGCATCGTGGCGCCGCCGGTGCTGATCGACATGAACCGCGTGCAGGAGTTGCATGCGATCAAGGCCGATGAGAAGGGACTAGAACTCGGTGCGTCGGTGCGTCTCACCGAGATCGCCGAGCACCCCGTGGTCAACAAGTACTATCCTGTCGTCGCGCAGGCGGCCGCGCATATCGCCGGCCCGACTCACCGCAACATGGGCACGGTCGGCGGCAATCTCTGTCTGGACACGCGCTGCATCTTCTACAATCAGAGCGAATGGTGGCGCGATGCCAATAACCATTGCCTGAAGACCACTGGGACCATCTGCCACGTGGCTCCGAAAAGCCGTGGCGTCTGCTTTGCCACGTTCTCAGGCGATCTGGCGCCAGCGCTCCTCGCGCTCGGCGCCGAGGTCGATGTCGCGGGCCCGGCCGGCAGGCGGACGATTCCGCTCGAAAAACTCTATATCGGCTTCGCACGCCAGGACGTGCCGGTCACCGAGTCTCAGGGCGACGGCAAGTTCTATCTGTCGCTGCGCCCGGGTGAGGTCGTCACCGCGGTGCGCGCGAAAAGCACACCGGGCTTGCGTTCGGCCTACGACAAGATCCGTATCCGTCGCTCAATCGAATATCCGGTTGCGGGCGTTGCTGTCGCCCTGAAGAAAGAAGGCGGGAAACTCTCCGAACTGCGCGTCGGTTTCACCGGCACCAATCCGCGCCCGGTGCTGCTCGCCGGCACCAAAGAACTCTGCGGCGGTCCGCTCGACGAGCGCGTCACCAAGGGTCTCGACACGCTGGTGCGCGACCAGATCATGCCGATGAAGACGACCTTTACGCCGGGCCACTACCGCCGGCGTGTCGCCGGTGTACTGGCGCAGCGCCTCCTCACACGATTGTTCGATAGCTGACGGGACCGGGGGGCTACGTGCTGAACGAACTGCGCCGCCCTTACAACGCCGTCACCGATTTCGTCGACGCCAATGTCGCGCGCGGCCTTGGCAACAAGATTGCATTCATCGACCCGGAGCGCTCGCTCACCTATGACGGCCTGCAGGCACGCAGCATCCGCTTCGCCAATTCCTTGCGCGACCTCGGCGTGGAGCATGAGCAGCGCGTCGCGCTTCTTCTGAACGACACGGTCGACTACCCGGTGGCGTTCTGGGGCACGATCCGCGCAGGCGCGATCGCGATTCCACTCAACACCTACCTCCCTCACCCGCAATACGTCTACATCCTCAACGATTGCCGCGCGACGGCACTAGTCGTCGATGCCGCACTCGCCGAATCCATCGTGCCCGTGCTCGCCAGGCTGGCACGCAAGCCGGTCTTGATCGTGGTGGGGGACAGCCAAACAACAACGTCATGGCCGGGCATAGCCGTCCAAAGGACGGCGTGCTTTCGCACGCCTATGTCGCGGCCATCCGCGTCTTCCTTGCCTCAAGACGTGGGTGCCGGAAACAAATCCGGGCATGACGGCCGATGGACCGCGCATCATTTCGAGGACATCATCGCGAAAGCCGACGCGACACCTTTCACCGCCGACACCTTGTCCGACGAAGTCGCGTTCTGGATGTACACCTCGGGCTCGACTGGCGACCCCAAGGGCGTCAAGCACGTCCACTCCAATCTGATGGCGACAGCGAAACTGTTCGGTCAAGGCATTCTCGGCATTCACGAAAATGATGTCGTGCATTCTGCCTCAAAGCTGTTCTTCGCGTATGGGCTCGGAAATGCCATGAGCTTCCCGCTGTCGGTCGGCGCCACCGCCGCGCTGTGGCCGCACCGTCCTTCGCCGGAGGGTGTATTCGAGACAATGCGCAGGCATCGGCCGACGATTTTCTACGGCGTTCCCTCGCTTTACACCGCGTTGCTCTCGCACCACGAGATCTGCAAGGGCGCCGGTTCCGACCGGCTGCGCATCTGCGTCTCGGCGGGCGAAGCCCTGCCTGCGCATATCGGCGAACGCTGGCGTGACACGGTCGGTGTCGACGTGCTCGACGGGCTCGGCTCAACCGAAATGCTCAACACCTTCCTGAGTAATCGCCCGACCGACATCCGCTATGGCTCAACGGGAAAGCCGGTGTCCGGTTACGACGCGCGGATTATCGACGAAAATGGACGCGACCTCGGCACCGACGAGATTGGCGAACTGATCGTCCGCGGTCCGTCAGCCGGGGAAGGATACTGGAATCAGCGCGAGAAGAGCCGCCGCACCTTTGCCGGCGAGTGGACCCACACCGGCGACAAGTACCGGCGCGATGCCGAGGGTTACTACTATTACTGCGGGCGCACCGACGACATGTTCAAGGTGAGCGGCATGTGGGTGTCGCCCTTCGATGTCGAGGCGGCACTGGTCTCGCACGAGGCGGTGCTGGAAGCTGCGGTCATTGGCAAGGAAGATGCCGATGGGCTGATCAAGCCAAAGGCTTTCATCGTGTTGAAGAACGGCTTTAAAGCCGATGATCTGTTGCTGGAGACACTTAAGGTTCACGTGAAGGATAAGGCGGGGCCATGGAAGTTCCCGCGCTGGATCGAGCTGCGCAGCAACCTGCCACGCACGGCGACGGGGAAGCTGCAGCGATTCAAGCTGCGGGAGGAGGATGCGGGGGCACGGTGACTTCTACCCGGTTGTCCTCAGAACAAGAAAAAAGGGCGAGCCAACTCGCCCCGTTTTCTCATCGGCTCGGTCAGTTTCAATAGTTGTAGAGGTTCTCATTGTAGCCAATGCTGCCGCCACCCGTCGCCGCCGGGCTGTCGGCACCGAGTTGCAACTGCTGGCGCGGCTCCATCGCGAAAGAATTCAAGCCGTTCTGTCGAGCGGCATGGGCATTTGCGTGATGAGACGCAACTGCGGGAGCGGCGACGGTGCTGTTGAATGGCACCACGTTACCGGTGCCGTAGCCTGCGCTGAATGACTGGCCGAAGGCAGGTGTTGCCGCCAGGCGCGTCAGCGCAAGTGCGGCAATGATGGCGAATTTTGCTTTGTTGGACCGTAACATCATCTTTCTCCTAGTCATGAAGCGCGCAAGGACACGATGCTCTTTGGCGCCTCTGACGCAGAGCTAGTCCGTCGCCAGGGATTCTTTTATCGGTGGTTTTTTAAATGGACTGTTGCCGAATACAGAACAAAGGCCGGGAACCCGGCATCAAAAAGCGGCATGTCGCCGAGCAGCGAATAACTCCTATGCGGTACGGTCATGGATGAAGTCCGCATTGGCATCCATATGGGGTGCATACGGCGTGGACACCGCTTTCTCTCCGTCCAATACCAGCGCCAATTCGTTAACTTCCGAAAGGCCCGTTGTTCGGGACTAAACAATGCGAAAATCCTGTTTCGCCGAACTCAGCGCCTTTGTCGCCGTCGCAGAGCACGGCAGTTTCACAAAGGCCGCGGCACAGTTGGGCGTCTCGAAAGGCTCGCTCAGCCACAGCATCCGGGAGATCGAGGAGAGGCTGGGAGTCCGGCTGCTCAATCGCACGACGCGTAGCGTCGCGCCCACCGAAGCAGGCGAGCGCATGCTGACGCGCCTGCGGCCATTGTTTGATGACCTCGAGGCGACGGTCGACGAGGTCAACGAATTCCGCGACCGGCCGGCGGGCCACCTGCGCCTCACCATGCCACGGCCCGTCGCCTCTTTCGTGATCGCGCCGTTGCTTGCTCGCTTTGTGGCGCAGTACCCGGAGATCATTGTCGACATCTCGGTCAGTCCGGCATTGACCGATATCGTCGCCGGTCGTTACGACGCGGGTTTTCGTGTCGGCGACCGCATCGGCCGCGACATGATTGCTGTGCGCGTTACCGACGCATTGCGGTTCGTCGTCGCCGCTTCGCCCGACTACCTGGCGCGGCATCCGGCACCGGAAAAGCCACAGGACCTTCACGCACACAATTGCATCCGCTTGCGTTTTCCGAGCGGCGAGTTCTTGCCGTGGCGGTTCGTCATCGACGGCAAAATTCAGGAGCTCGAGGTCGAAGGTTCACTGATCGCCAGCGATTCCGACCTCCTCGCCCAGGCCGCGGTGGATGGCGCCGGCGTCGTTTACACTTTGGCGGAGTACGCTGCGCCGATGATTGCCAGCGGGCAGTTGGTCCCCTTGCTGGAGACCTGGATGGCGCCGCCATCCGAGGGGTTCTTTTTGTATTATCCAAGCAGGCGGCAGAACCTGGCATCGCTGCGTGCGTTCATCGAGTTCTTGCGCACGAACCGCAGGGCAAATGCGGGCGCGGCAGATGCGCACGAGTTGATTGCCGCGAACGGTAAGAAGGCAAGCGATCCACACACTCCGCTCATTCCCACGCTAGCGGGAATCCAGAGCTGAACCCAGCTACGCGATCTTCACGTATTCGAAGTCGCCCGGCTTGTTGTCGATGCCGAGCTTTGGCGGGGCGATCCAGCTCGCGAACTTGCCCGGCTCCGACTGAGGCCTCATCAGGCTTTCGATAAAATCGCGATCGCTGTCCGACGGCAGGAATTCGCCGCGGCGCTTCTGCCACTCCGCGTCGCCCAGCACCTGGCCCGCAACATCCGCCTTGATACTCGAGAACTCGCCGATATGCCGGTGGAACGCCACGTGTGGCAGCTTGATCTCGAACGGTATGCCGATTTCGTTGATCACCTTGTTCCAGCGGCCGACGCCGGCATTGCAGTCGACCACGTAGTCGTCGCGAAGCCGCATGTTGAGCGCGGACAAAGCCGGCGAATCCTCGTTCTGGATCTTGCCGTCGACCAGCCGCAGCACGGGGTACGTGCCGCTTTCGAGCTGGTGATCATCCTTCAGGCGGTCCTCGCGATAGCGGCCCTTAAGCCCCGCGTGGAACGCATTCGCCGCATTGGTCGAGATTTCGTTGCCGAACAGATCGAGCGTCAGTGAGAAGTGCAGGTTCGCTTTTTTCTGGATGGTCGGCAGGTCGATCACGCCGAGCTTGCGCACCTTCTCGATCTCGTTGGGATCGGTAATGCCGGCTTCCTTCATCGCCTCGCAGGTGCGCTGGATGACGCGGGTGACGCCGGTTTCGCCGACGAACATGTGGTGCGCCTCTTCGGTGAGCATGAAGCGGCAGGTGCGCGACAGCGGGTCGAAGCCCGATTGCGCCAGTGCCTCGAGCTGCATCTTGCCGTCGCGGTCGGTGAAATAGGTGAACATGAAGAACGAGAGCCAGTCCGGCGTCTTCTCGTTGAAGGCGCCCAGCATGCGCGGCGTGTCGGGGTCGCCCGAGCGGCGCTGCAGCAGGGCTTCCGCCTCCTCACGACCATCGGTGCCGAAATATTTTTGCAGCAGGTAGACCATCGCCCAGAGATGGCGGCCTTCTTCCACATTCACCTGGAACAGGTTGCGCATGTCGTAGAGCGAGGGCGCGGTCTTGCCCAGGTAGCGCTGCTGCTCGACCGAGGCCGGCTCGGTGTCACCCTGGATCACCACCAGGCGGCGCAACATCGCGCGATATTCGCCCGGAACTTCCTGCCAGGCATCCTCCCCCTTGTGCATGCCGAAGTTGACCTTGCGGCCTTCCATCTGGGGCGCCAGCAATACGCCCCAGCGGTATTCCGGCATGCGCACGTAATCGAACTTGGCCCAGCCTTTCGGGTCGACGCTCACCGCGGTGCGCAGATACACGAGCGAATCCTGAAAACCCTCTGGCCCCATATCGTTCCACCAATTGAGGTAGCCAGGGTGCCATTTCTCCAACGCGCGCTTGACGCGTACGTCCTGCCCGAGCGCGACATTGTTCGGGATCAAGCCGTCGTAGTCGACCTGGGCGATGTTCATGGCACTACCTCGTTTGTTGGCGTCACGCCGCTCTTCGAATGACCCGTCACTCTCCCGCTCGTCCCCGCGAAAGCGGGGACCCAGTCTGGATTCCCGCTTGCGCGGGAATGAACGGAGAATGTTGCTCCCTTGGAACTTAGACCCTGTCCTTATTGAACGTCGGCGACACACCGCTGCCGTAGAGCTTGAGCGCGCCCTGTTCGCCGATGGCGTTCGGGCGCTGGAATATCCAGTTCTGCCAGGCGGTCAGGCGCCCGAAGATCTTCGTCTCCATCGTTTCGGGGCCGGCGAACCGCAAATTTGCCTCCATGCCGGTCATGGCATCGGGCGAGAAACTCGTGCGTTCCTCCAGCATCACGCGCAATTCGTCGTCCCAGTCGAAATCCTCGTAGGCGGCCGTGACCAGACCCAGCTCGGCCGCCTCCTCGCCTTCGAAAGCCGTGCCGATCTTTCCATTTAAAGTCTCAAGCGTTTTCGGCTCGCCCAAGAACCGCGTCTCCAGCCGCGTCAAACCATTACCCATCGGATAGAAGCCGAAATTCGCCTGCCCGAGCGTGATCGCCGCGGCTTTCCGGTTGTCGCCCTCGCGCGTGCCAATCAGCATTAGCGAGCGGTCGGCGGCAAAGGCGAGCTCCGCCAGCGTGCCGGCAAAGCATGACCCCGGCTCGATGAGCGCGATCAGGCTCTTGGCGGTCACATCGACGCGCTTGAGGACGCGCTTCAAATAATGGCGGATCTCGCGCATCAGCCAGTCGCCATTGGCCTTCGCAAGGAAATCGTCGTGATCAAGCACGGCCTGCGCATTGCCGTCCGTGCGGAACAGCAAGACGCCGATGGCGGCCTCGTTCGTCCGTAAATGCAAAATCGCGTCTTCCAGCTCGCGCGCCACTGTGAGCGGCCAGAACCTCGCGCCGAGCGCATGCGCCGCCTCGACCGACGCCGGCACGCCCACGGACGGCCCGCGGACGGTCACCGTTGCGAGCCCCTTCTCCCGGTCGATCTCCACATCGACCTGTGAATACGAAACGCGGTCCTTCTCGATCTTCCGTTCGAGCGGCGTCAGCGTGACGCCCTTGGCACCCTTCGGACGGTCCGAGCGCGCGGCAACTTCCCTGGCGCGCGCCGCCACCGCGTCCTTCCATTTCGAATTGGGAACGACTTCGTCCACCAGCCGCCACTCGACGGCCTTGGTGCCGCGTACGCCCTCCTCAATCGAGCAAAAGACATCGGCGCGGTCGCGTCGCACCTTGCGCTTGTCGGTGACGCGCGTGAGCCCACCGGTGCCGGGCAGAACCGCGAGCAGCGGGGTCTCCGGTAACGCCACCGCCGAGCGGCGGTCGTCCACCAGCATGATGTGATCGGCGGCAAGCGCCAGCTCATAGCCGCCGCCTGCGGCATTGCCGTTGATGGCGCAAACATAGATCTGTCTGGAATTCTCCGACGCGTCCTCGATGGCGAGCCGCGTCTCGTTGGTGAACTTGCAGAAGTTCACCTTGGCGCCATGCGTCGCCTTGCCGAGCATACGGATATTGGCACCCGCGCAGAACACATTGTCCTTGCCGGATTTGATCACCACGCAGCGCACTTCCGGATGTTCGAAGCGCAATCGCTGCACCGCGTCGTTCAGTTCGATGTCGACGCCGAGGTCGTAGGAATTGAGCTTGAGTTCGTAGTCACCCAAACCGCCAGCCTGGTCGACATCCATGATGAGGTAGGCGATGTCGCCGTCGCGCTCGATCTTCCAATGGCGGTAGCGCGAGGGATCGGTCTGGTAGTCGATTGTCAGCATGGCATCAGCCGCTCCGGGTAGAGTGCCAGCCGCAACCTACCTCAATGCACTATTTTTCATATTGATATCACTGCAGGGGCGCCTCCACAATATCGCTTTATAAGATGCGGTTGCCACACCACTATTGCCTTGGCAATATAATGCATGTTAGTTGAAATCCATGAAAAGCGTCCGCCCCAGGCCCGCCACGAAGCCAGCCGCTGACCGCGAGACCGACGCCTACCTGCATCGGCTCGGCGAGCGCGTGCGTACGTTGCGCAACCAGCGCGGCATGACACGCAAGGCGCTCGCGCGCCATGCGAAGGTTTCAGAACGCTACCTCGCGCAGCTCGAGGCTGGCCTCGGCAATGGCTCGATCGTGCTGCTGCGGCGCATCTCGCGCGCCATCGGCCTGCCCGTCACCCAGCTGGTGCATGAAGGCTCCGAGCCATCGCTTGACCTTGTGCTGCTGTCGCAGTTCCTCGAGCGACTATCGCCGCCGGCGCTTGGCGAAGCGCGCGACCTGCTGCTGCGCCACTTCAGCGAACCGTCGGACAATGCACGCCGTCGGCGCATTGCGCTGATCGGCCTGCGCGGTGGCGGCAAGTCCACACTCGGCCGACTCGCCGCCGAGCGGCTCGGCGTGCCCTTCATCGAGCTCGACCGCGAGATCGAGAAGCGCAGCGGCGCCACCTTGAGCGAAATCTTCGACATGTTCGGCCAGGAGACCTTCCGCCGTGCCGAGCGCGAAGCGCTCGACGAGGTGCTACGCCAGCACAAGAGCTTTGTGATCGCCACCAGCGGCAGCATCGTCACCGAGCCGGGCACGCTCGAGCTGCTTCTCTCCTCCTGCTTCACGGTGTGGATCAAAGCCGACCCGGAAGAACACATGAAGCGCGTAATGGCGCAGGGCGACATGCGGCCAATGGCCCACAGCGCCCGCGCCATGGAGGATTTGATCTCGATCTTGCGCAGCCGCGAGCCTCTCTACGCCAAGGCTGAAGTCGCACTTTCCACCAGCGGCCGGACGCCGGAGCAGAATCTGGCGGAACTGTTGCGTCTGATCGAAGTTCCCGATAATCGCATCACGCGCCGGTCGGCGACCACAGTAAAGAGTAAGGAGCCGGCCACTGCCGGGATACGAGATGAGTGAGACGATCAAGACCGATGTTCTGATCATCGGTGCGGGCCCGGTCGGCCTGTTCGCGGTGTTCGAGCTTGGCCTGCTTGATATCAAGGCGCACCTCGTCGATATCCTCGACAAGGTCGGCGGCCAATGCGCCGAGCTTTATCCGGAGAAGCCGATCTACGACATCCCCGGGATTCCGTTCATCACTGGCCACGGCCTCACCGACGCCTTGATGCAGCAGATCAAGCCGTTTCACCCCAACTTCCATCTCAATGAGATGGTGACCACGCTGGAAAAGATCGGTGAGCCGCTCTTCCGTCTGCGCACCGACGCCGGCAAAACCTTTGAAGCAAAATGCGTGGTGATCGCGGCCGGCGGCGGCTCGTTCCAGCCCAAGCGCCCGCCCATCCAGGGTATCGAGCCCTACGAGGAGAAGTCGGTCTTCTACGCGGTGCGCAAGATGGATGCGTTCCGCGGCAAGCGGTTGCTGATCGTGGGAGGCGGCGACAGCGCGCTCGACTGGACACTCAATCTGCAGCCGATCGCCCAGCGCTTGACGTTGGTGCACCGGCGCGACGAATTCCGCGGCGCGCCGGACAGCGTCAACAAAATGCGCGCGCTGGTCGCGGCCGGCGGCATGGATCTCAAGATCGGCCAGGTGACCGCGCTGGAAGGCGGCGATGGCGTGCTTTCGGCCTGCTCGATCAAGGGCAATGACGGCGCGCTGTCGCGCATCGAGGTCGAGTGCATGCTCCCGTTCTTCGGCCTCACTATGAAGCTTGGCCCGGTGGCCGACTGGGGGCTGAAGATGGAAGAAGAGTTGATCCCCGCCGACACCGGCACGTTCGAGACCAGCATTCCCGGTCTCTTCGCGATCGGCGACATCAACACCTACCCGGGCAAGCTCAAGCTGATCCTCTCCGGCTTCCACGAGGCCGCGCTGATGGCACAGAAGGCACACCGGTACGTCTATCCGGAGAAGAAACTGGTTTTCCAGTACACGACCTCGTCCACTAGCCTGCAGAAGAAACTGGGCGTGGCGTGATGGAAATCCTGTCGTCCCGGGCGAGCGAGCGCAGCGAGCGAGGCCCGGGACCCATACGCCGCAGTCTCTCGATTGGCCGGGGAGTATGGGTCCCTGCCTTCGCGGGGTCGTGCCGGTACGTGAGATTAAACTAAACCCCGATGCCCAAGATCACTTACATCGAACACGACGGTTCACAGCACACAGTTGACGCCGAGCTCGGCTCAACTGTGATGGAAACCGCCCTGCGCAATGAGATCGCCAGCATCGTTGCTGAATGCGGTGGCGGCTGCACGTGCGCCACCTGCCTGGTGCATGTCGACGAGACATGGTTTGCGGTCGTCGGCCCGCCCTCGGCCGAAGAGGAAGAGCAGCTCGATGCCGCTTTCGAGGTCAAACCGACCTCCCGCCTGTCATGCCAGATCAAGGTGACGGAAGCGCTGGACGGGCTGGTCGTGCATACCCCGGCCTACCAGGGCCGGTAGTTAGGTCCGCTCCCTTCCCCTAAGCACGAACCTTAACCGGCTCACACGTTACTTTAAGAGTTTCTTAACCTTCCCAGGTCGTCCGGAACCCTGTCTTTTTCCGTCATTCGGGGCCCGAGTGACCCCGGAATGGCAAGAGGGTTCCTACGGCAATGCACCCGGCCATTCCAGCGGAGAGTCGGCTCCGAAACTCAGACCTCCGCGCGCTGTCTTTTCGAGGCCTGGTCCGCCCGCGAGGTCATGGTCGACACCGCTTCCTCGGTCCTGCGGCTCGCTTCAGCCATCGCATTCGATGCATTGCTGGTGAAAACCTGCGCTGCCTTCTGCATCTTCTGGCCGAACTCCTTCGTCTGGTCCGCAATGGTCTGCGCCTGCCGGGCCATGAACTCGCTCTGACATTGTGCGAATTCCTGCGGTTCCTTGACGCTCGCCAGTTTCTGGCCGTATTCCATCGTGTTTGCCATGGTTTTCTGGGTCAGTGCAGTCATGTGCTCACGGATGGCGGCGGCCTGAGTCTCGAAATCCTCCGCCATCTTGCGCGACACCTGCAGGAAGGCGTCAACGGCCTGTCTGCTTTGATTGAAACTTTGCTCTGCGAACTCCCGGCCCCAGGTCGTTCCGAAATTGGCCGCCTGCATCGCGCGTTCGCTGCTTTGCTGAACGAAATCTGCTGTATCTCGTGCCATTGCCGTCTCCCTCGTCTTCGCTTTTGTCTGTGCTGTGTGGGGTTGATGACGTCGCCGTCTCTTCAGGGCAACGGGTTCTGCCGCACCTTGTTCCTGCAACTCAAAAAAGTAACGCAAAGGAACAGTTCCGTGGCGGAAACCACGCGAAACGAACCAAATTCATTGCGTGCGGCCGCGACCAAGGTCGATCTGCGCCATTCAGGTCGTGTTCATGACCATGGAACACGGCACAAGAGACGGAGACAGTCACGGAAAATGCTCGGCGTGCCAATCCGCTTCGAGATCCGGGTTGATCTTACCGTCAATCAGGAAAACACCGGGCGCTCCCTCGTCCACCCAGGCACGCACGGAACCCAGATCGGCAACCGTCCGTACCGTCGCCGCCCGGGCGCCATAGCCGCGTGCAATGGCAGCGAAATCCGTTTCCGGAAATTGCACGAGATCGATCGAATAGCCCTGGCGCCGGAAGTAATGGACTTCGGCCGCATATGAGCTGTCGTTATAGATCAGGATGCACATCCGCAGTCCGAGACGGATTGCGGTTTCAAGGTCGGCTATCGACATCATGAAGCCGCCATCGCCCGCGCCGAGCACCGCTAGTTTGCCGGGATTTGCGATGGCCAGGCCAATCGCGGACGCCAGCCCAAGACCAACCGATTGAAACGAATGACTGAGACACGACGCCTTCGGATTGGGAACACGGAGATAGCGCGGAACCCAACCGCAGAAATGTCCCGAGTCCGATGCAACCACGCGATCCTTTGGCAGAATATCGTCCACAGCCTTGCTCAGCGTGCGAGGGTCAATGTACAGCGCGCTCGAGTCATCCTGATACTGACTGTGATGGTTGTCGCCTGAACGGATGCGCTCGCGCGTGCGGTCATTGCGGCGGCCGGATTTGTCACTCGACGGACCGGGCCGGCCAAGCTCGGTCAGCAGGGCTACGGCCGTCGATTTTGCGTCGCCGAGCACGGCATGCTGCACCGGCCTCTGGTAGCCTAACTTCGGCGCTTCAATATCGATCTGCGCCACGCTTGCGTCCGGCGCGATCAGCTTGCCTTTCTTGGTGGTCCATTGCGTGAAGCTCACGCCAAATCCCAGGATGAAGTCGCTTTCGGCGATCAGCTCGTCAGCGGCCGGCGAGGAAAAGCCGCCGCAAATACCAAGCGACCATGGATTGTCAGCAAACAGACCATGGCCGCAAACCGATGTTGCAAGCAGCGCACCCAGGCGATCGGCAAGTGCGATGAGCGACTCTTCGGCGTCCGACAGCACGGCGCCGCGCCCGGCCAGAACGAGTGGACGTTTCGCGCGCGCCACGGCCTCGGCGAGCCGGCGCACGTCTTTCGGATCTGGCTGCAGGCGGCCCGGCATCGGCGTCAGTTCGAGCGAGGCATTCGTGCCGTTGAGTTTTGCGTCCTGCACATCGAGCGGCAAACTCAGCACAACTGTCTGGCGATCCCGCAAAGCTCGCGTCACTGCGCGCAGTAGATCACTCCGTGCGGACTGGGGCGTGTGCGTGCGCTCGGAGATGGCCCCAACCGACCGCACAAGTTCCGCCTGCTCGAAATAGAAATTCGATTTGACGTTTCCGGTCGGCACGTCTCCCGCCAGGACCAGAAGAGGCGTCCGGCTTTTTGCAGCTTCGCCAATGCCCGTGATTGCATTGGTGAGGCCGGGTCCGGAATGCACGCTCACAAGCGTCAGCTCTCCGGTCGCCTTGGCATAGGCATCGGCCATGCTGGCAGCATTGCCTTCGTGCCGCGCAGATATGAACTCGACACCCGCCTCGACGAGTCCGTGCGAGATCTTGAAATTGGCAGTGCCGAGCAGACCAAAACATCGGCGCGCGCCGAGTGCCGCAAGATCCTTTGCCAGGACTGCCGCGACGGTGGAGATGTTACTCAAAACGTACCAACTACCTTCGTTTGACTCCCTAACCTACCCATAACAATATAGGAAATACATGACAAACGAGCGAGAGTTCGAACTCGGCAGGGGAGGATCGTCACTATGTGCAAGAGATTTGCGCTCGGATTGGCCGCGGCAATATTCATTTGCTCGTCCGGCTTCGCTCAGGAAGTCACCCTTCGCGCTGTGACGGCATTTGCCGAGAAAACAACCTATTCGCGCCCCTTTGAAAAATTTATCGAACAGGTCAACGCGGAAGGCAAAGGAATAGTTCAGATCAACTATATCGGTGGGCCAAAAGCGATGCCGCCTTTCGAAGTCGGCAACGCGCTCAAGGCAGGCGTAGTCGACATCGCCAACACGACCGGCGCTTTCACTACCAACGTCATGCCGGAATCCGATGCATGGAAACTCACGGAACGCCCAATGTCGGAGCTTCGCAAGAACGGCGGCTACGACTACATGGCCAAACTCTATGCAGAGAAGATGAATGCCATTTTTCTTGCGCGGCTTGTCGACAACAATCAGTTTCATCTCTACCTGAATAAACCGATTTCAACTCCAGACCTGACCGGTTTGAAGATTCGCATCACACCGGTCTACCGCGATTTCTTCCAGGCGCTTGGCGCCACGGTCGTGCAAACTCCGCCGGGCGAAGTCTATACATCGCTCGAGCGCGGCGTCGTCGACGGATATGGCTGGCCGATCACCGGTATCTTCGATCTCGGCTGGCATGAGAAGACGAAGTATCGCGTCGATCCCGGATTCTATACCGTTGAGGTCTCGGTCCTCGTGAACAAGACCACCTGGGACAAGCTGTCCGATGCTCAGAAAGCCGTGTTGCGCAAGGCGGCAGAGCGCGGAGAAGCGGAGGCGGCGGCCGAATTTGGCGCGGAGAATGCGAAAGATACGAAACGGCAGGCCGATGCCGGTATTCAAACCATCAAGTTCGATGGTGCGGTAGGCGAAGCCTACCGGGCTAAAGCCTACCAGGCTGGCTGGGAGGGCGTCATCAAACAAAGCCCCGAACACGGCCCGAAGATCAAGGAATTTTTCGCGAAGAAATAACGATCTGTCCGCTTCGGTCCGATGAGCCCCAGCATGGCGCGACTGTCCGAGTGGTATGGGCGCTTGCTGGATGCACTGGTCTTGGTGGCGTGCCTTCTTCTGCTGATCATGACCATCATGATCGGCGCCGACGTTGTGTCTCGCAACGTGGGCGGCGGCGGCGTGGCCGTAAGCAATGAACTCTCCGAAGACATTCTCTATTTGATGACGTTGCTGGCAGCCCCGTGGCTGTTGCGTCAGGGTCAGCATATTCGCGTGGACATTGTCCTGCGCGCCCTGCCCGTTCGCATCGCCTGGCTGCTGGAATGGGTCGGCGACATCGTGGGCTTTCTCTGTTGTCTCTATTTCGTTTGGTACGGCTACCTCATAACGCGAGCGAGCTATGACGCCGGCTCGATCAACATAAAGACGCTGGTCACACCCGAATGGTGGACACTGGCGCCGCTTCCGCTCGGGTTTGCTCTACTCGGGATCGAGTTTATTTTTCGTATGCATCGATTATCCGTGGCCGAGGTCGGCTTGCGGGACGACGCCATTTCGGCGGCTTGAAAAGTCGCGCGGTCACCGGAGACGAAGCATGAGCATGTCCTGGCAGATGGCCTCGTTGCTGCTCCTCGGCGGCTCGACTGTCTTGTTGTTTGTCGGGATGCCGGTCGCGATCTCGTTTATTGCAATCAATCTGATCGGCGCGACTTTGTTTCTTGGCGGTGATGCCGGTCTGCAGCAGGTTGCGCGCAACAGCGTCGCAGCCGCGATCAACTTCTCGCTGACGCCGATCCCGCTTTTCATTCTGATGGGCGAAGTGCTTTTTCACACCGGCCTTGCACTGAAAGTCATCGACGGCGTCGAGCGGCTGATCCGCCAGGTCCCGGGCCGACTCGCAGTCGTTGCGGTCATCGCAGGAACGATTTTCTCCGCGATATCGGGATCGACGATAGCGACGACAGCGATGCTCGGTTCGTTAATGCTGCCAGTAATGTTATCGCGCGGCTACAATCCCGTTTTAGCAACTGGCCCGATCATGGCGATTGGCGCAGTCGATATGCTCATTCCGCCGTCCGCACTCACCGTCTTGCTCGGTAGCCTTTCGGGAATTTCGATTTCCAAGCTGTTGATTGGCGGGGTCGTGCCGGGCCTGATTCTGAGCGTCGCTTTCGTCGCCTATATCGTCGTTCGGGTGCTGACCCGACCCGACCTCGCTCCGGCAACCCCGATAGAGAGCAAGACAGGATGGGCGCGCTACGAACTGCTTTTTCTTTACGTCCTGCCGCTCGGTTCTATTTTTGTTGTCGTCGTCGGCGCGATGTCCGCGGGAATTGCAACACCAACGGAATCGGCGGCATTGGGTGCACTTGCCACGATGGCACTGGCGGCCGGCTATCGCGCGCTCAATCGAGAAAATCTGATACGGGCCTTGCGCGGCACGGTCGCAATCTCCGGCATGATTCTCTTTATCATTCTCGGAGCGATCACCTTCTCGCAGATCCTGAGTTTTTCCGGCGCGACGCAAGGCATCGTCGCGGCCATCCTTGGCCAGGGACTTTCGACTTTGGCCATCCTATCCGGAATGATGCTGCTGTTGATTTTTCTGGGAATTTTCGTGGACCAGGTGAGCATGATGCTGATCACGCTACCTGTATTCATGCCGGTCGTTCAGCGCCTTGAGATCGATCTGATCTGGTTTGGGGTGCTCTACTTGATCTGCATGCAACTCGGGCTGCTGCTGCCGCCTCACGGGCTCCTGTTGATGACGATGAAGGGCGTCGCTCCGCCACAGGTGACGATGGCACACATCTTTCAGGCGGTCGTGCCCTACATCGCGATGAGCATCGTGCTTCTGCTGATCATCATCGCATTTCCCGCGATCGCGACCTGGTTGCCAAATCTCTTGGGGTAAGAGAGCGGACTTGCTGGCTGGTATCGTGGTGCAGCCGCATGTCGTGGAGCTTCGCATGCGAATTCCTCTAACCCAGGAAAGCGGGCGCGGGCTGTCTGCGGGCGGGGTGCGGAAATCCCGGCAAGTCCTTGTCGCCGGCGCCGGGTAGCGCCATCATGTCGATTGAACTTGATGACGGTGTGCGCCGAGCGGTACGGCTCGATCTCGCCGCATGTGCGACAAATATAGGGGAGACGAAGATGTTTACTTCGCGACTTGTGTGCGCGTTCGCGGCCGCTGGCGCGCTGGTCTCGGTTGCCGAGGCGCAAACCGGTCCTTCGCGCTGGGGGGCGGGCGATGAACTCGGGATGGCCAATACACTCGGTTCCGCCACCTGGCAGCGCTGCGCACAGTCCCTGGCAAACCCTAAGGCCAAATCGTATGAGGTTTCACATCCGCGCTCGAACACCATGCCGCAATCGCCTTTCGGCACGCCGCTGCGCGACAAGTATCGGCCGACGGTCGGCATCCCCGGCACGGTCCATGCCTTCAACGGCGAGGAGACAGTGAGTGGGGAGCCCGGCGCCCAGGGCACCCAGATGGATGCCATCGGGCATTTTGCGGTGCTGCCCGAACCGTGGGACGGCAAGGGCGAATTCCCGGCCGACAAGGCCCGCTACTACGGCGGTTACAAACAATCCGACATCAAGCCCACGCCCGACTCGCCGTTGCAGAAGCTCGGGATCGAGAAAGTGCCACCGATCGTCACCACCGCGGTGCTCCTCGATGCAAAGACATATCTGGGCAAAGGGGCGGCAATGAAGCCGGGTGAGGCCGTCACCACCAAGGACATCGAGGGAATGCTCAAGGCGCAGGAGCTCGAGAGCCGGGGGCTCCTTCCCGGCGACGTGCTCTACATCTACACCGGCTGGGGCGATAACTGGAAAGACCCCGACACCGAGAAATTCTATTACACAAAGGGTCCGGGGCTCGCGTACGACGCCGCCAAATACATCGAAGACAAGCAGATCGTGCTCATCGCACTCGACAATCCATTTACTGATCCGGTTGCCGACGGCTTCCTTGAGGGCAAAGCCGGACCGCCGGCCGGCACGCCGCCAAACACCCCGTTTGCCATCCATCATCACGATCTGACCCAGGCGGGCATATATCAGATCCAGAACGCCAACCTTGGCGCGCTCGCCCAGGACAAGGTTTGGGTGTCGTGCACGATGATCCTGCCGCTGCGCGCGCAGGGAAACTCCGGCTCGCCAGTCCGTCCGGTGGCCATCGGGGCGCCCGCACAGTAGAGAGGCACGACGAGCTCGATGGGCGATATCGACTGTCCATAGCGCAGGGGGGGTCAACGTCGGCGCGATCCCTGACGCGTCGCGCATCACGCCGGACGTTCAACCCGCGTGTCGATTTCGCTGCGGAGCGCTCCGAAATCGATCGGCTTGGTCAGAAGCGCCTCGGCGCCGTTTTCCAGAGCCTTGCGTTTCGTGTCTGCATCGCCATACGCGGTGATCATGATGATCGGTACATCCGGTCGCATGGCCTTGGCTTTGGGCAGCAGCTCAAGGCCGCTCATTCCCGGCATGTTGATGTCAGACAGGATCAAAATGAGGGAAGCAGCGCTCGCACCGCTGATACATTCGAGTGCCGCAGGAGCAGATTGCGCAAATTCCATCGTAAACCGCCCGGCGCGCAAATCCCGCCGGAATTGCTGGCGAAACAGCGTCTCGACGTCGGGTTCATCATCGACCACAAGAATGAGGAGATTCACGCTCATGCTCCGGTTTTGCCAAGCGAGGCCGCGCTGCGCGGCAGAACAATCTTGAATTCCGTGAACTGGCCTGGCTGCGTCTCGACCTCAATGGAACCACGATGCTGTTTCACGATGATGTCGTGGCTGATCGATAGACCCAGCCCCGTGCCCTCCCCGGCGGGCTTGGTCGTGAAAAACGGATTGAACATCCTTTCCTTGACGTCAGGCGGGATGCCAGTCCCGTTGTCACGAATCCGGATTTCGACTCTATCTCCAAGGTCCTTCGTCGCTGCGGCAAGGGTCGGCTCGTAGTCGCCGCCATTCTGTTCCGCCTTGCGTTTCGTCGCGGCGTAGAAACCATTCGAGATAAGATTGAGAAGCACGCGCGTAATCTCTTGCGGGAAAAGGTCCACCTCGCCGGCTGTCGGATCAAAGGACTTTTGCAGCGTGATGTTGAAGCCCTGCTTTTCGGCGCGCGCGCCATGGTAAGCCAGATTGAGGCTCTCCTCGACGATGGCATTGATATCCATCGGCCGGTGCTCTCCGGAACCTTGACGCGAATGCAACAGCATATTCTTGACGATGGAATCGGCCCGCTTGCCATGCTGCACGACCTTGTCGAGATTGCCCTGAAGCATGTCCGCAATCTCGCTGATCTCCGCCTGAAGCTTGCTGTCAAGCTTGGCCGCAGCGAGTGCATCGCGCAATTCATCAATCAGTTCGACTGAAACGGACGAAAAATTGTTGACAAAATTCAGCGGATTTTTGATCTCGTGTGCTATCCCTGCGGTGAGCTGCCCGAGCGAGGCGAGTTTTTCCGTCTGGACCAGGCGATCCTGAGCGGTACGCAAGTCGTCCAACGAACTTGCGAGCTCACGCGTGCGTGCCTCGACACTTTCGAAGAGCCTCGCGTTCTGTATTGCCAACACCGATTGCGCGCCGAAAGTCTGAAGTAGCTCAATTGCACCCTTGGAAAATTCACCGGATTGCCTGCGTCGTACGACAAGCGCGCCGACGACCTTGTCGGTGCTGAGAAGCGGCACAATGAGCAGAGCGCGAAAGCCGGCACGGACAATGATATCAATTGTGCCCGATGGATCGTTCTGAATATCAGGGACCTGTACCGGTGTACGCCGCAAGGCGGCCTGGCCCATTACGCCCTCGCCAATACGGATATGGCGCTCCCGAAGCGCTGCGGCAGTCGCCTCTTCCAGTCCGTAGGTTGCCCGTAAGCGGAATTCCTGGTCGGAATCGTCGACCTCATAGATAGCACCGGCCTCGGTGCTCGAGAGTTGGGTTGCCTTCGCCACGATGGTGGTCAAAACGGTTTCGAGATCGACCGTGGAATTCACAGCCTGGGTCACTTCGCCGAGCGCGCGCAACTCTCCGACCGACTGCGCGAGTTCTCCGGTTCGGGCCTGAAGTTCATGGAGCAGCCGCGTGTTTTCAATCGCGATAACGGCTTGCGCTGCAAAATTCGTCACCAATTCGATCTGCTTGTCGGTAAACGGCCGCACTTCTTGCCGGTAGACCGAAAAGATACCAATCAGCTCGTTCTCCTTGAGCATTGGTACATTTACCAGCGTGCGGAAGCCACCGAGTTCAACGGCGGCCACAAAAACCGGCTCGCCCTCGAGATAGGCGGGCTCCGCCTTGACGTCGACAACATGAATTGTCTGTTTCGTCTCAGCGACACGACCAAAGGCAGTACGTGGGCTGGGTCGCTGCGGGCCTCGTTGCCAAAATTCTGCAAATGCCGGTGGCACACCATACATCGTGGTCGCCTGCACAGCGCCATCCTCGTAACGATACAGGACTCCAAAACTCGCTTCGCAGATGCGAACTGCATTGGCCAACATCGCTTCGAAGACCGGCTTCAATTCGCCAGGTGAACTTGAAATGACCTTCAGCACTTCGGATGTGGCCGTCTGCTGTTCAAGCGCTTCAGTCAGCGCTTGCGTTCGCAACTCGACTTTCTTTTCCAGGCCTGTGTAGGACTCCTGCAAACGGCCGGCCATGTCGTTGAACTGATCGGCAAGCGCTTCGAGCTCGTCGCCGGTGTTCACCGATATACGTTGTGACAGATCGCCGCCACCGATGCGGGCGGCTCCGGCCCGTAACGCCTGGATCGGCACAACCATCCTGCGCGCGAGAAATATTCCGGCGAGCGCCGCGAGACACAGAGCGGCAAACAAAACCAGGGCCGTGCGTTGCATGGAATAGATTAGCGGCTGATAAGCCTCATCGACCGGTAGCTCCACAAATACCGTCCAGCCGAGTGGAGCGACCGGTGCAAAGGCGGTCAGAACACTTCGACCCTGGATGTCAGTCGCAGCCTGAATATCCGCTGCCGGTTTTCCGGCCTGAGCAAGCTGCGTCGCCTGCACCTGGGCAAGCCGCGTCATATCCGTATTGCGCAGGACCAGACTGATGTCCGGATGAGCGATCAGCCGCCCGCGTGCATCCACCACATAGGCCTGGCCGTGTTCGCCAACCTTGATCTTGGACACAACGTCCCAGATGAGCTTGAGATTGACTTCCGCAATGCTTACGCCGGCATCGCGCCGTGTGCCCGCGAGTGACAGAGTCATGTACGGCTCAGACTCGCGGCGGAAATAAACGGGGCCGTAGTAAACCTTGTTTTTCACCGCTTCGGCGAACTTCGGCTCCTTCGACAGATCGAGACCGCTGCCCACAACATCCATGGCCAGTCGCGACACACGGAGCTGCTCCTTGCCACTCGCATCCACCTGCGAAAGTTCGGTGATCGCTGGAACCTGACGCAACAGGCGCAGCGCATCGAAACGCCGTTGTTCGATAGTTTCGACCGACCAGAGCAGCTGCGTTGTCCAGCCGACCTGACTTTCGATTTCCTTGATGAACTGCCCGATCTTGGTTGCCGCAGACTCCGCCTGCTCACGCTGGATCTGGATCAATGCATCTTTGTGTTGCTGGTAGGAGACCCATATTTCAAAAAGACCGTTGGTCACGAGCGCGACGCAAACCACGGCAACAAACAGCCCGGCATATTTCAGGAAGAGGCGACTGCCAATTTTCCGCCGACTCGGGCTGTCCGCCTGAGCCGTCGCGGCGCTATCCGTCATTCGATCACCTCGTCAACGGCAAAGACCGCAGAGTCAACCTGACGCGGCGCCGGCGCGGGCGGTGGCGCTGCCACACCACTGAGGACACTCAGAAATTCCCGCCGCCTCATACTTGCGCCCCTGGCTCGGGGAGGCATCGTAGCCGGTTAAACCAGCATACTGGAAGGGGGCGGATGACCTGCCGTGTGCCTTTGCGCGACGGCTGATCCGAGAAAAGCGCCAAACCTGGGGCATCTGAGCCCCATAAGCCGTCCAAACGTCGATCCCGAAAAGCGAGGCCTCCGGAAGGTCACCGGAGGCCTCGTCAGCTTGCTAAAGTTCTAAGGACCCGATCCGTTCAAATGAACTCATCAGCCCGGGCATACTGAAAGGCCGCTGCAGGCTCCAAGGGTGAAATTTGCTTTTTCCTTGGCCGTGCCGGCCGCAATCTCAAGAGACTCATCCGAAACTCCGCTGATGAGGAGTTCTTCTTCGTTCCGGTCGAGTCCGAGGGTCTTGTCGATCATGGTATCGATCCTTTCCTTGCACACAGGTTGCGGTTAATGGGCGGACGTGCGTTGGGTCCTTAGGCCTTCCAGAGCCACTTCAGAGCTTCCGCCCGGGCTTCTGTCCGGCCGAACGGGAGATGATAGTCGCCTCGAATTGCCAAGTCATTCGAGCTGAAAGAGAGACGACGCCGTTCGGCGACACGTCCGGCTATAGCGACCCGGCTGGTCCAGTTCATGAACGTGTCAGACACGGGTGCCTCCAGTCGTCGAATTCACTAATCAATAATAGGGCTACGGCCGGGTTCACGGTGTGATGGGGGTCACATAACGGGCGATTCTCGTCAGCGCGGAGTTTGCACGGCTCACGCGCCCGTTAACCCAATTGATTTCGCGGCAAGCCTTTACGGGACGCGACAGCGCTACTCCATCGCAATTCGCACGCCTGTCGCTCCATTCAAAAGCCGTCTGAGGTGGAAGGACGCAAGTTGATCCTCCCGATGTTTCCCGACGTGAGCTGCGAACGCCGCGATTGCGCCCGGATCGTCATTTTCCAATTTGGAAAACGCGTTCAAATAGCTTTTCGTGGCGACATTCTTGTATTGCTCTTCGCGAAGTGGTTCGAAGGCACGCATTGCCTCCGCCTTGCCTCTCAGCACAAGGTCGCCAATCGGCCGTCCACGAAAATCCTTCACTTCTTTTGCAAGAGATGCGCTGACGCAAATTCGCGTGCCGAGTTCCTTATTGGCCGTTTCGAGCCTCGCCGTAACATTGATAGTATCGCCATAGGCCGTGTAGTCGAAAAACCGCCCGCCACCAAAATTCCCGACGATGGCTGTTCCGGCATGAACGCCAATCCGCGTTATTCCCAACGGAACGCCCTTTTTATTGCACTGTTCGCGAAATGATTCTGCAAATTCATCCAGCGACAGGGCGCAAGCCACGGCGCGCGCCGCATGATCCGGTTGCTCCGCCGGCGCACCAAACAGAACGTGCAGGGCATCTCCGACAATCTTCGCAACCGTCCCGTCCTGTGCAAATACGATATCGGTCATGCCTGTAAGATAGTCGTTGAGCAGCGGGCCAAGTACGGTCGGTTCCAACGTCTCTACAAGAGCAGTGAAGCCTGCAATATCGCTGAAAAGTGACGCGATCTCACGGCGTTGTCCGCCGAGATCGACGGAACCGGTATCGTTTGCCAGGCGCTGGGCAATGTTCGGTGAAAAATATCGCGACAGTGACGCGTAGGCTCGTTCCGCTACCGCTTGCCGCTCACGGGCTTCCCGCAGAAGTCCGATGTGGCGAATGGTCTTGGCGATTGTCGTTTCCAGATCAAGGAAATCGATCGGCTTCGTCACGAAATCAAAAGCCCCGCGATTCATCGCGGTACGGATATTGGTCATGTCGCCGTAGGCTGAGACAATGATAGTCGATATGTGTTCGTCGCCCTCCTGCAGCTTTTGCAGGAGCGACAGCCCATCCATCCTGGGCATATTGATATCGGTGACTACGAGATCGATGCCGTCATTCGCCTTCAACGCCGCCAGGGCTTCAACGCCGTCGCGAGCGAATAAAAAAGCAATCGTTCCCTCACGGATTTGATGACGAAATTTCTGCAAAACCAGAGCCTCGAGATCCGGTTCGTCATCAACGACTAGAATATGAGCAGTCATGCGGCACGTTCAATGCGCAAATCGATTTCGT
Source organism: Pseudolabrys sp. (assembly GCA_036265125.1). Lineage (GTDB taxonomy): Bacteria > Pseudomonadota > Alphaproteobacteria > Rhizobiales > Xanthobacteraceae > Pseudolabrys. The sequence goes on along the minus strand of DATAPP010000158.1, from coordinate 72,663 downwards.
TACGAAGCATCAAGAAATCGATTGGTTTCGTAAAGAGGTCTTCGGCGCCGCTCTCCAATGCCTTGCGTTTGGTATCTGCATCGCCATAGGCGGTAATCATGATGACCGGGACATCGGGCCGGACGGCCTTCGCCCTGGGCAGGAGTTCAAGACCGCTCATTCCCGGCATGTTGATATCAGACAGGATCAGAATGAGAGAGGCGGAGCCCGCCTTGGCGATATGTTGCAGGGCGTCAGGCGCCGACTGGGCAAATTCCATCGTAAAACGGCCGGCGCGGAGGTCGCGGCGGAATTGCTGACGAAAGAGCATTTCGACATCCGGTTCGTCGTCAACAACAAGAATAAGAAGATTCACGTGGCTGCCCCTGTTCTGCCTGATGTCGCGGCGTTGCGCGGAAGAATGATCCTGAATTCGGTGAATTCCCCGGGTTCTGTAAGGACCTCAATAGACCCGCCATGTTGCTTGACGACAATGTCATGGCTGATCGACAGGCCCAGTCCGGTCCCCTCTCCGGCCGGCTTGGTCGTAAAGAAGGGATTGAATATTTGGTCCTTTACTTCGGGTGGAATGCCATTGCCGTTATCGCGAATTCTGATCTCTACCCGGTCGCCGTGGTTCTTTGTCGACACCAAAAGTGTCGGTTCGTATCCCTTGTTTGCTGCCTGAGCTTTCCGCTTTGTTGCGGCGTAAAAGCCGTTTGAAATCAGATTGAGGAGAACGCGCGTAATTTCCTGCGGGAACACATCAACCTCACCCGCACCCGGATCAAAAGACTTTTTCAATGTAATGTTGAACCCCTGTTTCTCCGCTCGCGCGCCATGATAGGCAAGATTGAGCCCTTCCTCGACAATGGCGTTGATATCCGCCGGCCTATGCTCGCCTGAACCATGACGCGAGTGGAGTAGCATGTTCTTGACGATCGAGTCGGCCCGTTTTCCGTGCTGCACAACCTTGCCGAGATTGCCTCGCAATATGTTCATTAGCTCAGTAATCTCGGTGCCAGTCTTCTCACCAAATTGGGCGTTTTGCAGCGTTTCCTGCAGCTCGTCGACCAATTCAGCCGAAATGGCCGAAAAATTATTGACGAAATTCAGTGGGTTCTTGATCTCGTGCGCGATACCGGCAGTGAGCTGGCCAAGAGAGGCGAGCTTTTCTGTCTGAACGAGACGATCCTGCGCCGTCCGCAGATCCTGCAACGACTTTGCCAGCTCACGCGTGCGGGTTTGCACGTCTTCGAAGAGGCGTACGTTCTCGATTGCGATCACGGCCTGGTCGGCGAAGGTCGTGACCAATTCGATCTCACGGCCACTGAATGGCCGAACAGTGCCGCGCTGAAGAGCAATAACGCCGATGGGGCGCCCCTCACGCATGAGTGGGACCCCGAGCACAGTCCTAAAGCCTGCCTTCTGCTGAATCTCAAAATTCTTGTATTCGGGATCGGCCATCACGTCAGGAATGTGGATGGTTTTGCCCTCAAGAATCGTACGGCCGATCACGCTCCCGCGTCCGGGCTCGTGCGGAACGCTTTTAAGATATTCGCTGATCTCGTTCGGAAATCCGTAGGTCGTGGCATAATAGTAGGCAGTGCCTTCCTGCCGCGTGACAGTGGCCATCTCCGCCTCGCAGAGCCGGGCGGCAGACTCGGTGAGTGTTTCGAGCACCGTTTGCAGGTCGAAAGCCGAGCGGCTGATGACCTTGAGCACGTCAGCAGTCGCCGTTTGCTGCTGGAGCGCCTGGCGGAGCTCACTAAGCAGTCGCGTATTTTCGATGGCGATGACTGCCTGGGCGGCGAAGTTCGTCACCAACGCTATCTGTTTGTCGGTGAAGGGGCGCACTTCACGACGATAGATCGCAATAGCACCAACGTATTCCCCTTCTTTGAACATGGGCACAGCAATCATCGTGCTGATACCCGCAATATCGGCCGATCCAACTGCCAGAGGGTGCCCCCCGCGATAGGAAGGATCTTCCCGAAGATCGTTTACATGCACAGGTTTGCCCGAAAGAATGGCCCGTGCCACAGGAACATCCCTGTCCAAGGAAACTGTGGATCCCGCCTTCCATTGCTCGGTAAATTCGGCAGGCAGTGAACCGTGGAAGGAAACATTGTGCAGGTGGTCGCCTTCGCGCAGCCACAGCGCACCATAACTGGCTTCACAGAGCTCTGTTGCCTTTGCCAGCATCGCCTCGAACACCGGCTGCAACTCGCCGGGCGAACTTGAAATCACGCGCAGAACGTCGGACGTTGCCGTTTGCTGTGCCAGGGACTCACTCAAGTCATCCGTGCGCTGACGAAGTTCCTTGAACAGGCGGGTATTTTCGATAGCGATTACAGCTTGATCAGCAAATGCCTTGATGAGAGCGACGTGTTTTCCGCTGAATATCTTCGACTCATGGTGGGCAACGCCGATCGCACCAATCACTCTGTCGTCCCGAACCATCGGAGCGAAGATAACGGCGTCGAAGCCAAATTCATCCGCAAATTTTCGCGTCAATACGGGCACGGCCGGATTATCCCGAATCGGAGAAAACTGAACGACCTGCTTCGTTCGTATGGCCTCGCCACCCGCCGTACTGTGATCGAGCGGGCGCGGATAGTAATCCATCAGCTTCTCAAATCCGGCCTGGCCGTCGACCGCCGGCATGTGAACCATCCCGTCCTGCAATAGCTGAATCGTTGCAAACCGCGTTCCGAACAAGCGCAGGAGATTTCGCACGATGGCGTCAAAAACCGGTTTTGTATCGGTCATCGATCCGCTCATCGATGCCAGGATTTCCGCGCTCGCTGTTTGTTGTTCCAATGCTTCCCGCAATTCGCGGGTCAGTTGGTCGATGCGGTCCTGGCGGGTGGGCAGACCATCGCTGCCTGAAATTTTCCGGTAAGCACGGCGCTTCGGCGCGACGCGCTTATGGCGCCGCGATTTGGCCGCTTTGGGCCGGACTCGCTCGCGTGGCTTCATTGCAGCCCCGATGAAACGCCCCGAAATATATCCCATTGCAGCATGGTTTTGGAGAGTTGGGAACTGTCGGTGTCCGAAAATCCAAGTGGCATCCCGACGCTAAGAATGTCATGTCCGCACTTTCCGGAGGGGTCGCAGACAGAATCGAACGCCTAAAAGCCTAGCTGGGAGCTGTCAAAGCGCTCGGATTTAGTCTTGTGTCAGCCATCGCAGCTTGAAATCCGCTATCGCCTGCTCGCGGCTCTCGGGTGCGCCTTTCCATTGCCTGAGATTCTCGGAGATGATTTTCATCCCGGTCATCAAATGCTGGTTCAGGCTGGTATAGCTGGCAAGATCCCGGTTCACGCGTTCGCCTTCGTGGCGGAGCATGTCGCGCACGCTCTGCAATTCAAAAATGAGCCGGTCGATTTCTTCTGTCGACGCGTTCGCGACGCGCAGAATGAGCGCATCCTGGTCTTCGGCGCCGCGACCAGCGCCTGCATCTGCCTCGGCGCGTTGCTGGCGTGGGAATCTCTTATCGCACCTGAGGACGTCCCGAATTGCGCCCTCGATATTCGTCGTTGCCTGATCAATATCTGCGAGATTTTCCGGAACATAACGCCTCACGACACACCCCCCGTTTTGTGACCAAGCAATATCATTAGTACTGCATCGAGCTAAGATTTTGATGGTACGGAGATATGGTTCTTAGTTGGCTGATCTCAGGCGGCTTCTGGCATGGCTGGCTGAAATGGCTGGCTGGCATGACGGGTTGCGCGGCTGTTCAACCAACAGCGGACATTGATCGGTGTGCGTGGATTGTCCGTTTTAAGCTACGTGCGGAAATCTCGCCCGCCCCCTCGGCCTTCAGATCCTGCGCAGGGAGTTATATGATTTTGACATGCGCGATCAGAGAGGCGTTATGAACGAAGTCCGAATCTATACCGCGCGTTACTGTCCCTATTGTGCTTCCGCAAAAGCATTGTTGAGGCGCAAGGGAATTATCTTCGCTGAGATCGATATCGGGGGAAATTGGGAACGCCGGGATGAGATGATTGAACAGTCCAACGGACGGGTGACCGTGCCGCAAATTTTCGTCGGCCCTCTCCACGTCGGCGGCCATGACGAGCTTCACGCACTCGAGCTTGCCGGCAAACTTGACCTCTTGCTCAAAGACACGTCCTCCTTTTGAGCCCTGTTCAGTTTGACCAGATAAATTGGGCGGCAAAACCTCTATCTACCCACAAATCCTGCGCCTATGTTATTCATGTCCTGAGTGGGGTCGCAAAGAGCAAGCGTGACGTGAATGGGGGCTGCAGTCGGATTCATCGAAAAGTTTGGCTTGTGGTCGAACGACCAGCACCGCCTCGCCAAAGAGATCAAAGCACGGATCAAGAGAGACAAGCTCAAGCTTTTCCGCGTCGCATGGGCCGACCCACACGGAGCTTCGCGTGCGAAGACGGTTACCGTTCCTGCTTTCTTGAGCGCGCTGGAGAACGGATACAACATTAACGTCGCCACGACGACGCTCGACGCCTCCGGCGCCCGGACGTTTGCTTCGTTTACCCGCGGCGGCGGCATGGACCTCGATGAGATGACGGGGTCTCCCAACCTCATCATCGTCCCCGACCCCACGACCTTCCGCGTCCTGCCCTGGGAGCCGCATGTGGGCTGGGTCCTGTGCGATGAATATTTTCTCTCGGGCAAGCCTTTTCATTTCTCGCCGCGCCGACTGCTCCGCAATCAACTTACCCGACTCGAAAAGCGCGGGATGGATAGCCTCATCGGTCTTGAGGTCGAATGGTATCTGCTCCGTCTTGCGGAAAATCATCTGACGGCGGAGCATGTCGGCGTTCCCGGCGTTAGAGGCCGCGCGTTGCAAACGTACCCGGTCGAGCCTGGCTATTCCTATCATTCCGAAACCAATATGGACTTGATGCATGCGCCGCTTTCCGCGCTTGCGGATGCATTGGGGAAGTTGGAGCTTCCACTGCGCTCATTCGAGAATGAATGGGGTCCGGGACAAGTTGAGTGCACCTTTGCACCTCGGCGCGCGCTGGAAGCCGCCGACAATCTGGTCCTCTTCCGCACGGCAACACGCCAGATTTGCCGGCGTATGGGTTATTTCGCAACGTTCATGTGCCGTCCGGCGCTCAAGGGCTACTATTCGAGCGGTTGGCACCTGCATCAATCCCTGACAGATGCGAAAAACGGCCGCAATCTGTTCATGCCTAAATCCCCGGGCGATCACCTCTCTCTGCTGGGCAGGAATTACCTGGGCGGATTACTGCATCATGCGGTGGCGAGCACGATTCTGAGTACCCCTACCATCAACGGCTACCGGCGTTTCCGCGTCAATTCGCTGGCGCCGGATCGGGTCACCTGGGGCAGTGACCACCGGGGGGTCATGTTCCGCGTCCTCGGCGGCCAGGGTGATACGGCGAGCCGGATTGAAAACCGGGTAGGCGAACCGTCGGCCAATCCCTACCTTTACATCGCGTCGCAGCTGATCACAGGTTTTGACGGCCTCGACAACAAGCTCGAACCGGGACCTCCTGATACTGACCCCTATACGGCGCAACATGCGATGCTGCCCAAAAGTCTCGCTGAAGCGCTCTCGGTCTTCGAAAAGGAGCCGCTATTCACGAAAGAGTTCGGCAAAACATTCATCGACTACTACGTCCGGATCAAACGCACTGAGCTGCAACGTTACGAGACCTACATTCAGGAGCACGGCATCGACGCCGCAAGTGAAACTACAACGGATTGGGAACAGAACGAATATTTCGACTTCTTCTGACAGGCGGTTTTTGGCCTGTCTGCGAAGAGAGGGATGCCAGTCATGACGGTATTGGAACGCATGCGAGGCCCAACGCGACCGAACAATGCATCGCTTTATGACTGGGATGAGCTCGTTCAGGAGGATCGCGTTCACCGCCTGATCTATACCGATCCCGCAGTCTTCGATGCCGAAATGAATCATATCTTCGGCGGCACCTGGGTCTATCTCGCTCACGAGAGCCAGATCCCGAACCCGAATGATTTTGTCACGGGCAAACTCGGACTAAGGCCATTGATCATAACGCGCGACTCGGAGGGTGTTATTCGCGCGCTTTTCAATCGCTGCACACATCGCGGCACGACGCTTTGTCGCTGGGCCAAAGGCAATACGCGTTCATTCCAATGCCCTTACCATGGCTGGAATTTTCTCAATACCGGCAAGCTGCGGGGCGTGCCCTGGCCTGAAGGATACGCCGAAAACCTTGTGCGCGATCCCAAATACAATCTCGCCCAGCTGCCGCGGGTCGAATCCTATCGTGGGTTCATCTTCGGCACGCTCAACGTGAGCGCTGTCCCCATTGAGAAACATCTTGGGCCAATTAAAAAGCCTATCGACGAATGGCTCGACCGCAATCCAGGTGGCAAGGTTACAGTCTGTGAAGCCAATCGATTCAAATACAAAGGCAACTGGAAACTCGCTTACGACAATTCGGGCGACGGGTATCACGTAATTTATTCGCATCAATCATTGCTCGAAACCGAGAACCGCTTCAAAGACGAGAATGCCGCCAAGGGCATGGCCTACTACAAGCGCGAACCTGATGAGCAGCCGATGTACATCCAATACATGGGCAATGGCCATCATTTCAAAGACAAACGCCCAAATTTGGAGAAACGTGCAGGCGGCCTATGGGCTATTGAGTCTCTTCATCCGGGCATGGAGCACGTCGCCGAAAAGCTCCGGTCAAGATTCGGGGAAGAGGCCGAGTCGATCCTTGATCTTGCGGGCTCAGAACCGGTCAATATCAACGTCTTTCCAAATCTTTCGCTGCTGGGCAACCACATACAGGTATTCCAGCCGGTGTCGTTCGAGGAAACTGACGCGATTTGGTACGGCACAAAGATTGACGACGTGGACGGCACGCTCGGAGCGGACGTATTGAACGACATAAACGCGCTTCGTATGCGTACGCAGGAAGGCTTCCCCAACTTCGGCGAGGTCGATGACATCACCAATTTCGAACAAATCCAGCGCGGGCTTCGCTGTACCGAAGATGAATGGATCTACATGAACCGCGGCCTGGGCATACCCGGTCGCATCAGAACGCTGGACGATGGCACAATCAAAGGTCCGGCAACTGACGAACTGTTTATGCGCGAATATATCCGCGAGTGGAAACGTCTGATGAAAGCCGAACCGGATATCGCCATCCGGCGGGAGCCCTGACCATGACCATCCAGGCCAATCATGACCCCTCGCGGTTTTCCTATTACGTTACAGACGATTTTTATAGCGAGCTCGTCAACGACTTTTCCGATTGGCAGACGGAAGAGCGCACAATTGCAGATCCTGTTGAGCGCGATCTTTTTCGACGGCTGGTGGAACGCGAAGCGCGCATCCTGGACAATCTGCTTTTTGAGGACTGGTTGAAGCTGTTTGCGCCTGAGTGCGCCTATTGGGTGCCTTCAACGCCGGAAGCGGGAGATCCGCGGCACGAGATCGCCGTGATGTTCGATGACCGGCGCCGGTTGGAAGATCGCGTCTTTCGTCTGCGCACCGGCTATGCCTGGTCTCAGGCCCCCTCCTCCCGCACGTCGCGCCTTGTTGCAAACGTTGAAGTCTTCGAAAGCCAGAAACATGAGCAGCGGATGGTTCGTTCCAATTTTGTGATCAGCGAATTCTGGGACGACGAAATCCGTTTGCTTGCCGGCTGGGCTGGTCACCGATACCGCAGGATCGACGGCACCTGGAAAATCTCAGCCAAGCAAGTGAATCTGCTCAATTGCGATCAATGCATCAGAAACCCGAGCATCATCTTGTGACCGGAATGGCCCGCTGCGAGCGCGCGTGTCTTCGGTAGTATTGGTGCGATGTTGGGCCATTCGAAACAAAGTACGGATTTGGATTGCACCATCCACGATTGCCCGCCAGCACATTCGGTCGGCATGCTTCGAACGAGCGATATTGGCAATCCCAATACACACCTTTGCCCATCCCGAGCACCGCGCACCAAGGAGCTTCGTAGGCGTCCGCCGCCGGCTGCAGACAAAAGGTCAGAAAAACAAGAGCGGCCGCAGCAAAAATGATCCGGGTCATCTTCAACCTCCATGGTTGATTACTCGCACTAACACCGGTCACGCTATTGGCAGTCCCCACCGACGGACGGCTCAAAGACACGAGGGTCCGCTTTGGGGGTAAAGGGGACGCCTTCGTGTGAACCGTTTGGACGCGCTGGTGGAAGACTATATCCGTGACGTAAATTTGAACACCGTCCCGTAAATCGGCGGCGGCGAAGCTGATCGCATGGAAGAGATAGTACGGTCACACGCTCGCCGACGCCTACTTTTAAGTCACTCGTCAAAAGCGATATAGTGTCTTCACCCTTAGGACAGGCAATGAAGCCATGACCGGCGGCACCGACATTTCGGTCCTCTATCAAGAGTTCACGGATGCTCTGACCGAGGTTCTCGCGGAAAACTCCGCTGGTCCGGCACGCCGCGGGCGACTTGCCAGGGCGCGCGCTGCCGCCAAGAAACACCCCAAGTACACCGAACATGAATACTTTCTCGCCGTCGAGACAGCATTCACGCGGTGGGAGCTCATCCAAAATACCGGTCGTTAGGACCGGCCTCGCAGTCAGCCCAGCAAGACAAGGTATGCAGAATACGGCTGTCGTTGTCGGTGCGCTTGGTGTCATTGGGCGCTACATCGCCGAGAGGCTCATCGAAGAGGCTGATTGGCAAGTGGTGGGGCTGTCGCGACGCAAGGCGTCGGACGGGCAACGTTACCGACATATTGCAGTCGATCTCCTTGACGCCGAAGACACAAAACAAAAGCTCGCAGGGTTGACGGACGTCACACACATCTTCTACGCAGCATTCCAGGCTACGCCCGGAAGCGCATCGAATTTCGCATCCCATAGGGGCCCAAATCGCGACATGTTGGTGAACTCGGTTACCGCCATAAGTCGCGTCGCGCCTCGTCTCAAACGCGTTGTGCTTGTCACCGGCACCAAATACTACGGCGTGCACCTCGGGCCGCTGAAGACGCCAATGCGGGAGACCGATCCCCGCCACACGCCGCCCAACTATTACTTCGATCAGATTGACTGGCTCACGGCTTTCCAGCGAGGAATGGAGTGGGATTGGGTGGAACTCCGCCCGCAGACGCTATGTGGGTTCTCGCCAGGTTCGGCAATGAGCATCCTTCCGGCCATCGCGGTCTATGCTGCGATATCGAAAGAACTCGGTTTGCCCCTGCGCTTTCCGGGCAAACCTGGCGCCTACGACACGATCTACCAGGTGACTGAATCAACGCATTTTGCGAAGGCGGCGTTGTGGGCTGCCACGGATCAGCGAAGCGGAAACCAAGCCTTCAACATTACCAACGGCGACTATTTCCGATGGCGGAATCTTTGGCCCCGGATCGCAGAAATTTTCCAAATGCCCGTCGCGGACCCGCAAACAATTTCTCTCGCGCAGCATATGGCCGATAAGGGTCCGCTCTGGGAGGAAATGACCGCAAAATACAAACTCAAGCGCGTCCCCTACACGGATCTCGTCGCTTGGCCATTTGCGGACTATGTTTTTGGCGCAGACTGGGACGTCATGTCGGACGTAACCAAGTCTCGACTTTATGGCTTCCACGATGTGGTCGATAGCGAGGCGATGTTCGCGCGCCTGCTCAGCCGTTTCCGTGAAGAGCGGATCGTGCCTTAACGTGACTTTCCGCCAACGGACGAAGCCGGGGTCATCCGTCGAAATTCATCGCCCCAAATAAATCGTCGGTCTAGTCCACCGGACGAACAACGGGCAGCGTGTAACCGGCGAGTGCTTTAACCTCCGCCGGGCGCATCGACTTCAACCCGCGGAGAAAGTCAGTCGCATTGTCCCCGTAGGCACGCCGGCTTATTCCGAACAACAGCACGCCGGATTCGCCACCCTTGCTTCTCCACGCGGCATAGCGATAGGCATTCCACTCGACTACATCTTCTCCCTTGGGACCTTTCGCGCTGAGAACGAAATCAAGAACGACCTCGCCATTTTTTGGGTTCCTGAAGGCGGCGAAATTGACGGTTGGATCGGTCGACTTGCGCTTATTGAGCCTGTTTACCTGGGCACCCACCGCGCCGTCGACATCGACCCCCCGCACGGTTGCTTCAATCAACACCATCTGCTGGAAGCGGTCGCTCGTCTGACCCGGCGGCAAATACTCCTGCTTGTAATAATAGGGTGTCGGGTGCGAACTCCACGATAACCGATAGCTTTGACCATTGAATTCGATCGGGCCCGAAAGCGACAGATGATCGACCGCACTGTCTCCAGCATGACCGGGCATGTCATGAATAAAGAGCAGGCAGGCGCCGCCGAAAAGCGCGATGAACTTGCGGCGTCTCATTGCATCCCCCGAGGCTCTGAACCAGGCATCGTACCCACTTCAGACTAGCATACCGAAAGTGATGGATGAGATCAGAGCGCTTCTTCAGTCCAAGATAACAATATGATTTGGCGGCAACTGATCCCAAGAAACAGGCAGCGTCAGAAACAATTGCGAATAGGTCGGATGCATCCGTCGCGAATGACCCAAAGCGGACATGGCTTGTCTTACAGGGGCATGCTTAGGCCGACGCGACGTGCCCGATCTTTCCAGGGAGGCTGGACGTCAGTCTTTGTCGGCGGCAAGCGATGGGCGCAAGCCGAGCGGCTGGGCGTTGTTCGAACGGCGCGCACTGTGGGCCAGGATCGTCTGTGCGCCATGCCGGGTAAATTCGCAGTAGGCAAAGCCCAATCCCGAAATTGATCCGCGGAAAGCAATGTCGCTTGTGCGCTCGAGGTTAAAACAAGGTTGGAGGGGGAGGCCGCGAAGGGAGGCACAAACAGACCCACCTCTGACTTGCAGCGTGTTGGCCGGTAGCTGCGCGTAGCGCACCGGGCCCGACCCTTGGAATTGAATAGAGCCAGTTATCGAGCCGTCGGAATTGACGCGGCCCTGCCCGCGCGTGCCTTCGAAACAGGCGTAGTTGAACATCTTGCCGATGACAAACTGACGGGCCTCGTCGGTGGTCATTTCGCCGGCTGCTGCCGCCGGCACCGCGGCCAGCAGACCAGCCGTCACAACAATACAACGCAACATTCTCCGCACTCCGACTGACGCAAGGCTGTACTTTACTGCACATTCGGCCCGAGCTGTTAGGCCTAACAGACCATAAACCGCTTTCGTGGACAAATCTTGAACGCTTACTGACCATACTTGGCACGTCCGGGATCGACGTCGTGGAGATCTCCCGCGATTGCACGGCTTTTCTGTTAATTGGTATTTAAGAATCCATCGGCCGTCTTGGAATTCAGAAAGCGGTGTGACCGGATACCGAAGGGCGCTCGGTATTTGGCAACCGTTGTACCAAATTGTCCGGGTTTGTTGGCAAAGCTGACAACAATGCCGGTTTTTGAGTCATCAGCGACCTGGGGAGCGTCGCTACGGTGTCGGCCTATCAACACCCGTTCCTACGGTCTGCGTTTTAGTATTCGGGCTCGGAATCGGCCTTTGAGTTCTCCCTGTCGCGACGATCCGATTGGTTTTGGAAGTCTGCAACTCCATATCTTCCAAAAACTCCTTCGGGCTGCGGATGAATTTCACGTCGTTGCTCGCAGGAAGCCGAAGCGCGATAGCAATTTCCTTTACGAACGTCACACAATTGTGGGTATCAAGATTGTAAGATGGCTGACGGTATTTTCGCCAACGGTCAGCGATAGCAAGCACAGCCTGATATTGTTTGTCGCTGATTGGAAGCGAAAGATGCGGCTGGCTCATCGCGATGTAATCGTCTGGCATCGAGATGACAAAACCTTCTACCGACTGCCAAGCTATGGAAGGTGAGATTGTCTGAGCCGTGAAGCCGAAATTGGCCTTGACTGGTTTAGCGTCCGCAGTCGTTCCGCTCAGCGCAACATAGGCGTGGGGAAATGTAACCATGAATCCATAAGTGCCAAAATGGTGGGAATAGAACGTCAGCCTGACTTCGGCATGTGCACCCGAAGCCATGATAAAAAAAGACAGTGCGGCCACCAGCAATTGACGCACTCTAATCCCCCGACTTCTGCAAACAACCTACCAATATCACTGAAAACGTAGGCAATAGTAGTCGCGAGTGGCGCGTACCAAAATACCTCTATTGAAGAGGGCTCAGGTTGTTGTGGAAGTGTGTCCTTCCTGCACTAGTCATAGAAACAAGAATGTTGACGATACCAATTCATGCATTTCGTAAGTGGGGATTCTCTATGAGAAAATTGTTGGTCGCGATGTGTTCGGTAATTCTCGCATTCGGGCTTGCTGGTTGCATCGGCAAAGGCAAGGCGCCGGTTGGCAAGGGCAAAGCTCCAGTTGTTCAAACGAGGGGCTGAATAATTTCTCTGGGGTGATGTCTTTTAGGTTGGGAGCCGTGGCTGCAAAGCTGCGGCTTCTGCCGTGTCAGCGTCGGAACATTGGTTGCGAATTGCGCGAAGTCCGCTTTTGGCCCTTAGCGGGATTCGAGGCGTGCGGATCAATGTCTGCTTTTGGGGGGTATCCACTCAAAAACAAGGCCGCTCGGGCCTTGGGCTGGAAGCCCAGCAGATAGCCGTCGCCAACTTCGCGAAGACCGAAGGGCTAAAGATTACGGTGCCCGGTGAGCCAGCGACGAAAGTCCTTGTCTCTAAGCCGCCAAGTTTCGCGACGCTTCACGAAGGCTGAGGGAATTTCGCGAAGGTCCAGCGGAGAGGATAATGGTGGGCGCACCAGGGCTCGAACCTGGGACCCGCTGATTAAGAGTCAGCTGCTCTACCAACTGAGCTATGCGCCCGGATTGCCGCAGCGGAAATTCCGCTGAGCGCGCGTGGCTTAGCAAAGGGGGGTGGTGGTGTCCAGCGCGGCAACTCGTTTAATTCTCAAACCAATGGGAAAAGCCGCCGGCTGTAGCCGGCGGCTTTTTGAACAGCGGCGCGTCGGGGAGACCGCGTTGGGCTGTTCGCTACCCTGCTCTATTGCGGCCGCGCGTCGTCGCCCCTGCGGGGCCCATGATGCTGCCAGCCCCCAGAGCCGCGATGACCGCGGAAGCCATCGGCCTGTTGCCGGGCGTTAAGCCGGGCAAGCATGACAAAGCGATGCTTCTGTGCGTCGTCGAGGCTTTTGTAGAGCGGCCCGGCGGCATCGGCGAGCTTCTTCAGCGCAGCGGCGCGTTGACCCATGACTTCGGCGCGTAGATTCAGACGCTCAATCGGATCCTTGGGGCGATCAGCATTGGCGCGCGCTGCAAATCGCTCCGACCGCTGCTTGGCAAGATCGCGCAGGGCGCTCTCGACCGGCGGCCAGTTCTTTTCCTGTTCGGCGTTGAGTTTGAGTCCGGCATGGAGCGCCGCAATACGCGCATCACCGAATGCCGAGATGTCTTCGGCGGTCGGACGCCAGCGCTGCACGCGCTCGAATCCATCTCCACCTGATCCCTGCTGCGCAAAGGCGAGTGCACCGCCAGCGATCGCAAGTGCGGTCGTTCCGGCGAGAACAGATTTCCACATGGCCATCTCCAATGGTGTTTCCTGGAAGCACCAAATAGAGGAGCGACGCGTTGCCTTATCAAGTTAAAGTTTGGACAGAGAGTTACGGCCGCGCAATGTTGGTTTACAAATGTTCATCTTGCGCAGGCGCGGTCACATCATTCCAAGCAAACGCGGCAGCCAGAGCGACATCTCGGGGATATAGGTTACCAATCCAAGGAAAATCAGCAGCGTAATGAGCCACGGCAGCACCGCAATCGACAGTTCTGTCATCCCCATTTTGGCAATGCCGGACGCGACAAACAAGTTCAAGCCAACCGGAGGATGGCACATGCCGATTTCCATATTGACCACAAGTATGATGCCGAAGTGAATCGGATTGATGCCGAGCTTGACTGCAATTGGGTAAAGAATCGGCGCCATGATCAATGTGATCGAAGACGGCTCCATCACATTGCCGGCGAGCAGCAACAGCAGATTCACGAGCAGCAAGAATGTGATCCAGTTGATGCCGCTGCCAGTAATCCAGTCCGCCATCGTCTGCGGGATCTGTTCGCTGGTCATCAGAAACGAGAACAGCACCGCGTTCGTGACGATATAGAGAATCATCGCGCTCATATTGGCCGAGGCCAATAGCACCTTCGGCACGCCAGACCATTTCATGTCCTTGTAGATGAACATCTCGATCAAGAAGGCGTAGACCGCGCTTACGGCGGCCGCCTCCGTCGGCGTGAACCAGCCGGCGTAGATACCGCCAAGCACGACGAGGATCAGCGAAACGCCCCAGGCGGAATCCTTAAAGGCGTACCAGCGCTCGCCCCATGTCGCCTTCGGAATCCGCTTATAGTCGTTCTTCCAGGCACGATACCAGGTGGTTGCCGACAGCATGATTGCGAGGATCATTCCCGGCACCACGCCGGCGATGAACAATTGTCCGACCGAAGCCGATGAAACCTTCTGACCTTCCGGTCCGAGATAGACCGCGCCGCTGGTTGCGACGGCATAAAGCACCATGATGATCGACGGTGGAATAAGATTTCCAAGCGCGCCACCGGTGACGATGATTCCGGCTGCGAACCGGCGCGGGTAACCGATCGCCAACATGGCCGGAAGCATGATCGATCCGATCGCGACGACCGTTGCGGGCGAAGAGCCAGACACGGCCGAAAACAGCGCCGCCGCTATAGTAGCAGCGATTCCGAGCCCGCCAGGCCAATGGCCGATCATGGTCCTGGCAAATGCGATCATCCGCCGCGCGACACCACCGTGGGTAAGGAAATTGCCGGCAAGAATAAAAAACGGAATCGCCATGATCTCGAAGTTCTCAATCCCGGTAAACAGTTTCAGCGCGACTGCCTCGATCGGCACATGCGTCATGACGAACAGAAAGGTGAGCACGGTCAGGCCGAGCGCGATCGAGACCGGCATGCCGGTCAGCATCAGCGCGATCAGCAATCCGAAGATGAATGCAGACGTCATCGCGCGGGCCCCCGCACGGGCGTCTCGACTTCGATACCCTCGACCTCGGACTCGTCAGTATGGGGCAGATGTCCCGTGTGCCAGAATTTCCACGCAACCTGCAGGAAGCGGAAACACATCAGGTATGAGCCAAGCGGAACGCACATAAAGATGATCCAGCGTGGCAGTTCCAGATCGGGGGACACCTGGTCGGTGGGGTAAAGGCCAATGATAAATTTGGCGCCCATGGTACCGACCACGAAGGTGAAAAGTGCGCCGCAGAACAGACCGAACATGACAACCCTTTTGCGCGCCTTGGGCTGCAACATGTTGACGGCGACATCGACGCCGACATGGATGCCGGTGCGTACGCCATAGGCCGCGCCGAACTTGGCCATCCACACGAACATGTAGATGCACAGTTCCTGCGCCCAGGTCAGGTTGATGTTGTAGAAGATCGGATAGAGCCACGACACGCCGAGCGCATAGCGCTGCACAACGGCGACAAAGATCAACAGCGTAGCGCCTGCGATCAGGCTTGCGATGATAGTTTCTTCAAGACGATCGAGAATGCGAAGGAACACTTATGCCTCACGCGGTTGGGGACTTTGGCTTACCCCAGCAGCGAGCGACCCCGGACTAACGACGGCCCGCAACCCCCACAGTTGCCGCCTTACGTCGATTGACTTTGGATCCCCCACCCTGGAAGCCAACGAGCCCCGGCGCCAAGGCCGGAGCTCGCCGTTTGTTAGTTGGTTACGCCCTGTGCGGTCTTGCGAACGTCCTCGATCAGCTGCTTGCCGACGCGGCTGGCCATGTCGCTATAAAGTGGCTCCATGGCCTTCTGCATTGCTGCCATCTCGGCGCCAGTCGGATTGATGATCTGCGTCTTGCCCGACTTCTTGATGTCGTCGAGGGCTTCCGCATTCTCCTGCTCTGAGATCTTGTTGGCGTAAGCGGTCGATTCTTTCATCGCCTTGTCGAGCTGGCCGCGAACATCGGCCGGCAAGTCGTCCCAGAACTTCTTGTTCACAACCACGACGTAGCCAATGTAACCGTGGTTGGTCAGCGTCGTGTACTTCTGCACTTCGTGGAATTTCTGCGTGTAGATGTTCGACGGGGTGTTCTCCTGGCCGTCCACCACACCGGTCTGCAGCGCCTGATAGACTTCCGAGAACGCCATCACCTGCGGCGTCGCGCCAAGCAGGCGGAACTGAGCTTCCAGCACCTTCGATGACTGAATTCTGAATTTCAGGCCCTTGTAATCTTCAGGCATGCGCAGCGCCTTGTTCGCGCTCATCTGCTTGAAGCCGTTGTCCCAATAGGCCAAGCCAATCATGCCCTTTGGCTCCAGAAGCTTGAGCATCTTCTGGCCGATTGGACCTTCCGTGACTTTGCGCAGCGAGGCGAGGTTGGGCAGGAGGAACGGCAGGTCGAACACTTCGAAGTCCTTGACACCCATCGGGCCGAACTTGGAGTTCGACGGCGCGAGCATCTGCACCGCACCAAGCTGCAAGGCTTCCAGCTCTTCCTTGTCCTTGTAGAGCGTCGAGTTGGGGTAAACCTCAACCTTGACCTTGCCGTTGGTGTACTTCTCGGCAAGTTCCTTGAATTTGTCGGCGCCTTTGCCCTTCGGCGTATTCGGCGCCACGACGTGACTGAATTTGATCACGATCGGCGCCTGCGCCGACACTGCAGCGGGCGCCATGAAAATGGCGGCCGCAGCCGCCGCAAAAAGCCACTTGCGCATAGGCGTATTCCTCCAGTGAGTCGCTCGAAACCGGCTTTTACCTTGTTTTTCTGCCGTTTAAAGTGGCACTAAACCAGGTTTCCGGCAAGTAGACCTATGGGCAAGATTTTTTGCCACAGGTCGAGCCGGAAACCTCTAGTGCTTCGAGTGTCAAAGGGGAAACGAGTGCGACGAAGCGTCGCCGACTATTTCAGCGCAGCCACGACGGGCCCCAAGCCCATCTCCCGAGCCAGGCCATGCGCGGCGCGCATCTGGTCGGCATCAAGCATCGCGATCAGCGGACGCGCGGCAACCGCAAGCCGCTGCACGGCGGCACTGTTAAGCACAACCGCCACAACCCGGTGACTCACCCGGCGAACAAGACCGCCTGACTCCGCAGAAGTCTGCCGGCGTGCGAGTTCGCGCAATGCTGCCTCGACCGGAACCCAATAGGGCTCTTGCGCCGGCGTGAGCTTGAGCACGCTCTTGATGCGCGCAACATTGATGGCAGTTGTCGTCTGCACTTGATCGGTATGGCCGTCGAATTCCGCGGCACGGGCCAGTGAACCGTCTGACAACAAGCCGAGCGTCGCGAGCGCGAATACGCCCGCGCATACAGTCATTTTCATTACGAGAATCCCCAATATCTGTGTGGGTTATGGGCGCGCGAATAGCCGGGAATTTTGCTCCTAAAGCGAACGAAATGCGGGCAAAATGTGATTTGTTGGGGTTGCGGCCTTAAACATTGCCAAAATGGCACATGCCGCACCCTTTTCGAGCGCGGCATGTTCTTAATCTTAATTCCCGGCTCTTTAACCGACATCGGTCGAATGAATTCGCCGCTCGATCGATGAGGTCTTGTTGCGCTTGCTGATTAGCTTGTTGAGCGCGCCCAAATAGGCCTTGGCGGAAGCTACCAAAGTATCAGGATCAGCACCCTTGGCGGTAAACGAGCGCCCGCCTTCTAAAAGTCTGACCGATACTTCCGCCTGCGCGTCTGTTCCACCGGTCACTGCGTGCACCTGATAGAGCTCAAGCGTCGCCTCATGCGGCACCAGCGTGCGGATTGCTTTGAAGATTGCATCCACCGGACCATTGCCGGTCGACTGCGTGGTGACGTGCTCGCCTTCGATATCGAGGGTGAGTGTCGCGGTCTGCGGTCCCATGGTGCCCGCAATCACCGTCAACGACAGCACCTTGATGCGATCATGGGCATGCGCGATTTCCTCGTCGACCAGTGCCTCAATATCCTCATCGTAGATCTGCTTTTTGCGGTCAGCCAACGCCTTGAACCGGACAAACGCATCTTCAAGCTGATTGCTGGCGAGCTCGTAGCCCAGCTCCTGCAGCTTGTGGACGAAAGCGTGGCGCCCCGAATGCTTGCCCATCACCAATGAAGTCTGCTTAACGCCAACCGATTCCGGAGTCATTATTTCATACGTCTGGGCATTCTTGAGCATGCCGTCCTGGTGGATGCCGCTCTCGTGCGCAAATGCGTTTCGCCCGACGATCGCCTTGTTGTATTGCACCGGGAATGACGTCGCAGCCGCGACCAGCTTGGACGCGCGCGTGAGCATGGTGGCGTCGACGCCGCAATGAAACGGCAACACGTCGTTGCGCACCTTCATTGCCATCACAACTTCTTCGAGCGCAGCATTGCCCGCACGCTCGCCGATGCCGTTGATGGTGCACTCGATCTGCCGCGCGCCGGCCTTCACCCCTTCGAGCGAGTTAGCCACCGCCATGCCGAGATCATTGTGACAGTGGGTGGAGAACCGCGCCTTGTCAGCGTTCGGGACACGCGTACGCAACATTTCAATGAGCGCAAAATATTCCTCCGGCACCGTGTAGCCGACGGTGTCGGGGATGTTGATCGTCGTGGCACCGGCATTGATCGCGGCTTCCACGCACCGGCAAAGGAAATCGTGCTCGGTGCGGGTGGCGTCCTCGGCCGACCATTCGACGTCGTCCGTATGGCCCCGCGCGCGCGTCACCTGCCCGACCACCATCTCGTATACTTCGTGCGGCTCCTTCTGGAGCTTGTATTTCATGTGCACCGGTGACGTGGAGATGAACGTGTGGATGCGCCGGCGCTTGGCCGGTTTGATGGCCTCGGCGCAGCGGTCGATATCCTTGAAGGCAGCCCGCGAAAGACCGCAGATGACGGCTTTCTTCGAACGCTGGGCGATCTCGTGCACGGCGGCAAAGTCGCCTTCCGAGGCAATCGGGAAACCCGCCTCGATGATGTCCACGCCCATGTCGTCGAGCAGCTCGGCAACCTCGATCTTTTCTTCGTGCGTCATGGTTGCGCCGGGACATTGTTCACCGTCGCGCAAGGTGGTGTCGAATATAACGACGCGGTCCTTCTCGGACTTTGTCTGGGTAGTCATGAAAGTGATCCTTCTCCTCGAATGCGCCGCAGCGGGCGCTCTATGGGTTCTCCGTCAGATCCCCCGAGTGCCCAGGCACATATGCCCAGCCGGCCCTCAGGGGCGGATAAGGAGAAGGAGCGTGCCCAGAATGAGGGATGCCGCGGAGCCGGCGTGTCCCGCCGTCCGCTCGGTCGCGCAGATGATCTGCCGCGTCGACATGGCTGTCCCTCGTCTCGTCGGCTAACTTGGCGGATCCAGGTAAAGTCCGCGTTAACCGCAGGGGGCCGCTTTTAGCGGAAAGCAGTGGCGTAAATCAAGCGGCCGAATAGGTCAGAACCGCTGTCACTTTACTCAACGGAGAACTCATGACCGAAGACCTTGCCGTAGTCGGCCGAGAAACATGGGTGAGATCGGCGGTGGGCTTGCTCGTGCTCGCCCTCGTGCTGTTTGTGCCCGCGGGATCGCTGCGGTTTTGGCAGGCGTGGGTCTACGGCTTCGTGTTCGTCTCGGGTTCGGTCGCGATCAGCGTCTATTTTCTGAAACACGATCCAAAACTGGTTGAACGCCGGATGCGTGCCGGACCCACCGCCGAGCAGGAATCCACGCAAAAAATCATCATGACAGTAGTTCTCATCGAGTTTTTGTTGCTTCTCGTCGTGCCGGGCTTTGACCATCGATGGCACTGGTCCGCCGCAGTGCCGGCGTGGCTGGTGTTCGCCGCGAACGCAGGCGTCGCATTGAGCTTTTGTATGTTCTTCGTGGTGCTCAAGCAGAACAGCTTTGCGGCTTCGACCATCAGGGTCGAGCCAAACCAGCCGGTAATCTCCACGGGCGTCTATGCAATCGTGAGGCATCCACTTTATTCGGCTGCGCTGCTACTGCTCATCTGCACGCCGGTCGCTCTCGCATCGTATTGGGGCCTGCTGGTCGCGCTCGCGACTATTCCCGTGCTGGCCTGGCGGCTGCTCGACGAAGAGCGCTTCCTGAGAGAGAACCTGCCGGGTTATGCGGACTATTGCCGCGCCACGCGTTTTCGGCTCATTCCCGGGATCTGGTGAGAGAAGAGGCTCAGGATTTTTCCTCCTTGAGCGCTTTACCCGCCTCTAGCAGCTCCTCGAGCGCCTTGCCCTCGACCTTCGGAAAATCGACGCCGAGCGCCTGAAGTTCCTGCACGAGCGCGCCGGCGACCACCATGCGCGTGAACCATTTGTGATCGGCCGGCACGACAAACCAGGGCGCCTCGGGCTGGCTGGTGTGCCGGATCATGTCTTCATAGGCCTGCTGGTATTTGTCCCAGAATTTGCGTTCTTCAACATCGGCCATGGAGAACTTCCAGCGTTTTGCCGGTTCATCAATGCGATCGAGAAATCGTTTGCGCTGCTCTTCTTTCGATACATGCAGGAAGAACTTGAGAATGCGCGTGCCGTTTCGGGCGAGATGGCGCTCAAACGCGCAGATGTCATCGAAGCGCTGTTGCCAGAGATCTTTCCCGTTTAGAGACTTCGGCAGCTTCTGGCGCTCGAGCCATTCGGGATGTACGCGTACGACCAACACTTCCTCATAATACGAGCGGTTGAAAATGCCTATGCGCCCGCGCTCTGGCAGGTTTCGCGCTGCGCGCCAAAGGAAATCATGATCCAGCTCCTCCGCGCTCGGCTGCTTGAACGAATGCACTTGCACGCCTTGCGGGTTGAGGCCCGACATCACGTGCTCGACTACGCTGTCTTTGCCGGCGGCATCCATGGCCTGCAAGATGATGAGCACGGACCAGCGGTCGTCAGCGTACATCTTCTCCTGTAGCCGGACGAGCAATTGAATGCCCTCGGCGAGCATCGCCTTGGCTTCGCTCTTGTCTTTGGTAAGGCCTTCACTGTCATCCGGGTCGTAATCGGACAGCCGAAACTTGGCGGGATTGTCGATGCGAAAGCGCTTTGTGAGGCTGCTGAGCGTCATGCTGTGTCTCCGACACGCCAAGTTGTCTCAACCTAACCACTGCCCAACCGCGATGCCAGGAATGCAGTCACGAAGCGCGGCATCGCAGGATCGAGATCCTTGTGCTTACGAATGATGCGAATATCGGCAAGTTCCGGATGCTGTTCGCGGGCAAGGTGCGTCAGGATGCGTTCGCGCAGAGCGGCCGAACTTTCTTTCGATCGCAAAACCTTGATCTGCGCGATCAGCGGCCCATCGGCAACCATGGTCCAGCCCGGTTCGCTCGCAAACTCGGTGATATCGAGACCGGTCTCTTCTTTGAGTTCGCGTCCTGCGCTGAGTTCGAGATCGACTTTATCGCCGACGATGTCCGCAGGATCGGGTGTCCCGCAGGGAAAGTAAATCTTTCCGGCATTAAACGTATGCGGTCCCATCACTCCGAGCAAAAATGCGCCGTCCGCTGCCAGAATTGCGGCTGCGCTGAAGCAATCATGCACTTTCGCAACGGGACGATCCCAATGGCGCCAGGCCGCAAAACTGGCATAGTCGGTCTCAAGGTATTCTCCCTGGAGCACGCCGCCGTTCACCATCTGGTGATGCAGCAGGAGGACGCGCCCGTTCCAAATCGCGGGCTTGTCCCGTCTCAGTTTGGCAAAAAACGCGTCGATCTCGCTGCGCCGTTCAATGGCGAAGTCCCAGGGCTTCGGCGCGAAGGAAAGCTCCAGCCGGTCGATATGAGAGATCGATGGCGTTCCTCTCATGTCTCCCAAGTCTCTCATGGCGCGAGCGCTTCCGCTTCGAACAGCCGGCTCGGATTTGCTATCTCGTCCTGTGCGGCCACCAGCTGGATCTCCCGCGCGCCTGCTTCCGCCGTCTTCGCCAGGATCCCGAACACGCTGGAAGCGGAGCGCGAAAGCGCCTCGCCGACGTTCCCGCCGCGCAGGTAATGCGCAAAAAAAAGCGAGGCGATGGCATCGCCCGCGCCATTGATCGTGAGCGCCAGCTTCGGTGTTCGTATCCTGAAACAGCTGCTCTCATCCGACGCCAGCAGATCGATCGCATCTTCCGGTGTCTCTCCCGTGTGCAACGAGGTCACCAGGATAATGCGTGGCCCCAGGTTGTGGACTGCCTTCATTGCATCGCGCGCCTGTTGCAGGCTCTTGCTCACGCGCCCGCTGAGATAGTCCAGCTCGAAATGGTTGGGAGTAATGATATCGGCCGCGGGCACCGCCTGGTTTTTCATGAACTCCGGAATGTCTTCGCGCACGAAAATCCCGCGCCCCACATCGCCGATCACCGGATCGCAGCAATATTTGGCTGCCGGATTGGCCTGTTTGACGGTCCGCACCGCGTCCAGGATGGCCCCGCCAATATCGGCAGAGCCCATGTAGCCTGACAGAACGCCATCGCATTGCCCGAGGACACCACGCTGCTCTATTCCTGATACGACTTCGCTGATCATGCCGGCATCGAACACGCGGCCCTTCCAGCTGCCGTAACCGGTGTGGTTGGAAAACTGAACCGTGTGGATCGGCCATACCTCCACGCCCATGCGTTGCAGCGGGAACACCGCAGCATTGCCGACATGACCGTAGGCAACGTGCGACTGAATTGAGAGAATATTCATGGCTGCGACAATAACAGAGACGGCGGGGAAATCCCCGCCGTCGCTCAACACCGTTCAGGTCGATACGGCAGCTACTTCATTCCCATTTTGCCAGCCGCTTCGACGTATTTGTTGGTGTAGGTCTTCGACAAGTCGATGTTCGCCTTGGCCACGTCGGGCGACGATTGGCTGAACACCGCCAGCACTGCCGCCGCGCCCTTCGGATCCATGCGGCCGGTCTCCGAATACATCGGCAGTGTGTTCTTGAGCGCCGCGACGTACTGCGCCTTGTCCTTGCCGACAAGGTTCGCCGGCATCTTGTCGGCTACCTCTTCCGGCGTGTGGGAATGGATCCACTTCAGCGTCGCAATGATGGCATTTGTCATCGCCTGCACTTCCTTCTCGTGCGTAGCGATCCATTCGGCCCTGGTGTAAAGCGCGCCGCCCGGATATTCGCCGCCGAACACCGCCAGGGTGTCCTTCTGGCTGCGGGTATCGGCGAGGATCTTCAGTTGCTTGTCCTCACCTTGCAGTATGGTGATCGCGGGATCGAGCATGATGGCAGCATCGATGGTTCCCTGCTCCATGGCTGCGACTGCGGTGGCGCCGAGACCGACACCAATCACTCCGACAGAATTCGGATCGACGCTGTTCTTGCTCAACATATATTTGAGAAAGAAGTCGGTGGAGGAGCCGGGCGCACTCACGCCCACTTTCTTGCCGGCGAGATCCTTGATCGAGTTAATCTCGCCTGAATGCTTGGGTGATACCACCAGCGCAAATCCCGGATAGCGGTCGTAGACCACGAAAGACTGCAAATGCTGCCCCTTGGCCGCGAGATTGACGCAGTGGTCGAAATAGCCCGATACGACGTCGGCGCTGCCGCCGATGACAGCTTTGAGGGATTCCGAACCGCCCTTGAAGTCGACGACCTCGACATTGACGCCGGCCTTTTCGTACTCGCCGAGCGCCTGTGCCAGCATGGTGGGCAAATAGCACAGGCAGGATCCGCCACCGACCGCAAGGGTGATCTTGGATTGCGCAAACGCAAAGCCGCTCGACAGCACAATGACTGCAAGCGACGCAGCGAGCCGTCGGAACATTACGGGCATGATTTCCTCCATTGTTTTTCGAAGGCCTTGTGCCGAGGCCAATTCGGCCGAAACGATAAGCCAGCCGGGCGTGGATGCCTAGGGGCGGCTGTCGGCTGCATCCGGCCGCCAGACCAGCAATCGGGTTTCGACCACGGTGACGACGGCGTCGATCAAAATCACAAAGGCCGCGAGCACGAACATGCCGGCAAAAACGCCGGCGACGTCGAATACACCCTCCGCCTGCTGGATCAGATAGCCGAGACCGGCGGCGGCACCCAGATATTCGCCCACGACCGCTCCCACAACCGCGAAGCCTACTGACGTGTGCAGCGATGAGAACATCCAGGACAGTGCCGAAGGCCAATAGACGTGCCGCATCAACTGGTGCTCGTTCATTCCAAGCATGCGCGCATTCGCGAGAACGGTGGGGCTCACTTCTTTGACGCCCTGATAGACGTTGAAGAAGACAATGAAGAAGACAAGCGTTACGCCAAGCGCGACCTTCGACCAGATGCCGAGCCCTAGCCAGAGCGTGAAGATCGGCGCCAGCACGACCCGCGGCAGCGCGTTGACCATCTTCACGTACGGATCGAACACCGCCGCGGTCCGCGGCTGGCGTGCAAACCAGAAGCCGACCAGCACCCCACCGATCGAGCCAATCACAAAGGCGAGAATCGCCTCGCTCAACGTCACCCAGAGGTGTTTCCAGATCACGCCGCTCGCGAACCAGGCGACGATCTGCTTTGCCACGTCCACCGGGTTGGAGAAGAAGAACGGCGGCAGCAGGAGTTTACCAAAGACAGGGTAAGTCGTGAGCACATACCAAAGTCCGATGCTCACGACCAACACCAGTACCTGCAACAGGAGGAGATTGATGCGTGACACTGCGATCAAACTCCTCCCGGTTGCATCCGCGAATGCGAAAACGTCAGTAGGGGTTTTTGAAAAGACCGATAATGCCGGTCGAACCCTTTACGTGGCCGTTGAGCTTATCGAACAGCTCCAGCTTGGTGAGCCCAGCCGGCAGCGCCTTCGGGTCAAGATCGGTCGCGATCAGCACGATGGTGTAGTGATGTGGCGATCCCGGCGGCGTGCATGGGCCCATATAGATGCTTTGCTTGGCGGTACCGATGCCGCCGATATATTTGTCGGACGGCTTGCTGGTCTCACCTTCGGCGAACGAGGTCACCGAGGCCGGGATGCCATAGGCGATCCAGTGATCGACACCGGTGCCGCGGCCTTCCGGATCGGTCATGACCAGCGCGAAGCTCGTCGTGCCGGCCGGGACGTTGTTCCACGACAACTCGGGTGAAACATTGTCGCCCACGCAGTTCGGATTGGTTTTATTGCTGCCAGCCATTTTTTTCGGCAGCAAAGCTCCGTCCTTGAAGGACGATGAACTGATCGTGAACACTTCGGCCGCGTGCGCGGTCCCGGCAAGCAGCAAGACCGCTGCGGCAGCCGAGAGCGTTTGACGTATTCCAGACATTGTTTTCCTCCGTTTTGTTTGTTGGTCGTCCGTATCATCAACAAGGCTAGCTCAACAAAATTCCGTCTGCATCAGGCTCCTTCGCTCTGGGCATATCCTTTAATCACCTCAGCCTTCAACGTCTGCCAGATTTCGCGATGCAGCTCATGAAACTTGGGGTCGAGTTTGACCTCGGATATGTCGCGTGGGCGCGACAAGGGAACTCGCCAGTCGCCGATAATACGCGCCGCCGGCCCGGCCGACATGATCACGACCCGATCGGACAGCGCAATCGCTTCTTCGAGATCATGGGTAACAAAAAGAACGGCCTTGCGGTCGGCGGACCACAGATCGAGGAGCAGGTTGCCCATGATCTGGCGCGTCTGCGCGTCGAGCGGGCCGAATGGCTCATCCATCAGCAGGATCTTGGGATCGCGGATCAGGACCTGCGCAAGACCGACCCGTTTGCGCTGCCCCCCGGACAGCATATGCGGGTAGCGATCGCCGAACGCCCCGAGACCTACGCGCGTGAGCCACGAATGTGCACGGGCTTGGGCGTCATCACCGGGCGTGCCCGCGACCTCCAGGCCAATCGCGACGTTTTCGATTGCGGTCTTCCAGGGAAACAACGCGTCGGCCTGGAACAGGTATCCCGCCTGGCGGTTCAGCGCTGCAAGCTGACTGCCAAAAATATTGACCCCGCCGGCGGCCGGTGCGAGCAGCCCGGCAGTGACGTTCAGCAGCGTGGATTTGCCGCACCCGGTTGGGCCGACGATAGCGACGAATTCGCCGTCGGCCACATGGAGTGTCGCGCGTTCAACAGCCGTATAGGCGCCACCACGCGCAAGGCGAAAGGCGACCACCACGCCGTCGAGCGCGACCGCCGCTTCTGACGCCCGTATCTTCTGAACACCAGCCGCAGCGACGGCGGTATTGTCCGCCATTGCGTCCCCTCCCGCTTGCTTCTTGGACGGCAAGCTATCCGGCCAGCCCCTGGCTTGCAAAGCCGGTGACGTTAAAGGCCTTTGATCAGACCGGCCTCAATGAGCAGGCGATTGAACCGCCGCGCCTCGGTGCCGCCGGCGCACCGGTAAAACAGGCCGTGACAACGCTTCAGAATCTTCTTCTGTTCGGCAAAGGACGGGTCGAGCGGAACGCCCGCCGCCTCCTGCACCAGCAGAGGCAGATACGGCGCGTCGAGCGTATTGAGCGCTGACGACAAATCTGCCGGCTTGAAGTTCACGGCATCGATTGCATAGTAACTCGTGTA
The DNA here is from genome assembly GCA_036265125.1 of Pseudolabrys sp. Lineage (GTDB taxonomy): Bacteria > Pseudomonadota > Alphaproteobacteria > Rhizobiales > Xanthobacteraceae > Pseudolabrys. Next base: position 46,264 of record DATAPP010000158.1, on the reverse strand, counting down.
GTAGCGCGGATCGAAAGTCTCAAGCTGTCGCGCAAGCGCCGCCTCGCTGAGCGTCGGATCGATAATGCGATAGGCGAATTCCGGCTGGTGATCGCCAAATCGAACAATCAGAAAAGAATCGGTCGGAAAGTCCCGCTTGAGCCGATCGAGCAACGCGGAATAGTCATTCGCGCTCAATGTTTGCCGCCGGATATATTCATCTATGTTGGGAGCGTTGCCGAGACCATGCCAGCCCGGCGTCAATTCAGGACGATAGCTGAAATCCCACGGGAAATGATTGGCGGCGGTATAGACAAACAAGAACAAAGGCCCCTGACGATGCTCGCGTGCGATGATGTTCGTCGCCTGATCAAAATAAAAATGATCCGGCTCGAGGCCGCGAGCTCCCAGGTCCTTCATATCGAGATAGCGTTCAATGCCCGCCGTTGTCTGAAAACCACGCGATCCCAGAAATGCCCCGTAGAATGGATAAAGGCTGAAGGTCTTGTAGCCGCAGCGCGTGAGCGCATTCGGTAGCCCGCGCGCGACGTGACCGGCGGCAATACGTGTCACCGATGTCGCAAAGCGTCCATAGGAACGCGCGGACAGCCCGGTCAGTACATTGTATTCGGTAAACCAGCTGGGGCCGCCAGCGCCTTCCACCACCATCTTGCGCGCCACGCCGTCGAACGATTGGAAATGCCGGTGATAGCCCGACGGAACTTTCATGCCGGGAGCAGCGGTGATGTCGAAGCTCGACTCATCGTGCAGCAGGATAATGTGCGGAAGTTTCCCGCCAGGACTGCAACCCGCCACAGGCGCCTTCAACCGATCCGAAACGGTCGCATCCGATTCCAGCAATCCGTGAGTCGCAAATTCGTAGATGGCCTCAACACCGGAACGCGCAAACTTGGAAACGTAATCGCGGCTGAAAAACTCGCCGTAAAGATCGGCCGGATAGGCTGCCGACAAGGCCACCAGGCCGCCCATGCACAAGGTGCTTCCAAGCGTGGTGGTGCGTATGCGCACACGAAACGGATCGATCCGCCACAGGAGCATCAATACTGGAGCCGTGATCGCCAACCCGAACAGAATCGGTTCGCGTAGTTGCGGCATGACAGTAAACAGAAAGGCTGATGTGTCCGGGTCGATGATCATCAGGTCGACGAAGTTCACCGTCATCATCAGCTTGTCGTACTTGAACTGCGACAAGAGAATGAGTGCGATGATCATCGCAAGCGACAGAAATCCTGCAATGGCGGGCCGGCGCAACAACGCCAGCCAGAAGAAATTCAGCAGCGCCCAGGCGAGCAGGAAAGTTGCCTTTGTCGCAAGGTCAAGCTCCGTCGCCGCCATCACGACAAGCGCGGTCAGATGCACGACAGTGATGATGGCAAGCGCAAACGCGTCGCGCCGAGATATCGCCTCGGCGGGCGCAAAACGACTCAGCAGGGCGGACGCTACGGACAACATGGCCTAGGCGGCCCTGCCCGGCTGCGATCCTCAACAAACTCCCCAGCGCATGGCCCGGTGTCATAAGACTGTAATCACACCGTCATTGCAAGACGTCGGCACGCCTGCCAGCGGATTTTTGTCATCTTAACCAAAGGGATGGCCGCGCCAGGCCCGGAATCACCGTTCCGCGCCCTCCCCACCCATGCCATCATTGCTTCGATGATCCTCGACGCCCGTCTCGCCGACGCGTGGGCGCGTCTGCCCGACTATCTCGGCAACCACGTGCTGGTGAGCCTGACCGCGCTCGCCATTGGGCTTGGCGTCAGCCTGCCGGTCGCCATCGCATCGAGGCATCGACCATTTCTGCGCGGCGCCTTGCTGACCGTCGCCAGCGTGGTGCAGACAATTCCCGGCCTCGCTTTGCTGGCGCTCTTCTATCCCTTGCTGCTGGCACTCGCCGCCCTGTCCGAACACGTCATCGGAAAAACCTTCTCCGCACTCGGATTTCTGCCATCGGTGCTGGCGCTCGCGCTTTACTCGATGCTGCCGGTGATGCGCAACACCGTCACTGGCCTCAACGGTGTCGATATACGCCTGAGCGAAGCCGCGCGCGTTGTCGGGGTGCGGCCGTGGCGGTTGTTGCGGGATATCGAACTGCCATTGGCGCTGCCAGTCATCATGGCCGGCATCCGAACGTCGGCTGTCTGGGTGATTGGCACTGCAACGCTCGCTACGCCAATCGGGCAAACGAGTCTCGGAAATTACATCTTTACCGGCTTGCAGACCCAGAATTGGGTATTCGTTGTATTCGGCTGCATCGCCGCCGCAGTATTGGCCCTTGCGGTCGATCAACTGCTCGCGCTCGTGCAAGCAGGCGTGGCCCGCCGCGACAGCACACGTGCCGCTGTGGGCGGAATCGGCCTGGTTGCGCTCATATTGACAGCGCTGCTCCCCGTTCTGGCTCAGCCCAAGGCGAGCTACGTGATCGGTGTCAAGACCTTCACCGAGCAATACGTGTTGGCAGCACTGATCGGACAGCGCCTGCAGGCCGCCGGCCTCACCGCTGCCCGCCGGCCCGGACTCGGATCCAACGTGCTGTTCGATGCGCTGACCTCGAGCGAGGTCGATATCGCCGTCGACTATTCCGGAACGCTCTGGGCAAATCGCATGCAACGCCACGACGTGCCACGCCGCGACCAATTGCTCACCGAACTGTCACGGTGGCTGCGGACAACAGCCGGTATTGAAATGCTCGGACCCCTCGGTTTCGAGAATGCCTACGCATTGGCGATGACACGCAAGAAAGCCGAAGCGCTGAATATCCACTCGATCAGTGATCTCTCCAGTCGTGCCGCAGGCCTCACCGTTGCCGGCGACTATGAAATCTTCGCACGCCCTGAATGGCTGGCGCTGCGTAACGCCTACGGTCTGAACTTTCGGGGCCAACGCCAGATGCAACCGGAATTCATGTATAAGGCCGTCGCCGACGGCGAAGTCGATGTCATCGCGGCCTACACGAGCGACGGCCAAATCTCGACCTATGATCTCGTCGTGCTTGCCGACGACAGGCACGCAATTCCTTCTTACGATGCAATCCTGCTGATATCGCCAAAGCGGTCAGGTGACGAAAAACTGATCGCGGCGCTGAGGCCCCTCATCGATGCCGTCGATGTTGCATCCATGCGAGCAGCCAATGCGCGCGCCTCCAATGGCACCACGACGGCGGACGATGTGGCGAGGTGGCTCGAAGAGCAAATCGACAAGCGTTAGTTGCGATCTCCATCGCAAATTCGCATTGGGATCGACCTGCGCGCCCGCAAAAGCAAACGCGGCCGCCTTTGGCACGGCGGCCGCATTGAAGAGCGGGATGCGCTAGGACACAGTTAATTTTTGCTGCGGTCCACCAGCGCGCGCTGCTTGATCCAGGGCATCATCTCGCGCAGCTTGGCGCCGACCTGTTCGATCGGATGCTCGGCAAGCTTCGCGCGTGTCGCCTTGAACGAAGTCTGATTGACCCTGTTCTCCAGCATCCAATCCCTGGTGAAGCGGCCGGACTGGATGTCGGCGAGGATACGCTTCATTTCGGCCTTCACCTCCGGCGTGATCACGCGCGGGCCTGAAACGTATTCGCCGTATTCGGCTGTGTTCGACACCGAATAGTTCATGTTGGCAATGCCGCCCTCATAGATGAGGTCAACAATCAGTTTCACCTCGTGCACGCATTCGAAATAGGCCATTTCCGGCGCATAGCCGGCTTCCACCAGCGTCTCGTAGCCAGCCTTCATCAATTCGACCAGCCCACCGCACAACACGGTCTGTTCGCCGAACAGGTCGGTTTCGCACTCTTCCTTGAACGTCGTCTCGATGATTCCGGCGCGGCCGCCACCAATCGCTGACGCGTAGGAAAGTCCAAGATCATGAGCATTGCCGGAGGCGTCCTTGTGGATCGCGACGAGACACGGCACGCCAGCGCCGCGCTGGTATTCAGAACGCACAGTGTGGCCGGGCCCCTTCGGTGCGATCATCAGCACGTCGAGATCGGCGCGCGGCTCGATCAGGTTGAAATGAACATTGAGCCCGTGCGCGAACATCAGCGCTGCACCGTCTTTCATATTTTTGGCGAGGTGATCGCGATAGATGTCGCCCTGCAACTCGTCGGGCGTGAGCATCATCATGACGTCGGCCCATTTGGCCGCTTCCGCGACCTCCATAACCTTGAATTTCTCGCCCTCGGCCTTTTTCACGCCAGTTGAGGTCTTGCGCAACGCAACTGCGACCTCCTTCACGCCGCTGTCGCGCAAATTGAGCGCGTGGGCATGGCCCTGACTTCCGTAGCCGATGATGGCGACCTTCTTGCCCTTGATCAGGTTCAGGTCGGCGTCGCGATCGTAGTAAACACGCATGGTACTTGGTCCTTTTGGTCCTTCGTTCGGCCAATGGTCGTCTGTTATGTCGGAAAATTGTCCCGCCCGCGGAGCTTCTAGGTCGCAACGGTAGCCGGGGCAAGTCCCTCCACTATTTTCCGTCTCGTTGCCGCTTGAGTTGCAGCCGGCCGGCATAGAGCAGCGCGAAACCGGCCAGCGCGCTGCCGTATTTGATCACCTCAGGCAGACTGGAATCCGCAGCAAAGCAATAGGGACCGGCACCGGCAAAGCTGATGCAGCGCGAATTCTCCAGCGGATAAGGCTTGAGGAAAACGCCCAGGATGATGAGCGGGATCGCCAGGATCGTGAACCCCATCCCTACATTCCCTCCGGGCCGCGCATGATGGCCGCGATGCCCGTGCGCGCGACCTCAACGAGGCCAAGCGGGAGCATCAGGCTTATGAATTGCTCGATCTTGTCGCTGGCGCCAGTGATTTCGAATACGAAGCTTTCGGTAGTGGCGTCGATCACGCGCGCCCGGAAGGCGTCCGCCAGCCGCAGTGCTTCGACCCGGTTGTCACCCTTGCCTTTGACCTTGACCATAGCGAGCTCCCGCTCGATGGCATCGCCCGCAAGCGTCATGTCCACCACGTGATGAATGGGGACGAGCCGATCAAGCTGATTCTTGATCTGCTCGATCACCATCGGAGTGCCCGTAGTAACAATCGTGATGAGGGAAAGATGCTGCCGGTGCTCGGTTTCCGACACGGTCAACGACTCGATGTTATAGCCGCGACCGGAGAACAGGCCGATGACACGCGCCAGCACGCCAGGCTCGTTGTCGACCAGCACTGAAAGCGTATGGGTTTCCGGCTTCTGCGCGGTCGGCGCTGCCGGATAGTGGCTTGTCGAGGGAGCGTTCGTCACACCATCACCTTGCCTTCTTCGGTGATGGCGTCTTCCACGCTGACGCCGGCGTCACCGAGCAGCATCTCATTGTGCGCGCGCCCCGAAGGGATCATCGGGAAGCAGTTTTCCTTGGGATCGACGACGCAGTCGAACAGCACCGGCTTGTCGACCTCGATCATCTCCTTGATCGCGCGATCAAGGTCGGCCGGCTTTTGGCAACGGATGCCGTGCGCGTGATAGGCCTCGGCCAGCTTGACGAAATCCGGCAGCGCCTCGCTGTAGCTCTCGGCATAACGGCCGCCGTGCAGCAATTCCTGCCATTGCCGCACCATGCCCATGTAATTATTGTTCAGAATGAAGATCTTGACCGGCAGCCGATACTGCACCGCGGTCGAGATTTCCTGCATGGTCATCAGTACCGACGCCTCGCCGGCGATGTCGATCACCAGCGACTTCGGATGCGCAAGCTGAACCCCGACCGAGGCCGGCAGACCGTAGCCCATGGTGCCGAGACCGCCGGAGGTCATCCATCGATTCGGCTCCTGGAAACCGTAGAACTGCGCAGCCCACATCTGATGCTGGCCGACCTCCGTTGTGATGTAGCAATCCTTGTCTTTCGTCAGCTCGTAAAGACGCTGGATGGCATATTGCGGCTTGATGACATCATTTGACGATCGATAGGCGAGCGACTTGCGCGCGCGCCATTTGTCGATCTGCGCCCACCACGCCTGCAACGATTTCTTGTCGGGATGAATGGCGCCAGTCCGCCACAGGCGCACCATGTCCTCAAGTACATGCGCACAATCGCCGACGATCGGTATGTCCACCTTGACATTCTTGTTGATCGAAGATGGGTCGATGTCGACGTGAATTTTCTTTGAGCCCGGAGAAAAGGCATCAAGCCGTCCTGTGATTCGATCGTCAAAACGCGCGCCGATGCAAATCATCACATCGCAATCGTGCATCGCCATATTGGCTTCGAGCGTCCCGTGCATCCCAAGCATGCCCATCCATTTCGGATCGGCTGCCGGAAATGCGCCGAGCCCCATGAGCGTCGAGGTGATCGGATAGCCGGTCAGTTTCACAAATTCTCGCAACAGATCGCAGGCGGCCTTGCCGGAATTGACCACACCGCCACCGGTATAGAATAGCGGCCGCTTGGCGTGCGCCATCAGCTCGATCGCCTGCTTGATCTTGTCCATGTCGCCCTTGAGCTTGGGCTTGTAACCGGTGTGCGGGAAATCCTTCGGTCTGGAATAGATGCCCTTGGCGAACTGGATGTCCTTTGGCACGTCGACAACGACCGGCCCCGGCCGGCCGCTCGACGCGATGTGGAATGCCTCATGCAGGACACGCGGCAGGTCTTCGATGCGCTTGACCAGGTAATTGTGCTTTGTGCACGGCCGGGTGATGCCAACGGTGTCGCACTCCTGGAATGCGTCGTTGCCGATCAGGTGCGTCGGCACCTGGCCGGTGATGCAAACGATCGGGATTGAATCGCAGAATGCGTCGGTGAGGCCCGTGACCGCGTTGGTAGCTCCGGGACCCGACGTCACCAGAACGCAGCCGACCTTTCCGGTCGAGCGCGCGTAGCCTTCCGCGGCATGCACGGCGCCCTGCTCGTGTCGCACCAGAATGTGACGCACATGGTTCTGCGAGAAGATCGCGTCATAGATCGGCAGCACCGCGCCGCCCGGATAGCCGAACACATGCTCGACATTCTGATCGGCGAACGCCTGAATCACCATTTCGGCGCCGGTCATTTCGCGTGTCATGTCATTCCCTTTCATCGCCTTGTTCTGCCTGGCGCATGAACTTTTTCGAAGATCGGTCTCATGCTCCCGCGCTCGCACCAATAAAAAAGGCCCGCAACGGGCCATGTCCGGACGCTCGCCTGCGGCCCTGTTTCAGGGCCGCGCCCGCGTCCGAACCGGTACTACAAAAGTAATAATATTGCGTAACATTGATGCTGCTCGAACTTTCATTGCGCGCGTTATAAGGGCTGCCAACTGGCCGGTCAAGCTCAAATCGGCGTCATTTGAGGCCGGAAAGCTGGATTTCGAGGGCCGCGGCGGCGTTTTCCGCCGTTTGCCAGGGCCAATCCTTCATCTGATTGCGAAACCAGGTGAGCTGGCGCTTGGCGTAGCGGCGCGTATCCATCAGGGCTCCTGCCTCGGCTTCCTTCAGCGAAATTTCGCCGCTGAGATGCCGGGCCAGCCACGGCACACCGTGGGCTTTCATTGCCGGAAGGGTCGGATCGAGCTTTCTCCCGGCAAGCTGCCGGACCTCCTCCAGCGCACCGGACTTCAGCATCGCGGCAAAGCGGACTTCGATGCGGCGCACCAGCTCCTGGCGCTCACAGGTGATGAAAACCTTCGCTGTGCGATCGGGATCGATGATCGGCGGCAGACCATCGACGTGCCAGTCCGACAGAGGACGCCCCGTCGCCAGCGCAACTTCGAGGGCGCGTGAGATGCGCGAACGATCGTTGATTGTTATCCGTTGGGCGGTCGCGGGATCGAGACGCACCAACTCCGCGTGGAGTGCCGGCGCCCCCTCACGCTGCAGCCGGCTGCGGACGTCGGCTCGGACATCAGCCGGGATCGGCGGTACAGCAGCGAGCCCGGCGGTCAGCGCCTTGAAATAAAGCCCGGTGCCGCCGACCAGAACCGGTACGCGCCCCTGCCCGACGACGTCCTTGAGTGCCGCTCCGACGTCGCGGCACCAACGACCGACCGAGTAATTCTCCGCCGCATCAACAAGGCCATAGAGCCGGTGTGGTACCCGCTTTTCCTCTGCCGGCGTTGGACGTGCTGTAATGATGCGCAGGTCGCGATACACCTGCATTGAATCGGCATTGATGATGACGCCACCGAACCGTTCGGCCAGCTCAAGAGCGAGCGCCGACTTGCCGCTGGCAGTCGGCCCTGCAATAAGCAGCGCTCGATTGGTATCGTGCATCGCATGACTCATGTCGCGACCCTGATCGGGACCGCAGACGCGGTTTCCACCGCGGTGGAAATCGCGCGCGCCGCATTGCCAGGCGCGGGCCCACCACAGAGGCTCGGGCCCGGCGCAGCCGATATTCCCTTTACCGCGGAAAACGCCGTAGACCAACGCTCGCTGGCCGAACGCCTGCGCGGGACGACGAGCGGCATCGACATCGTCGTGCAGCCCGCTGCCGCCCGGCGAAAGAAACTGTTTCTGGCTGACATGGATTCTACCATGATCGGACAGGAATGCATCGATGAGCTCGCCGACTATGTCGGGCTCAAAGCCCATGTCGCCGCGATCACCGAACGCGCCATGCGGGGTGACATCGCATTCGAGCCGGCGTTACGCGAGCGGGTCGCGTTGCTCGAAGGCTTGCCTATTTCTGTCATCGAAGAGGTTTTGCACGACCGCATCAGGTTGACTCCGGGCGGAAAAACTCTTGTGGCGACCATGCGTGCGAACGGGACCGTCACTTGCATGGTGTCGGGCGGCTTTACACTGTTCACAGACCGTATTGCTGCGATGATCGGCTTCGACAAAAGCCGCGCCAACAGGCTTACGCTGGTGGATGGTCACAAGCTCGCCGGCAAAGTCGCCGACCCCGTTTTTGGACGCGATGGCAAGCGTGCGGCGCTCATCGAGATGCGCCAGGATCTTGGCCTGGCAACAAATGACACGATGGCGATCGGCGACGGGGCCAATGATCTCGACATGATCCTCGAAGCCGGTCTCGGCGTCGCATACCACGCCAAACCGAAGATTGCGGCTGCCGCCCCCGCACGCATCGATCACGGTGACCTCACCGCGCTGCTCTATGTTCAGGGTTACCGCCGGGAGGAATTTGTCGAGGCGTGATCAATAGAAATGGCCGGGAAAACCCGGCCATGACGCATATTGCAGGTCGCTGTTAGCAAGTCGTTGTTACTAAGTCGCTGTTACTGCAGGCTCAAGGCGACAAAACTTGGGTCTCCATCGGGCGTCACCACCAAAAGGACGGCCGCCTTCTTGCCATCCTTCTTGAGCTTGTCGACACGCTGCTGAAGCTCGGTCGCGTTCGCCACCGGCTGCTGCTGGACCTCGGCGATCACCATGCCAGGCGCGAGCCGCTTCTCGGCGGCGGGTGAATTCGCGTCAACGCCGGTGATCAGGACACCCTTCACCTTGTCCTTGATGTTGTGCTTCTTGCGCAATTCGTCGGTGAGGTTGGCAAGATCTAGTCCAAGCGCCTTCTTCACGACGGGCTTTACGTCCGGTGCCGCGTCCTTCTTGGTATTGAGCGCGGCCTGCTTCTCGTCCTCCAGCCGGCCAAGCTTGACTGTCTTTTTTTCTTCCTTGCCATTGCGGATGACAACCACCTCGACATCCTTGCCCACCGGCGTATCCGCAACGATCTTGGGGAGATCGCGCATTTCCTTGACGTCCTTGCCGTCAAACCTGACGATGACATCGCCAGCTTCGATGCCCGCGGGCTTGGCAGGGCCCTTCTCGTCTATGCCGGCGACCAACGCGCCACGCGCCGGTTTGATGCTGAGACTCTCGGCAATTTCATCGCTGACTTGCTGAATGCGCACGCCCAGCCAACCGCGGCGCACCTCCTTGAACTCGCGCAGCTGATCGACCACAGGCACAACCGTTTTCGACGGGACCGCGAACCCGATGCCAATGGAGCCGCCGGACGGCGAAATAATCGCGGTGTTCACGCCGATTACTTCGCCATTGAGATTGAACAGCGGCCCACCTGAATTCCCGCGATTGATCGCGGCGTCCGTCTGGATGTAATTGTCATAGGGTCCCGACTGGATGTCGCGGTTGCGCGCAGAGACGATGCCCGCGGTTACCGTACCACCAAGACTGAATGGATTTCCGATCGCGATCACCCATTCGCCCAGCCGCAGCTTGTCGCTGTCACCAAACTTCACTGACTTCAGCGGCCTCGTCGGCTGAACTTTGAGCAGCGCGAGGTCGGTCTTCTGATCGCGACCGATGACCTCAGCTTTCAAGGTGCTCCCGTCGTTGAGGATGACGTTCACCTCGTCGGCATCGGCGATAACGTGATTGTTCGTCACCACCAGTCCAGTGGGATCGATAATGAAGCCGGAGCCAAGCGAGTTGACGCGGCGCGGCGATGGCGATGGCGACGGATTTTCGCCTTGTTGGCCGCCCTGTCCGCCTTGGCCACCCTGCCCGCCTTGACCACCCTGTCCGCCTTGGCCGCCCTGACCACCCCGGCGGTTCTTGAAGAATTCCTCGAAAAATTCTTCAAACGGCGACCCCGGAGGCAGCTGCGGCATGGCGCCGTTCCGCATGTCCACCGATTGCTTGGTGGAGACGTTGACGACCGCGTCTATGACCTGCTCCGCCACGTCCGCTATTCCCTCGGGTCCGCGCGCGGAGGCTTGAGTGGTAAAAGCCGGCCAAGCTACGGCGGCGGCGACGAAAATAGCCAGGCCGGCACGGCCGACAGAGCTCTTCAGGCGGAAAAAGGACTCGCCCATGGGCGTGGAATCTCCTGGGGGTAAGATTTCAAAGAGAGAGTGGCCCCGACTTCGAGGCGTTTCAAGGGCACCCACATCAATACCATGCGAGACCCGGTTTGCCTTCAGCTACGAACCAGCCAGACCAAAGCAAGCCCCACAATCGCCGAACCAATCCCGATCAGCCGCAAGGACATATCCTGGGTTTGCAGCACGCTGGCCATCGCCCTTTTTGCCGCTTCCGGAAAGGCCGCGAAAATCAGGCCTTCGATGACAAAAACCAACCCGAGCGCGGCCAGGAAGTCCGACATACCGGTCGTTCGCGTTTGCTAGCGGGACGGCGTTTGAGCTGTCGGCGGCGTTGCCGGTTGTTCGCGCAACTTGCCGGACGGATCTCCGAAGTACCTGAAGAAACTTGAGTCCGGTTTGAGCACCATGCGGGTGTCATTTTGCTTGAGGCCCCGCTCGTAGGCCTGCATCGAGCGGTAGAAGGAGAAGAAGTCCGGATCCTTGCCGAATGCTTCAGCGAAGATCTGATTCCGCGTGCCGTCGCCTTCACCCCGAACCTGTTCGGACTTCGAGGTCGCCTCAGCGACGAGCACGGTGACCTCTCGATCGGCGCGCGAGCGGATTTCCTGGGCGCGTTGCGCGCCCTGGGCGCGAAATTCTGCTGCCTCGCGCTGGCGCTCGGTCTGCATGCGCTGATAGACGGCCTGGCTGTTTTGCTCTGGCAGGTCAGCGCGCCGGATACGGACGTCAACGACCTGGATACCAAAGCTTGTCGCTTCATGGTCGACCAATTCCCGAATCCGGGACATCAAGTCAGCGCGCTGGTCGCGCACGACGTGGGTAAATGTGACCTCACCCAGAACGCGACGCAGCGCCGAATTCAGAAGAATGGACAGCTGGGAATTGGCTCCGGCGATCGAGCCCAGCGTCTGATAGAAACGCAACGGATCCCGGATGCGGTAGCGCGCAAACGCGTCCACCACGAGGCGCTTCTGATCGGAAGCGATCACTTCCTGCGACGGCGCCTCCAGATCGAGAATGCGTTTATCAATATACACAACCGAGTCGATGAACGGTGCCTTTACATGCAGTCCCGGTTCAGTGATCGGTGGCAGCGGGCTGCCCAGACGCAGCACGAGCGCCTGCTGCGTCTGATTGACAGTAAACAAAGATGAGTAGGCGATGATCAGCGCCGCGACAAACAGAACCGCAATGATGCCGCCAAGGAAATTCAACCTCATGGCCGACCTCCTGTCTGCGGCTGATTACGTGGCTGCGTCTGACGAGAAAGCTCGCTGAGCGGCAGATACGGCACTACGCCGCTGCCGCCCGCCCCGGAATCCAGAATGATCTTATCGGTGCCCCCGAAAATATGTTCCATGGTTTCGAGGTACATGCGCTCGCGCGTCACGGCAGGCGCCTTTTTATATTGCTCATAAATCTGGAGAAAGCGCGACGTCTGACCGGTGGCTTCGGCCACGGTCTGCTGACGATAGGCTTCCGCGGCCTGCGTGATCTGTGCCACGCGACCGCGCGCCTCGGGCAGCACGCGGTTGGCATAGGTTTGCGACTCATTGACCGCGCGCTCGAGATCGGCGCGCGCAGCCTGGACGTCACGGAAAGCATCAATCACCTGCGCGGGCGGATCGACTTTTTGCAGTTGCACCTGCTGTATGATGATGCCGGCGCCGTAGTGGTCGAGTGTCCTCTGCATCAGGTCCTGCACCGCGGTCTCGGTGGTCTGCCGCGCGCCCGTGAGAATCGGCTGGATTTCGGAACGGCCGATCACTTCGCGCATGGCGCTTTCCGCCACCGCCTTCACGGTGCCTTCCGGATTCTGGATATTGAAAAGGAACTGGCCGACACCGTCTGGTTTTACTTTCCACAGCACCGAGAAATCGACGTCGACGATGTTCTCGTCGCCGGTGAGCATCAGGCTCTCTTCCGGAACATCACGCACGGTAGTGCCGCCACGGCGGACGTCGTCGACCACGCGCATACCGATATCGATCTTGTTAACGCGCAGCGCCTTGGGCGTAAGCACGGTCTCGACCGGATACGGCAGGTGGTAATTCAGACCAGGTTGCACCACGCGCACTTGTTCGCCGAAGCGCAGAACAACGCCCAGCTCGTCCGGTTCAACCCGGAAGAAACCGGAAAATCCCCAGAGCGCAAGCGCACCAAGGACCAGAAGAGCAAAACCGCGCCCGCCGAGGTTGCCGCCGGGCAGCACGCGCCGCAACCTGTCCTGACCGCGACGAAGGATCTCTTCCAGATCCGGCGGGGTTGGTCCCGGCGATTGTGGCCCGGAGCCCCATGGCCCTTTGCCTCCGGAGCCCCACGGCCCACCGCCACCCTGATTGGTCCACGGCATTTGATAATGTCTCCCGCGCCGGCTGTTTGCCCCGGCTGACCTTAGTTGGGAGGGGTTATAGGGGACGCCAAGGCCGGTTACAACGCGCCCTCATGCCGCGTTTTTGTTGAATTTTCAGCGCTTTATATATGTTACCAGGGAGAAGTCGGCGTCATCGTCCGCTCCGGCATAGTGTTCCTCGCGCGATATTTCCTGCCAGACCTCCGGATCGATCAGCGGAAACAGCGCATCGCCCTCAGGTGACATGTGCACATGGGTTATTTCCAGCCGGTCGGCCATCTCCATTGTGGCCGTAAAGATATCGCCGCCGCCGATAACAATGATCTCATCAACCCCGCGCCTGATCGCATCAGAACGCGCGTAGCTGAGCGCAGCGTCCAGACTCGTGGCCAACACCGCTCCGGGCGCGATCAGGCTCAGATCCCGCGTCAGCACGATATTGGTGCGCTCGGGCAGCAATTTCCCGATGGACTCGTGGGTTTTCCGTCCCATGATCACCGGGCGGTTCAGCGTCACCTTTTTGAAGTGCCGAAGATCGGACTTCAGGCGCCATGGCAATTCGCCGTCCCGCCCAATGATCGCATTGTCCCCAATCGCCGCAACAAGAACGACTTTCATGATGCCGTCCTGTCGCCTCTCGGACAGAAATGTCCCCGTACGCGAGGCGAGATCTCGTTCGAAAAATCAAAAAGCAGGTAGGGGAAAAGACACGGCATTGTTTTGCGATCTCGTGATCAATGCATAGGACAATTGTTCTGATATTTTACTAACAGCTGGCCCTGAGAACGAAACATGCCTGCGCCAATTCGAACTGGCGGCCCCTAGTTCCCATTTAAAATCAGGTTAGTTCGATACATACAAACAGCGACAACAAAACCATCACTTCTTGGCGACAGGCTACACGGCCACCGCCGCCTTAATATGCGGATGAGGATCGTAGTTTTCGACCGTGAAGTCCTCATACCGGAATGCGAAAATGTCCTTCACCGCCGGATTGAGCCGCATCACCGGCGGGCGTCGCGGCGCGCGCGACAACTGCAGCCGCGCCTGTTCAAGGTGATTGAGATAGAGATGGGCATCGCCGAAGGTGTGGACGAAATCTCCGGGCTTGTACCCCGTCACCTGCGCAACCATCATCGTAAGCAGTGCATAAGAAGCGATGTTGAACGGCACACCGAGAAACACATCGGCCGAGCGCTGATAAAGCTGGCAGGACAGCTTGCCGTCGGCGACATAGAACTGAAACAAACAATGGCATGGGGGTAGTGCCATTTTATCCACATCAGCCGGGTTCCATGCAGTAACAATCAGGCGGCGCGAATCCGGATTGCGTTTGATCATTGCGACGACGTTGCCGATCTGATCGATGGTCTCGCCATCCCGTGCCGGCCATGAGCGCCATTGCTGACCATAAACCGGACCCAAATCCCCACGCTCGTCAGCCCACTCGTCCCAAATGCGCACGCCATGTTCCTGGAGATATTTGATGTTGGTATCTCCCGCCAGGAACCAGAGCAGCTCATATACGATCGATTTCAGGTGGAGCTTTTTCGTTGTGAGCAGAGGGAAACCCTCATCCAGGGCAAAGCGCATTTGATGCCCGAACACCGACAACGTGCCCGTTCCGGTGCGGTCGCGCTTTTCTGCGCCCCGGCTTAGGATAAGTTCCATCAGTTCGATATATTGGCGCATCGGACGTCTATATCTTTCGCGACTCGAAGATGGGGAAGTTTACATCTGACGGCAACCGCCGGCAGGGCCTTATCAACGGTCGAATGCCCGCCAATTTTCGTCTGCCCGGTGCCGGGACCTGTTACCATCGCTTTTGCCGCAGCTGGGGATCGCTATGGACTTCGACCATATCTTCGTCGCCCGTATCTTGTTCTCCCTGGTGACCATCGGTTGGGCCGTCCTCACCGTCGTCGCCGACTTCAACAAGACCCATGCCACCAATCCGGCATGGACGCCGCACGCGCGTTTTCACGTCGTCTGGCAGATTTCTAGCTACGTTGGCTTCGGCCTGCTTGCCTTCGCGCTGACCTGGTGGCCAGGCCCGCTGGCTGTGGAACGGCTGTATCTCGTCGCGCTCATGAGCGCGATCGTCTACGCAGCATTCTTCGGCGCGCTGATCGCCATGCCCCTTTATGGCGGTGCCGCCTATGACAAAAACGGTTACGAGCCCTTCAACGCGCCCATCCCCATCATTGCGAAAAAGTGGGACGCCAATGTCACCATTTTCTCGATCCAGCTGGTCATCCTGGCGGGGGGATTGCTCGCGGTAACCGGAGTCTTCACCGGCTAATTAAAATGAAAAGCTGGGCGGCGGGCAAACCCCGCACACCCGGCGCTTTTTAAGGCTACTCGACGAAGACTTCCTCGCGCCGTTTGCGGATCATCGGCAGTGCCGCAATCACCAGCAACCCGGCTGCAACCGCGATCAGCCCGGCCGAGATCGGCCGGGTCAGGAATACGGTGGCGTCACCACGCGCAATGAGCATCGCGCGGCGCAAATTCTCTTCCATGAGCGGGCCCAGCACGAACGCGAGCACCAGCGGTGCAGGCTCGAAGTCGTGCTTGTTCAACCAATAGCCAAACAGACCAAAGATCGCGGCGATGACCACGTCGGTCGGCGAGTTATTGATGGAGTAGATGCCAATGCAGCAGAAGACGATGATCGACGGGTAAAGAAGCCGGTACGGCACTCGCAGCAGGCTCACCCAAACGCCAACCAGCGGCAGATTGATGACGACCAGCATCAGGTTGCCGAGCCACATCGATGCGATCATGCCCCAGAACAGCTCGGGCTGTTTGGTCATCACCTGCGGACCGGGCACGATGCCATGGATGGTCATCGCGCCGACCATAAGCGCCATAACCGCGTTCGGCGGAATGCCGAGCGTGAGCAGCGGAATGAATGATGTCTGTGCCGCCGCGTTGTTGGCGCTTTCCGGCGCCGCCACACCTTGAATGGCGCCGCGGCCAAAGCGTTCCGGATTCTTGGAGATGCGCTTCTCGAAGGTGTAGGCGGCGAATGAGGCCACCACGGCCCCGCCGCCAGGCAGGATACCCAGCAGCGAACCGAGAATGGTGCCGCGCGCGATAGCACCGGAGGAGTCGATCAGATCCTGCCGCGTCGGCATCAGGCCGGAAATCTTACCCTTCACGATGTCGCGGCTCTCTTGCGACATTTCGAGGTTGCGGATGATCTCGGCGAAGCCGAACAGGCCCATCGCCACGTTGGTAAACCCGATGCCGTCGGACAGCTCCGCAATGTCGAAAGTCATGCGCCCTGCGCCAGTCTCCAGGTCGGAGCCAACCATCGACAACAGCAGGCCGGTTACGACCATGGCGATCGACTTGAGCACCGAGCCCTTCGCCAGGACCACTGCGAAGATCAGACCGAGCAACATCAACGAGAAATACTCGGCCGGGCCGAACAGCAGCGCGATGGAGGTGAGCGGCACACCGAGCGCAGCCACCAGCACGGTCGAAACGCAGCCGGCGAAGAACGAGCCGATAGCGGCAATTGAGAGTGCCGCGCCCGCGCGGCCCTGCCGCGCCATCTGGTGGCCGTCGAGGCAGGTTATGACCGAGGTGGCTTCACCTGGAATGTTGACCAGGACCGAGGTTGTAGAACCGCCGTACTGGGCGCCGTAGTAAATGCCGGCGAGCATGATGAGCGCGCCGACTGGTGGCAGGCCGAATGTGATCGGCAACAGCATGGCGACCGTCGCAACTGTGCCGATGCCGGGCAGCACGCCGACCAGCGTACCGACCAATGCGCCAAGCAGACAGAAGCCGATGTTGTAAGGGTTCGCGGCGACCGAGAAGCCGAGCGCGAGATTGGCAAGAAGTTCACTCATGATTGCGCTTCCTGCTCAGATCCAGGGCCAAAGCTGGAATGGTAGCTGCAACAAATAGACGAACAACCCGACGCAGAAGGCGGTCATCACCACAGCAGCAATCAAGCTTTCCACCCAACGCATTTCGGTCGAGCCGAAGATGGAGACCAAAAAGGCTGCAAAGGTCGACGGCACCAGACCGAGAGGCGGAATGGTCACCGATCCTATGCTGACGCCGCGGATCATGCCGGCAAAGGCGAGAATCGCCAGGAGTACCCATGCGGGACCGCGGACCGCGTAGCGTTCAATCGGAGGGCCGTCGACAAGAAGGCCCGAGAGCGCCACCAGCGCCCCAACGATCGCAAGCAATCCTGCGAACAGACGGGGTGCAGTGCCCGGCCCAAAAGCAAAGCCATGAGTTCCCGGAAGATCGCCCGAGGTCAAAATAGCGATAATCGCCAAACCGATTAGAGCGAGCCCGCCGTAAAAATCACGCGGACCGCGCACCTTAAAACGAAACCCACCCCCGCGCGGGGGGGTCCTGACCCCCTCGGACATCCTGTTCCTCCCTACACCCTCTATCTACCTATTCTTATTGGTTCTTGGCTGGCTGCGTAAATCCCACGAATGATCCCTAGCACACGTAACGCCCCGGTCGGAAGCGCCGATGTTGGGGGGGTTCCGCTACAGCCAGCCGCTGAGGCCCATGAGGCCACCAACGGCGAAAATCCAGAGCGGATTGATGCGGGTGGCAAAGCCGACCAGCGCGGTCGTGCCGGTAATTATGGCAGCGTAGATATTGTGATCCGCGCTACGCGCCAGAACAAAAGCGCTGGCGGCAATCAGGCCGAGCGATACCGGAACAAGACCTGATTGGATGGCAATGCGCCAGCGCGCCTCCTTGAAACGATCCCATGTCCGCGCGACGAGAAAAGCGAGAACGCACGTGGGCCCACACATCGCTGCCGTAGCCACCGCGGCGCCGGCAAGGCCGGCGACGTGATAGCCGATCAACGTGACAATGATGATGTTCGGTCCAGGTGAAATCTGCGCAATGGCAAAACTGTCGGCAAATTGCCGCTCGGTCATCCACTGCATCACCTCAACCGCAATGCGATGCATTTCTGGAATCGCCGCATTGGCTCCGCCAACCGCGAACAGCGACAGCAGCGCGAAATACCCAAACAATGAAAGCAGGGGGTTGTCGTTCATCGTTTCATCCATGCCAGCGCAATGCTGACCGGTGCGAGGCCGGCAAATACCCACGGCAGCGGCCATTGCATGATTGCAACGCCGATGAAGGCGGCGATGGCAATCAACGGCGCCCAATCCCAACGTTTGATGAACAAAGGCGACGCCATCTTCGCAACTACGGCGATCAACAAGCCTGTAGCGGCGGCGGCAATGCCCGTCAGAATGCGACTGAGCATTTCCACGTCGCCAAAGCGCGCATAAAGAAATGCCAGCGCGGTGACGATGATCAGCGGTGGCCCCATCAGGCCAGCGAGTGCAACCGCCGCACCTGGTGCACCGCCGAAGCGCGAACCGAACACGACGGAAAAGTTGACGACGTTGGGTCCGGGTAGAAACTGCGAAAGTGCAAAGGCCTCGTTGAACTCATCCGCCGTCATCCAGTGTTTTTGATCAACAATCATCCGGCGGGCCCACGGCAGCGCACCGCCGAAACCGGAAATGGACACGATGACGAAGGCGCGGAACAGTTCAGGCAGAGAGGGAAGCGTCGTAACCGGAAACGGGGTGCCCGTAGGCGATCTGGTGGAATCGGACATGCGCCGTAGGGTTACATCGCGCCGAAGGCTGCGACTAGTCGGCAGTGCGCAAACCACCCTTGCGCCGCGACCGCCGGCCGTCGATGATTGGCCGCTCACACGACTTCCCGGAGACACCCGTGCAGCGGCGGGCATTCATTATCCTACTGGGCATCGCCGCAATCTGGTCGGTGATTTGGCCTCTGACCGCGCAAGCGCAAACCGGCTATCCGGATCGTCCGATTACGTTGATCGTTCCGTACGCGGCGGGAGGCGGCAACGACGTCATGGCACGCGCAGTTGCCGAACCCATGGGCAAGATACTCGGTCAGCCATTGGTGATCGAAAACCGCGGTGGTGGCGGCGGCTCGATCGGCACCCGCCAGGTCGCCAAGGCACCCGCCGACGGCTACACCCTCGGGCTCGGGGGCACTGGCACGCTGGCTATCGATCCGACGCTCTATCCGAATGTGGGTTATGACCCGCGCAAGGATTTCGCGCCGGTGGGCCTGATCGCCACCAGTCCACTCATTATCCTGGTAAGCGACGGAGTTGCCGCCCGCAACGTGCCTGAACTGATCGCACTGGCCAGAACGCAGCCTGGCAAACTCAATTATGCCTCGGCTGGCAGCGGCAGCGGCATTCATCTCGGCACCGTGCTGTTCGCAGAAACAGCGGGGATCGATCTCACGCATATTCCCTACAAGGGTACTGGGCCCGCGCTCACCGATCTGCTCGGCGGCCATGTCCAGATTTATTTCTCGTCACTGCCTCCCGCGGTTGGGCTGGTAAAGGACGGCAAGCTGCGCGCGCTCGGCGTCACCAGTTTGACGCGCTCCCCTTCGTTTCCCGATGTGCCGACGGTGGCCGAGCAAGGAGTGCCCGGCTTTGAAGCCGTACTGCATTACGGGATCGTGGCGCCCGTGGGCACGCCTCGACCGATCATCGAAAAGCTCAACACGGCGCTGCGCGCGGCGCTGAGCGACCCCGCAGTCAACAATCATCTCGCAACGGAGGGCGCCGAGCCACTCCCCACGAGCCCGGAGGAATACGCCGCCGACATCGATCGCGAGGAAGCCAAGTGGTCGGCGCTGGTGAAAAAGTCCGGCGCCGCGGCAAAGTAGCGAGCGCCTAGCTCGCGTTCACACCGAGCTCTGCGAAAATCTCCGCATTGTGCTGGCCCAGGGCGGGCGGCGGTGTATCGATGCGCGGGCCGCCATGCGCAAATGTAAATGCAGCGACCGGAACGCCGAAACCGCCGTCAATGCCGTTGCCGATCTCGTGGCGATGAATAACGCCGCGGGACTTGAGCTGTGGATCGGCCACCGCCTCCCCCATCGTGCGTACGCGCGCCGCAGGCACGTGGCGGGACTGCAGGAAGACCTCCCATTCGTCAGCGGTGCGCGTAAGCATGATCTCGCTCAGCACTGCCGCTTCTCGCTCACGTTCGATTTCACGCTGTTCGTTTGTCGTCTTGATCATGTCGGGACGATCGAGCAACGTCCAAAGCCTTCGCTGCTGGCGCAGATTGCTCGCACCAAGCATCACCAGCCCGTCCCTGGTCTGGTAAGCGCTGTTGGTCGCATGCGGATTGCTGTTTCCGCTCGCCTTTGGATGTACCCCGTTGCGCAAATATCCAGCGAGATGTGAACTCATCAGGATTAGCGCGACATCAAGCATGGCCATGTCGATGTGCTGGCCCTTTCCGGTGCGCTCACGCTGGTACAAAGCCGCCGATAGTGCGAAGGCGCCGGTCATGCCGGTCGCGTAATCGACCGCTGGCGATCCAAACTTGATCGGATTGGCCTCAGGGGTCCCCGTCATTGCCATGATACCGGACGTTGCCTGGATCACATGGTCGTAAGCGGTCTGCTCGGAGCGCGGACCTTTCTGCCCGAATGCCGAGAACGAAGCATAGATCAGTCGTTGATTGATCGTGGCGAGTGCCTCGTAACCTAGCCCGAGCGCCTCGAACGCTCCCGGCCGGTAGTTCTCCACGAACACGTCGGCAGTCGCGACCAGTTTTTTCAAAATGCCGCGATCCTTTTCCTGTTTAAGATCGAGCGTAATCGAGCGCTTGTTCGAGGCCTGCGTCAGGAACGCCGTGCCCATGTGTCGGCGGTTGAGTTCCTTGTCGGTGCCCGCGCCGCGACTCTGGTCGGGATCGGCCGGATGCTCGACCTTGATCACGTCGGCACCGAGCAGGGCCAGTTGATAGGCCGCGAACGGCCCTGCCAGAACATGGGTGACGTCGATCACCCGGATCCCTTCGAACGGCCGCATACATTCCTCCCGCGTCAAGGCGGGCAGCATACGCCATTCAACGCAGCATCGGCTCAAGTCCTTTCGCCTCAAGCAGAGCCCCAGCCGCTGGTGTGGTGAAGGCATCGATCAATGCTGTGGCCACGTCCTTTACTTTGCACGTGGTGCTAACACCCGCGGAAAACACGGTGTACAGCTGAAGCTCATCCGGCAGCGGTCCGCCAAAGTCCACGCCTTCGACGGGCAGAAGCTCCGGTATTTGCTGTATGGCTATTTCGGCCTCGCCGCGTGCCACGAGTTCCGCGATGCGGCCGCTGCCACCCAACACGACCTTGCCGCGCACGGCTTCGGCAATCCCGAGCCGCGTGAGCAGCATGTCGAAATACAATCCGCTGGTGCCCTCTTTCGAGCGCACGACCGATTTGGCTGCGAGGAGTGAACGTTTGAACGCGTTCACGGTCGCCACATCGGGCTTGGCCGCGCCTTTGCGCACCGCGACCCCGAGGCCCGAGCGGGCGATATCGGTGCAGCTTTCGTCGACAATCTTTCGCTGCTCTGCCAGCGCATCAATGACTGCCCGCGTGACGATCGCCACATCGAACACTGCGCCGTCTTCGATCTTGTGCTTGAGCGCATTGGCCGGGTCATAGCTGATGACGAGCCGCACTCCGCTTGCGCGCTCGAACGCTGGCCCAAGCTCGCGTAACACTTCCTGGACGGCGTGCGTGCTGAAGACTTTAATATCGGCCATGTGTGCACCGCAGACATCGATTCTTTACCATAGCGTGGCACAACCACGAGCGGATTGACTGCCGGAAACGCGCTCGTGGCCGCACGCCCTGTATTGATCGCTCAGATCTCCGACCTGCACATTACGCCGCCCGGCACCTTCGCCTACGGTTGCGTCGATACCGCCGCTGCGCTTGCGGCGGCGATCGACACGCTCAACCGCTTCTCGCCGCGGCCCGATCTGGTCGTCATCTCCGGTGACATCGCCCATGAAGCGTTGCCGGAAGAATATGAGCATGTAACGAAATTGCTGCGCGCGTTACAGATACCGTTCGCGGCAATCCCTGGAAATCACGACCGCCGGTCAGCCATTCGCGAGGTCTTTCCCGACCTCGCTTACGGCGCGACCGACAGCGCGCTCAATTCAACGCGTCGCGTCGGCGACCTCGATATTCTGCTGATCGATTCAACGGTGCCGGACGCCGTGCATGGCGAACTCGATGCGGCAACGCTGGGGTGGCTCGAAAAGACGCTCGCCGCCTCGACGCGGCCCGCGCTTTTGTTTTTGCACCACCCGCCCTTCGACACAGGCATCGTGTCCTCTGATGGAATGCGGTTGCTTAACGCGGATGCGCTGGCGGCACTTCTCAAAAGACACCAGCGCGCGCTGTTGGTGGCCGCGGGCCATGTTCATCGCGCCGCCCAAACCGTGTTCGCGGGCATCTCTGCAACAATCTGCCCGGCTGGCGAACAGGCGGTCACGCTTGAATTCGAACTGCGCTGGCCAGAAGTCTTCAGGATCGAGCCGCCCGCTTTCCACCTGCACGCTTGGCTCCCAGGCGAGGGATTCGGGAGCGTGGTCACCCATGTCGTACCGATCGGCGAATTTCCGGGGCCCTACCCTTACGGTCAGCCCACCACACCGGCCCCCCGGCCGTAAGCGCCTGTTTTCGCCCGGGATTGGCCGCTCTTTCTTCGGTAACCTTCAACCCCTATATTCGCTCTGCCGGGGCAACCCGGCTATGGCGATAAACGGCCGTCGTAATAAACCCATCGGACCCGGGGGCAGTACCCGGCGCCTCCACCAAAGCCCGGCGAGCACAGGTTTCGGCGGGGGCGAAATAGGATCGACGAGGGCGTAAAGGGCGGACTTTTGCTCGGCATGGTTCCGCCGTTATCGGGCCATTTCATAGTTGCAAACGACAACTATGCTCCGGTTGCTCAGGCCGCGTAAGCGGTTTGAAATACCGATCTGAAGCCCTGGCGGGTTAAGCTCCGTCAGGCGGGGTCCGGAGGCACCTGGCAACAGAAGCCTCCACTTTCCCCGTACGTCCCGGCGCGGCCAATTGTGACGGCGTGCTATGCGTGGCCGCCCGGGGATAGCGCAGAGTGTGTGCAACGCGGTAGCATCACACGATTCACTAAAGATCCGACCCGTCATGGCCGACCAGATTCGCTACGATCTTCTGACCCAGCAAGCCTTGCGGGGCGTCGTGCACAGTGTGCTGACGGATACCGCCAAGAAGGGCCTGCCCGGCGACCATCATTTTTACATTTCGTTCGATACACACGCCGACGGCGTGCGCATGTCGGACCGGCTGCGCGCACAATATCCCGAGGAAATGACGATCATCCTTCAGCATCAATTTTGGGACCTGAAGGTGGGCGAAGAAGAATTTGAAGTCGGGCTCTCGTTTGGCGGCATCCCCGAAAAACTCACCGTTCCATTCGAAGCCATCAATGGTTTTTTCGACCCGTCAGTAGAGTTCGGCCTGCAATTCGAAGAGGTCATCGAGGGCGAGGAGCGTCCGGCGCCCGCAAATGTGCAGGAGCCCCTGGCGACAAATAACAAGAAAAAACGAGCCGCTCCAGCGGCAGCCCCCGCCATAACCGGGACTGAAACACCGGCTCGCTCACCCGCGTCGGCGGCCAAGCGTGAGAAATCGGAGAAGCCGGCCGCTGGTGGCGGTGAAGTGGTTCGACTTGATCGCTTTCGCAAGAAATAATTCTGCTTCTTCTGCCCGTTTACGACCAAGCTTGTTTCTGACGTCACGCGGCGTAGCTTGATCTGAACCCTCGGTCTTGGCGGCGTCGGACAAATTTCATGGCCAAAGCGCGCAAAAAATCTGCCAGGACCCGCATCGAAAGCGACGCCTTCGGGCCATTGGAGATTCCTGCCGACAAACTCTGGGGCGCTCAAACCGAGCGCTCGCTCCACAATTTCCGCATCGGAACCGAGCGTATGCCGATCGAGATCGTGCGCGCACTCGGTGTGATCAAGCGCGCGGCCGCCGAGGTCAACCGGACGCTCGGATCGCTCGATCGCAGGCGCGCGGCCGCCATCACGGCGGTTGCACAGGATATCGCCGACGGAAAACTGGACGGGCACTTTCCACTGCTCGTATGGCAGACCGGATCCGGCACGCAGACCAACATGAATGTCAATGAAGTGATTGCGAACGCGGCCAATCTCAAGCTCGGCGGCAGGCTCGGCGCGAAGGCACCCATCCATCCGAACGATCACGTCAACATGAGCCAGTCGTCGAACGATTCGATCCCGACGGCCATGCACATTGCCGCGGCGATCGAGATCGAGCGCCACCTCAAACCGGCATTGTCAGGCCTCTACAACGCGCTCGACCGGAAGGCCAAACAGTTTGCCAGGATCATCAAGATCGGCCGCACTCACTCCATGGACGCGACCCCGATCACGTTGGGGCAGGAATTTTCCGGCTATGCCGCGCAAGTGAAGTCCGCTCTCGCGCGGCTCGCATCGGCGCAGCGAGAACTTTACCCTGTCGCGCAAGGTGGTACCGCAGTCGGGACGGGACTCAATTCAAAGCCACAATTTGCGAAAGCCGTTGCTCGCCGAATTGCGAAGATGACGAAGCTGCCATTTGTAAGTGCCCCCAATAAATTCGAACACATGGCCGGCCATGACGCTTACGTGTTCGTGCACGGCGCCATCAATGCGGCGGCCACCGCGCTGTTCAAGATTGCAAACGATATCCGTCTGCTTGGTTCAGGCCCGCGCTCGGGCCTTGGCGAACTGGTTCTGCCAAGCAACGAGCTCGGTTCTTCGATCATGCCGGGCAAGACGAACCCGACGCAGAGCGAGGCTTTGACGATGGTTTGCTGCCAGGTGTTCGGCAACCAAACCACCATCTCGATCGCCGGGAGCCAGGGGCACTTCGAGCTGAACGTCTACAAGCCGGTGCTCGCATATTGCATGTTGCAATCGATCCGATTGTTGAGTGACGCCGTGAATTCATTCACCGAGAATTGCGTCGATGGTATCCGCGCAAACGAACCGCGTATTCGCGAACTCATGCAGCGTTCGCTGATGCTTGTGACGGCGCTCGCCCCGAAAATTGGCTACGACAAGGCCGCACAAGTCGCGAAAGCGGCGCACGCCAACGGTACGACGCTCCGGGAAGAAGCCATTCGCCTTGGCTTTGTGAGTGGTCCGGAATTTGACCGTTTGGTTCGGCCGGAAAAAATGATCCGCCCCCGCTAGAACGGCAGGCTGGAGTGTCCGCGTATGGTAAAATGGTAAGCATTCTCCGGGTTCGGAGAGTGCGTTCCGTAATGAAAACAAGTCCCTGACGTTGCTGTATTCTGCAGGTCGTAATGTAATGGTCGCAAAGGGTTTGTACGTATCCAGCTACTATT
Source organism: Pseudolabrys sp. (assembly GCA_036265125.1). GTDB lineage: Bacteria > Pseudomonadota > Alphaproteobacteria > Rhizobiales > Xanthobacteraceae > Pseudolabrys. Next base: position 20,932 of record DATAPP010000158.1, on the reverse strand, counting down.
CTACGGCAGCAACACGTCAAATTCCACGACATGAAAAACTTACCCTAGAGTTTCATGGGGCGCCGTTTCATGTGTTCGACAGTATAGACGCCTCAATGTTTAAATATACATTTGGAAGTTCCATGGTACCGCGCAAATTACATTCTCCATTTCTACTCATATTCGATATCGATCATTTGTTCGATTTTTGTAATCAACCAACCGTGTATTGAACTACAGCCACAACTCACTGCACATATCGTCGGCAAGCTTGTGAACTCCGCCGGAAAGGCACCTTTCCGCCAACGTGTCGGCGCATTTGGTAGTGATGCTTGCACTTACGTGAGCGCCGAACTGCAACGTAACCCGTTACCATCGAGGGGCGACGGAATGGCTGAAGTGATCAATCTTCGGACCGTTCGAAAGCGGGACAAACGGCGGCGGCATGATCAAAGTGCCCAAGCCAATCGCCTTGCCTTTGGTGAACTCAAAAAAGTTCGCGAGATTGAAGCCGCGCGCCAAGCCAAAGCCGGCCGCGACCTCGATCGGCACCGGGTCGAAATAGGGGACCATCAATGAAATCTCCGGTTGTCAAACGTTCGATTGTAATTGCGGGCCATAAGACAAGTGTGAGTCTCGAAGACGCCTTCTGGAGGGGACTGAAAGAAATCGCGAACGGACGGGAACTGACTTTGTCAGATCTCGTGGCTTCGATCGACACCGATCGCCGCCACGGCAACCTGTCGTCGGCGATCCGCCTTTTTGTTCTCGACCACTACCGGATGCAGAACGGCGAAGACCGTATTTCGCAGAGCGACCCTCGCGAAATACAAAGTCCGCGAGTCGTCCATTCAGTTCTGCGAGCGGACTGATGCAGCAGGCTGGCCCGCGCTGCGGGGCGCGGGCGCTGGCCTGACATCAATCGGTGCTGGCAGGGCGGGTGCTTGCCGGGTATTCGGCATGCCCCGCCCGCGAGGCTGGGTCGGCACGTTCTCAATGGCACGCAATCGCTTCGTCTGATTTTCCACGGCTCGCAATGTCAGCCATCCCGTGAGCGCCGACACATCGACGCTTCGCTCGGGTGCCGTCAGTGGCCCCTTCAGCGAGACGAAGATGTTTGGCCGCGCACCGGCCGCCTCGGCTGAGCCAGACAATATGAGCCGGGCATCGACTGATCCGTCGGTCAGGTCGAGCGTACCGGCGATCGACAACGCCGCATCCTTGCTCTCGGCTGAAACGTCGCTGAGACGGAGCTGGCCGGCGCTGATCTGAACCGTGGACTCCGCACGCTTCAGGGACAATTGGCCGCCGTCCAGGGATTTTCCCACCAGGACAGAGATGCGGCCTGCTTCGATCGGCAAGCCCTGATCGACAGCGCGCGTGACGGCCTCGAAGCTGCGCGAATCGAGGCCGGCCATCTGGCCGTTGGAGAGCAGGATTTTTCCGGAACCTTTGAGCGAGCCGACAAGAGAAATCGGGCTCAAGCCTGCCCCCTCCGCCTCAGCCGTCAAGTCGAGCGAGCCGGTGACCGGTGGCCGCGCGGCCGTGGACAACAACGTCGCAAGGTCCGCACGCGCGAGCGAAATCCGGGCGTGTGTGGTCAAACCGTTCTCGCCGCTGCGGAATGCAATTCCGCCGGATAAACGTCCTCCCGCGAGAGTCCCGGTAACATCCTCCAGCGCCAGATCATCCTGGCCGAAACGCAATGTCGCTTTGAGTTCGCGCGCGGCGAACTGGCCCAGCACACGCGCGCGCGCAAACTTGAGCGCGACCTTGCCAATAAATTTGCCGAGCAAGCCATTCACGAAAGGCTCGCTCGACCAGCTCCATGCAGCACCTGCAGCGGCGGTTTGCGGTTGCAGACCGATTCCGCGGGCCAGCAATACCGGGACATCAGCTGCGTCCGATTCGATGCGGCCATCAATCCGGCGCGGCGAAGCACCGCCGACAGCAATGCGGCCGCGAATGCCGGACCCAGCCAGCTTCGCATCAATGTCCTCGAACGCCATCGCCTCGCCCGCAATTGTGACACGCGACGTCATCTGCAATGGCTGGGAGTTGCCCGCTGCAGGTCCCGTCAATATTGGTCGCAGGTCAGCGCTCGTCACACGCAAAGTCGCTGCGGCCCTGACGCCTTCCCCTTCAGAAAGCCGTCCGGTGCCGCCCGCTTGCGCGGACAAACCATCCGCGGATAGCCGCGCCTCAAACGTCATGTCGCTGGTGAGTGGTCCCGCGGCCTGCACTTTGAGCTGGCCGGCACCGCTTCCAACCGCCACGAGCCAATCGAGATTCATGAACTTGATTAGCGCCCTGCCCTGTGGCGCATCGACCGTTCCATCCAGGCGGACATTCGCAACGGACTGCTTGCTCCAATCGCCATTCACATTCACGCGCGCGTCGACATGCAGATCGTCGAGATCGCCTGTGACCGCCAATTGCGCAGCGCTCACAGGCGATTTGTCATCGCCAGTGGCGTCAAGCGTCGCGTGCAATTTTGCGCGCCCAACACGATCGAGCAGCCGCACGACAGGCTCCGCGCTTTTCGGCGCGAATTTCCCCGCCGCTGCGAGGATTGGGGCTGTCTGTTTTGTCTCGAGATCGAGGGAAAGCGTTCCGCGCGGTGCGTGCCCGTTGGTCTCGACGCGCCCGCTTGCGGCCAAACGCGAGCCGGCAAAATCACCGATCGACAATCGGTCGAGCTGCAAGCCGCTCGCATCAGCCTTGAGCCGCACCCGCGCGTCGCGCGCTTCAATACCGGCGAATGTGGCGCGTTCGATATCGGCCGCGAGGCTTATTTCGCCAGGCCGCTCCATCGCCGAGCCGGCGAGCAGCGCCTTGCCGAAAGCAACAGCGGCGTCGATGTCGAATTGTGGCGCCTTGATTTCGGCATCGAGCCTGGCCGGTCGCGTGCCTGACCGGAATAAATAGGCCAGGCGCCCGGTCAAAGGCCTGCGATCAATTTCTGCCTTGAGGCCTTCGACCGCAATCCTGTCGCTGGCGAGGGTCACATCGCCACGCAGGCTCATTGGCCGCAGCTCGCCCTGCGAGGTTTCGCTGCGTCCCTCCAGCCAGGCGGCCAGCACCTTTGGATCTGAGGCATCGATCTCGGCAGGCCCGGTGAAGGCTACTCCGTCTGCCCCGACATCAAGCCGGCCGCTCAGGCGTACTTGCGTCATACCGGGCGCGCGAAACTCAAACCGGTCGAGTTTCCAACCGTCGGTACTGCTGCTGATATCACCGCGCACGTTCTGGACGCTGTTTCCGCCGAACGTGACCTGATCGATGCCGACGCCGATCTGGATCGGCAGTGAGGTTCGAAAAGCGGCCGACCCCAATTCGGCAAGCTTGCGAATGGCGGCGGCGGGCGGTTCCCGCACGGCATCGGTGCCGGAGATGGCGCGATCGAGATCAATCTGACGGCCGGACAGCACGCTGTCGAGGTGCGGTTGCGCTCCAAACCTGAAAGCGGCGACGCCACCAAGCTTGACGCCCTGCTCGTCCGAACCGTACTGGAACTCGACGTTTTCCATCAGCGCGGACTGGCCGTTTGCCTTTACCTTCCCGCTCACCCGCCAGGGCTGCGTCAATGTCTGCGCTGACTGTCCTGCGCTGCGTGCGCCAATACCGACGGGGCGCGACAGACTCAAGACGCCGTCGAAGCGCGGCTCGCCGGCGGCCAGGGACAGTGCGCCATCGGCTTCGATGCTGAGCGCACGATCCATAGGATCGACATTGAGGTGGAGCTTGAACGAGCCCTCCTCGCTCAGCCGGCCGAGAGCAATGCGATACGGATAAAGCTGTCCGGCGATCGTGACCGCGCCCTCGCCCTTCACAGGCCCCACAAGTGAACGTGCTTCACCGTTGAACCGAACCCGGTCCAGGGTGACGCTTGCACCACTGGCAGCGTCGCTGAGCGTAACGGTCCCATCCTCGATACTGAGGCGGTCCACCGACAATTCATCCGGTTTGAAGGCGACCGTGAAGCCCGGCGCGCGAACGCGGCCGGAGGTGTCCAGTCCGAGGCTGACTTGCGGGCCGGCAAGACGCACCTCAGCGGCGCGCCATTCGCCGCGCATCAATGAGCCGAGCGCGAACTCGACACGGAGCGTGCGGGCCCGAACCGTGTCGGGACCGTCGCCGATTGCGATGCCATGTAATATGAGCCGTGGCGAGGGCAGCAGACGCGGCTCGATGCCGCCCGTTACCCGCACGTTGACGCCGATGAGCCGGCTCGCTTCTGTTTCGAACAGCGCACGGTGGTTGCCCCAGTCGATCAGCAACGGTCCCACCAGCGCCGTCACAAGCGCCAGAATGATGGCAATCGCCAATCCAAGCAGGGTGGTTTGCAAACGAGCTCCGGCGCCGGATCCGCATCCGGCGCGCGCCTCAGCCACTCATCGTCAATCTAAGCCATTTTGGCGAATTATGGCGGCAAATCTATGTCGCGACTATTAAGACAGCGCGACGATCTTCCCTGGATTCATGATGTTTTGCGGGTCGATCGCCCGCTTGATCGAGGCCATGACGGCCATCGCCGCAGCACCATGCTCGGCCACCAGATATTTCATCTTTCCCTGCCCCACGCCATGCTCGCCTGTGCAGGTTCCATCCATTGCAAGAGCCCGCTCCACCAGCCGTTCAGACAGCGCCTTCGCCCGCTTCACTTCGTCCGCATCGTCCATGTCGATCAGCAGCGTAAGATGAAAATTACCGTCGCCGACATGGCCTACGATCGGCGCCAGGAGACGGCTATCTTCGATGTCGCGCTGCGTTTCAGTCACGCATTCGGCCAGCCGCGAGATGGGAACGCAAACGTCGGTAGGGACCATCGCCGCGCCCGGGCGGAGGGCGAAATTCGACAGCGCCGCATGGTGGCGCGCCTCCCACAGCCGCGTGCGCTCTTCCGGCCGCGTCGTCCATGTAAAGGGGCCGCCGCCGAAGTCGGCGGCGATTTCACCAAACCGTTTCGATTGCTCGGCGACCGAAGCTTCCGTGCCATGAAACTCAAGGAACAGCATCGGCGTCTCCGGCAGACCGAGATTGGAATGCAGATTGCACGCCCGTACCTGCAACGCGTCGAGCAATTCAATGCGGGCCACCGGGATGCCGGACTGGATTGTATGGATGGCGGTATTGCAGCACGCCTCCACCGAAGGAAACGGACAAGTGCCGGCGGAAATCGCTTCCGGAATTCCGGAGAGCTTCAAAGTCAATTGCGTGATGATCCCGAGCGTGCCTTCCGAACCGACCATGAGTCGCGTGAGGTCGTAGCCGGCTGCCGTCTTCTTGGCCCGCCGCGCAGTGTCGATCACCTCCCCGTTCGCCAGCACCACCTTAAGCGCGAGGACGTTGTCCTTCATGGTGCCATAGCGCACTGCATTGGTGCCGGAACACCGTGTGGCTGCCATTCCGCCGAGCGAAGCATCGGCGCCGGGATCGATGGGAAAGAACAGGCCGCTGTCGCGCAGCTGCTCGTTGAGCGCCTTCCGCGTGATGCCGGGCTCGACGATGCAGTCGAGATCCTCGGCGTGCACCGTCAGAACCTTGTTCATGTCGCGGAAATCGATCGACACGCCGCCCACCGGCGCATTGACGTGGCCTTCGAGCGAACTACCGACACCAAAGGGAATAATGGCCACGCCATTCGCCGCACAAATGCGGACGATCTGTTGCACTTCTTCGGTGCATTGCGGATAGACGACGGCGTCGGGCGGCTGGTTGGCGATCCAGGTGACGGTGTTGCCGTGCTGCTCGCGCACCGCCTGCGATGTCACCAGGCGGTTGCCGAACGCCGCGGTCAGCTCGGTAATCGCTTTTCTGATCGCCGCCGGATTTCTGGCTTTTTGTTCGGCAGCAATTTGCGCCACGGCCATACGACTGTCCTCTGCGTGTTCCTCGGACAGAGGTTAGCAGAGGATCCGCAGAGGGTGAAACGAGGCCGGCGATGACGGGGTTGCGGGGACAACCGCCGTGATTGGCTCACCGTCACGCGCCGGCCGCGCCTCAGTCGGACACGGTTACGACCCGCCGAAAAACGGGACGATCATCGCCACCCGCTGCCGATAGCGGCGATATTCGTCACCAAACACCGCCAACAGGTCATGCTCCTCGAGCGCGATACCGACAAAGATGTAGGCCGTCGTCACCGCGGCAAAGAGCAGATGCCCGGCCGTCATCACCGGGGTTGCCCAGAAGAAGATGATAAAGCCGAGATAGATCGGGTGACGCACCACGTTGTAGAACAGTGGCGTCTTGAAGTGCATGGCCGGCATCGGCTTGCCGACGAGATTGTTGGCGACCTGATGCAGGCCGAACAACTCGAAGTGGTTGATCAGGAACGTGCTGATAAAAACGACGACCCAGCCGAACAAGCCGATTCCCAGGAGCAAGTCGGCGGCCAGCGGGTTGCTCACCTGCCACACCACGGCCGGGATCGGTTGCCACTGCCAGAACAGCAGCAGCAGCGCCAGGCTGGAGAACAGGACAAACGTGCTGCGCTCGATCGTCTGTGGCACGAACTGTGTCCACCACTTCTTGAACTGCGGCCGGGCCATCACGCTGTGCTGGACCGCGAACAGCCCCATCAGCAGCAGATTGATGATGATCGCCTGCATCGGCGGTCCGGCGGGACCGGAATCGATCGTCTTCGGCACCACCAATCCGGTTACGAAGCCTATGGCGTATACAATCGAGACAGCAAACAAGAGGTAAGCCACAAGGCCATACAGAAATGCGATTAGTTTACCCATGACACTCTCCATTCGCGGGTTCAATGTGATTGGGGTGAAAGCGGGTCAGCTGCTTTTCTGTAGAACGCATAGTCGGCTGTGTACGGCACACTCAGAAATGTGCCGGCCGAGTCGCACGCCGTCTCACTGGCGACACCACCGCGGGTGTTGAGCCTTTGAATCGTTGTGATGTGGCTGAGCAGTCCGGCGCCACGCCATGGCGTCCCGTCGAGTTTCAAAAGCGGAATGTCGTTTGGGCCGTCACCCGGCGATTGACCAGAAACCTTTCCACGCACCGCGCTGCCATCGCTCATTTCCCAGTTTGGCCCAGCGTAGTGCCGCCCCACCGTCTTTCCGGCCATGAACAGCGTCGCAATCGGTTCGCGGAATTGCCAGCTCAGCCTGCCGTCGGAATTGGCCTTGCACTCGTAGACCTGTGCGCCGACCGCATGAAGGGTGGTGATCAGCACTTCCCCGCGCGCGGCAATCGCTTCAGGTACCTCAGCGATGGCCGGCATCGGAGACATCAGGCGCAAGGCGAAAAAGTAAGCGACCATCATCGCCGCGCCCCCGATGGAGGGCTGAACGGCTCGCGCGATGCCTCGGAAGAATTCCGTTCTCGTCTGTTCACGCAACATAAGCGCGTCTCGGCGGTAGCTGTCGATGTCGACAGTCCCGTTGCTTCGCCGCCGGACAGGATCGATTTGCATTGAGCACTCCATTCGGTTTGGGCCGCATGGATGCGCCTTATGGGCATCAAAGGCTTTGAGCCACGCTTGATTTGTCCTTGAGGAAGTCTTGATTTCGCTTTAGAGCGCTCGGCCGGTATTATCGCAAAAGTCGCGCGGGGGGTTGCAACGTGTTGGTTTTATTCGAGAATTTCGCGCTCGACAGCGATCGTCGTGAATTGCGCCTGGGCGATACCATTGTCCCGGTCGAGCCGCAGGTTTTCGACATTCTGGTCTATCTCATCGCGAATCGCGATCGCGTCGTCAGCAAGGATGATCTGATCGCATCGGTCTGGGGCGGCCGCATCGTCTCGGAATCGACCCTGACCAGCCGCATCAACGCAGTGCGCAAAGCCGTCGGCGACAGCGGCGACAAGCAGGAATTTGTGCGCACGTTTGCCAGAAAAGGCGTGCGCTGGATCGCATCCGTGAAGCCGGAGGCCAAGGCGGAAGGCCAGATCAACAATCCGCTTACGTTGCCGCAAAAGCCGTCCATTGCCGTCCTTCCCTTCAGGAACATGAGTGGCGATCCTGAGCATGATTCTTTTGTCGACGGCGTGACGGAAGAGATCATTACCGCCTTGTCGCGAGTGCGCTGGTTCTTCGTCATCGCTCGCGGGTCGGCTTTCGCATACAAAAGCAGAGACATTGATCCGAATGAAATCGCTCGCGAACTCGGTGTTCGCTATATCCTGACGGGCAGCGTCAGGCGCGCCGACGATCGTATCCGCGTTGCGGCGCAGCTCATCGACGCCAATAGCCGCAGCAATGTCTGGGCACGAAGCTACGACCGCGCACTTTCCGATATTTTCGCCGTGCAGGATGAAATCACGCAGACGATCGTCGGCGGCATCGAACCGGAATTGGGCCGGGCGGAACGGGAAAGAGCGCGGATCAAGCAACGGGATAGCATCGACGCATGGAGCATCTACCAGCGCGGCATGTTTCACGTTTATCGATACACGCAAGCCGATTTGGCGCAGGCGCGCAAACTCTTCGAGGACGCGATCGCTATCGATGCGGATCTTGGGCCGGCCTATTCCGCCATCGCCGAAGCCTACTATTACGAAGTGGTCTATGGATTTGCCGACTCGCCCGGCGATAACCGTCAGCGGGCCATCGAGGTCGCGCAGAAAGCTGTCGCACTGGATCGAGACGATGCCGGGGCGCATTGCACCCTGGGCCGCATCCGTTACCTATGCCGTGAATACGCCGCGGCGATTTCCGAACTTGAACTTGCCTTGGATCTCAATCCGAGTTTGGCGCTTGCGCATTACGGCCTCGGAGCCGCATTCGTATTCTCCGGACGACCGCATGACGCATTCCCTCACCTGGAATCGGCCATTCGGCTCAGCCCGCAGGATCCGAACATGGGTTCGTATCTCGTGCGCATCGCGGAAGCGAAATACCTTATTGGCGACGATGAGGCGGCTGCACGTTTCGCTCTACGCGCCCTGGCACAGCCCAGCTTTCAATGGTCCCGGTATGCGGTTCTCATCGCTGCACTGGGCCAATTAGGACGGCAGGAAGAGGCACGTCGCTACCTCGCAGAATTGAGCAGGATCAGGCCGGATTTCTCGGTTGCGTTTGTGCGAACGATGCACCCCTTCAGCCGCGACATGGGGATCGATCGTTACTACGAGGGACTTCGCAAAGCGGGTGTACCGGAAGGCGCCGCGTGAGAAGGACAAACTGTCGCAGTCAATGGAATCGATTGATCCGAAGCGGCTTTACGCGCGCAGGTTTGGCGCACCAGCGCCGCATCGCAGAAATAATACTCAACAGCCGTTGAATCAGCTTTTTTTCGGGTCCCGATAGCACGTTGGTTTCATCGCTCCGCCGACATGTTTTCAGCTTGCCGGCGGCCCCGTTCGCCGTCCTTGCGAAAGCATCCATTTGTCTTGAGGCGAGATTGATTTCGCTCCAGCGGAACCTGAGATATAGTTGCGCGTCTTGTTGCGGGGGCAACAACGTGCTGTTTCTGTTCGAGGATTTTGCGCTCGACTGCGAGCGCCGTGAATTGCGCGCGGGTGGCGCCATGATCCCGGTCGAGCCCCAGGTCTTCGATATTCTGGTCCACCTTGTCGAAAACCGGGATCGCGTCGTCAGCAAGGACGATTTGATTGCGTCAGTCTGGAACGGCCGGATCGTGTCGGATTCGACGCTGGACAGCCGCATCAATGCCGTGCGCAAGGCGATCGGCGACAGCGGCGGGCAACAACGGCTCGTCCGCACGATGTCGCGAAAAGGCTTTCGTTTTGTCGGCGCGGTGACATCGACGGGAAAGCCGGCCAGGCACGGGAATTCTTCGGCGGCACCGCTGCAACAGGAAGTCCACTTTTGCACGGCCTCCGACGGCGTCCGCATCGCCTACGCTGTGGCTGGACAGGGACCGCCTTTGGTCAAGGCAGCCAATTGGCTCAATCATCTCGAATACGATTGGCAAAGCCCGCTCTGGAGCGAGCTGTTGCACGAACTTGCCGCATCACATCGGTTGGTTCGGTACGACGAACGCGGCAACGGACTCTCGGACTGGGATGTCGACGATATATCGTTCGAAGCATTTGTCCGCGATCTCGAAAGCGTCGTCGATGCGGCCGGCCTCGAGCGGTTCGCACTGCTTGGCATATCGCAAGGCTGCGCGGTCTCGGTCGTCTATGCCATCCGCCATCCCGAGCGCATCAGCCATCTCGTTCTGTACGGTGGATTTGCGCGTGGCAGGGCCACGCGCGATCCGGAACACGCGCGTACGCTGCTTTCGCTCGTCAAGCAGGGTTGGGGACAGGAAAATCCGGCATTCCGGCAGTTTTTCACGTCGCTTTTCTTTCCCGAGGGGACGCCCGAGCAGATGCAATGGTTCAACGACCTGCAACGCATCACGACGTCGCCGGAGAACGCTGTTCGTATCATGCAGGCGACGGGAGAGCTCGATATCTCCGACCTGCTCCCGCAGGTCAGGGTGCCGACGCTTGTTCTTCATTGCCGCAACGATGCGGCCGTGGTTCTGGACGAAGGACGCAGACTCGCGGCAGGTATTCCAGGCGCGAAATTCGTGGCGCTCGAGAGCCGCAATCACCTGGTCCTGGAAAGCGAACCGGCGTGGGAAAAATTTATCGGCGAGATAAAAACTTTTCTTGCATCGTGACCTCTGCGCCCGGTCTTCCGGGGCTTCGCAGACGTCGTTCAGCCGGGCGACGGCGTCAGGAGTAAACGGACCAGGTCTGTGGGCTCGCTTGAGGCTCCGCAGGGACCTCCTTATTGAGCGCAACCACCCAGGCGGCAATCATCGCCCCAACAACGACCACGTACGTGCCTCGCGCCACTTTGCCAATCATTGCCTGCCTCCGATATTTTTTTACAGGATAGTCCAAGGGATGCGCTGCGCGTGGATGTCGTTAATTTTTGGTTAATCCAGCTAAGCCATTGAAATCGCAGATGCGCAAGGCTTAATCCGATGGACGCGCAGGCGCTGCTGTCGTAGCTTTCGCGGCGTTCCATTCATTTCGTCATGCGGAGTTTGTGATGGCCGGCCCTGTGATTGCTGTGACCGATAGTGTTTTCCCCTCGCTTGATCCGGCCAAGGCTGCCCTCGCGCGGCTCAATCCGACCTACCGCATGGCCAAGAGCGTCAATGCCGACGACATCGTCGCTGTCGCCAGGGACGCGGATGCCGTGCTTGTGACCTATGCAAAGCTCACACGCGAGGTCCTCACTCAGTTCACACGCTGCAAGGCGATCGGCCGTTTCGGTCTCGGCGTCGACAACATCGACCTCATCACCGCCAAGGAAAAGGGCATGGCGGTCAACTACGTGCCCGACTATTGCATTCGCGAAGTTTCCGACCACGCCATGGCGCTGTTGCTGGCGCTGATCCGGAAAATTCCGCTCTCCAACAAGCTGGTGCAAAGCGGCCGCTGGGAAATGCCGGCGGTTGTGCCGATCCGCCGCATCGAAGGCACCGTGCTTGGTCTTGTTGGCTTCGGCCACATTCCGCGCCTGCTCGCGCCCAAGGCGCAGGCATTCGGCATCAGAGTCCTCGCCTGCGATCCTTACGCAAAGCCGGAGGTGTTCAAGACAGCCGGCGTCGAAAGCGTGGACTTCGACACGCTTCTCCAGTCATCGGACTATGTGTCCGTTCATGCGCCGCTGCTGTCGGCGACGCGCGGCATGATGAACGCCGCCGCCTTCGCGAAAATGAAAAAGGGTGCCTACATCGTGAACACGGCGCGCGGACCGCTGATTGATGAGCCGGCGCTCGTTGCGGCTCTCGATTCCGGACAGATCGGCGGCGCCGGACTCGACGTCGTGACCTCCGAGCCACTCGCCAAGGATTCGCCGTTGCTCGGCCGCGACAATGTCATCATCTCTCCGCACACGGCCTTCTATTCGATCGAGGCGCTCAACGAGTTGCAGACCAAATGCGCGACCGACGTTGCGCGTGTGTTAAGCGGCGAAAAGGCGGTTTACCCGATCAGCGCATGATGATTTTTGCACGCTCCTTAGCTTACGTCACCCTGAGGCGCTCGGCCGAAGGCCGAGCCTCGAAGGGTGACGTTGTCGTCGCCATCCTTCGAGGCTCGCTACGCTCGCACCTCAGGATGACGGTTCACTCCCGCCGGTGAAATATATCCATGCTCGATCGCACCGATCTCGAACCGGTTTTCTTTACGCCCTTCGTATCATCTTTGATGCGGGTCGAGCCGCAATGGATCGACTACAACGGTCATCTCAACATGGCCTATTACAACGTGCTGTTCGATCGCGCGGTTGACGAGGTTTACGAACTTCTTGGCGTTGGTGCCGATTACCTGAAGGATCACAAGCATTCGACCTTCACCGCCGAGGTCCATGTCCGCTACGTCCGCGAGCTGCACGAAAATGATCCGGTGCGCGTGACTTTCCAGCTGCTCGACTATGATTCAAAGCGCTTCCACTACTTCGAACAGCTGTTTCACGCGACCGAGGGTTGGGTTTCGGCAACGTCGGAAAATATGACGCTGCACGTGGACATGACGACCAAGAAAGTCGCGCCGTTTCCGGCTGTGATCATGCGAACGCTTGCGCGCATGAAGACTGCACACGCGCGCTTGCCGCGCCCGGAAGCTGCCGGGCGGCGCATTGCGATGCCGCAGAAGGACTAATACCGCCTACTTCCCCGCAAGCTTTGCCGCGTCGTCGCGCACACTGGTGTCGATGAGCGAGGCCGTCGGCGCAGCCTTGGGAATGACGCCCGCTTTGACGAACAACTCCTGCATCCAATCGATGCGGTCCGCCGGGATCGCCAGCGTCGGGTCGATCTGCTTGTCGCGGATCGCCTGATCGGAGATGAATTCGGCCCGCTTGTCGTCCGGTTTGGCATTCGTCAGTTCGTGCGCGACCTTGATGGTCTCGTCGCGGTGCGTTGCCGCGAACTTGTAGGCGTCCATTTCCGCCGCGACGAATTTAACGAGGTCATCACGGCGCGTGGCGAGAACCTTGCTGCTGGTGGCAATACAGAGTCGAATGAATTTCGGCACCGCGCTGCCGCCTTTTGCGAGCACCTTGATATTGGGCGGCATTACCGCTTCGAACTCGTTCGACACCACCGCGGCATCGGTAATGCCAGCGGCCAGCGACTTGTAGCGATCGAGATCGGCGCCCTGTGTTGCCAGCTTGACGTCGGAGAATGGAATGTTGGCGGCATCCAGCATTCCGCGGAACAGCAAGTCGGGCAGCGAACCGGGAGAGGAAATGGCGACGGTCTTTCCCTTGAGATCGGCCAGACTTTTGATGTCCGCCTTCGCCAGGACGACCTGCGGCACGCCCGGCCAGGTGCAACCGACAATTTTGACGCCGGTGCCGCGAACGCCGGCAACGATCGATTCTGCGGCGCCCATGTCGACGCTGTCGATCTCGCCGGAGATCAGCGCTTTCATCAGCGTTGCGCCGGCCTTGATCTGAAGCAGTTCCACCTTCAGTCCGTGCTTGGCGGCAAACCCGCCTTTATCGACCATCGCGATGAAGCCCGCATCGCTCTTGGCTTCGAGGATGCCGTGCTTCCAGACTTTTTCCTGCGCGTGGGCGGTGGAAAAGCCCAATGCGATGACCGCCGCAGCAAGCACCGCTGATTTCGGTGACGTGAGCATGACTCCTCCATGTATTTCGGCTCGTCAAGGACGGCGTGCTTTGCACGCCTATGCCGGGTATGACGGAATTCAATATGCCGAAGACTCTTTAACTCGTCATGGCCGGGCTTGTCCCGGCCATCCACGTCTTGCTTGACTGACCGCAAGAAAGAAAGACGTGGATGCCCGGCACAAGGCCGGGCATGACGGTTGAGAACTGTCTCTAGATCCGAAACTCGCCGCCGCGCTTGCGGCCCTGGTCGACGCTGAGAAAAAGCTGCTCCAGTTCCGGCCGCTTCCTGATCAGACCCTGCTCGTGTGAATAGCCGACCAAAGTTTCGAGATTTTTGCGGTTTTTGCCGGTCAGTCCGTATTCCCACGGATCGGGGCCAAGAATGCGCTCCTGCTCCTCCCAGGCGTCGCGATACCAGGCGAGCGGGACAATGCGCGGGTTCGCCATGCGCTTCATTGCGGCAGCCTTTGCCTCGTTGAAAGCCCTGAACAGGTTCACCGCGAGCCACGGATTTTCGTCCACCAATGCATTCCGGATTGCGAGAACATGCATGATCGGGAAAATCCCGCTGCGCTTGAAGTAGGCCATCTCTTCCGCCTTGTGGTCGGGGAAAAGGCGCGCCACGCGCCGATCGCCGGCAACAAACGGCTTGATCAAATCGGAATGGAACACCGCATCCAGCTCGCCTTCCGCCAGCATGGTTTCGACCGATTTGTCGTTCGGCAGGCACGAATACTTGATGTCGGGCGGCAAGGTGACCTTGATGTCGTCCTCGATTTCGGCAACCCACTCGATGCTGTTCAGCGGCACGCCGTATTCGCTCTGAAGGATGCCGCGCATCCACAACACGGCCGTGGTCATCATCGTCTTCACGCCGATCCTGCGGCCTTTCAGATCGGCCGGCTTGCTGATGCCCTTCGACGTATTGATGAACATGAAGCCGTGCCGGAACCGGCGATGCAGGAACACCGGGATCGCGCGGAATGGCAGGTCGTTGTCACGCGCGGCCAGATAGGACGAACCCGACAGCTCCGCGACGTCAAATTCGCCGCCGTTGAGAAACCGCCAGTGCCGGGTCGCTGAATCCATGTCGGTGAGGATGGTGAGATCGACACCATCGACCTCGACCTTTCCCTTCAGCAGAGGACGCACGATGTCGTAATCACCACAGGCAAGTGTCAATGCGAGTTTCTTCGGCATAAGAAATTCTTTCCAATCCGTTCAGAGGCGTTTTCGTCCGCCCGCCTTCAGGCGCACCAGATCACGGGTCGACGGCATTCGCATATCGGCCGCCTGCTCGTCCCGCGCCAGATTTTCGATGGTGGCGAGCAACACGGTGCGTGCGGCTGCAATGTCGGTCCCTGGTACGCCGCGCACAGCGATACGATTGACCTCTTCGGCGAGCGGCACCAGTTTGTCCCTCAGCCGCCGGCCCTTCGGCGTGAGGAAGACGTAGACCTTCTTGCGGTCGCCGTCACGTCTGCGGCGGACGACGTACCCGAGCCGCTCCATCGCCTTGAGCGCCGAGAATGTCGTCGGCTCCATGACACCGGCCTGCTCGCTCAATTCGCGCTGCGTCAGTCCGTCGGATTCCCACAGGACGCGCAGAAATGTCCAATGTCCGAACGAGACCGCATGCGCCGCGAGGCGCATCTGCAATGCGCGCACGAGCGCACGCGTCGCGTCCTTGACGAGATGTGCGAGGCGGTCATCCGGCACCGCTTCCTGCCAATGGCGCAGGATCGATTGCGTACTGGGTTGCGGACGCGCCATGGTCGGACGCATCGTGGTCGGACGTGTCATGGCACAGCGACCTGATGACTGAGCTGCACCTCGGCGCCTTCGCGGGCGGAACGCAGCATCGCCAGCAGCACCTCCACCGTTGCCATCGCCCAGGCGCCGTTATGAAGAGGCGCCTTGTTGTTCACGACCGCCTGATACAGCTCGTCGATAACTTCGGAGCGCGTGACCGCAGGGGGCGGCAGCGCGTCGAGCCGCGCTGACCCATCCTGATAGATCATGACGCCATTCGGAAGTGCACGCAGATCGGCCCGCTCGCAGCTCACCAGCAAAGTACCGAAATGCTGGTGCGCAGCACTGCGCGCAGGCGGAGGCCGGAATTCGGTGCCGCCGTAGTTGCGGGCATTCTTGAAGGCAACTTCATCCTGCGGCGTACCGAAGCGATGCCGGTTGCGTGCGTAAGGCGTTTTCGTATCGCCCATCTCCCCGATCCAACCTTCGAATTCATCGGAATCGAAATGACCGTAGCCGCTGTAGGTGAGCGAGGCGAAGGCGCCGCCTGCGAACGTCAGCATCGCCGCATACGCCCCTTCGGTCGGGCGCCCTGCATCCCACGAACCTGACGCGGCGCGCACGCTTGCGACCTGGCCGCCACCGATGAGCCGCACAATATCCACCTGATGCGCTGCCTGGTTGAACACCGCGCCGCCGCCTTTCGCCGTATCGAGCTCTTCCGGACGGCGCGGGCGATAAAGATAATCCGTGTAGTTGATGGCGTTGATCATGCGCACACGGCCAAAATCTCCGCCCTCGACAAGAGCACGCAGGCGCAGAACCGGAGCATCAAAGGAATGGCTGTGGCCGACGACGACGTGCACACCGGCGCGTTCTGCTTCGGTAATGATTCCGGCGCACGCGTCGAGCGTGAGCGCCATCGGCTTTTCGATGAGCAGATGTTTGCCGTGCTGCGCCGCGAGCGCCGCGTGCTGCGCGTGATATTGATGCGGGGTCGCGATATAAATCGCCTCGACGTCCGGATCGGCGCACAACGCCTCGATGGCGGCGTAACTTCTGGCGGAGAAGTCGGCGGAGAACCGCTGCCGCGCGTCAGCCCGCGTGTCCGCGGCCGCCACCAGCGTGACGCGCGGATTGCCGGTAAATGCCGGCAGCATCACGCTAAATGCGCGGCCAAGACCCGCAACACCAAGACGGAGCTTACGTTCGCTGACGCTGGCCATCGACAAGATCCGGCACTTTCCGTAATCTTATCTTAGATATCTAAGAAAGAATGCGCGACAGGAATCTGCAAAGCCGCGTGCGATTGAGGGAAACGCCCCGATGATGACCGCCGAAGAAAACGATCTGCTGTGCCGCGTCGAAGGCGATGCACCGATGGGGCAAATCATGCGCCGCCACTGGATTGCGGCCTGCCTGTCCGAGGAAGTGGCGGAGCCCGACGGGGCGCCGATCAAGGTGCGGCTGCTGGGCGAGGATCTCGTCGTTTTCCGCGACAGCAAAGGCCGCGTCGGCGTTCTCGATGAATTTTGCTCGCACCGGCGCGCCTCGTTGCTGTTTGCGCGCAACGAAGAATGCGGCTTGCGTTGCCTCTATCACGGCTGGAAGTTTGACGTCGACGGCAACGTGGTCGAGATGGCATCCGAGCCGGCCAACAGCCTCATTCCGGAACGCGTCAGGCACAAGGCCTATCCGACCCGCGAGGCCGGCGGCTTTGTCTGGGCGTATATGGGCCCGCCCGATGAGATGCGTGAATTCGAGGCCCCGGCCTTTGCGCCCACGCCGGATGCGCGCGTCAGCGCCACCAAGGTGCGGGTCCGCTGCAACTGGGCGCAGATCCTCGAAGGACAGATCGACTCGGCACACTCTTCCAGCCTGCACTCTTCCGACATGGTGCCGGCGCAGGTCGACAGCGCAAAGGCGACGGAGGCGAACTGGCTGCGTCCATCGACGGACAAGGCGCCGCGCTTCCAGATCGAGCGCACCAGTTACGGATTCCGCTACGCAGCGATCCGGCGCCCGATCACCAACGAGGCAACGCACGACTACGTCCGCACCACCGTCTACATCGCGCCGTACACGGCGCTGATCCCGCCGAACAACGTGCACAACGTCGCGACATTGCTGACCCCTGAAGATGATCACAACACGATCTTTTACTTCATCGCATGGAATGGTGCGGATAAGCCCGGTATCGACGCCGATGCGTGGCGCAAGTTCAATGTGTTGCAATGGGGCGTCGACGTCGATCACAATTTCGACGGTGTGCGGACGCGCGACAATCTTTACCGTCAGGACCGCGCGGCCATGAAGCAAGGCAACTTCACCGGCATCAGCGGGATTCCCAACCAGGACATCGCCATGTGGGAATCGATGGGCCCGATCAGCGATCGTTCCAAGGAGCGTGTCGGCGCCAGCGACGTGGCAGTGGTCGCGTTCCGGCGCTTGATGGTGGAAGCAGCCCGCACTATGAACAGCAAGGGACCCGCGATCGGGACCACCGAACCGCACATCCGTCACGCGACCGTCAGCTCATACGAAGGCGTCGTTCCGAAAACAACGAACTGGCGAAGCCTCGGCGGCGGCAGCGAAGCGCCGCTCGAACGCATTGCCAGGCAACCACAAGCCGCCAAATAGCGGCAAAGAAACTCTGGGAGGATTCACGATGAGAAAAAAGACGTTCGCGTCCGCACTTGCGGCGCTGACACTGCTCGGAATGTCCGCCGCCGGCGCGCAGGACAAAGTGAAACTGGCGATCGGCCAGCGCGGCAACTGGGACACCTCGATGTCGGAAGTCGGCCAGCTCGCCGGCATCTTCAAGAAACACGGCCTGGAGCTGGAGATCGTCTACACCAATGGCGCGGGCGAGACGCAGCAGGCGGTGATTTCGGGCAGCGTCGATATCGGCATTGCCGCCGGTGTCATGGGCGTGCTCAGCGCCTATTCCAAAGGCGCGCCCGTGCGCGTGATCGGCGCGGAAACAACGGGCGCCAATGACCTTTACTGGTATGTGAAGGCGGATTCCCCGATCAAGTCGCTCAAGGACACCGACGACAAGATTATCGCCTACTCGACCAACGGGTCTTCGACGCACGGCATCGTCACGGCCTTCATGAAGCAGTACCAGCTCAAGGCCAAGCCGACCGCGATGGGAGGCCCGGCCGCGAACCTGACGGCGGTGATGTCGGGGCAAATCGACGTCGGCTGGGCGGCGCCACCGTTCGGGCTCGATCAGCTTGACGCAAAAGAGATCCGCATCATTGCCACCGGCAACGACGCCGAGGCCTTCAAGGGTCAGACCGTGCGGCTCAACATCGTCAATGCCAACTATCTGCAGGCGCACAAGGACGTCGTCGATCGCTACATGAAAGCCTACCGCGAAACGGTCAACTACATGTACAGCGATCCGAACGCACTGAAGATCTATTCCGATTGGCTCAAGATCACCGAGGCCAAGGCGAAGCGCACGCGCGACGATTTCTTCCCGCGCGCTTCCGTTGAGCCGGACAAGATTACCGGGCTCGACACGATCGTGAAGGATGCGGTCGCCCTGAAGTTTACGCCGACGGAATTGACGCAGGCACAGCTCGACGATCTGATCCGGATCCCGCCGCGGTAGATTACACTCAGCTCAACAAACATTCTCCGCTCGTCCCCGCGAAAGCGGGGACCCAGCTGGATTCCCGCTTGCGCGGGAATGAACGGAGTAAGGTGACGCATTCAGAAACATGACTGCTCAACGCCCCGTCGCCAGCGCGGCCAGTCTCGCCGGATCATCCGGCAGCCGGTTGCCGCGCCACACGACATGCAGGTCCGGCCGCAGCAACAGAAGGTCGCAGCCATAGACATCGCGCGGCCGGTCCTCATCGATGTCGAGAACGGCAAATGGCGCTGCGCAGCCGGCAAAGGCACGCGCCAGCGCCGTGCTGTCTGTCTGTGCACCGGCCAGACGCAAAAGTGTGTAGCCGTCGCCGATACGGTCATGCAGCGCAACGCCGTCGGAAAGCCAGACATGCGGCAGCCGCGCGCCCGGCCAGCTGGTCGGCTCGTATTTCATGAAATTCGGTGCCGGCCCCTCGCCGGCTTCGGGCCAGATGACCGGCGAGCCTTCATAGCGATAGCCAAGCTCGGCTCCGATCATCTCGTTGCTCTTGCGCTGCTCGACATCGGCAATGCGCGCGAGATTGGCCCGCGTCGCGGCACCTTCCGGCGTCCTGTCGCGAATATTGGGTTGGTAGGCCGCGCGCCAGGCCCGCCGGCCGTGCGAGGCGTGACGCGAGGCTTCGACATTGCGCGCACCGATCTGCCGGCGCTCGATCTCATAGGACGCAAGCAGTCCCGGCCCACCCCATCCCTGCAGTGTCGCAGCGAGTTTCCACGATAGATCGACAGCGTCACCGACGCCGCTGTTCATGCCGAGCCCGCCGGTCGGGATGACCAGATGCACGGAATCGCCCGCTAGAAACACGCGCCCCTGTCCGTAACTGTCGGCCAGCAGCAGGTTCTGCCGCCACGGCGCGCAGGACAGCATCTCATATTTCACCGGCATCGCGACCGCCTGCTCGAACATGGTCTTCATCTCGTCGTCGCTGTCGACCACCGAATGCAGCGTGAAGTGGCGCGTGGAATCCTGCACGATCAGGAACGAGTTGTGGGCATCGGCGACGTGATAATGCCGCCCTTTGCCGATCGGGATGCGGTCGAACAGGCCGTCGCAGCGATACAAGGCCTGCCGCAACTGCAGCAGATTGGCTTCCCCCTGCAATTTGATGTCGAGCTGGCGGCGCACAGGGCTCGACCCGCCATCGCAGCCGACGAGATAGTGAGCGCTCAATTCCGAGGATACGTTGCCGCGTTTGACGCGGGCACGCACGCCACTGCTGTTCTGCTCGAATGACATAAATTCGCAGCCGTAGCGCACATCGATGCCCGGCACGGTTTCCGCAACCGACTTGAGCAGCGGCTCCAGCGTGTATTGCGAGATGAGCTGATAAGGCTCGAGCGGCATCGAGCCGTCGGTGCAGGCGGCAATGTCAGCCTGCGCCTGTGCGACCGAGGGGTACGGAAGATGCAGCAGCGGCGGCTCGACCAGCGACGTGACAATGAACACGTCCATAGGCACGTCGCGCGGAAAGCCGGCGTCGCGGATTTTATGCGCGATGCCCAGCCGGCGGTAGATCTCCATGGTGCGCGCATTGCAGCGCTCCATCTTCGGCAGGAATTGCGGCGCCTCCTTCTGCTCCAGAAGAATGCAACGCACGCCGCGGCGGCCGAGGTCGATCGCGAGCGTCAGGCCGACGGGGCCAGCGCCGACAATAATGACTTGCGTGTCCAACCGACGATTCCGCGATCAGTGGCGTTGCGCAATTCTCTAACACATTGGCCGGCAGCTTCGTCATGGCCGGCATAGCCGTCTTTGCTCTCGTCATGGCCGGGCGAAAGGCGCGAAGCGCCGTCTTCGCGCCTGAAGTCCCGGCCATCCACGTCTATCTTTCATCGGCAGCAAGACGTGGATGCCCGGGACAAGCCCGGGCATGACGCTGAGGGTGCGGCGCTGCCCTCACAACACCCGCTCGTCCCCGCGCAGGCGGGGACCCAGTTCTTACGAAAAAGTGGATCCCCGCG
>DATAPP010000157.1:0-4331 GCA_036265125.1 Pseudolabrys sp. | reverse complement strand
TCCCTATGATGCCAATAATTCCGCACATCTAATTTCTTTCTTCGTCAATTCCGGATCGCCAGATAGCGACCCGGGCGTGCCCGCTTCTGCCCAGCGGCGATCACGACAAATCCGGCACGAGCGAGTACCAGTCATCGCCGATCGCGCGAGTAACGATCAGTTCGGAAGTGCATGATCAACGTTTCGCTAAAAGGCGAATATATTGCGCCAATAATTCGAGTCAAATTCATTCTTAGTTAAAAAATTGAAAAGTCATTGGAAAGAAATCTTTACTGCTTTACCTTAATACGAGGGGTTCAGAGACTAATCGCAACGTCGTTTGCTAAGGTAAATTTGACACCCGACCGTGGCTGACGATGTCCTTTGGGCCGATCAAGGACCACATGCGACGGCCCATCCCAAAGTGACGGAGCGAAGAGGAGGAGGGCACGCCATCGAGCTTTCGCACGTCCGACCTGATCGACAAGCACCGGCTGTGACCGGCGGTACCGATTGGTGGTCACGCTCGACACAAGTCGACCAGTGAGATCGACCAGGTCCTTTTATTGTCGAAGGCTCACGGCTCGACAGCTTGCCGATAAGGTGTTCGCGGAACCGCTCTGGCCCCCGATCGCGCGGCCGATCGGCCAAGACCTGGACAGCCCCTCCAACACCCCAGCATGTCCGCCATTTCCTGCGCGACAGCTCGCAACGCTCATTCCACCCGAGCAGCCCTTCGAAGCGCATCTGCCGTACCCCTTGCAGCACCTCCACCGGACCCTCCGCCGCCCCTTTTTCGGACGCTTTTTAAAACCGGATCACACGCTACCAAAACCAAACAGTTTACGAGCCGCTGCACTCTGCGTGCCCCGAACTTCTCGAATCGAATCGACGACCTTGTAGCCGAGCTTCCGCCAGCATATTAGCTGCAGCTAATGGTGTGATAGACTGGATATCGGCGATCTCTAGGACGTGCCTTAGCTTCTCGTTCAACAAACCGACTCTGGTCTTAACATTCTGTCTGTCATAGATTTGACCGATCTCGGCGGCGACATTGATCACCCCGCCAGAATTCGCGATATAGTCGGGCACATACAAAACACCATTACGCTGAAGGACTTCAGCATAATTGTCTTGGACCAGCTGGTTGTTTGCAGACCCACAGATGATCGGGAACCGAATTCTGTGAACATTCCGTGCAGTAACGACCTGTCCCATAGCACATGGTGCATAGACGGTGATGTTGTCCACCACATCTTCAGTGAATGCTTTTGCAGAAAATTCTTCAACCGCCTTTAACATCAATTCCGGCCGTAGATCGCTGACATAAAGCTCCGCTCCAACTGCACGGAGCCGGTGAGCAAGATTCCACCCGACCTTGCCAAGCCCCTCTATCCAGACCGACGATAGAAAGTGGCCAGTGTACTCGAGTGCCCCGGTGATACACGACATCACCCCCAATGCGGTCCATGGCGATGGATCACCACTAGCCGCTAGACTTGCAATATGGGATGTCTTTTCGGCCGCCAGCCGCATATCGGCAACAGTCGTGCCGACATCCTCGGCGCTAACATAAAGGCCATCGAGATATTCGATGGCTTCGCCAATTTTATGCATCAGTTCCGGTGTCGGGTGATCGGCCAGTACGGTACATTTGCCACCGCCAAGGTTCAACCCGGCAAGGCTGGCCTTGTACGTCATACCTTGGCTGAGCCGCAGGGCATCGATCAGGGCAGCGTGTTCACTCTGGTAGGGAAAGATACGACAGCCGCCCAACGCCGGGCCGAGTTTTGTGCTGTGGACCGCAATACAACAATAAAACTCATAATCATCACGAAATACCACCACTCGTTCATAACCATCGGCGGGAATCTCTCGGACTTTGAGCATTATCGTCTCCTTAAAATCCTTTGGGACAGCGGCAAATTCCTACAAAAAGAATTCGCAGTTAATCTCATGCAAGCCGATGGGGCCTACGACCGGCTGCTCGGTATTGCATCTGCGCCAGCCGATGCGGGCGATCAACCTGCTTGACGAATTTTTGGCGAAGAAGGTCAAGGACAATAGCAAGTTGGGGCCGGTCGGTAGCCTTGGCAGGACAGTAACGCTGTCGACGCTTGGCGCTGAAACCCACGATGACCTCAGCGCCGTGATCTGGGGTCGCGCGGCGGACGCGAGCCACGGTATTGCCGGAGCCCTGCTTCTGTCAGCAGCCCACCGTGAGAGAGCGTGGTGGGCCGCCATAACAGACATAACCGCACAGTGCTATGCGCTGTCGCGGTTCGGTTCTACATCCGAATTGGCTTGAGAGCCGCCATATGCTTGCGCCGGCGCATCAGAGCAAGTCCAGCGAGAGCGCCACCCAAGAGCGCGAGTGACGCTGGCTCGGGCACCGAATCGGTGACATAGCGGACGTCATCAACGCCGACGATGTCATTATTAACATTAATGGTTATACTGGCGATCGAGTTAGCAGCATCGGTAAATCCAACGAAGGTAGTTCCTCCGTCGAAACCGGGGTTCGGGATATTGACAGATTGGCTCGTGCCATCGCTGAAGGTGATCGTTTCGCCGGCGTTCTGCACACCGCTCAGATAGGCACCAAAAGCATCCGTTCCGTGGTTGAAGAAAAATGTTGCGGTTCCCCCGAACAGAAGCAGAAAATTCGAGCCTCCCGGGGTGGTGTTGTAACCACACGAGGCATTAGAGCAAAGTGGTGTAATGTTTATATTAGAAGTCGTATTTACAATGCTCTGATCATTGCTATTGACGTTAGTTCCAGTTAGGGTAACACCGGCTAGAGCCAGGGAAGAAAACAGGCCCAACGGAGAACTCTCAAACGTGACGGTGTTCTCGGTACCCAGAGCGGCAGCGGCAGCGTCGAAGCTGGCAGCCGCGGCCACGGAATTGGGCGCGGTCGCAAGACTGCCCGCCCCGTCGTCCGCTCCGGTAAATAGGGTAAGTCCGGCATGCGCCTGGGTGGTGACGAGGGCGAACGCCGCCATGGCGAGTATCGCGCTCTTGGTAGCGAATTTCGTACCTTTCATAGCCTAACCTCCAAAAAGGCATCAGGTTGACTGCACCTGATATTTATACGAGGGCAAATTTTGTGCCATCGAGAGAAAATCCAGATAGTTCAATAATATGCAAGAAATTGTGGCGGATGGTTAAGTGATGTCTGTAAAAAATTACGACGCCTATTTACTATGAATCAGTGGGACATTATGTCGGAGCGCGAGTGAGTCGCGGGACGCGATGGCAGACAAGAGTGTCCGGTTATTATGGTTATTACCCCATTGTGGGAAAATTAATTTAACCCTGTGACCCTTACGTCGTGGTTCAATTCGGTGCCGGTCACGCCTCATGGTAGCGAACTAGGCTGCCGGACGTATGCTGAAGCTACGGCGAGAAATGGTGATACCTACCACGTGGACGCCAGACCGATAACGCTACCGTCGTTCACATGACGAGAAGCCGAGAAAGGCGCGCAGCCAATGGCTTTTCGTAAAGAATTCCGTCACCTCTTGGGACGGAAGCTACTGAGACACTGTGAATCCGCACCGAACGGGGCCCCCGCTCTAGATCAGCGGTTGCGGGTCGCGCACCTACAAAGGGGGCAAGGCGCCTCCGCTCCCGCCCTTTGCATCTTGCTATGACAAGCTGGCTGCGGCGGCTCCGCTCACAGATCGGGCACGGAAGGAGGCGCCGTGCTCGCCGAGTAAACCTGCACGAGTTGACGGCGTTTCCCAGCGGCAAGCACGACGACCAGGCGGACTCGACCGCGCAGTTTCCTGGATTGCTTCATGAAGCCCTTTCCGGGCCAGAGATACTACGAGTGGTTGCGGACGAAGTATGAGCGCTTGCAAAACCCGGGAAAAGGATCGCGAGCGCCATCGGGTTTTCCTGGAGGGAGCGCCCTGGTGGGTCAGCGCGGACCCTGTCCGGCCGAAATCTCTACGATCATGATGGATCCGAGCCGCCGCGGTATGGACCGATATGCCCGGCGGCGTGGGAGGATCGGCGTCGGCCGGGTGTTTGCTCTTTGCGTTTAGCGCCATGAGATTGAACTAGGGGTCACCTGGCCGAGCCGGCGATCGAATATCGGACGCGGGCGGGGTTCATCCCCTATGCCCGCAACGCACGAATCCATGCGCCCATCGAGCCGGCTCAGTGAGGCGCAGCGGCGAGGAGGCAGTTTCGCAGCCGGGCGATGCGGGGGTGGGTGAAGCCGTAGCCCTCCGCCATTCGTTCCGGATCTGCCTGATATAAGCGAATCCGATACGTGAGGAAAGGAACTGGATCCGAGCTCGTCGGAACAGCACATTTAGATCAAATTCCCCTTCTTCAAGCCG
>DATAPP010000156.1:0-9269 GCA_036265125.1 Pseudolabrys sp. | reverse complement strand
GGTCACGGTCGAGCGGAAAAACCCGCCGATGATCCCGGTCCCGTTATCTTTGATCACCACGCTCTGCGGCTGCTCGGGATGGCCACCGAAGTATTGACTCATGCCGTGCGCCAGACACCCGTTGGCCGAGGTGTAGAAGTAGTCGCAGGAAGTGGGATCGCCGCCGCTGCCCGCCGTCGAATACGGGCAGGGCGTGTAACCGGGCAGGATCGCCGTATTGAACGGCTTCCAGCATTGCCGGCTGACTGTGCGCGGCGGGTAGGCCTGCGTGATCGGATAGAGGCCATCGGAGCACTGCACGCTCATCACCGCCGAGCCGTCGATCTGCCAGGAGAGGATGACGCCTTTCCAAAGCTGAATCAGAGTGCCGGTGTTGACGTGGAAGAAACTCAGATCGATCTGCGCGAAGTCGATGGCGCAATCGTTGACCAGGGCCGACAGCGCCCGGTCCGCATTCCCGAATTTAAAGCTCACGTTCTCGGCCCGCCCGTCGATCGACTGCGACATGATCACATCGCCGGTTCCTGGAGCGCCGATGCCGATCAGGCGCGGCAGAAACGTGGTCGGAGACGGCGCGCCGGGGAAGCCGCTGAATACCGCGCGCCGGTCGCTGAAGTAGATATCCGGCACGCCGCCCGTCCGCACCTTGATGTGCACTAACGGAATAATGATCTGCACCTCGGAAGCGAGGGCCTGCGCCAGAGCGTCAGTCGGAAAACGCGTGACGACGGAGCTAACGGCGTAGGCCGGCGCTTTCGCCGGATCGAGGATCTCGAGGAACGTCAGGCCGGTCTGGGCGCGGTTCTGCAGTTCGGTGATGGAAAGTGGCGGCGCGTCGAAGATCACGGTGAAGTTGGTGAAGGTCTGGCGGTCATCGTTCGGGGCCGGGTAGATGAACGACTGATACGGTCCTTGGACCTGGTCGTAGAAATTGAGCAGATCCGCGCGGTCGCAGGGATCGAGATCCGGCTTTGCAAACTGGAAGCGACGCGCTCCGGCGCCCACGGCATAGCGTTGCACCGAAAGAGTCGCGAGTTCACCAAACCTGTGTTCCACGATTTTCCAATCGCGCGTCATCCCGTAGCCGTACAGGCTCACTAGCGGAAACTTTGCGCCCGATTGGACCGGTGCCGGGACGGTGATTCTGCCGATGGTATCCGCCATCAGGCCACCTCCACCAGCAGCAGCGAAGGGACCACATGCCGGCTAAGTTGCCCTTGCTGCGACCAATCGCCTCGAAAGAAACAGGTCACCCGGCCCTGCGTGTTATCGCCGGTCGGATCGAAGTTGGAGCCGATTTCCTGGCCGGGAAGCACGTCCCATGGATCGTAGAAATAGAACGGGTAGAGACCGCCCTGGACTGTCGTCTCCCAAAAGTTCCGCAACGTGGCCAGCTGCGCCGCGGTGAGCCGCTGCGCCTGCGCGTAGGTTCGCAGCCAGCGCGGCGCATTCACTCCGTCCTGAATCAGCGACTGCTCGATGGTGCCGTCGTTGTAGCTGGTCGAAAGCACTGGATACAGGCGGGTATCGACGAAGGACGCGCTCAACGACTTCGGGAACACAGTCCCGGCTGCGACCGTGGCTGGCGAGAGGTTATAAGGCACGGCAAAACCTCCTGCCGTGCCTTATTGCCTTACCTTGCCTTGCCCGAGCCGTGCCGTGCCCAGCCACGCCCAGCCTAACCGCGCGTCGCCTCGCCATGCCCAGGCTGAGAATATTCTCCACCATAATTCACGCAACCTCAAGAGACGATAGTTCCCGGTTCGGACATCATGAGCGCCTGCGGCACCCGCCCGTTCGAGTTTTGCATCGCCGTCGCGTATTGCTGCTGCACCATGGAGGGGCTCACCACATTGCCCGCCAGGAACGAGGCTGCGTCCTGGCCCCCGATATTCAGCGACAACTGCATTCCGCCGCCCGGTGCGCTCAGGACGTGCGTCGGCTGGCCACCGTAAACCGGCAGATTGGACGAGTAAGTATAGGGGTTGCCGTACTGATAGGTGGCCTGCTGTTGAAGCATGCCGCCCGCTTCCACGAGCGATGCGCCGTGCGCTTGATCGAGGCCGGCTGGAAACTGATTCGCCTG
This sequence comes from Pseudolabrys sp., assembly GCA_036265125.1. Taxonomy (GTDB): domain Bacteria; phylum Pseudomonadota; class Alphaproteobacteria; order Rhizobiales; family Xanthobacteraceae; genus Pseudolabrys. Next base: position 7,183 of record DATAPP010000156.1, on the reverse strand, counting down.
CCCGGTTCCGGCTGCATAGACGCCGAGCATTTGACGCACTTGCGGCGAGCGCATCGCGACGCCCACGTTGCCGCCGAAGCTCTGCTGGGCGAGATTGGCGATCGCATCCGCGGTCGCGTTGTTGATATTGATGTGGTATAGCTGACTCGCCAGACGCTTGACTTTGTTGCGCGGCGATTCCACGCCCGCAAGCATTTCCCCCAATCCGATGCCGAGGCCTGCGGCTGCGCCGATGCCCGCGCCGAGCGCGGTGCCGAAACCCGGCAGAATCATCGTGCCGATGCCCGCGCCGATGCCCGCGCCGCCAAGCGTGGATTCGAGCATGCCGCCAGCCGTCCCTTGCCGCGTGCCGAAGATTCCAGCCATAGCCAGCGGCATTCCTGCCGCCATATATAGGGACGCCATGCCTTGCGAACTCGCCACGGACCCGAAGGTGGTGGTACCCGGCAGGTCCGCGCCTTGTCCTGCGGCGGTGCCGATTCCGAAAGACTGCTTGAGGTTAGCGATAGTCTTCGCCCAGTTCGCCGCCAGATTCACTCCGGCGCGCGTGGTTGCCGCCGCAGCGCCGCCGCCCGCGAATGGCGCGGTGCCGCCGGGACCGATGATGCCCGCCATCCCAAGCGAGGCAAGCGCCTGCTGCGCCTGCGCCGCCTGCGATGCAAAATCCGGCATACCGACAGCCGGGGGCGGGGGACCATATGCTCCTGGAACCCCGGGCGCATATGCTTCTGCAGGAGGCAAAGGGTATCCCGGCGCCATGAAAGCCGGAAAATCTGCACCAGCGATGGGGACGCTCACAGGACCCAAAGCGATGCGCGGCTCAGGTCCGGTTAATTGCGCCATCCGGTTCGCTTCACCCTGGCCGTCAAACCCTACTGTAGAACTGGCGCGCGCCGGCGTGTAGATATCCGGCGGCGCCATCGGCGCCCGCGGCGGCATCCCGCGCATCAGCAGCGTGGTTAGAATGCCGCCGCTACGGGCGATCTGCGCCTCGGGCTGTCCGTAGCCCGCCGCCTGGGTAGCGATCTGCCCCAGCTCCGTGCTGAAGATGTTCCGCGCCTCGCCCAACAACTCTTTCTTGAATATGTCGGCGATCGCCTTGCCGATGTCCTTCGACTTGCCGGTGAGCGCATCGAAGATTTGATCGAACAGGCTCTTGAAGTTGTCGAAAACGCGTTTCTGATCTTCGATGATGGCGTCGTTCGCTTTCTTCCAGCCCTGCAGCCGATAGACCTGTTCCTCGTCCATAGCCTTCTCGTTGATCACCTTCTGCTTGGCTAGCATCTCCTGCCGGCGATCCTCGATGGCCTGATCTACGTTCAACCCCGCTTTTACCCACTCATCGCGATGCGCGTTCAACGCCGCTTTCTGTTGATCAAATGTATCTTGCAGCCGTTGATACTCCAGCCGCTTTACAGTCTCAGCGGATTCGACGCGTAACTGCGTAATGCGGTCGATCCCGGCAACCTTTTTGCGAAGGTCCTGTTCATCCAGAGCTTCGATGTATGCGATCTGAGCGTCGTAGGAACCTTTGGTTTTCTGGATCTCATATTTGGCGCTCTCGTCGATCATGGTCTGTTGTTTCTTGAACCGTGCAGCCTCGATTTCCGCCGTTTTGCCCGACTCCAGCGCATCCTTAATCGCCTGTTGCTGCCCCGTGGTGAGGAACTTGATCTTGTCTTGCAGGTCGGCGAACAACTGCGTGTACTTGATCTCGACCGCTTCGACAGGCGAGGCCAGCGCCTTCAAGAGCGTCTGCTGCGCGGTGGTCGCCGTCTTTTGCACCTCGGCCAGCAGTTTCTGGAATAACTCCTCCTGCTTCTCTGGGTCGATGATGTTGCCCGCTGCAATTTTGTCCGGGTGAAAGATCTTGTTCAGCGCGTCGGTGAAGCCTTTGCCTTTGGCTACCAATTCGTCGAACTGCCCTTTGAGCCCGTCTACAAAAGTTTTTACCTGCGGCACTGTTTTGTAGAGGATGGTTCCGATTCCCGCGATGCCCCCTACCACCGTGAGAATTTCCGGCAGCAGCCCGATGAGGCCGGCGATAACGCCGATGAGTGGCGTGAAGATCGCCGCAAGCGCCGCGAAAGCGGTTGCCGCAGCGAGCACCGCCGCCCCGATAGCGCCCCATTTAACGATGGCGTCTTTCGTCGGTTCATCCAACGCTTCCAACGCCTTGATGAGGCCCCCGATCGGCGCCAGAACCTTCTCGATATCCCCGGCCAGTTTGGCGAACGCAGGTCCGAACCCCTCAGGACCGAATAGTTCCGCAAAGGCGCTCTCGGCGGCGTCGCCCAGGTTTTTGAACGCGAGCGAGGCGTCATCGAGCATTTTGCCGAACCCCGTCCTGCCCATGTTCTCGGTGAGCACGCGGATGGTCTGCATGGGTTCGAACAGTCCCTCTTTAATCGCCTGCTGCACGTCTCCCTTGGCAATCGGGATCTTGAGGGACTTTTCAAGTTCAGCTTGAAACGCTTTCATGACAGGCACGCCCTCGGCGGGCAGCTTGCGCATTATGTCCATCGCGCCGACGACATTCTTTTCCATGATTCGCCCGAAGAGCGTCACAATGCTGTTCACGTCCTCGATCGTGCCGCCCATCGCGGCCACCTGGTCGGTGATGGCGCGGATCACGGTCGGCACCTGTTTGGCGTTCATGCCGAATGCGAGCAACTCCCGCGCCGTCTCTTGCAGTTCCCTGAAGTGAAACGGGCTTTGCGCGGCGATGATGCGCACCTGCTCAATCACTTTGCGGGCCTCTTCCGCGCTTCCGGCAAACAGCGTGATGGCCTGCCGCGCGCGGCTGTACTCGCTTGCGGTCTGAATTACGCCCGCGAGCATGCGCGTCAACCCCAGGCCGGCCAGCGCCGTGGTCAGTTCGGCAAAGGCGCGCGTTGTCTGCTGAACCGATACCTGAACCGTCGAGAGCGCCTGCGTAGTCTGCTTGGAGCTCTTCTCGGCGGTCGGGCCGGTGCTCGCGATGGCCTGGTTCAGCGCGTTGACGTTCTGCTGCGCGCTGCTGCTGTTGAGGTCGACCTGGATGTAGATGTTGTTAGCGGCCATGCTGTTTCTTCATCAGGTCGCCCTGATAGCGGGCGCGCTCCTCGGAGAGAACGCGCAGCAACAAAAACTCCGGGTACGAAATCTCCTGGAGGCTAACCGTCACTCCCGCCCGCAGCGCGAAATCGAGGGTCAGCGTCTGCTGGATCAGTTGACCCTTGGGCGAAGCCAGATAGTCGTCGAGCAGCGTGGCGGGACATTCCTCGCAGCGCCCGCCGGTTCCCTCCTGCCACGCATACGGGCATTCGTCGGCGCCGGGGCAAAGCTCGTCGCGGCGCATCATGCGGTGCAGGATGAAGCGCGGCGACGGCGATTCCGGCCAGCCGCCGCCGGCTAAAAATTTCCCTCGCCATAGTTCGCCGACGCCTCGTTCTCTATCGCCTGGATGACCGCGCGGATCGCCACGTCCTTGTAGATGATCGGCACCGGCCCCTCGCGCCCTTCGACGCGCCCGCCGCACTTATCCCATAGCGCGGCGCTCGACTCCATGCTGGTGCGGATCTCCTGCACGTTGTTGGGGAGCGACATCAGCTTGTTGGTCTTTTGCAGCGCGCGGATCTCGTCCATGTTCGGAATGCGGACGGTGTGTTTGGCCTCGCCCGCCAGCGTCTCAAGCTGCACCTCCGCGTCGTCATCGCGCAACTCGACATTCATCACCGTGCAGCGGTTGATTTGTTTAATGAGGAACGAGGCCTCGCCCACCGTGAGCGCCGGCGCGCCGTCCATTTTAATGGACTCATATAGCTTGGCGTCGGCGTCGCCCGTTTCGAGATCGCTCTGACCTACGCCCCGGCCAAAATTGCGCTGAAACAGCTTGGTTCGCTTATGGTGCGCGCTCCACTCCTGATCGGAGGGCCAGCGGACGACGATATCCCGCTTGCCTTCTTTGGTGCGAAACCCGCCGATCGTTACCGTAAAGTCTGGCTCAAACATGGTTTATCCCATTCATCCGGCAGCACTTAGGGCACTCGCATACAATGGTATTGTTATGTACGGATTCAGATTTCTTGCTACCGGAAGCACCCAATGAAAGGCTGTTTGGGTTGTCTTGGCATTCTTTTGTTTTCGGCTATGTTGGTCACTGTTGGCACTTATATTTGGCGCGTAAGGAATCCCGCCGAGGCTGCGGATTATGATGCCCGTGAGGCGAAGATTGACCGGGAGAATGCCGCGCGACGGGCACGCCTGGCCCGCGACCCGCTTGCCGGCGACGAATTCAAGATGTGTAAACTGCTCGAAGACAACGTGCGGGACAGGCTCGTCGCTCCCTCCACGGCAGACTTCGAAAGCTGCGTCTGGCATCAGCCGATCACCTACAAAGGCAGCGGCGTTTATGACGGCGGCTTCTATGTCGATGCCCAGAACGGATTCGGCGCCAAGATCCGCAGCTATTGGACGGGAACAGTGACTGAAACCAAGGACAGTCCCGATCCCGCCGATAGGCACTTTACCTACAAGATCGATTCTCTGGAAGAGTTGCCGCATTAAAGCCCCAGAATGCCGTCCTGCGTCGTAGTCGCCGACATGGTGATGATAGGCGTCACGCCATCGGTCGGTTGCAGCGCCGTGACGCCGCACTGCACGGTCACGATGTTGTTGTCGTCTCCGTTCACGACCGATAGCATGCGCGTGCGCGGCAGACTGATCGAGAAACTGTGATAGGCGGTGCCGCTGATCAGCGGCCCCTGCACGCCGAACGTCGCCGGCCCTTCGACTCCGCTGATCAGGTTGTTGTACTCCTGAGAGCCCTTTTGCGCGCGGGCGACGAAGCTGAGCGTCATCTCGCGGATGCCGTATTCCATGCGCCCGCGCACAGCATAGCCGTTTTGGGTGCCGCTGCCTGGATACAGGCCGGTGTCGAGGCGCACGTTGTTGTTCCACCGCATTTCCAGGCTCATAAACGATTGCGACATCACGTAATCGATGCCGTTGATGTTGATCGAAGCGCCCGCCGCATTCAGAAAATGCTCCAGCGTCAGCGTCGGCAGCGGCGTCAGGCCGGGTGTCTGCACCCGTCCCGATCCCGGCAGCGTGCAGGCGACGCGGCAGTTGGCGCGCCCCGGCCCGCTCGACATGGTGAGCGTCCATTCGCCGACCACGCAGCCGATGAGCGCACGGTCGACAACCGAGTTCGGCTCGGCGCGGATCAATTCGTCCCAGGTGAAGCACGGCAAATTGATACAGTCCACGCTCGGATCATTCGGCACCGCGGCGTAGGTCAAGCCGGCGCCAGCCGTCCCCGTCTTGGTAGCTTTGCCGGTCGTGAAGCAGAACAGCCACGCGAGGAATTCGCTCGACACGTATTTTTCCAGCGCCACGCTGGCGTCCTGGTAGGACGGGAAGACCTGGCTCGGGAATTCATTCATCTTTCCGATGTCCAAGGCGTTGGTTTCGTTGACCGGATTGACCACGCTGAGCGCCGGATTGACCTTGGTCAGGCTCCACATCACGGTAAGCGGGTTGGCGGTCGCCACGTCGGTCTGCGGCGCGTAGCCGAACGCGATCTGCGTTTCCTGGATATTCGCAGGACAGGACGTGGTCGCCAGCGGCGTGGCTCCGCGCGGCGGCGGTGTGGCGAGCGGCTGCGGTAGCTGCGGTGCGGTGGGCGGTTGCGTCGGTTGCGTTGCCATGGTCTTTAAACCTCCTTATGGATACGGCCAGTCTCCTGTTTCAGCCGTCTCCGTCAAGATCACTCCGTAGTCGACGCCCTCGGTGTCGGTGCGCCGGCCAATATCCACTACCTCAGTGGGGTACACGCCCGCCATCAGCGGACAGTTGCGCCATACCATGCCGTCGCCGGGATTCGGCACGCCGGCCACGATGAGGTCTTCGAGCTCCATGTCGGATTCATCCGGCAGGGAGCGGCACAGAATTTCAATCGCGTGCGACCACTTGCTCATCTCGCCCTTGGTGAGCCGGGTCGAGATCCAGATCACCAAGATCTGCCCCGGCTGCATCTGGTACGTCCACTTGTCCACCGAATTCATGGTCGGGTTCGAATCGATATAGGGCACGATCGGATCAGTGGGCGCGAGGACGGCCACGAGTTCGGGCACGTTGCCCAAGGTCGTGGCCATCGCATTCACCAGGTCGGCTCGGCGGATCATGCGCGCGGCCCCATAGCCGACGGTCTGCGCTCTTGCGGGCCGATCGGAATCCATGCCCGCTGCACCCACTGGCCGTATTGCGCCTGCGTCTCGTCGAAGACCACCTTCGCGTCGGTGAGGGCGAACCCGATCATCTGGTCGTAGCTGTTGGCGCGGCGCGCGTGCAGCCGCGCGAGGCGCGTGGTGTTCTCGGCGCGGATCACGCCGTCCGCGGCTTTGCGCAGCGTGAAGTTTTTGACCAGCAGCCCGGTCATCGCGTTATCGCGGATAGACCGCTTGTGCAGCACGGCCTGCTTGATGATGGCGTAGCGAACCGAGAGCTTGGCCGCAGGCTGGCCGGCTGCGTCGATGCTCTTCGACCAGCGGTCCTTCTGCGCCGCGACCATCGCATCGCCGATGATCTTCAATTGCGGGTCGCTCAGGTTCGGACCGCGGACGCGCCCGCTCTTGACCGTCGTTTTCATGCTGTTCGCCATTGAATCAGGCCTCGCAAACGATGTATTCCATCAGCGCCGTCGCGCTGGATACGACTGCCGGCGCAGTCACGCCGGTATCGAAGCGGCCTTGCGCCATTTCTCCCGGCAGCAGCGTAATGAACGCCACGCCCGCCACATCGGGCAGGACGCTCAGGTTATTCGTCCCGTCCAGGTTTTTGATGGAAAAGCGCCCGAGCACGCCCCCAGCCAGCGCCCCGAGAGCAATGACGGCGGCGGTAGTGGTCACCGACTGGATTCCGCTCGATACGCCGCTTCCGGTTTGCTGGATCTTCGATGCGGCCATGGATACCGTCTTAGGGCTGGATGGAACCCCTGGCGCCGGCGGCGTGATGGCGTGGGTCAAAGAGAGGCTTTCCGTAATGTTAGGCGAAGGCATGATGAATCGTCTCCTTTCGATAGAGCTACAGCGTCGGTCCTGCTTCTTTCAGCACGATCACCGAATAGCCGGTGATCAAAGCCTCGACGCGTACTACCTGATAGGTCTTGCCGTTGCTTTGGACGGTATCCCGCGCCGCCGGC
>DATAPP010000155.1:0-118465 GCA_036265125.1 Pseudolabrys sp. | reverse complement strand
CTTCAGGTGGTCGTAGAGGGCGTACCGGTCGTAGTCGCCAACGTCGCGCGCCTCGCTGATGCGGAGAACTACCGACTTGAGGAAACTGTTGAAGCGGCCGAGAGCCTGCATCGGATTCACCTCGGCAAAGTTCCAGGGTCCGATCGCAGCCTTTACTGGTTCGAGCAGCGTGTCTTTGCCGATGCCCTGCGCGCCGAGAAAAACGAGCGCAAAATTGATTTTCTCCCATGGTCGCTGCACTCGATGCGCGAACCAGGGAACGATGTGTGTCTCCGCATGATCGGGGTAAAGCTTGTGGATATGATCAAGCCACAGCGATACGTCGCCCTCTTTAGGCACGAGTGATGGCGGCCGGTAGAGATTGAAAAGGGTGCACTCTGGTGCATCGATCCACCCGCCGTCGCTTATGATCTTGCCGGGTATAAGCATCGGCTTCCCCGGCACCCACGTTGCCTGTTCAACGGCAGCATTCTTGTCCAGCCATTCGCTGGCCTTCGCCTTCTTGTCGCCAATCAGAGTTATTCTGGCGTTGACGCTGGACGCAGGCCACGTCTCGCGGGTCGGTTTGAAGATGTAGTTGTGCATTGGCATATAGGCGACGAAGTCATCGAGCTTGAGGTCTGACCTGTCGTGGCCGTTCGCCTTTGCGTTGCGCTCTTCTTCTTGCCGCGCTTCTCGCTCTATGATGTCGAGATCAATTTCGAAATTGCTGCGAGTTATCATGAAGGGCCGCCAGTCTTTTCAGACGGTCCGAACTGCAGGAAGTCGAGCAAGTTTTCTTCGGCCAACCATTTCAGGGCTGCGTCGTTATCGATCATCCTGTGACGCAGGGATGTGCCGATTGTTTCAATCAGATTGACTACGAGTCGCTCGCGGGCAGCTGCCGTGCGTAATGCGCTAAGCAAGTAGTCACGCTCGCCGGCGGCATCTAATCTCTTGCCGGAGGCCGAGTAACGTGCCATATCAGTCATCGGAAAATATTGAATCTCCTTCTATTGGCCCGCTGGGTTGCACCCCGGTGGGCCTTTTGTTTCAAAATTAATCAGGCTGTCTTGGCTTGAAGCATGTCGCGCAATTGTTCAGCTGCGGCACGGGTCAGAACTGGATTGGTCACTGCCAGGCCGTCCATGCGCACGGTGTAGAGCCCAGCGTCGAAGGTGATCGTCAGCGTGTCGGGCGGATCACTATCGGCGGAATATTGATCACACATGATGCCCTCGCACGCGCTCGATATAAGCGTCGATCGAGTCATCAAAGATCCGGACGACGCGCTCGCTAAGCCTGTCGGCCCTCAGCACACCGCTGCGCACGAGGCGAATAACTTGGCGTTCGGAACAGTTGAGAAGCTCAGCCGCCTCTCGGTAGCGATGGGCACGGCCCCGAGGCCGGCTTGTTATGTCCGCGACAGTCATTGTTGACACCCAAAGCAAATGCGCCGCGCAGAGATTTCCTCGCGGAATGCGAGAAAATGTCTGCACGGCACCCACCCTCGGGCCGTTTAGCTGTAGTTAGCTGGTCAGTTAGAGGTTGAGCGCCTGGGTCCTCCAGAGCCTCAAGTCTCCTTGCCCACACCGCGACTAATGCGCACGCCTAGGGCATCCAGTGGCGACCAGCCATCGGTCGATCCCGTCTCCGTATGATGCAGCCCGTTTCACCTGCGGGTCGTCGATGCAGGCCTCAAACGCTGTCATACAAGCGAAGCGATTCGACCGACACGTTGCTAGTCGGTACCCCCATCAACACAACGATTGCTCAGTTGGCGACTAGCAACTCTCCACGGTTAAGCGCTTCGCGACTCAACGTCAAGACATGGTCAAGACACTTCTACACAGATTATGCTGGTGCTTCCCAGACGCTTCCCAGAGCCATTTTTCTGGGAAGCAAATCTCTGCTAAGTGCTGGTCGGGGCAGCAGGATTCGAACCTGCGACCTTCTGGTCCCAAACCAGACGCGCTACCAGACTGCGCTATGCCCCGCCGGGCGCCCGCGTTCGATACACTCTTCAACATAGCCGGGCAAGCAAGCCTCAGTGGGCGCTGAAAATCGGTGATGCAACCCGATCGCCGGGCGCAATACCGAGCTTGCGCGCTGTTCCGCCGATGACTTCCAGCACCGCGCGGACTGGCCCCCCCGATGGAATGAGCCGCGTCGACAGCGGTTCCGTATTTTCTGCAATGCGCAGGATGCTCCCGTCCCCACGGATAAAGATCATGTCGAGAGGGATGTAGGTGTTCTGCATCCAGAAGCTGACGTCCTGGTCGCGGTGGAAATCAAACAACATCCCCTGCCCTTCGGGCAGGGCCTTTCGATACATGAGACCTTTCGCCCTTTCGGCGTCGTTGTCCGCGAGCTCAACCGCGAAAACGTGGACGCCTGACTTGGTTGCGATCTCAAGCGTTTGCTGTCCGGCCGGACGTACCGGGCCGGCCGCAACCAACAAGCCAAAAAGAGCGAGAGCAGTCCAGCCAAGAGCGCGCATAAGCTCGCCTTTACGCGGCCCAGGTCCAAGCAGCAATCGGAAAATCGATGAGTCTAGTGGGATGCAAGTCCCAGCGGGCCGCCGTCAGGCCGGACTTCGGCTGCCATCAGGCCCTTCGGCCCCGGCCCAAACCGGACCAGCACTGTCTGGCCCGGCCGCAATTCGGCGATGCCATAGCGGCGCAGGGTCTCCATGTGCACGAAGATATCCGGAGTACCCTCGCCGCGGGTCAAAAATCCGAAACCACGCAGGCGGTTGAACCACTTGACCTGAGCTCGCTCGAGCCCGCTGGTCGGGGTGACCGTCACATGGGTCCGTGGCGGCGGCATTTGCGCCGGGTGTACCGCGGTACTCTCGTCCATCGATACCACGCGGAAGGCCTGCAGGCCTTTTGGACGCTGCAGCACCTCGCAAATGACCCGCGCGCCTTCATAGGCCGTTTGAAAGCCGTCACGTCTCAGGCAAGTCACATGAAGGAGGATGTCCGGCATCCCGTTGTCGGGCACGATGAAACCAAAACCCTTGGCCACATCGAACCACTTGATGACGCCGGTCAACTCGATGAGATTGGTCGCCGTTTCGTCGACGAGTTCTCTGACCGTCCCTGGTCGGAGATTGGTCCCAGACATTTTTGATTCGATCCCGTCCGACGACATGAGGCCGCACGCTGCCGCCTTGCTGGCGCCTCTTAATGGGCGCTTCGACGAATCTTGTGCAATCGAAGATAACACCGGCCCTTGAACGGCAAAGGGGCAAATTGGGCTTGCGCACAGCTCTATACACAGAGCATGCGTACCGAATCAGTGGGCGATGAAAGGGCTGAGCGCGTCGCCGATGTCGTTCCGCACGACTAGATCGGCAAGATCATCGAACTCGGTCGGTTCGCGATTGATGATCACAAGAGCCGCGCCGTTCCGTTTGGCCATCAGCGGGAAACCGGCCGCCGGCCACACGACCAGCGAGGAACCAACTGCCAAAAAAAGGTCGCAGCTCCTGGTCAATTCCTCGGCTCGTTGCATCGCGTCAGATGGCATCGCCTGCCCGAACGAAACAGTCGCGGTTTTGATGTAGCCCCCGCAGGTGCAGTCGGGGACATGTTGGGCTACTTCAAATTTTTCCCTGACCCAGGACAATTCGTAGCGCCTGGCGCAGTCGAGGCAGACGGCATAGGTCGTATTGCCATGGAGTTCGACCACATCGGAGGCTGCGATTCCTGAACTCTGGTGCAGATTGTCGATATTTTGCGTGATCAGTGCAGGACTTTTTCCGGCGCGATAGAAGCTCGCGAGCGCCCGATGACCACGGCCGGGCCGGGCCTTGGCGAAACTCTCCTCCATTGCAAAGCGCCGGCGCCACGCTTCATCACGCATGTCCTGACGCGCCATAAAGTCGTCGAACGGTATCGGCTGGTTCTTGGTCCACAGTCCCCCGGGCGAACGAAAATCGGGGATCCCGCATTCGGTCGAGATTCCCGCTCCGGTAAACGGGACAATCACCGACGCCATCTCGAACAGGTTACCCAGGCGCGAAATTGCGGTGGGAAGATCAGCGGCAATCATTTCTGTATAATAGGCCTAGTCTGTTGGACAGTAATGAGGTTTAGCCTATGCGATATTTGCACACCATGCTGCGCGTTCGTGATCTCGATGCGGCGCTCGATTTCTATTGTAACAAGCTCGGCCTGAAGGAAACCCGCCGTCGGGTCGATGAGAAGAATCGCTACACGCTGGTTTTCCTGGCCGGTTCGGACGACGAAAGACTGGTCGAGGAGGCCAAGAGGTTAGGCCGGCCCGGTCCGGAGGTGGAACTCACATATAACTGGGACACCGAGGACTATGGCGAGGCGCGCCATTTTGGCCATCTCGCCTATGAGGTCGACGACATTTACGCCACCTGTGAACGGCTCATGAAGGCCGGGGTCACGATCAATCGTCCTCCACGCGACGGCGTCATGGCTTTCGTGCGCTCACCCGACAAACATTCCATCGAGATCCTGCAGAAAGGTGCCGCCAGGCCACCACAGGAGCCGTGGAAATCGATGCCAAATACCGGAAAGTGGTAGCCGTCACTCGCTTGCCGCTGCCGCCGAAGCATTTTATACCCCCGGAACGATTTAGCATTCGCGCGCTGTCCGGACGGCTAACCGGTATCCATGTGCCTGGTCAGCATGCGTGCGCCCTTCGTCTAGAGGCCTAGGACACCGCCCTTTCACGGCGGTAACAGGGGTTCGAATCCCCTAGGGCGCGCCAATTTTCCCCAATTCATACCTGCCATGCGAAGTTGCCGCGCATTTCACGCGCTTTTTAACATACAAATTACGGGCCGGATGATTCCTTAGCGCGTATACAGTTCGCTGTCTTACGGCGGGCTCTTCAGGGAACGTCAGGCAATGATCAACAGCAAGAACGTGGTTTCAGCGCTCCGACGCGACGTGACCTTCGTTTGGCATGCCGTTATCGCGGTCGTGTTCATCGGTTTCGCGACGCTTGCGGTGGCCGCAGCATTCCTTGATCTCATGGCGATCCGGCATTAGCCGCTGGCGGCGGATATTGATGCCGCTGCCCGTTGAAGTCCTCCACGACAAAATGTGCCACACCGTTTGCTTCCATGCGCTCGATGTAGTTCGGGCCAATCGGCGATTTGCCGTGGCCACCTGGAATGTCGAGTACGTAGGTCGGCTGACACAGGCCTGACAGACGTCCGCGAAGATAGCGCATTAGCCGCTGCCCGGTAGCGATCCCGATTCGCAAATGGCTGGTGCCTGGCGCCAGGTCACCGTGGTGCAGATAGTACGGCTTGATCCGGCATTCGATCAGCGTACGCATCAGTTGACCCATGACATCTGGCGTGTCGTTGACGCCAGCCAGTAACACCGTTTGAGAAAGCAACGGAATGCCGGCATCTGCCATGCGCGAGCATGCCGCGCGTGCGTCAGCCGTCAGCTCGCGCGGGTGGTTGATGTGGACAGCTACGTAGGTCGGTTTCCCCCTGATTTTCATCGCCCGCACCAGTGCAGGCGTAACGCGCCCGGGATCAGCGACCGGCACGCGTGTGTGAACACGCACGACCTTGACATGATCAATATCTGCAAGGGCGTTCATGACGGAACGCAACCGGCGCGCAGACAGAACCAGCGGGTCGCCGCCGGTGAGAATCACCTCCCAGATTTCAGGATGCGCCCGGATGTATTCGATCGCGCGTACCAGCGCCTGCTGCGACAGCGCATTCGGCTTGCCCGGACCAACCATTTCGCGGCGGAAACAAAACCGGCAATAGACCGCACAGATATGGGTCAGCTTGAGAAGCACGCGGTCCGGATAGCGATGCACAATGCCGTCCACCGGGCTATATGCATCGTCGCCGATCGGATCATTGAGCTCCTCGGGGCGATGAAGCAGTTCCGCCGCATCGGGAATGATCTGGCGGGCAATCGGATCCTGCGGATCGGCACGGTTGATCAATTGCGCCAATGCATCCGGCACGGCCACCGCATAGCGAGCGGCAACAGCGGTCAGCGCCGGCTGACGATCTGGCGGCGCCAGACCGTGCTCACAGAGTTGCGCCGGCGTGCGTAACGTCGTCATGATCTATTCCTTGTTCCAATTCACCTACGGTTCGGCAACAGGCGTCCAGATCACCTGATCGATGTGTTGTGCGCCAGCCGCCAGCATCACCAGCCGATCGAACCCGAGGGCAATTCCGCTGGCCTGAGGCATTCGTCCCAGTGCGTCCATAAAGTCCTCATCCACCGGATAGTGTTCGCGATGGATGCGTTGCTTTTCGGCCATCGCAGCCTCGAAGCGTGCGCGTTGTTCGGCGACGTCCGTGAGTTCACCAAAGCCGTTGGCGAGCTCGACCCCACATACGTAAAGCTCGAAACGTTCCGCGACCTTGTCGCTGCCCGGCTTTGCCCGCGCCAATGCGGCCAGCGGCAATGGGTACTCATATAATATGGTTGCGCGGTCAATCCCCAGATGAGGATCCACGCGCTCGGCCAAGATCCGGCTGAAGATGTCGCCCCAGGTGTCGTCTTGCGCAATGGCAACGCCGGTCTTGATTGCCTCGGCTGCCAGCGCCGCCCGTTCGCCCCCGCTCGTGTTCACAGTGGCCAGCAAATCAACTCCAGCGTAGCGCGCAAACGCATCAGCGACCGTCAGGCGTTCCGGCACCGCGTAGGGGTCGGCGGTCTTGCCCCGAAAGCGGAATTGCCTGGTGTCAGCGGCGCGTGCGGTCTCCGCCAGAATTTCCGCGCAATCATCCATGAGCGCCTCATAGGTTTCATTCGCTCGATACCATTCCAGCATGGTGAATTCGGGATGATGCAGGGCGCCGCGTTCCCGGTTGCGGAACACCCGCGCAAAATCGACGACGCGCCTCTCGCCCGCCGCCAGGAGCTTTTTGCAAGCGAATTCGGGCGAGGTATGCAGATAAAATGGCTGGCGTTTTCCGTCCGGACCGATCAGGTCGGTGGCGAACGCATGAAGGTGCGTCTCGTTGCCGGGCGAAACCTGAAGGGCTGCCGTTTCCACTTCCACAAAATCCCGCTTAGCGAACCAGACCCGCAGGGCCGCCGCGATGCGGGCTCGCGCCAGCAGAAACGGCCTGCGGGCGGCATGGGCACCGGCGCTCCAGAATGGCGGACTTTTCGGCACTTTTACCTCGATCGGACAGCCAGCGAGAAAGGCTGGCATCGGACGAGAAGATCGCTATGGTGCGGCCCGAAACGTCCCCCCGTCGCACTCAAGTCAAGGATTCCTATCGTGAAGGTCATCGCTTCGTCGCTCCGCAAGGGGAATATCGTCGATCTCGACGGTAAGCTCTATGTCGTCCTTAACGCGGAAAATTTTCATCCCGGCAAGGGCACTCCCACGACCCAGGTCGATATGCGCCGCATTTCTGACGGCGTGAAGACCCAGATGCGCTACAAGACCACCGACCAGGTCGAGCGTGCCCATGTCGAAGACCACGAATTCAGCTACCTCTATCAGGATGGCGACGGCTTCCACTTCATGAACCAGGAGACTTTCGACCAGGTGCAAGTGCCTGCCGACGTGGTGGGAAATTACGAGAAATATCTCCAGGAGGGCATGGTGGTGAATCTCGCCTTGCACGAAGGCGTCGCGGTCTCCATCGATATCCCGCAGAAGGTGACGCTCGAGATCGTGGACACCGAGCCGGCGATGAAAGGGCAGACAGCGTCGGGCTCGTTCAAGCCGGCCATGCTGTCGAACGGGGTCCGCACCATGGTGCCAACCCACATTGTCACCGGCACCCGCGTGGTGGTGACGACGGCCGACGGCTCCTACGTCGAGCGCGCCAAGGACTGATCCACCTATCCGCGCTCGTCCGCGCGAAAGCAGCTGAGTGCGCGTCTACACCCTCACACTCGCCCGCACTTCCTTCGGAAAAAGATCGTCGGGGGTCAACTTCTTTGCCGTTACCCCCTGCGCGTGCGCGAAGCGGCAGAATGCGTCCAGCGTCTTGCGGTTTTCTTCCAGTCCGTACGGAAAGGGGTCGTCGCCGAAATTTCTGCTCCATTCGCCGACGACCGCGGAGGCCCAGGGCACCGGAATGCGCGACGCCGTCAAGTCCTGGATTCGCTCCAGACTTCGACGTTTGGCCTCGTCGAATGCCTTGAACAGGTTCATCGCCGTCCAGGGATAACGTTCAAAGACCGCGCGGCGCATCGCAATCACGTGCATGATGGGATAGATGCCGGTCGCAGCGTAGTAGCGCGTCTCTTCGGTGCGATAATCCGGATAGAGCCGCTCAATCTTTCCCCTGCCCTTTTCGTACGCGTCCGGAACGCGGGCCGAGATTGCTGCATCGACTTCGCCCGAAAGCAGCATCGCCGAGATGCTGGTGTCGCGCCGCTGCTCATACCGGATGCCATCGGCCAGCTTGAATTCGACCTTCTCCTCGCGGCCAGCTTCATTCATGCCCGCCTGCACCCAATGGATCTTGCGCAAATCCACACCCGCCGTTTCCGACAGGAACCCGCGTGCATAGATGCCGGCGGTCTGCGCCCATTCCGGTATGCCCACGCGCTTTCCTTCCAAATCCCTGGCGGTAGAGATGCCACGGTCTGCGCGCACGTAAAATGCGGAGTGTCGGAATACGCGCGATGGAAAGACGGGGATCCCTACAAAGGGCGAATTGCCTTGCGAGGCGTAGCCGATGAATTTGCCGAAGGACATTTCCGAAACGTCCCACTCGCGATTCTTGATAAACCTGAAGAAAATCTCCTCAACCGGGAGCACGAAAGCCGTGAGCACAGTTCCCTCAGCCCGTACGACGCCATTCACGAGATCGCGCACGTGATCATAGTCGGTCGTTGCAAGCGTCAAGTGCAGACGCGCTGTACCGCCACTTTCGATGATCTCGGTTTCGCGATCGGCACTCGAGGCCGCCGTCAAATTGGCTTCATGCACCGTCATGATTTCGTGGACCTCCAGAATCTCCGAGAGCATCCGAACGGACGCTGCGCCGCACCCTACACCAGGATACGACCCTTGTATGCCGCGGTTCGATGCCCTTAACTTAGCCTCACGACATTTTCGACCCTTCGCTGGCGGGGCAGAACGAGGGAAGCCGGATTGAAACGCGCCTTTCTTGTAGCCCTTGCTTTGCTCATCTCCGGTGGTGCCCCCGCGGAGGAGATGAAGGCTCCGCACATTTCTGTGGCAACGGTCGACTGGGACGCTGCGGCGGCGAGCCTTCCTGACCGGCCGGCGGGCTCATCTGCGGAGGCCTTTGCCAAACTCAATATGGCCGCCGAATTGGTTTTTCCGAACATCGCCAACAGTACGGTTCCGGTTCTTCTTCCCTTCGATACCGATGGTCTCGTTAAGGAGCTGGCTGCCAACCCGGCGCAGCCGCCGGATAAAACGGCGCAAAGTTCTGCTCGCTTCATGCGATCGGGATTTCAGGCGACGAAATTCTTCCTGACCGGACCTGCTGGTTACGACTCGGCATTCTCGCTGGCGGTCGCCGGCATTCCGGATCTTTCGGACATTCGTTACGCGGAGCCGGTCTACGTCCTGTTTTCGGGCTTCGGCATGACCTACCAGCTTGATGGCCCGGCCCTCCCCGGAGGCGAACTGGTAAAGGTCCTGCAAAACGATTTCCCGGGACTTCGCCGCTATCTGCATGAGTCCTATATCCGCTACAGTTTCGAACGTTACGGCGTAACTTATGTTGCCGCCATTTACTGCCTCGACACTCGTCCGCGCTCAAAAATCCTGACTTGCAGACAAGCGGACCGCGTCATGGAGCGCTTCCTGCGCGCGCTCAAGCTCGGCGGAGGAACCCCATCCGCCAATCCGACGGCCGGTACGCTGCCGCTCGACCGGCCAAAAGAGGAATCAAAGGATTTTTCCTATTTCAGTCCGGGTTTTCTCATCCCCAATTCGGGATTGAAGAAAGACATCGAGGGGCGCCCCGATTACACGGTCTACGCGCGGTTACGCTTTCCACTCCGAGAGGCTCCGGCCTTCGCCAATTCGCAATCATTCAACAATTGGGGTGATTGCGATTTCACTGGCCGCTCGGTGCGCAGCCCGCGCAGAAAGGACCAGCCCTATTCATGTAACGTCAACGGACGGCCGCTCGTATTCAACGAAGCTGCTCCCGGCAACTACTCATACCCGTGGCGTGATAATTTCTGCGAGCATCGCCGCTACTTCGTTGGCCAATGTCCGGGCGGTGAAGGTCATCAAGGCCAGGATATTCGGCCAAGCTCCTGTACGCTCTTCAATGATGGTGCAGATCGTTGCCTGCCCTATCAGCACGACGTTGTCGCCGCCCACGATGGATTTATCCTGCGCGCGCCCAAACAGGAGGCTGTGTACCTTTTCGTGAATACCGCGAACACGCACGTGCGTGTGCGCTATATACACATGAACCCCAATCAACTCGACGCCGACGGCATCGTCAGCGGCAAGCTGGTGCGTGAAGGTGATCTGCTGGGTAAAGTTGGCAACTACAACAATCGGGAGCGTGGGACCACTTATCACCTGCACTTCGACATGCAGGTGCCGACCAGGCTTGGCTGGGTCTTTGTCAACCCTTACATGACGCTCGTATCGGCTTACGAGCGACTGATCGGCGCGCGCGGCACGGAAATCAGAGCTGGCGATGCGGTGCCCGCGGTCGCTGGAATACCGCCAGTGGTCCGGAATCCGGAAACTGTCACGACAGTTCAAGACCCCGCAATAATGCGCACCGAACAGTCTGCGGCCGTCCGCGTCAAACCGCACAAAGCCACCGAAAAGCCGCAGAAGAAGCGCCGGCATGTGCGCAAGCGCGGCCGTCACAACGAGGGTTAGTGCGGACTGCGCATTGTCTGCACCCGCTTTACTAGAATGCAGGTCATGCCGCGAATCTCGCATACGGCTTCGTTCACGACTCGCCGCTCTCTTGTGGCCGGCGTCCTCGGTATCGCGGCAGCCTTTGCGGTGGGGCACGCGAGCGCTGCGCAATCTCCGGCCTTCGCTCACTGGGTTGCTGGATTCCGCCCGCGAGCTCTCAAGCGCGGCATCTCGGAGCAGACGTATGACCGCGTCATGGGTGCAGTGACGCCCGATACGAGCGTCTTTGAACAATTTCGCTCGCAGCCCGAGTTTACCGAATTGATGTGGCAATACATCAATCGGCGGTGCTCCGACTGGCGCGTCATCACCGGAAAAGAACGCGCGAAAGAATACGCCAGCCTGTTGTCGCGCGTTGAGAAGGACTATGGCGTCGATCGCTACATCACGCTCGCGCTGTGGGGAATGGAGTCGTCGTTCGGCGATGTTGTAACCAATCCGAAATATATGCGGCCGGTCATACCGGCACTCGCGGCGCTGGCCTCGGGTGAACCGCGCCGCCGCGCGTACTGGGAAGCGGAGTTGCTCAATGCGCTCATCATCGTCGACCGCGGATGGGCGCAGCCATCGGAAATGATCGGCTCGTGGGCCGGCGCCATGGGTCACACCCAGTGGATGCCGGAGGTGTGGCTGCATGTTGGGGTCGACTATGACCGCGATGGCCGCGCCTCGCCGTTCGGTAAGCCTGACGATTCATTCGCTGGCACGGCTCGCTATCTGCTTGAGCGTGGCAACTACCGGCGCAGGGAGGCCTGGGGTTGCGAGGTCACTTTGCCTGCGGGCCGCGGCAGGCTCGCTGACAATCGCACCATGCGGTCCTATGCCAAATGGCAGGAACTCGGAGTGCGGCGCGCGGATGGTGCGTCTTTCGCACGGCCGGGCGATCAGGTGAAGCTCTGGTTGCCGGTCGCCGACGGGCCAGCTTTCCTGGTCGGTCAAAATTTCCGTGCGGTCTATTCCTACAATCCTTCCACGAGTTACGCTCTGGCGCTCTGCCACCTTGGCGACAGGATCCGCGGTGATCTGCCCTTCCGCCAGCAGTTCCCCGGAGGAGAACGCGTGCCGACACTGGACGAGGTCAAGGAGATTCAGCGCCGTCTCAACGACCAGGGCTTCAAGACCGATGGCATCGATGGGCGTACCGGCAGCGACACAATCAGGGCCATCCTCGCCTATCAGAAAAAGGTCGGCATCGAGCCCGCCGACGGTTATGCAGGCCTCAAAGTACTCGCCCGACTGCGTCAGGGCCCGTAATCCGCGTTTGTACGTTCTGAGTAATCCTGAGCGGTACTAAAACGTCCGATTTTATTGGCGTTTTCAGCAACCAGAGTAATTTCGTCGGGATCAATTGGAGAGATTTAATTACATAGGCCAAAGGCGATGCAGCAAACGTGACAGATATGAGTGCAATATTTCTTCCAATCTATGCCGCCGAGTTTTCGGCGATTGAAATCACACCATAGAAACTCTAACCATGTCATATCTTGGTCGAATGCTTCAAAAACGGTCATGAAAGCAGCGCCATTCGCGTATTCCCGCGTAGCTAACGTCGACGAAGCCTGTGCGATGCTAGCATCCGATGACAGCGCACGCGTGATTGCGGGCGGACAGACGCTGGTCCCCATGATGGTGATGCGCTTGGTGCGGCCTACTCGACTTATTGATATCAATCGCATCGTTGAACTTTCCTATATCCGGTCCGACGGCGACACGATCTCAATTGGCGCAACCACCCGGCAATGTCTGGTCGAACGTGATGCGCTGATCGCGGCCGACATCCCGCTGCTCGCCCGCGCAATTTCTTTTGTCGGGCATGCTGCTACACGCGCGCGCGGCACGATAGGCGGTTCACTTGCCAATGCTGATCCGGCGGCGGAACTGCCGCTGATCGCCATTACTTTAGAAGCAACCTTAGCTTATCGCGTCGAAGGTCGAACCGAAAAGATGGCCGCGCGTGACTTCTATATTGGGCCAATGACCACCAGCCTGCCCAGCGATGCAGTACTAACCTCGGTACAGTTTCCCAAATGGCTTGGAAAGGTTGGAGTCAGCTTCTGTGAGGTGAATGCGCGACGAAGCGATTTTGCCTTTGTAGCGGCCGCAGTACAGGTCGAACTCGGTGACGACGGCAGATGCGACCGTATCGCGATCGGGATTGGAGCCGCGACAGACTTTCCGATTCGGCTGGCGAGCGCTGAGCAGCAATTGAAAGGCAGCGCACTCGACGCCGTCACTGTTAAAGGTGCGGTCCTCGAAGCCTTGGCCGATTTCGCGCCCTTGTCCGACCTACATGCCTCGGCCGAGTATCGCCGCAGGGTTGCCGCCGCACTCGCCACACGCGCGGTTGTTGATGCCCGGTCCCATGCTCTCGGGCGTCAACTACATGCGCATTAAACTCATGGTCAATGGAGCTGAACATGCGCTCGAAGTTGAGCCGCGTACGACGCTGCTCGATTGCCTGCGCGACCATCTCGATCTCAAGGGAGCGCATGCCGGTTGCGAGCACGGCGTGTGTGGCGCTTGCACCGTTTTGTGCGACGGCGTCGCTGTCCGCTCGTGCCTGATGTTTGCGCCGCAAGCCGAAGGAACTCCTATTACTACCATCGAAGGCGTCACGCCGGGCCCCGGCGAATTGTCGCCGTTGCAGGATGCCTTCTGTGAAACCCACGGCATGCAGTGTGGATACTGTACTCCGGCCATGATCCTCGCGGCGCACGCACTGCTCGCCGGGAATCCCAACCCGACGCGTGACGACATCGTCGAGGCGATTTCGGGCAATCTATGCCGTTGCACTGGCTATGCCCAGATTGTGGAAGCAATAGCGCTCGCTGCCGATCGCATACGCGGGGCCAACCGTCCCCCGGAGCTTCGCAAGTGAGTGCTGGCCACTATCGCTTCGTGTCTACCGATCGGCGTGTGCGCGAGGATCGCCGATTCGTCGCAGGCAAGGGCCGGTTCGTCGCTGACATCGATCTGCCTAACATCAAACATGTTGCGTTGGTGACCTGTCCCCACGCCGCGGCGCGCATCATCTCGATCGATAAGCGCGCCGCCCTCGCCATGCCCGGCGTTCATTATGTGCTGGACGGGCGTGAACTCGCCGCGGCTACACAGCAGCTGGTGACCGGGCTCGACACGCCAAACGTGCCGCGCCGCCCGCTGGCGGTCGACACCGCCCGCTATTCCGGCGAATGGGTTGCTGCCGTGGTAGCCGACACGCGGGCGCTAGCGGAAGACGCGGCCGAAGAAATCAATATCCGGTACGAGCCCCTGCCCTTCGTACTCGACGCGGAACAGGCGATCAAACCGGGCGCCGTGCTGGTTCATTCGGCGCACGGTTCCAACGTCCTGCTCGACAGGACCTTCGTCTGGGGTCGGGTCGAGGACGATTTTGCCGCAAGTCCGCGTCATCTCTCAGTGCGGGTAAAATGGGCGCGTTCATCGACCGTGCCGATCGAGACTTTCGGCGTGGTGGCCAGCTGGGACCCTTGGCGAGACGTGCTTGACGTCTATGCCTCGATCCAGATGCCGAAATATCCTGACCAGATTGCCATGGCACTGCACCTCCCGGCCTCGGCAGTACGCGTGCACTACGACGTCGACGTCGGCGGCAGCTACGGCGTCAAACGCGGTATCAAGCATTCGGTTCTGGTCGCCTATCTCGCGCGCCGGCTGGGATTTCCTGTGCGGCTGGTGGAGGACCGGCTGGAGAACATGCGCGGCGGCGACGCACACGGGCCGGAGCGGCTATTTGATGTGGATGTCGCTTTCGACGACGACGGTATCGTCCGTTCGATGAAAATGCGTGCGCTGGAGAATATCGGCGCCTATGCCGGGCGTTCGCCTTTCCAACTCGGAAAGCCGGTCGGCGCCATCGTGGGACCGTATAAAATCAAGAGCGTGCAGTATCGTGCGATAGCTGCAGTGACCAACAAAACTCCGCAGGATGCGGTGCGTGGCTTCGGCCAGGCCCCGACCAATTTGGCGCTCGAACGCATGATGGACGAGGTCGGAAATGCGCTCGGCCTCGATCCGCTGGAGCTGCGGCGGCGCAATATGATCCGGAAAGAGGATTTTCCGTACACGATCCCAAGCGGAACTACCTATGACAGCGGCGATTATCACACTGTCGTCGACAAGGTGGTGGCTCGCACGAGCTACAACGAAATCAAAGCGGAGCGCGATCGGCTGCGCGGCGAGGGCAAGCTCGCCGGCATCGGCATCGCGGCCTGCCTGGAGCCGAGCGGTGGCAATGCTTCGTTCGAGCCCCTGCTGAATCCCAAAAACGCTACTACGACCTGGATGGATTCCTGCCGGATTGATGTCGATCTCACCGCCGCGATCACCGCGACCATGCACACCTCCTCAGCCGGGCAAGGCCATGAGACGCTGGTTGCAACCGTGATCGGGGAAGTGCTCGAACGCGACCCGGACAGCATTCGTGTCGTGCGCGCGAATTCGCTCAATTCGCTGCCAAGCAATAGTCCGGTCGGTAGTCGCATGGCGATAATGCTCGGGGGTGCTGCTTTTCACGCGGCCCACAAGCTCAAGGCCAAGCTTACGGCTATCGGCGCGCACGACCTCGGTATCCCGGCTGAGCGTGCAATCTACGAGCAGGGCAACGTGCATGACTGCGCGGCGCCTGATAAGCGGCGCACTTGGGAAGAGCTCGTCGCTATCGCCCACCGTAATTTCCACCGGCTGCCGGAAGGCTTCGAGCCGGGCCTAGCGGTCGCTCACGTCTATCAGGTGCCGACCGGCGGAACGCTGCCGACGGCGGATGGGCGCGTGCAGATGTACCCCTGCTTCTCGTTCGAATTTCATTTGCTTCTGCTATCAATCGATCCCGACCTCGGAACGCCGAGAATTTTGCGCTACCGACTCGGTCACGACTGCGGCACGGTGATCAATCCAAAAATCGTGCGCGGCATGACTATGGGCGGCATCGCGCACGGTATCGGTGCTGCGCTGTACGAGGAGTTCGCCTACAATGAGGACGGGCAACTCATCACCCAGACCTTCATGGATTATCTGTTGCCGTCCTCGCAGGAGGTGCCGGCGGTCGAGATCATCCATCACGAAACACCGTCGCCGCACACCGTGCTCGGTCAGAAGGGCTCCGGTGAATCCGGGTATCTCGGCGCGCCGGCGGCAATCGCAAATGCGATCAATGACGCGATCAGCCCGCTCGGCATTTCCATCAACACGCTGCCGCTGAACGTGTCGAAATTGGGTGATCTGATCGCCGAGGCACGCACCCGCAAAGGAATTTGAATGATCATCGATTGTCACGCCCATCTCGTGCCTCCGGACCTGCTGACCGCAGTGCGCAACGATCCGGTGCGGTTTCCGAACGTCCGGCAGATCGAAGATGGCGGAAGCGTTGCCTTTGCATTTGCGGGCGGCAAACCGACGCGTCCGGTGTCCAAACCGCTGTCGGACATTCCGGCGCGACTCGCCTGGATGTCCAAGCAGGGCATCGATCGCCAGGTCGTCGGCGGTTGGGTCGACATGTTCGGCTATGAATTGCCGGGCGTCGAAGCCGAGGCGTGGACCCGGCTCGCCAATGAATGCTTGCTTGCTGCGACCAAGTCGGAGCCGCATTTCGTGCCACTCGCGACCGTGCCGCTGGGCGACGGTGCGCGCGCAGCCAGTGTGCTGAAAGCGGCCATGGCCGCAGGATTTCCTGGTGCGATGATCGGCACGCTGCCGCGCGGCATCGGCAGTACACTCGACCACGCGGACCTCGATCCGTTCTGGCAAGCCGCAGACGAGACTGGCGCGATCATCCATATTCACCCCAGCTTCGATGCCGGCGATGTGCGCGTGAACGATTTCGGCCTCGCCAATGGGTTGGGCCGCGTCACCGATGCTGCAGTGGCGGTGGCGCGGCTGATCTGCGCGGGGCATGTCACGAAGTACAAAAACGCCAAGATTTTCGCGCCGATGGGCGCCGCGGCCCTGCCCTTCGTGCTCGGCCGCCTCAAGCGCAATGCGCAAATTACGCCCGGCCTGGGCGACCCAGGCGAGGGCCTGGCGCACATCTATACCGACACCATCCTGCACGACACGCGCGTGCTAAAATTCGTGGTCGAGATAATGGGCACGGATCGCCTGATGATGGGGTCCGACATGCCGTTCCCGATCGGCGACACCGAACCGATGAAGATCATCGTCGAAGCAGGACTATCCGAAATGCAAACCGATTCGATCAACGGAGGATTGGCCGCGCGCCTATTCGGAGTTCAATGAAAAAACAAGGGCCAGAAGGCCCACAAGGCTGACAACGACTTGGAGGAGGAACAGAATGACACCGATCCTGCGACTGACGTGGAGCGCCATCGTCGCATTTGTACTCGCGGCGTTCGCAATATCTGCCCCGGCCGCCGCGCAAGCGCCGGCGAAAATCACCATCGTGGTGTTCGGCTTCCCATCGCTTGGCGCCTTCATGCCGCCGGTGATCAAGGCGCAGAAGCTCGACACAGCGCATGGACTCGATATCGAATTCGTCGAACGCCCACCGGACGCATACACGACTCAGTTCAACTCCGGTGAGTTCAAGGTCGGCGGCAGTGCCGCCGTGCTCACGGTTGGTCTCGCGGACGCCCGTGGCGTCAAGGTGAAGTACCTTTTCAACCTGTTCGATTTCTGGGGCGCCGTCGTCACCTCGCGGCCCGAGATCAAGTCGGTTAAAGATCTCGAAGGCAAGCAGCTCGCTGCCGCCAGTTCGACCACGAATTTCGTGATGTTCGAATTCTTCGCCAAGAAGCTCGGGATGGATCCGTCGAAAGTACAGGTGGTCAACACCGCTCCGCCGGGCCTCGTCGGCTACGCGCTGGCGGATCGCGCCGACGCCATCCAGCTCTGGGAGCCCGCCTATACGCTGCTGAAGGCGAAGAAACACTCGATCCAGACGCTCGATACCCAGATAAACAAGACCTGGGCGAGCTTCGCTGGCGGCGAGCGCATCCCCTATCTCGGCGTTGCCGCGCACAGCGACTGGATCGAGCAGAACGAGCCTTTGATCCCCAAGCTTCATGCGACCTACAAGGAGGCCGCCGAGTTCATCGCCAAGCATCCGGAGGAAGCGGTCGCCCTGATCGCACCAAAGTCGACGCCGGAGGACCGCGCCGCGCTGGTGTCGCTCATCAAGGCCAACGACCGCCTCGGGATGAGCGTCGTGCCAGCGGGCGAGGTCAGCAAGCAGATCGAGGCAGTCTACAGGGCCGGCGTCGACGTAGGCTATTTCAAGTCATTGCCGTCGAACGACACCATTTACGTCAAGCAGATGAAATGACCAACTCGCGCACCATGCGCGTTCTGCAAGCCGCCGCCGGCATGATCGTGCTGGCGGCGGGCTGGCAGATTCTGTCGATGGTGTTTCCGCACTATCTGTTTCCGCCTGTGCCGGAGATCATTTCACGCACGATCGAGATACTGATCACGGGATCCCTTCTGATCGACGTACTGCTCACCGCCGGACGAATTTTCGGTGGGCTGTTCGGCGCCTTTATCCTTGGCGGGATTCTGGCGATGGTCATCGGCCAATCGAGGACCGCAGAAAATTTCATCGCGCCGGTGTTGACCTTCTTCCAGGGCATTCCGGCGTTGTCCTGGGTGGTGTTCGCCATCATCTGGTTCCACGGTATCGAATTTCGTGTGCTGTTCATCATGGTGATGACGACGCTGCCCGCCTTCACTTTTCAGATTCTTGACGCCTTCCGCTCGATGTCGAAAGACCTCTTCGAGATGACCATGGCCTTCCGGCCTTCCCGCTGGACGCTGTTCCGGTTTCTGATTGTGCCGACCATCGTGCCCGGCATTCTCACGGCCTGGAAAGTCAATCTCGGCAATGCCGCGCGCGTTGTGGTGGTTGCAGAGCTGGTCGGCGCCACCGGCGGTGTCGGCTATCAGCTGCTGCGGCAACAGCAATTGTTCGACATGGCCGGCGCCATGGCCTGGACCCTGCAGCTCGTGCTGTTCGTGCTAGTGGTGCAGCAGACTATCACGGCGATCGAGAACTGGGCCTTGCGGTATCGCGCAGTGTCCGAACGGGCCATGTAGTTCATGTCAGGCATCGATCCGGTCATTCGTTTCGAGGACGTCAGCAAGACGTTCAAGCGTCCAGATGGACGCGGCGATTTTGTCGCTGTCGAGAAACTGTCTTTCCAGATCGGCAAAGGCGAGATCGTCGCCGTCCTTGGCAAGACCGGCTGTGGCAAGTCCACCATGTTCAACATTGTTGCTGGACTCATCGAACCAAGCTCCGGCGAGGCGAAAGTGATCGGGCGCGACCCGTTCCGGGAATTCGGCTTCTTTCGAGGCAAGATCGGCATCGTGTTCCAGAACGACCGCTTGATGCCTTGGCGCAACGCGCTCGACAACGTGCGGCTCGGCTTGCAGATCCTCGATACCGATCCGAAACAAGCTGAGGACACCGCGCGTGCGTGGCTCAAGCGGCTCGGCCTTGCCGGCCACGAGAACGACTATCCGCATGCGTTGTCCGGCGGCATGCGTCAGCGGGTATCGATCGCGCGCGCGTTTGCGGTTGATCCGGAAATCCTGTTGTGCGACGAGCCTTTCTCGTCCCTCGACGAGATGACTGCACGCGATCTGCGTGCTGAATTCGAGCGGCTGGTGCGGCAGAGCAACAAGACCGCCGTATTCATTACGCACCAGATTAACGAAGCCATGGAAATCGGCGACCGTGTGCTGGTATTTCATCGACCCGCTCGCATCGCTTACGAGGCGAGGCTCGGCTCGACGATGACGCAAGATGCCCGGCGCGGTGTGAGCGAAGATATCATGCGCATACTTGCGGTGGAGCAGCCGCGACAGGCGACGGGCGCGTGAGGACGATCAGTGTACGCATCGTTTGGTTCCTAGCGAACTTCGTCAACCCATGAATCAATCATCCCGTCATTTGATCGTCGTCGGCCAGGGAGCCGCGGGACTAGCGGCCGCACTGGCTGCCGTCGAAATGGTGCGCGTCCGGAATTGGCCGATCGAAGTGACCCTTGCGGACAAGGCTGCCGAAAGTGAGGCCGGCGGCAATACTCGCTGGTCACCCTCATACATGCGTATGGCTTCGCCGACGCATATGGAGGCGGCCTTCGTGGCCGACATGCGGGCGGCGACCAGGCGCCAAGGCGATGAGACCTATTTCACGTGCCTCGCTGCGGAAGCCCCGGCGACAGTGAAGTGGATTGCCGCGCATGACATCGAATTCATTCAGCCAACATATTACCTGGCGAAGGGGCCGCCACGCATTCAGCCGTCCGGCGGCGGCCCCACCATTATCAAGGAACTAAAACGTGCGGCCCGGCAGGCAGGCGTAACATTCTGCTACGGCTGCGCTGCTCGAGAAATCCTTGCCGATAACAGCCGTATCACCGGGCTCGCCATCGAGCGAAACGGCGAACGCGAGATAATACCGGCGGACGCTGTGGTGCTGGCCTGTGGCGGCTTCCAAGGTAGCGGCGAGATGATGCGCGAGCATTTAGGCGCCGGTGCGGAATCCATGCGACTAATATCGCCCGGCACCCATTTCAACTCCGGTGACGGAATACGCATGGCCATGCACCTCGGCGCCGATCTGTCGGGCGATTGGAACGGTATACACGCCGAGCCGATTGACGCGCGCAGCAAGAGTTCTGCACCAGTCGTGCTTGTCTATCCCTACGGGATCGTGGTCGATAAAAACGGCCACCGTTTTTTTGACGAAGGCAGCGGCCTCGTGCACGAAACCTGGGAGTGGTTCGCGCGCGACATCCACTTCAATATGCCTGGCTCGATTGCCTATGCGATTCTCGATGCCAGACTGTTTGAGATTGCGGATTATCAGCGTGCCATTCGCTCCGAAGTGCCGCCGATGCGCGCCGACACCCTCACCGAGTTGTCGGAACTGATCGGCATAGATGCCGGCAATCTTGCCAATACCGTTGCAACCTACAATGCCGCCTGTTTGGGCAATGCGTGTGATTTCGACGCGACGCGCTGTGACGGGCTCGCGGCGGCACAAACGCTCCGACCACCGAAGTCGAATTGGGCGCGCGCCATTAGTACTCCGCCGTTCTTAGCCTACCCACTTGTCGGCGCCGTCGCTTACACGTTCGGTGGCATTGCAACGGATACTCGCGCTCGCGTAATGCGCAATGGCGCTCCGATCCCCGGTCTGTTCGCCGCGGGCGAGATCACTGGACATTTCTATGCGACCGCGCCAAATGCGGTATCGATGCTACGTGCGTTAGTATTTGGAAGGATCGCAGGGCACGAGGCGGTTGAAACTTTGAGACCCAGATGAATTGGATCATGTCCGCCTTGGGCCAAAAGCAGAAACGTCCGGTGGCAATCCGGTGGCAATTTGCTATTTCGGTGCGGGGCGCGAATTGCTAAGCAGCTGATATCTCAAGCCCGAAGGGTGGCTGGACGGGATTTGCAACCGGGCTCGTTATCCGGTTGGATGCCGCCCATCATCCGCCCCCGGGCGGCACACGGCGGAGCCCTAAACCTTGGCAAGTAACAGAAGCGACAGCGCGAAGGCACGTCCTGCGGGTGTCGACGGCCTGACCGCACTCGATCGCCCGGTTCCCGCGGGCGTTAACGCGGCCGGTTTCGGCAGCGACGTGGCGGCGGACGCGCTGCGCGCGACTGAGATTCCCTATATCGCGCTCAATCCGGGCGCGAGCTATCGCGGCCTGCACGACAGCCTCGTGAACTATTTGGGCAATGAGCGGCCACAAATGTTGCTTTGCCTGCACGAAGAAAGCGCGGTCGCGATCGCTCACGGCTATGCCAAGGTCACCGGCAAGGCGATGGCTGCCGCCGTGCACTCCAATGTCGGTCTGATGCATGCCACCATGGCGATCTTCAATGCCTGGTGCGACCGAATGCCCATGGTGATCCTCGGCGCAACCGGCCCGGTGGACGCCGTCAAGCGCCGGCCGTGGATTGACTGGATCCATACGGCGCGTGACCAGGGTGCGCTGGTTCGCGGCTACACCAAATGGGACGACCAGCCCGCCTCGCCGGCTGCTGCACGCGAAGCCGTCTTGCGCGCCAACTGGATTGCCAACACCGCACCGCGTGGACCGACTTACGTCAATCTTGATGCAGAGTTGCAGGAGAACAGTCTCTCCGCGCCGGTGCCGCCAATCGATACCGGGCGTTTCATGCCGCCGGTCGAAGGCAGCGCGCCCGCAGCCTCGATCAAGCAGGCTGCCGATTTGCTGCGAAGCGCAAAGCAGCCGGTGATCCTCGCCGGCAGGACTTCGCGCGATGTCAGCGCCTGGAACACGCGCGTCGCGCTCGCCGAGCGGCTGAACGCTCGTGTCGTCACCGATCTCAAGGTTGCGGCCTCGTTCCCCACCTTCCATCACCTGCATTCCGGCGCGCCCGGCGGGACCGTACTGGCGCCCGAAGCGGCTGAGGCGATCCGCTCCGCCGACGTCATTCTCAGTCTGGATTGGCTGGACGTGGCGGGCACCTTCAAGGCGGTGGGAAACGTCACCGGCAAGGTTATTCAGGTCTCCGTCGACCATCACCTGCATAATGGCTGGAGCATGGACTATCAGGGCCTGCCGCCGGTCGATGTATTTATCGACTGCGAGCCGGATGTCGCGGTGCCGCCATTGCTGGGAGCGCTTGGACCGGGGCCCGCGCGCGCGGCCCCGGCTCGCGCAAAGGACTTCCCCACGCCGTCCGGCGGCAAGCTGACCGTCGATCATCTTTCCACCGCGCTGCGTGAAACAGTCGGCGACCGTCCGGTCAGCCTGACCCACGTTTCGCTGTCGTGGAATGGTGCGACCTGGGCCTTCAACCACCCGCTCGACTATCTTGGATCCGATGGCGGTGGGGGCGTTGGCGGCGGTCCGGGGATTTCGGTCGGCGCCGCGCTTGCACTCAAGGGCAGCGGCCGCCTTCCCATAGCGGTGTGCGGCGACGGCGATTTCCTGATGGGTGTGACCGCTCTTTGGACCGCGGCGCATTACCGCATTCCGCTATTGATCGTGGTTGCCAACAATCGCTCCTTCTTTAATGACGAACTGCACCAGGAGCGTGTTGCCCGTATGCGGAATCGACCGGTTGAAAACCGCTGGATCGGTCAACGCATCTCCGAACCCGATATCGATCTTGCTGGCATGGCGCGCGCACAAGGTGCACAGGGATTCGGCCCGGTGACGGAAGCCGCCGAACTCATGCCCGCCTTTGAGAGGGCGATTGCTGCTGTCGAGGCAGGCGCAATTGCCGTCGTCGACGTTCGCGTCGAGCCTGGCTACACCGCCGCAACGACTGCGGCAATGACCCGCAAGAGCGACTAGCCTCTCATGCCGTCTTCACCACCCAGCGATGCCATTCTGGTGGCGGACGATATCGTCGTCCAGTTTGACACGCCCGAAGGGCCGATCACGGCGGTCGATAACGTTTCTCTCAAAGTCAGGCCGGGCGAGTTCCTGTCGATCATTGGTCCTTCCGGCTGCGGCAAATCAACATTGTTCAATGTGATCGGCGGGCTGCTGGGAAATTATCAGGGTGCCGTCAACGTCGCCGGCGAGACAATTTCCGGTCCACACAAATCAATCGGGATGGTTTTCCAGGAAGAGTCAACATTCCCCTGGCGCACGGTCACCGACAATGTCGCTTTTCCGCTCGAACTCGTGGGTATGCCCAAGCGGGAACGCATCGAGAGGGCTCGCCACTTTATCAAGCTGGTGGGCCTCGACGGCTTCGAAAACCGCTATCCAGGCGAACTGTCGGGCGGCATGCGCCAGCGCGTCTCTCTTGCCCGAACATTGGCTTCAGAGCCAAAAATCCTGCTGATGGACGAGCCGTTTGCCGCGCTCGACGAACAGACACGGTTGTTGCTCGGCGACAAGGTCCTGCAGATCCAGCAACAGTTAAAACAAACCACGTTGCTCATCACGCACAATATCACCGAGGCGGTTCAGATGTCCGACCGAATTCTGGTGATGACCTACCGGCCCGGTAAGCTGAAACGCATCGTCGACATCGATTTGCCGCGGCCACGAACGTCCGAGATTGTCGGCAGCGAGGCCTTTGGCCGTTACGTGGCGCAGATATGGAACGACCTTCGCGAAGAGGCAAACCGCGGCATGCGCGACGAAGAGAAAAATGCGCTGCATCCCGGAGCTCGCACGCTGTGACGATGGAACTCTCACCCGGTCGCTTATCGCGTCGCGATTATACCGCCTCGTTTTTAGGCCTTGGCTCGTTCATCGCATTTTTACTGACAATAGAAGCGCTCATTCGCCTTGGATTGCTCAACCGTTTCATCATTCCACCTCCGTCGGAAATCATCGCAAGCTTCGGCCGGCTGTTTCTTGAGGAAAATATCATTCACCGTTTCTTCTTCACGGCCGGCGAGTGCCTCATCGCAGGTGTGATGGTCACGATATGCGGCATCGGCATCGGCGTAGTCATGCAGCGCTTCAATCTGCTGCAACGCGCCTGCGAAACCTGGGTCGCAGCGTTCGCCTCGGCACCGTTGGTGCTCACCTATCCGCTTTTTATGGTCATCTTCGGCCGCAATGCGTGGACCATCATCATGATGGGCTTTCTCTCCGCACTGCCTCCGGTGATCCTCAAGACCATCGAAGGGATTTCCGGCACACGCAAAGTGCTCGTCAATGTCGGACGAAGCTTCAATCTTACGGCAACCCAGCAGTTCTGGAAGATTCTGTTTCCGGCGGCACTGCCGACCATCTTTGTAGGAATCCGCCTTGGTTTGATTTTCGCGCTGATCAATGTCGTCGGTACCGAATTTCTCATCAATTTTGGCGGGCTCGGGCAACTCATCAACGACCTCGCCGAGCGCTATGATCTCGCCGGCACTTATGCGGCGATCTGCTTCGTGATCCTGGTGAGCGTGGTGTTCTTCATGGCATTGGAAAAGGCCGAGCGATGGCTACGACCGGTCAACTAAGACAGCCGACGGCCGCGTCCCCCGGATTGAGCCCGGTGACGCTGCTGCGGATTGCCATCATCCTGGCAGTTTTGGCGGCATGGGAATTTCTCGCTCATTCCGGCTGGCTGTATCGCGACGTCGTGCCTTCGCTGCTGTCGATAGGCGGCGCTTTGCTAAGACTGCTTTCGGATCCCAATTTCTACTTCAATCTCGGCGTCACTGCCGCGGAGATCGCCACCGCGCTCGCGATCGGTGGGTCTGCCGGACTCGCGGTCGGCCTTTTGCTCGGCGGCAATCGTTTCTTGTCCAGGGCTTTTGAGCCTTATCTCTATTATCTGGGCCCAACGCCGAAGATCATCTTCTTCCCGATTATGATTATGTGGTTCGGGGTCGGGCCGGAATCCAAAGTAGCGCTTGGCACTCTGTCCTGTTTCTTTCCTGTGGCACTCAATGTGGCGGCCGGCATGCGGCAGATCGACAAAGTGCTTATTCGCGTCGGCCGGAGCTTTGGCGCCAGTACCTGGCAAATGGTTCTGAAGATTTATCTGCCTGCCATGCGGCACCCGATCATCAACGGCATACGCCTCGGTTTCGGCTTCGCGCTGATCGGTACTTTGCTCGCGGAAACTAAGCTCTCGAACAAAGGCGTCGGATTCCTGATCATCCAGACCTACAGTATCTTCGACATGCCGGGGATGTATGCGATGTTGATCGTTCTGTTCGTTCTGGCAATCGGCGCCAATGCGCTGATCGGCAAGCTCGGCGGGCTCGAAAGCATAAAACGAAACTAAACGATAGCCAGGGAGGATGGCATGACCAGGATGCGCTATCTGACAGCCGCTGTGGCAGCGTTCGCATGGCTCGGTGCGACGTCCGCCTTCGCTGACGATCTCGTGAAGATGACCATTGGCCAGCGCGGCAACTGGGATACCTCCATTACCCACCTCGGCGACAAAGCCGGAATCTTCAAAAAGCATGGTTTGCAACTCGAGATGATCTACACGTCCGGCAGCGGCGAGACCTTGCAACCGGTCATCTCCGGCAGCGTCGATCTCGGACTGGCGGTCGGCACGCTCGGCGCGATGGCGGCCTATGCAAAGGGCGCACCGGTTCGCATTATCGGCGCACAAGCAACCGGTGCCGCCGACTATTGGTACGCCAAGAATCCGGACATCAAGACCCTCAAGGACACCAATGGCCACACCATCGCCTTTTCGACGAATGGCTCCTCGACCAACAGCGTGGTTCGTGCGTTTATCGACGAGTTCAAGCTGACGGCCAAGCCGCAAGCCACCGGCAACCCGAGCGCAACGCTAACGGCCGTCATGACCGATCAGGTGGACGTCGGCTGGGCCGCGCCGCCATTTGGCTTGAAGGAGATGGACGAAGGCAAAATTCATCTGGTCGCGCGCGCGACCGATGCCGCATTGGTACGCGGTCAGACGATCCGCGTCCTCGTTGCCAACGCGGACGCGCTTGCAAAGCGCAAGGACGTCATCGAGCGCTTCATGAAGGCCTACCGCGAGAGCATCGACTATATGTACTCGTCAAATCCGCAAGTCATCACAGACTACGCCGAGTTCGCCAAGGTGCCCGAGCCGATGGCCAAACGCGTGCGTGACGAATTTTTCCCCAAGGGCCTGGTCAATCCCGATCAGATCCATGGTCTCGACTCATTGATTCCGGAAGCCGTGAACCTGAAGTTCATTCCCGCTCCGCTCACGAAAGAGCAAACGGCCGAGTTGATCCGGATTTCACCACGCCAATGACACGCAACAGACGGACGCCGCCATGACCACCGCCGTTTCACCGCAAGCTGCTTCCGCCCAGGCCGTCAAGCTGCCGAAAAATCGCGGCGCCTATTACGGCGGCACGTGGCACGAACCCAAGGCCGGCCGATTTGTCGATACGATCAGCCCCGGCACAGGACAATCGCTCGGCAAGGTCGCCGACTCCGGAGCCGAGGATGTCGATGCCGCCGTCGCGGCAGCAAAAGCGGCGTTCACGGAGTGGCGGCGCACGCTGCCGCTCGAGCGCGCCAAAATCCTGCGGCGGATCGCGGAAATCCTGCGTCAGAACGCCAACGAACTTGCGATGATCGATGCCGCCGACTGCGGCAATCCGGTCAAGGAAATGGTCAGCGACGCCATGATCGCGGCCGCGCAAATGGAATTCTTCGCGGGCTTTGTCACCGAGATGAAGGGCTCTTCGATTCCGATGGGCCCGGACGTGGTCAATTTCTCCGTCCGCGAACCTCTGGGCGTCGTCGGCCGCATCATACCGTTCAATCATCCATTCATGTTCTGCGCCGGCAAATCTGCGGCCCCGCTCGCCGCCGGCAATACGGTCGTTGTGAAGCCACCGGAACAGGCACCCCTCTCCTCGCTGAGGCTCGCAGAACTGATTGGCGGGCTGCTCCCAGCAGGCGCGTTCAACGTTGTCCCGGGGGGACGAGAGGCCGGACAAAGACTGGCGAGCCATCCGGACGTTGCCATGATCGCGCTTATCGGCAGCGTGCCGACCGGACGCGCGGTCATGAAAGCGGCCTCTGACACTGTCAAGCGCACAATGCTTGAGCTCGGCGGCAAGAATGCACTGATCGCGTATGGCGATGCCGATCCAGACGAAGTGGCCGGTGCGGTGATCGGTGGCATGAATTTCACCTGGTGCGGCCAGTCCTGCGGCTCGACCAGCCGGGCCTTCATCCACGAGGCGATTTACGACGCAGTGATCGCGCGCGTGAAAGAGAAGATCAAATACTACAAGCCGGGGATTCCGACCGATCCCGCCACCACCATGGGCGCGATCGTTTCCAGGCAGCAATTCGACCGGGTCATGAGCTTCATCGACTCCGCCAAGAGTGAGGGTGCCCAACTCATCACCGGCGGTGGTCCCCCCGCCGATCCGGCACTCAAGGGGGGGTATTTTATCGAGCCGACCGTGTTCGCCGTCACCGAGAAAAACAGGATCGCCCGCGAGGAAATCTTCGGGCCAGTCCTCGGTGTGTTCAAATGGAATGACGAGCGGGCAATGCTCATGACGGTAAATTCGGTCGAATATGGCCTCACCGCATCGATCTGGACCAACGATCTCTCAACGGCGCATCGCACCGCGCTCGCGGTCCAGGCCGGCTACGTTTGGGTCAACGAGGTGAGCAAGCACTTCCTCGGCGCGCCATTCGGTGGCTTCAAGCAGTCGGGGCTGGGACGCGAGGAATGCTTTGAGGAAATGCTCGCCTTCACCCAGGAAAAGAACATTCACGTGAAGCTGAAGGCGCCCAAAACTTAACCCCGCGGATCGAAACCTGCGTGGGCCCATGCGGACCGGTGCACCGGATCCGTCATGAAAGCAACAAAGGCCTTGCCGGCATCCGGAGCCGGACTTGCCGCTGTCACAGCTGCACCGTAAATCGTCGTGAGCTGAATGGCGGCAGGCAACGGCCCCACGACGCTCAATCCATCGGTATTGATCACTTCGCTCTTCGGATAGAATCCGATTTCAGCTTCCCCGCTTGCAACCAGCTGCACGCCGCCCTCAAGCGCCGGCCGGTGGATGATCTTGCCTTTCATCGCATCGGCGATACCGAGCTGCTCGACCAGTTTTCCCATGTGGGTGCCGCTCGGTGTCGCGCCGGGGGTCGCATGCGTGATCGCGCGGCTGTTAAGGATGGCCTGCTTGACCTTCTCGGGTGTCGAGAGGTCCGGCTTCGCAGCGCCATCGCGGACCACGGCATTGATGCTGACGAGGCCAAGGACCGCGCGGCCTTCCGCACGCACAATTTTATCCTTCTGGAAGCCGTCCAGGATGTTGGTCGGCATCACGAGCACGTCTGCCTTTTCACCGGCGGCGAGCCGGTCGCGCAGCGCCGACATCACAGCGAAGACATAGTCGACCTTGTGACCGGATTGCCCCTCGAACTGCGGCGTTAACTGGAGAAAGATCTCTTTCGGCGCGCCGCCGCTCATGATGCGAAGTGTGGCCATTGCAAAGTCCTAGAGCTTGAAAGTCTCGAGCGTGCCGGGATGGAACATTTCTTCCACCGTAACGAGACGCGATGAGAGACCTTGCGAATGATGGTGGCGCAGGAACGTCTCCAGCGTCTTTCGGTTGGCGGCCACCCCGTAGGACCAGAAGTCCTCGCCCATAAGGGCGCGCGCTTCCATCAAACGTTCCTCGACAAACGGGAGTGTCACTTTCGTTGCCGAGGTATCGTTCAACTGCTCGAGCGAGATCTTTTTTGCCTGCTCGAACGCCTTGAACACCGCCCCCGGCAACCACGGATGCTTTTCCGCCAATGTGCGCCGCACGCCGACCAAATGCATGATCGGGAAAATGCCGGTGCGCTTGAAATAATCTTTCGCCGCCGCAACCGGGTCCGGGAAAAGCCAGCCGACGTTCGGCGTATCTTTCGGCAAGGATGGCGGCCGCGGGGCGACAAATCCGTCGATGGCTCCTTCCTTGAGCAGCGCCGAAATCGACTTTCCTTTCGGCGCATCTTCGAGCTTCACCTCAGACGGTAGCTTGATGCTGATCTTCTCCGGTCGGTCGGCATCCTCGATACCGCCGCGAACCCAATGGATGTCGGAGGGCTTAACGCCGTGATCATCCTCAAGGATGGCGCGCGCCCACACGTTGGCGGTCAACTGATACTCAGGCAGACCGACTTTCTTTCCCTTAAGATCGCCGGGCTTTTTAATCCGGTCTGTGCGCACATAGATGGACGTATGGCGAAATGCCCGCGAAACGAAGGCGGGCACCCCGACATAAGGGCAATTGCCCTGCGCCGTCTTCACCGTGAAGCTCGACAGCGACAATTCACAGATATCGAATTCGGCCTGCCGGAAGGCGCGGAAGAAGATTTCTTCCGGCGACAGCGTCATGCAGGCCGGCTTGACGCCGTCGATCTGGGCTGTCCCGTCGATCAGCGCCCGCGTGCGGTCGTAGGGGCCGACGGCGACGGAAAGATTAAGTTTGGCCATGGAAACCCGGCTGGACGTCAGAATTGCCGGAATGTCATATGCGAAATGTTGCGGCGGCGCTACTCCACCCCGCGCTTTTGTATTTTCTCATCCGGAGTGACATCGACGGCCTGGGCATGCCCGGTAATTTTCACCGGCCCGCGGCAATCCCTCATGCAAGGGTTTGGTTTCCAGAAGGCCTTCTCGGACTTCTCCCGGTCGTCGTCGTAAAAGCCACCCCGGTTCGGCATCTTCACGTTGCCCCAGGTATCTTTCGACAGCACGAATTTATCATCGACGATATCATTGAGACTGAGCACGTAGGCGGTGACGGCATAGAGTTCATCATTGCTGAGCGATTCCGCATCGCCGAAGGGCATGGCACGCCGGATATAATCGAACACACTCGATAGGTGAGGAAAATAGGAGCCGACGGTCTTGACCGGATCATGTGAGGCGAGCGTGCCTTTGCCCTGCGCAATTTGCGGCCAGCGGCCGGCGCTCTCGCCGAACTCGCCGTGACACGCCGCACATTTGTCCAGGTACACCTTTTCGCCGTCCTTCACCGAGCCACGTCCCGGCGGCGCGCCCTGCCCGTCCGGCCGGACGTCGATATCCCAGCCAGCGATTTGTTCTGCGCTGATGGCCCGACCAATGCCGTAGTTGTGTGCGGCGTCTTTTTTTGTCTGCGCGTGCGCAAAAGCGGCGAGAGCGAGCAACGTGGCCACGGCGATACGGCTAGCCCACCTCGACATTCTCGACCTCCCCGTTGGGCTTCACTGCCCAGGTCTGAATGCCGTTGTTGTGGTAAATTGAGTTCACCCCGCGAATCTTCCGCAAATCATCCTTGCTCGGCTGAACGTAGCCGGTGTCATCCATCGCGCGCGATTGCAGCAGGAGCTCTTCGCCATTCCATTCAAACTCGTAGTAGAAGCGGACGCAGGCTTTGTCGAAAACGGGCCCATCAATCCGTGCAGTGCGCCAATTGCGTCCCCCGTCAACCGACACATCGACGCGCTTGACCTTGCCTCGTCCCGACCAAGCCAGGCCCGATATGACATTGAACCCTTTCTGCTTCACCGGTGCCTGGGGTGACGGCGAGGTGATCACCGATTTGGCATCCATAACGAACGTAAACTGGCGCGCTTTGCCGTTTTCGAGCAGGTCGGTGTATTTGGACGTTTCCTCGCGCGTGAACCATGGTTGATCACCGACCTTGATACGACGCAACCATTTGACCCAGACGTTCCCTTCCCAACCGGGCACCACCAGCCGCACAGGATAACCCTGCTCCGGGCGCAGCATCTCGCCATTCATGCGGTAGGCGACAATGCAGTCGTCAATCGCCTTTCCCAGCGGGATGGAACGGTTCATTGCGGCGGCATCGCCGCCTTCGACCATGATCCATTTCGCGCTCGGCTTGAGATCCGCTTGCTCCAGCAACAATTTCAGCGAAACGCCCGTGTATTGCACACAATGCACCATGCCGTGCGTGTATTGGCAGCCATTGAGTTGAGCGCCGCGCCATTCCATGCCCGAATTCGCCGCACACTCCAGAAAATAGATTTTGTTGACGCGCGGCAGACGTTTGAGTTCGTCGAGAGTGAAAATCAGCGGCTTTTCGACCAGGCCATGCAGCATCAGCCGGTAATCCGCAGGATCGATTTCGGCAATGCCTCCGTGATGGCGCTCGAAGCAAAGCCCGTTGGGCGTAATAATTCCGTCCAGCTGATGCAGCGGTGTAAAGCTCACCGATGACTCGGGCGTGGCGGTGAGCCAGGGCACGGTGCGGCGGGCAACGTCCTTTTCGTATTTGGACGGCACACCGTAGGCACGAACGCCAACTCCCTCTCCAAGCTGTCGCGTCCAATTGGCAACATTCGGCGGAAGATTCTTGGCATTATCCGCACGGGCCGCGGTTACGCCGGCCACCGCAAGACCGGCGGCGCCACCAAGAAGGCGACGGCGCGTTGTGGGCGTCTTGTCGGTCATCGGCACCTCCCGGCTACGGGACAGCCTCATATCACATTCTATTTTATGAATGTAATGCGATTTGCGATTAGCCCCCGGAAATTTTGACGCTGGAATTGGGGGCGACTCTCACGGTCTTTGCATCGGCGACATAGCGCTCGACCAGATCCCAGACCGGCGGACCTTCGGTGCCTTCGTTCACGCTCGCCCAACCCGCAACAACATACTCTTTCTTTGGCTCAATCGCTTTGCCGGATTTCAGCTGCGTCATCGCAGAGATACGTTGACCCATCGGCCTCGAAACATCGATCGCATAGCCCAGGCCTCCGCAGCGCACCATGTCGCCGCCCTGTTGATAATAGGGATCGGGATTGAAAAGGTTGTCGGCAACGTCCTCGAGAATCTCTTTCAGCCGTTCGCCGGTCATCGACGTGCGGTAGGCCTGCGGATACGTGATCGCTGTGGCGTTGTGAATATCCTCCACCTTAATCGCCTGACCAGGCAACACGCTGGTGCCCCACCGGAAACCGGGCGACAGAGCGATTTCGGCGTCACGCTCCCTCAGGAGCGCCGCACAAATGAGATCGTCAAACGTGCCATTGAAATTACCGCGCCGGTAGAGCAGCGAATCGGCACGTCCAATTTCGCGTGCGAGCTCCTCGGTGTAAGGCGCGCGCACCTTGGCGATCGCCGCGGCCATCTCGGCATCCGGTTTGATCGCATCGGCAAATAACGGGATCAGCCTATAACGGAAATCTTTCACCGCGCCATTCTGCACATCGAGGTCAAGACGAGATACGAATTTTCCGTGGCTGCCTGAGGCCACGAGCAATGTCGTGCCGACTTTGATTGCCTCAGGCAATGCGTCGTGGGTGTGGCCAGTAAGGATCACATCGATCCCCGGGACACGAGAGGCAAGCTTGCGGTCGACGTCGAAACCATTGTGCGAAAGCAGTACAACAAGCTGTGCACCGGCCTTCCGCGCCTTTTCGACATTGGCGCGCACATCCTCTTCGCGGATACCGAATGACCATTTCGGCATCAGCCAGCGCGGATTGGCCACCGGCGTATAGGGAAAGGCCTGCCCGAGTACCGCGATCGTCAGCCCGCCTTTCTCGAACAACTTCATCGGCTCGAACGCAGGCTCGTTCCATTCGGTATCGCGAATGTTGAGCGCCAGAAACGGATAGTCGAGTGTCTTGATCAGCTCTTTCACCCGCGTTTCGCCATAGGTGAACTCCCAATGGCCGGTCATGGCGTCCGGCCTGAGCAGCGCCATGCAATCGACCATGTCCTGGCCTTTGCTGCGGTTCGCGCCGAGCGATCCCTGCCAGGTATCGCCACCATCGAGGAAAAGGACTTTCTCGTTACCGCGTTCGGCACGCACATGCTTGACCACGGTAGCCAGCCGATCCAAGCCGCCGATGCGGCCATAGGATTTCGCCAGAGTTGTAAAATCCAGATCCGTCAGGGCATAGGCCGATGCGGATTTCTCAGGGATACCGAAGCGTCTGAGAAAATCCGTGCCCGTAAGATGCGGAGGCTGCCCCCTCGCCTCGCCAACTCCGAGATTGACCGACGGCTCACGAAAATAGACCGGCAGGAGCTGGCCATGGATGTCAGCAACATGCAGCAGCGTGACATTGCCGAGTGCGTCAAACCTGAGAAGCTCAGATTCACTCAAGTGCTGTTGTGCGACCGCGCGCATGAGAGCGCTGTCGCCTGCCGCGAGAGCCGCGGTGGCAACACCCACGTGAAGAATTTCACGGCGAGTAATCATCGGTCACCATTCCAGGTCATTCCGAGCGTGGCGCCGCACGGCCCCGGAAGGACGAGCCATGAAACGGAAGGCCCGCAGCGCCTCTGTGAACCGCGTCAGTGCCTGATGCCCGGTACGCTGAGCTTCTGCCCTTCGTTCTGCGTGGCGAGATACAATTCGAGATCGCCATATTCCTTGGCGTCGGGCGGCAGTTCGTCACCGCGGATGTTGACCTGACACCACTGGAAACGCTGCCGGATGTCCCAGATCGCCAACAGGCTGGTGCGCCAAGTGGGAAAATGATCGTACTGCCCCTTAGGCTCACCCAACCATTGGCCGCGGATCCAGTGGTTCGCCGACTTGCCGTGACAATCCGTGCAGGCAAAATTCAGTTCGCCGACCTTGCGACTGGCGAGCGCCTTGCCGCGCTCGATCGCCGCTTTCGACGCTGGGCTCTCGGTGTCGACATGGATCGGCGTGCCATTGGCAAGATAGCGCAGATAGACCGACATGGCCCGATTTTCGTCGGTCTCCATCAACCAGTCGGCCCCCGTGGTGGCTTTGGCATGGCGCGTGACAAACTCCTCTACACCCAGCACCTTGTCGAGCCGTGGCTCCCACTTTGGCATCGATGCCGCCCACGTTTTGAATTCGGCGGCGTTGGCGTGGCAGCTCTGGCACGACTTGCCGGCCGCGCCCGCCTGCTTCCAAAGCTCCTGCGCCCTGTCGACGGCCCACATGCCGGGATTTTCGATCGGGTCGAGATTTTCCCGTTTCTCGATCGGCGCCGGACGCTTTTCGGGGTTATCGAGCACGGATTTGAAAGGGGCAGGCGACTTCAACGTCTTCAGGAAAGCAACCATGTCGTTGATTTCCTGATCATTGAACAAGCCGTGTCCGCCCCAGGGCGGCATCACTGTCTCCGGATTGTATACTCGCGGGTCGTAAATGTAGTTGAAGAGGTATTCATCCTCACGGCCTGCACTGCCAATCTCCGAAAGATCGGGACCGACATTACCCGGGAGATTGGCTCCGCCTGCCGGGCCCATGACATGGCAAGCAAGGCATGAGCCTCCCCGGTTGCGATCGGCCACCAGCTCGGCGCCTTTGGCGGCGTCGCCCATGATCGGACCGGCGAGCTTGCGCGGCGCGCTTGCCGCTGGCGGCGATGACACCTGCCCCAGCGTGTTGAATTTTGATTCGTCACGTGCGGGCCACCCGGCATACCGCTTCCAGGGCCGCACCGACGCATCGCCCTTGGTCTCGAGTGGCGCCTCCTTCTTGGCCTGCGCGTCGGCGTCTGATCCGCCCGCGCTGACGAGAGCGCCAACTACGAACAAGACGGCGGCTGTACCGCTCGCCAAAATCCCGCCACGCGTCATCCGATCCTCCCAACGTATTTTCTTATGCGCTACCGTGGCCCCTCCGAGCGGCATCAGCTCACGGTGATGCTTTCTTCTGCCGTCGTGACCGTCCCGTCGTCATCGGTCCATGCGAATTTGAACGTACCGCTTTCTTCGACCTTGGCATGGAACTGCATGTAGGGATTGGCCGCGATTGCCGGTTCGAGATCGACCGCAAAAACCGGCTTGCCGTTGAACTCGCAGGCAAACTTGTTGATGATTTTGCGGGGGATCGTCTTGCCATCCTTATCCTTGCGCTGACCTGATTCCATAATATGCGCCAAGAGCGTCTTGATTTCGATGACGTCGCCTTTCTTGGCATCCTTGGGAAGCTTGAGTCGTGGCTTTTCCGCCATGATTGTCTCCTTGAACCTTTATTGTTGCCGGATTAGCCGCCGCAGCCGCCAATGGTGACTTTCACAAGTTTCTGACCGGTGAAGAATTCGCCTTTGCTCGTCTTTGCGACTGCGATGATGTTCTGGGTTGTGGCGAGACGGATGCGCGTGGACGCCTCTGCTTTGGCAGACATTGGCGAGAAATGGAATGTGGCCACACCCGGATTGGGATTGCCCTCGGCGACGACAAGAATTTCGCTGACGTAGTTGTCGGCAGCCATTGGCGCATCAACTGAAACAGACAGTGGAACGGTGTTGCCGTTCTCGGCGATCTCCGGCAATTCGATCGAGATCTTGCCGTCCGTCGCGGCTTTCCCCCCGGTGAATTTGGCGATCTGTTCGGCCGCCTCCTTCGCTGCTGCGGACGCGCGCTCGTCGAGCCCGATGAATGTGAGCGCCGCGCCTGACACACCGAGCGCCAAGGCATCGCGACGAGATAGTTGTCGCATGGATACTTCCTTTCGAATGATCATCTTGAAGCGGAACGAGGCCCCGTCGCGCCGACCATAGCCATGGTCAGCTGCTTGTTCAAATCATATTCAGAAAAAAGAATATTCGTCCGGTCCACCCGCCTGGAAATCTTCAGCTCGGCATCGCCTTCAGATAGTCACGAAAGCTTTTGCCCTCATAGGCTTTTTCCCGCACGTAACGAAACATGGCGAGGAAGTCTTCGGGACGCATATAGCCGGGAGAGCGCGCCACTTCACGTTTAGCCGGCGGCAAGGTTTTGAGCACTGCGGCATTTTCGCCAAAGAACTGAAAGGTCGGCGTGAAACGCACACCGTATTTCGCGGCGAGCTCCTTTTCAGACAGCTCCGTCCCATCGAAGTCGGTGACCTTGCGCGATCCGATAATGTTGAGTTGCAGGACTTCAAAGTTCGTCTTCACATAATCCGCTATTCGCGGTTGCGCGAAATTGACGAAATGCGTTTCCTTGCAATAGGGACAGCCCTTGAGTTCCCACATGACCACAAACCGCTTGCCCTCCTTGCCGGCCCCTTCGAGATCGTCACCAAGATCAAGAAAGCTTTCCAGAAACCAGGGCTGCTTGTAGAGGCCGTCGTCCGTGAGGATCGGCTGTTCCGCGCGCGCGCGTGAAGCGACAAACGCCGCAAAAGACGCTGCACCAACCAGCAGATTTCGCCGTCCAATCATGATCAGTACTTATAAACCACGCGGCCAACTTCGCCTCGTCGGCCGAAGCCACCCCGCCTATATTTACAAATATATAGATTCCCACGTCAAAATTGGATGAACGTCGATGCTGCCCTGGGTCGCCCGTATCGCATGCCTGATCGGCGCTCTGCTGGCCGGCAGCCTCGCCCGCGCCGATGACCTGACCGATTTCAACGCAGCGGTCGAATCAGTGAGCGCCCACAACCGGGTCGCAATCGGCTACCTGCGGACTGACAATATCGACCTCGCCTCGCTGGAATTGGACCGCCTGCGCGATGCCTGGGGCAGGTTCACAGAGCGCTTTTCCGGCAAGCGGCCTGACGTTTTCGCCCCCAACACGCTTTACGGCAAACTGTTTACAAGCGTTAGCGCACGGCTGGTCGGCGCCGACATCATGCTCAAAACCGGGCGCCTCGATGCCGCACGCAGCGCGCTCGACGCCGTTCGTGGTGACCTCTACGACCTCCGCAAACAAAGTGGCGTTGTGGTGCTGGCTGACTGCGTGCGAGACGCCAACATGATGATGGATGCGCTGATGGCCTATGACGACCGGGCGCTCGACTGGGGCAGCTCCGAGATACGGTCAG
The DNA here is from genome assembly GCA_036265125.1 of Pseudolabrys sp. Classification (GTDB taxonomy): domain Bacteria; phylum Pseudomonadota; class Alphaproteobacteria; order Rhizobiales; family Xanthobacteraceae; genus Pseudolabrys. The sequence goes on along the minus strand of DATAPP010000155.1, from coordinate 81,444 downwards.
GCGTCGCCGCCAAGGCTTCGGGTTATGGCACCCTGCTTGACCGCTGCGACGGCATCGCCAGCGAGGCTGTGCGCGCCGCACCCGAATTTCGCAGGCTGGTCGATGGCGCCAAAGCAAGCCTGATGCTGATCCCGAAGGCAATCGATGCCCGGGACACCGATCTCCTTCATCGCGTTTTGATTGAGCTGCGATCGTTCGATAATTTGCTGGCGTTCCGATACGGTTGAATTTCGATCGGTCAGCGCCCTGAACTCGGCACCAGTTCTCCGGTATTGCCCGTTCTTGTGGTATGTTCACGGTGCTTTGCCATCCTCCATTCGGCTGAGGAATGAAATTGGTCTGCGGGTCGCCAACAAGGAAATTTTTTTCTCGTATTGCGTTGGTCGCCGCAATATCTGTTTCCACTGCGCTATCAACCGCGCAAGCTGCGGAACTTATCGTGTTTGAGCAGGCGGGTTGTGTATGGTGCGAAACGTTCGACCGTGAAATTGCACCGATTTACCCGAAAACAGCCGAGGGTCAGCGCGCACCGCTGCGCCGGGTGAACATTGACCATACTCTGCCGTCAGACTTGGCCTTTCTCGAAACGGAACGGCTCGCCCCGGTTTTTGTGCTAGTTGAAAAGGGACAAGAGATCGGACGCATTCGCGGCTATCCCGGTGACGATCATTTCTGGGGTTTGCTGGGTGCACTGATCAGGAAACTGGACGCGGCTGGATCGGGTGGAGAACGTGGGCGGCTGATAGAAAAGTCGTTGCACCTGACCGGTTGATCGTCTGTATTCGAGCGACATCCAAACGCGATTGTTGGTGTACTTATGGAATTGCATCACCTTGAAGGCCGCGCGCGTTCGAGCGAACTGGACCGGATGGTCGACAACGCCAAGCGCGCGAGTGATTTTCTAAAAGCGCTGGCTCATGAAAGTCGCCTGATGATCCTATGCATTCTCGCCGAAGGCGAGAAGTCGGTCAGTGAGCTGGAAGATTTGCTCCGCCTGCGGCAGCCGACCGTGTCGCAGCAGCTCGCGCGCCTCCGCGCCGACGGGCTGGTCTCTACGCGGCGTGACGGCAAGGCGATCTACTACAATTTGGCAAGCGACGAGGTGCGTATCGTCATCGGCGCGATCTACGACGTTTTCTGCCGGAAGATTCGAAAACGCTAGTCCGCCTGTTTCTTGATCGCCGTTGAGGCAGGCAGGAATTCCGAAGTCTTCCCGGTGGTCCAATAGGCCAACAATCCGATCCATTCGTAAGCGGCGGAGTCAAGCCGTGATAGCCGTTCGGAAAATGCGTGCAGGTCCAACAAACTGCCTTGCTTTTCAACGCGCCAGCCGACCGGATAAGCCTCGACCGGAAACCCGACTTCGCGAAAGCAGCCCACAGCACGCGGCATGTGCTGCGCCGAGGTCACCAAAAGCCACCGCTCGCCAGGCTTCGGCTTTATCAAATCTTTCGTGAAGGCGGCGTTCTCCACAGTGTTGCGGGAACGTGATTCCAACGTCACGCGTTCGCGCGAAACGCCGAAACTATCGAGCAAAGACGAAACGTGACTGGCTTCCGGCGTCCCGTTTCCAAACAGGCTCGCATCGCCGCCTGAATACACGATGCGCGCATTCGGGTAAGCGCGCGCAAGCTTCAGCATGGCCACGATCCGCGCACCGTCGCTGACGACTACGGGCTCTCCGTAGTCACGTGAAAGACCTGACGAGATCTTTCCTCCCAGGACAATAATTCCGAGCGGTGCGCCACGGTGTACGTCCCACTGCGGAAAACGATTTTCGAGCGGACGAATGAGCAGATCCCCAATGGGCAGGAGGCCAAAAATTGCCAGCAAAACTAGGCTTGTAGCCGCCATGCGGACGCCGGCACGTCTCCAGCGTGTCGCCATGAGCAGCACGCCGGCAAGGCCGAGAACGATCAGAAGATTGGAAGGCAAAAGCAGAAAAGCGACGCTCTTCGAAAGGATGAAGAACATCACCGAGTCTTCTTCCAGGCCTCGTAACGTTTTTTATTTTCTTCATCGGGCGGATAAAGACCGGGCAATTTTGCCCCCTTCTCTACTTCCTGCACCAGCCAGCTTTCGAGCAGCTCGTGCTCGGCGCCCTCATTGGCCACAAAGTCTGCCAGATCTTTCGGGATCACGACGGCGCCATCGTCGTCCGCAACAACGATATCGTCCGGGAAAATTGCACAGCCGCCGCACCCAATCGGCTCATTCCAGCCGACGAAGGTCAGCTGGTTGACCGAAGCCGGCGCGGCGACGCCCGCACACCAGACCGGAAGACCGGTCGCCAGGACGCCGTGCCTGTCGCGCATCACCCCGTCGGTGATCAGCGCGGTGACGCCACGTTTGACCATGCGCATGCATAAAATGTCGCCAAAAATTCCGGCACCGGTCACGCCCATGGCGTCCGCGACCACCACGCAGTTCTGCGGCATAGCTTCAATGGCACTGCGTGTGGAAATCGGTTTCGACCAGCTCTCCGGCGTTGCCAGATCCTCACGAACCGGAACAAAGCGAAGCGTAAAAGCCGGGCCCACCACACGTTTGCCCGAAATGCCGAACGGCATTGCACCCGCCATCCAGGAACGGCGGATGCCCTTTTTCAGCAGCATCGTGGTGATGGTACCCGTTGTGACGTTGCGCAGAATGTCGATAGCCGAACCCATAACCAACCCTCATGCGGCTTTGAGACCGAGCCGCTCATCACGGCGTCGCAGATACGCGACGAAAGGAACTGCGAGCAAGACCATCCAGAGTTTTCCGACAATCTGCCCGGGCAGGAACTCGAGAGAACCAAAAGCAAGCCAGAGAAACACGATCGAGTCGACAATCAGTCCGACGATGCTCGATGTAACGACTGCAGTGACCAATCTACGGCGGGCCAGCGGCGTATAGACCGCAAAGTCGGCAAATTCCGACAGCAGGAATGCGGTGGCAGAGGCCAACACCAGCGACGGCGGCGCAAGGCCTGCCGAGATCGCCGCCCCAGCGACGATTGCGCCAACGCCAAACTCAGCGCCGAGGCGTCGTTGCACCAGGTCCCGCAGGACGAGTGCCGCACCGACCATCAGCACGCCGGAAGGCGCCATGATTCCGGGGGCGACAGGGACCAGACAAGGGCCGCCGGGAACGCAAACGCTCCCTACATGCCCAATCATCCAGTTGGCGGCTGGAATGGTCAGGCAAAACAACACTAGAAAAATTATGCCTTCAATGGACTTGCGTCTGTCGTTGTCGGTCATGTCAGCCTTCGACTCATGAATTTCGCAAACCCCTGCGCCCGCAGCTCACAAGCAGGACAAGTCCCGCAGCCGTAGCCCCAGTCGTGACGTTTTGCCCGCTCGCCCAGGTAACAGCTATGGCTGTCCTCAATGACGAGATCAAGGAATGACTTGCCTCCGACCTGTTCCGCCATGGCAAAAGTGTCGGCCTTGTCGATCCACATGAGGGGAGTATGTATGGTGATGCGTTTATCGAGACCAAGGGACAACGCAACCTGCATCGCTTTGATGGTGTCGTCGCGACAATCGGGATAGCCCGAATAATCGGTCTCGCACATACCGGCGACCAGATGGCGGACACCACGCCGATAAGCCAGCGCGCCGGCAAAGCAGAAGAAGACCAGATTGCGGCCGGGCACAAAAGTGCTCGGCAGACCGTCGTCGGCCAATTCGATCGCCGTTGCGCGCGTGAGCGCCGTGTCGGAGATTGCGCCGAGAGTATCGAGCTTGAGCAGATGATCATCGCCGAGCCGCTGCCCCCATTGGCCGTTCAGAGCCGACATTCGTTCGCGCAGCCGCGCGCGAACCTTGAGTTCGACGGCATGCCGCTGGCCATAGTCGAAACCGATCGTCTCCACCCGCGCGAAACGTTCAAGCGCCCAGGCGAGGCAAACGGTGGAATCCTGTCCCCCCGAAAACAGGACAAGCGCTGTATCGGATTCAAATGTCACGGGCAAAGACACCGTCTCAATCCCACTTCGGCGACCAGGTCCAGTCAACGATGCGCCCGCCGCGCCGGGCAAGGCCTGCGATCTCGCGCATCTCGGCATCGCTCAATTCAAAATCGAACAGCGCAAAGTTCTCCTCCAGCCGTTCCGACCTGCTGGTGCGCGGGATCACGACAACGCCCTGCTGGACAAGCCACCGCAGACAAACCTGTGCCGCGCTCTTGCCGTGAGCCTTGCCGATTTTTTCCAGCAATTTGTCGCCTGCGGCATTGCCGCGCGCGATCGGACTATACGCAACGACCGCCATTTTATGATTCCGGCACGCCGCAATCACTTTGTCCTGGTTCAGAAAGGGATGACATTCGACCTGATTGCAGACCAGCGGTTCGCTCGAGGCTTTGGTGGCTTCCTCAAGCAGGGCCACGGTGAAATTCGAAACGCCGATCTGCCGCGTGTAACCCTCGCGTTTCATCTTGGCCATGGCGCCAAGCGTCTCAGCGAGCGGCACGCGCGGGTTCGGCCAGTGGATCAGCAGCAAATCGATCACGTCGAGCCGCAACCGCGCCAGACTCTCTTTCACCGAACGCTCAAGATCGTGCGGCGCAAGCAGCGATGGCTGCACTTTCGTGGTGACCATGACCTCCGACCGCAAGCCTGATGCGCGTACGCCCTCGCCCACCTCGCGCTCGTTGTCGTACATCTGCGCGGTGTCGACGTGACGATAGCCCAGCCGGATTGCCTGTTCGGTCAGCCGGGCGCACTCACGGCCCCTTAGCGCCCATGTGCCAAGCCCGACAACAGGAACCTTGAATCCTTTGAATTCGACCGCCTGCACCACGCTTTTACTTGCCTTCGGAATCGTTGGCGAAACCGAGCAGGAACAGCGCGCGCCGGCCGGTTTCGCGGGTCTGGCAAGCCGCCATCATGGGGTTTGCCATGGTGCCCTCGAAATAGTCATAGATAAAACTGCAGGTTTTGTCGCGTGACGCGATCCAGGCGCGCTGCATCTCGCGCATCTTGCTCTGCTGGTTGTCATCGAGTTTCTCACGCAGCCGGCGGAAGCTGTCGTTGAGGATGCCGTCCCACACCGACCTTTCGCGATCATAACAGGCGATGACCTCCGACGGAGGCATCGAGCCTTCGTTCTTTACGCAAGGCTCTGACACAACACCGATGCAATTTTCCCAAGCCCAATTTCGGCCAGTTTTGGTCTTGATGCATTTCTGGATCGCCGCGGAGTCGCGCGCACTCGGCTTGTCGTCTTCGGCGGACGCCGACGATATTGTCAGGATCGTGACAACCAATAGGGCGCCCGTCCTTCTCACGGTTCATCCCACTTCGGCGCGTGTGGCGGATTCACCACGCGCATGTTGGTGGCATTCAACTTCTTGAGCTCTGCCATTTCGTTGTCCGAAAGCTTGAAGTCGAATACTTCAAAATTTTGCTTCAGGTGTTCGGGTGTGGCCGTGCGTGGAATTGAGCAAACGCCCATCTGCACCAGGTAACGCAACGAGACTTGAGCCGCACTCTTGCCGTGGGTCTTGCCGATGCGCTCAAGCGCGTCGGCGCCCGGAACCTTACCGCGAGCGATCGGGCAATAGGCGACGACTGCCATCCCGTGCTTCTTGCAGGCAGCGAGCACCTTGTCCTGACTGATAAACGGATGCATCTCGATCTGATTGCAAACGAGCGGCTCCGACGTCACCGCCCAGGCTTCGTCCAGCATTTTGGTCGTGAAATTGGCTACGCCGATATGCTTCGTTTTGTTTTCTTTTTTTGCCTTGCACAGCGCGCCGACCGAAAGCTTGAGCGGAACGTCCGGGTTGTTCCAGTGGATCAACAAAAGGTCGACGTACGGCAACTTCAGATTGGCCAGACTCTGCTCCAGCACCTTGGCGAACGCATCCGGCATGAGGTCGCCCTGGCGTACCTTCGTGCAGATGAACACGTCCTCGCGCCTGAGGCCCGATTGGCGCAAGCCCTCGCCGTTTTCTGTCTCGTTGCCATAGAAGGCGGCGGTGTCGAGATGACGGTACCCAAGCTGCAAAGATGTTTTGACCGCCTGCACGCAGACATCGTCTTTCAATGTCATGGTGCCAAGGCCGATCGCCGGAATGCGGGCGCCATGAGCTTCAATCACTTGCATTACAGTCTCCTTTGACAGGGTCTTGGAACAGACCGGCGATGGGACGACGAAGAATGCCTTCTCGACACAGCGGTGCCAACCGGGGTTCCGGTGGTCTGCAGCGGGCGTACCAAGGTGCGACGAAAGATCACGTAAAAATTTCTCTTATACAAAATGGCGTAATACTTTGAGCCGCAAGCTTTTCGGATCGGTTCTTACATTGGAATAATTCGAGAGTAAAAGAAAGTTATTGCATCACGGACGTTTAATGCTTTTGTGGAGGCCATTCTTTACTAGAGGAATCGTCGGATGAGAATTATTCTTGTCGCTATCGGCATGGTTGGTCTGCTGATCGTTGCGGCTGCCGGAGCGCGCGCCGATGACTATGTACTTACAATCCAGGAACACCGATTCACTCCGGCCGAGATCAAGGTGCCGGCCAATCAACGGGTGGTCATCACTGTAGTCAACGAAGATGCAACGCCCGAGGAGTTCGAGAGCACTGTCCTGAAGGTGGAGAAAGTGATCGCCGGAAAATCAAAGGGCGTGGTGCGCATTGGCCCGCTTAAACCCGGACGCTATCCCTTTGTCGGCGAATATCACGAAGCCACGGCCAAGGGTGTTATCATCGCGGAATAGGTCATGCTCGGCGCATTAATCATCGTCTTTCGTGAAGTCATCGAAGCCGGTCTCATTGTCGGCATTGTCTTGGCCGCAACGCGCGGCGTTCCCGACCGCAGCCGCTGGATAATGATCGGCATCGGTGCGGGCGTGCTCGGCGCCGCCATCGTTGCCATGTTCGCCGGCGTCATTTCGGAAGCATTTCAGGGCGCGGGCCAGGAACTGTTCAATGCCAGCGTGCTTGGTGTCGCCGTCATCATGCTGATGTGGCACAACGCGTGGATGGCGCGGCATGGGCGCGAAATTGCCGACGAAATGCGCCGCGTGGGCACTGCAGTGAGCGAAGGCGCAAAACCACTGACCGCACTCGCTATTGTGGTCGGCCTTGCCGTGCTGCGCGAAGGCTCCGAAGTCGTCCTTTTTCTGTACGGAATACTTGCGTCAGGCACGACGGTATCCTCGCTGCTGACCGGCGGCCTGCTCGGCATTGCCGCCGGCGCGGCATTCAGCGCGTTGACTTATTTCGGTCTCCTGGCAATCCCGAACCGATATATCTTCTCGGTGACGAGTTGGCTCATCGCCCTGCTTGCCGCAGGTATGGCGGCTCAATCCGTCCAGTTTCTGAACAATGCAGGTCTCGTGGTGGCGCTCGACCACACGGTCTGGGATACGTCCTGGTTGTTGTCGGAAGGGAGCATCTTCGGGCGCCTCCTGCACGCGCTGATCGGCTATACCGAACGGCCGACCGAAATGCAGCTCGTGGTCTATGTTTGCATCCTGATCGCGATGTTCGTGCTGATGCGGGTCGCGCGCTATTCGCCGCGCCACAGCATCCCGGCCGCGGCAGAATAGCGGTCAGCGCCTTCTGCCGCCCAGCGTGGCGAAGGCGACGTCAGGCGCCTGATCAATCAGTTTGAGCAGCGCGCGGGCCGGCCCGCGTGGATGGCGCTTGCCCTGCTCCCAGTTGCGCACGGTCTCGATTGGTACTTCGATTTGTTCGGCGAACGCGGCCTGCGTGAGCCCGCAGCGCGACCGCACCTGGCGCACGAATTGCGCCGGATCCCTGTGATCGACCGTCTTCTCGGTGCCGTCAGGCAGGATTTCCACGATCCGCCCGTCAGCTTTCAGGCGCACCCGCATCATGGCCGCAAATCCCCATCGCCAGTGGCGTCGGCCAATGCCCTACCTGATTCGCGCTGGCGAAAAGTTAATTCGGTCAACTGATGCAGTATCTATCGCGTTTTTTCGAAGATTTCGCGCCCGATCAGCATGCGGCGGATCTCGGACGTCCCTGCCCCAATCTCGTAGAGCTTGGCGTCGCGCAGCAGCCGTCCGGTGGAAAAGTCGTTGATATAGCCATTGCCGCCAAGGCACTGGATCGCTTCCAACGCCATCCACGTCGCACGTTCGGCGGCATACAGGATGGCGCCGGCGGCGTCTTCACGGGTCGTCCGACCCTCATCGCAAGCTCGCGCGACCGTGTACACGTAGGCCTTTGCCGCGTTCATCGTCACATACATGTCAGCGAGCTTGGCCTGCACCAGTTGAAAACGTCCGATCGGCTGCCCGAACTGCTGGCGCTCGTGCACGTAGGGGATCACGACGTCCATGCACGCCTGCATGATGCCCAGGGGACCGGCCGCAAGTACCACGCGCTCGTAGTCGAGACCTGACATCAGCACATTGACGCCATTGCCGACCGCTCCGAGCACATTTTCCTCGGGCACTTCGCAGTCCGTGAATACCAATTCACTCGTATCGGACCCGCGCATCCCCAGCTTGTCGAGCTTCTGCGCCGGGGCAAAACCCCTGAAGCCTTTTTCGACGATGAACGCAGTGATGCCGCGTGCGCCTGCGGTGCGATCGGTCTTGGCGTAGATGACCATCGTATCGGCGACGGGCCCGTTGGTGATCCACATTTTCGAGCCGTTGAGGACGTAATTATCGCCCTTCTTGTCCGCGCGGGTGCGCATCGACACCACATCGGAACCGGCACCAGGCTCCGACATCGCCAGCGCACCGACATGCTCCCCTGAAATCAGCGCGGGCAGATATTTGCGCTTCTGCGCCTCGCTGCCATTGCGGCGAAGCTGATTGACGCAGAGATTCGAGTGCGCGCCGTAGGACAAACCGACGGCTGCACTGGCGCGCGAAACTTCCTCCATGGCAATGCAGTGCTCGAGGTAGCCGAGGCCAGAACCGCCGTATTCCTCTTCGACGGTAATGCCATGAAGGCCGAGCGCACCCATCTCCGGCCACAAATCGCGCGGAAAGACATTCTCGCGATCGATTGCGTCAGCGCGCGGCGCGATGCGGTCCTGCGCGAACCCGCTGATGGTCTTGCGCAGCATGTCCACATCGGCACCGAGACCGAAATCGAAGCCCGACCAGGCATTGGGGATCATGCTCCGCCCTCCGCTCGCGGACGACTCTATAATCTGAAAGTCACGCTGTCAGCGCCTCGTCGGAGGCCTCCAGAGGCTTGCCGCCCCTTTTGGCCTGAACCAGGAGCCTGTCGATGGCCTTGGCCGGAGCGGGCTTGGCAAACAGGAAGCCCTGCATCTCGTCACAGCCGGCGAGCCGCAGCAGGACCCGCTGATGCTCGGTTTCCACGCCCTCGACCAGGACCGTCAAACCGAGCGCCCGGCCAAGCGCCACAATTGCCTGGATGATCACGCCACCGTTTGACGAATGGCCGAGCGCAGCAACAAAGCTCTTGTCGATTTTGAGTTTATCGAGAGGAAACCGTTGGAGGTAGCCGAGATTCGAATAGCCGGAACCGAAATCGTCGAGAGCGACACGCACGCCAAGGTCGTGCAAATCCTTGATGCGCTTGACCATCTCGTCCGGATTGTCGATCAAAACGCCTTCGGTGATTTCCAGGACGAGCCGCGAGGGCGCAATCGCGCTTTCCGCTAATGCTGAGCGCACCAGGTCGACAATGGTCCGATCGCGCACCTGCAACGGCGACAGATTCACCGCCACATAGAGGTCATCAGGCCAGCGCTTGGCTTCGTGCAAGGCGCGGCGCAGCACGAAGGCGCCGATTGTGTCCATCAATCCCATTTGTTCGGCAACCGGAATAAACGTCGCCGGTGCGATCGTGCCACGCGTTGCGTGATTCCAGCGTAACAAAGCCTCAACGCCAACCATTCTTCCGCCGTGGGATGCGACGATCGGCTGGTAGTACAAGTCCAGCTCATTCGCGCTCAGCGCGCGCGGTAACTCCCGGTGAATGAATTTCTGATCGGTCGATACAGTGTCGATCGAGACGTTGAACATGACGATTGCGCCCGGACCTTTTTTGGCCGCCGCGCGCAACGCGAGATCGGCGCGGCGCGTCAGTTCACCCCGGGTCTTGGCATGGCGCGGCGCCTGAGCAAAACCTGCATGCGCGCTTATTCGGACGACACTATCGATCCAGTGCGGGCGCGCAATCGATTCAAGCGCTGTGCGGATGACTGCCTCAGCATCGATATGCGGACTCGCTGTCAGTATGACTGCAAACTCATCGGTGGCGATCCGCCCGCACATCGCGTGAGCGGGCAGAGCCTCCTTCAATAGCCTGGCGAGGCTTGCAATGAGTTCATCGTTCCCCAAAACACCGTGTTGTGCGGCCACGTCATCCATGCCGTCGATCTCTATGAGCGCGAAGGTCGTGCAAGCGTCGTCAGGCTGCTCCGCCAGGGCGAGATCCAGCAATTCCAGGGTCTTGGCATGGTTCGGCAGGCCAGTGAGCTTGTCCTCGTCGGCCGCACGCACGGCATCCGCTTCCCTCACCGCCAACTCCCGTTGTGCGCACTTGAGATGGAAGAGCGACATGGCGGCAAAGGCCGCCAAAGCGAAGGCAATGACTGCGGCGACAGACGCCAAGCGGTCCATCGCTCGTGTCATGTGACGCGAGCTCTCCCAGACGAAAAAGCCTGCGATGCGGCCGTCGCCGGTCACCACCGGCTGAATCTCGCGATCCGTCGTATCCGGATCGCTTGTGAATTTGATATTTTTCACGCCGGCGATTTGCTCGGCTGTTCGTATCAGGCGCGGATCAGCATCGCCCGACTTCAAGAGAGACGGCTGAAGCACCGAGATGGCATTGCGCAAGGCTGCGTGTTGCTCGAGCGTAAGCCGTTCATCACTTTGCCACGCCCACCGATAGCCGACGCCGGTTGCGAGCACGATCGCTGCAACCGTAAGACACGCGCATGCGATGATCAGGCGCGACACCGCGGCCATGCGTTGCGCGGGCGCGGGGGAGGCAAGCTCCGAACCGGGAATGCGCCTTCGCCTTGCCCGAGCCGTCAGCCAGCGCCCGCGATCCAGGCGCGCTGCTACAGTATTGACCTCGTGCACCGGGATGCTCCCAGCCTACGCTACGGCGCCGGCTATAGGGTTACGGGTGGGGCTTTAAGCGTTGGTCAGCAAATAGGGTGAACAGTTGGTAACCGGCGGTCCGCGCCCTAACGCAAGCCAAACCACAGGCTCGCAATGCTCAGAAACGAGAAAAAGCCCACGACGTCGGTGACCGTCGTCACAAAGGGACTCGAAGCCACCGCCGGATCGAACTTGAGCCGGTGCAGGACGAGTGGAATAAGGATTCCGCCGAGGGCCGCCGCGATCAGGTTACAGATCATGGCAAGTCCAATCACGAACCCGAGCCCCGGCACCCTGAACCAGATGTAGGCCGCCACGCCGGTGATAATGGCAAAAGCGACGCCATTGAACACCCCGACCATGAGTTCGCGCATGATCACGCGCCAGGCATTCGCATCAGTCAGGTCGCGCGTCGCCAAGGCGCGCACCGCAACCGTCATGGTTTGCGTGGTGGCATTGCCCCCCTGACTTGCGACGATGGGCGCCAGAACCGCAAGGGCGACCATTTTCTGCAGCTGGCCTTCGAACAGACCGAGCACCGATGACGCCAGAAACGCAGTCGCGAGATTGACCAGCAGCCAGTTGAACCGGCCGCGCGCAATCTTCCAGACCGAGTCGGATAACTGCTCGTCCCGGGTGATACCGCCAAGAGCGTGGATGTCTTCCTCCGCCTCCTCCTCGATCACGTCGGCAACATCATCGAAAGTAATGACGCCGACCAGACGGTCGCCGGTATCCACAACGGGAGCAGTCACCCAGTTGTAGCGCTGGAACAGGCGCGCGACCTCCTCCTGGTCCTGAACGGCACTGACCCGCGGCCGATCTTTTTCCATCAGGTCCAGAATGGGCACCGGCCGCTTGCTGCGCAGCAATCGGTCAAGCGGCACGGCTCCGAGAAAGTGTCCGCCCTCATCAACCACATAGAGTTCGTAGAAATGGTCCGGCAATTCCGTCGTTTCGCGCATGTAGTCGATGGCTTGGCCGACATTCCAATGCGGGGGCACCGCAATGAATTCCGTCTGCATGCGCCGGCCGGCCGATTCTTCTGGGTAATCGAGACTGCGCGTCAGCGCGACGCGATCGGTTTGCGGCAATTGCTCGAGAATTTCGGCCTGTTCGTCTTTCGGCAAGTCTTCGAGGATGGCGACGGCGTCGTCGGATTCCAGTTCGCTTACGCCCTTTGCTACGGCCTGGGATGGCAGCTCCTCGAGAATTTCCTCGCGAACCGCGTCGTCCACCTCGGTCAGCGCCGTGAAGTCGAAATCGATACCAAGCAGTTCGACCAGACGTTGCCGCTGTTCGGGCGGCAAAGCCTCGATTAGCGCGCCCATGTCGGATTCGTGAAGGTCACCGACAAGCGCACGCAGACCGGCGCCGTCCCCCGTTTCGATCCTGCGGGCGACGCTTTTGACGAAGATCTTGCGGATGGAGCCGTCCTTGTTGCGCGGCAGTTGCGCAGCTTCAGCACCGTTCGTTTGTTCGTGATCGAGCATGTCGAAGCCTGCCGGCAAGATGAAAGCGCCACGCTTGTACGCCCGACCCTGCACGTCGGGCAATGACTAACGCACAAATCCGCGATTGAATCTGAGCTTGCCGGTTGCCAGGCGTTGCGGCATTGGATGGCCTATGACGCGTGCGCTTTTTCTCTCAATCGCAGTCGCCTTTGCTCCGGTCACTGCCACGGCGGCCTCCTGCCCCGGCAATCCGGATGCGCTCGGGACCGCACGGACAATCGAGGTCGACGCCAAGAGCACGCCGCGCGTCGGCCACAAGCAATTCCCCATGACGCTGCCGCTGCGGGCCAAAGAGCTGGTCCTCACGTTCGATGATGGCCCCTGGCCCGGCACCACGCCGAAGGTTCTTGACGCTCTCAAAAATGAATGCGTACGCGCGACATTTTTCCTGCTCGGGAGAAATGTGGCGGCACATCCGCAAATCGCCCGCCGGACCCTCGCTGAGGGCCATAGCATCGGCCATCACAGCTATTCGCATCCCCTGCTCGATCATATGTCGGCCGCTATGGCCGAAGCAGACATCGATCGCGGGATCGCCGCCAGCGAGTTCGCCCTTTACGGCGAGCGGCGGACGACGCCGACAACACCATTTTTCCGTTTTCCGGGCTTCGCATCGAACGGGCCGCTCCTCGAGCGCATGACAGAGCGTGGCCTCGTGGTGTTCGGTGCCGATATCTGGGCAAGCGACTGGGTGCGGATGTCTCCCGAGCAGGAGCTCCATCTCATTCTTTCTCGCATCGAGCGGACGGGACGCGGCATCGTGCTGTTTCACGACACCAAGGCGCAGACGGCCCGGATGCTTCCGGCCTTCCTGCGGGAGATCAAACGGCGGGGCTTTACGGTCGTTCACGTAATTTCGGCCCGAAGCTCTGGCCTGGCGAGGTAAAAACGCCGCTTTTTTACCGTATCGAGGAAAAATGATTGGAAAACAATGCTGTGCACATTTAAAAGGCACAAGCGCCCGTTAATGTCGAACACCATATAGTCAGGTGCCTCCCGTCGGAGGTGGATGATGCGGTTTCGGGTCCGAGGGGGCCTAATGCGCGGTGTAGTGTTTCTTGTTCTGTGGTTGGTCGGTGGCGCAGCAGCCATGGCGGAGCCGTGCGCCGGCAACCCTGGTGCGCTCGGTACCAGCCGCGTTCTCACAGTCAGTCCAAAAGACTTTCGCCGTATCGGCAGCATGCAATATGCGCAATCGCTGCCGCTCAAGGACCATGAGGTGGTGCTCACCTTCGACGATGGGCCGATACCGCCCTACACCAACGAAATTCTCGATACGCTCGCCTCTCAATGCGTGAAGGCAACATATTTTCTGGTTGGCGAGATGGCCCGCGCCTATCCGTCAATCGTCCGGCGCCTCTACAACGCCGGGCATACGATTGGCACGCATAGTCAGAATCACCCGTTTGCTTTTCAGCGGCTGCCGATGGCGCGCGTCGAACAGCAAGTCGATGCCGGAATCGCCTCGGTCGATGCAGCACTTGGCGATCCGAAGGCGCTCGCGCCCTTTTTCCGAATTCCGGGTCTGGGCAGAACTGATGCCGTCGAAGGCTATCTGGCCTCGAAGTCGCTGGTGGTCTGGAGTGCAGATGTGGTCGCTGATGACTGGAAGCACATCAGTGCGAAGGAGATCGTGAAGCGCGCGATGCGGCGACTGAACGAAAGAGGGCGCGGTATTCTCCTTCTGCACGACATTCATCCGGCGACCGTCCTGGCCCTCCCCACCCTGCTCAAGGAGCTCAAGGAGCAGGGCTACCATATCGTGCAGGTGGTGGCGGCAGGCGAGCGTCCGGACTCTTTGCCTGAACCGTCTGCATCACCGGACACGGGTAAGGAAACATGGCCGCGGGTCGTCCAGCCGAAATCCGGGCAAACGCCCGTCAAAACGACGCTGCACCATCGCGCCAAGAAGCCCACGGGCAAGCACCGGCGGCCCACGGTCGTCGGCTTTCATGAGCCGGACTACAGCGCCTACACGACCGACTGGCGCCCGGGCAAGTTCTAGGCGCCAAACCGATTTACTATCAGCCACAACGGTTGCCCTGACGCAATTTGCGTAAAGGAAATTTTAATCACGCTGGCTCACGGTCAGCGTGCAATTTTAATTTCATTGGCGTGCGGGCCGAGGTCGCCAGCAAAACCGCAGTCATTCAGGCGCTTCAGGGGCATCCTGGTCATGAACCTCAGTCTGCTCGTGCGAAAGTATCGCAGCATCATTATTCAGTCGCGCATGAGTCCAATCTCGCGCTCTGCGACTCTTTTGACATTTGCGCTGGTGGTGATTGGACTGATCTGTTCGGTCGCTACGAAATTCACCTTCACATCGCTGCCAAATATCCTGCCGCTGGTCGGCTACGTGCTGGTCCTCGATATCCTGAGTCAGCTAGCGCCCCAAACCAGGATTGTTGAAGCCGCACGAACGCTTCTCTTCGGCGCGCTGTACCTGATCATTACCATTCTATGCGGTGTGCTCGCGGCCTATGCGATGCAGCGCATGGCATTTCCGCTTCAAGATCAGCTTTTGGCGAACGTCGACATGGCCCTTGGGCTGACATGGTCCGACTTCGCACATTGGGTCGACAGGCATCCTCTCGTCCAGACGATTTTTCATTCGGCCTACGACACCATTAAATTTCAAATCGCTTTTCCACTGGTCGTTCTGGCTTGCACAAACCGGCTCACTGAAGTCCGTACCTATCTTCTCGCCTTCGCCATCGCTTTTACCCTCACAATTATTGTTTCCGCACTCTTGCCGGCAGCCGGCCCGATCGTCTTTGTTGATCGTGCCGACTTCAACATTCTGCATTTTACCGGCGCAACGCCACTCGATCATCTGATGCGCCTGCGCGAGGCCGGACCATTGGTCATGAGCAACCCTCCGGGCGGCATTGCCACCTTCCCCTCATTCCACGCAACCGTCGCCGTCCTGACGCCTCTGACCCTGCGCGGTTATCGCCCTATTTTCGCTGCCTTGCTGATCCTGAACGCAGCCATGCTCGCCGCGACCGTCACCGAGGGAGCGCACTATTTCATAGATGTCATTGCGGGAAGCGGCATGGCGTTTTTCGCTTACGCGCTCGCAAAGGGCATCATCAGGCTGGAAGATCGTTCATTCGATCAACGCCGTACCCAGCCCGTCGGCCACCCTTCGCCTTGCTGAAGGGCTGCCATTGATGGCCGGGGCTGGCGCGCCACACCCCGCGGGTGAGCCAATTGCGGCGCATTCCGGCAAAAGCCGACCTATACCGAATTATACGACCGTATAGGTGTCGAGACGCCACCGCGCCGTTAGTTTCGTACTTGCCCCTAAGGACAAGTCCCCGCTTGTCCCCTCCGCCCGGCAAGTGCATCCCCTGCACTTTGCCGGGCGACTGCTTTTTGAGGGCAGTAAATTCCGGCGGCAAACTTGCATAGCGGCGGCTGGCAGGCCGTCTATAATGGGCATTAAACGTGTGTGTCGGTGCAAAACCAAGCCGGATGTAACCCGGCCGAACACAAGCAGGGGGAAACGATGATTGGCCGAATTTTCGCGCGTCGCGTCTTTCCGGCAATTGCACTGACGCTGGCCGCGCTCAGCTCGGCGAGCGCGGAAGATATCGCCATCGGCAATTACGGCTCATCCGCGAATGGCATGCCGTTCGGCATTGCTTTGGCCAAGGGATACTTTCAGCAAGAAGGCGCCAACGTCACCGGCATCATCGCTTCGGAGGGCGGCGGCACGTCGGTCCGCAACGCGATGGCCGGCGTCGCCTATGGTGAGGCCAACCCCGGCGCGATTGCCGTCGCCATCCAGCAGGGCGCCGATCTTCGGATCGTCAGCGACAACGTACTCACCATCGCCGAATTCGCCTGGCTGGTGAAGAAGGATTCGCCGATCAAGACAATTGCCGACCTTAAGGGCAAGAAGATTGGCTACACCAATCCGCGCTCGACCAGCCAGGCGCTCGATATCCTGTTGCTGAAGAAAGCAGGGCTCAAGCCGGAGGATGCCGAGCTTGTGAAAACCGGCGGATTCGGCCCGATGGTTGCAGCGCTCGACCTTGGACAGATCGACGTAGCCCCTGTAACCGAGCCGCTCTGGTCCAAAATGAAGGACAAGTTCCGCGTTCTCATCACCGGTGCGGAGGCGTTGCCCCCGCTCGACAACGTCGTCGGCGTGGCGACCGCCCAGGCCGTAGCGACGCGCGGCGACTTCATCAGCGCCGTGATCCGCGCGCGCCGACGCGCCATCGAATTCATGCGGACCCATCCAGAAGAAGCCGGCGAGATCATCGCCAAGCCCTTCAACATCACCCCGGAAATAGCGACAAGCGCCATCAAGAACCTGATCACCAGCACCACTGACGGCATTCCTTATTGGGGCGAAGGCGACATCCATCTCGATGGAATGAAGCGTATTATCGAGGTGCAGAAAAGCGTGGGCGCGCTGACCGGCGACATCGATCTGTCCAAGATCATCGATAACCGGTTCCTGCCGGATGACCTCAAGAAAGTGAAATAGGGCGCTGCGCACCGGAGGATGATCGCGTGTCCGCGGCACAGGTGACGCTGCGCGGGGTGACAAAGGTATTTCCCGCCGGCACCGGCGGGGAGCCAGTGCACGCCCTCGGCCCAATCGATATCGAAATCAGAAAAGGCGAGTTTTTCGCCGTGGTCGGTCCGTCCGGCTGTGGAAAATCGACGCTGCTCGAGTTGATCGCGGGCCTCACGCCTCCGACGCTGGGCGAAATTGAGTTCGAAGGCCGCGCGATCAAGGACACCGTTCCCGACGGCATCGGAGTGGTTTTCCAGGAAGACGCCTGCTTCTCCTGGCTCAATGTCAGCGAGAATATCGAATTTGGCTTGCGACAGAAGATCATCGCCACCGAAGAAAAGGTGAGCCGGGTGGCCGCGGTCATCGACATGATGGGATTGCGTGATTTTGCGCGAAGCTATCCGGCCCAACTGTCAGGCGGCATGCGCCAGCGCGTCTGTATCGCGCGTACCATCGTGGCGGAGCCGCGCCTTATTCTGCTCGATGAGCCATTCGGCGCACTTGATCAGCAAACCCGGTTGTTGATGGGCGACGAGATGCTTCGGCTGTGGCGCGAAACCGGCGCAACCGTCTTTCTGATCACCCATGCGCTCGACGAAGCGGTAATGCTGGCAGACCGCATCGTCGTTATGTCGGCGCGACCTGGCAGAGCGATCGATCTCGTCGAGACGGGCTGGCCGCGCGAGCGCGATAGCCGGATCGTCGAACGCGAGAATTTCGGCGCAATGACGAGCCGTTTATGGAAGACATTGCGCCAGGAATCCCTGAAGACGATGGGACGGGCGGGTAACGGCGCATGAGCAGACTGCGGATCTATCAGTTTGCGGTCATCGCAGGATTCATCCTGCTGCTGGAAGCACTGTGCCTCGCCGGCGTCATCGACAAGATCACCATGCCGCCCCCACACATTATCGTCCGTGATCTCTTTCGCATGCTGCTGGCCGGACGCTATTTCGGCGACATCGGCAAAAGCCTGGCAAATGTACTTTTGGCGTTTGGCTCAGCATACGTCCTCGGGGTCATCACCGGCACAATTTTGCATGGCTACAGGACGGCGCGTGACATCCTCGATCCGCTATTTGCGACCTACTACGCCATCCCGGTTTTTGCGTTCTATCCGCTGTTCATTGTCATCTTCGGTCTTGGCGACGGGCCGCAGATTCTGATCGGATTTCTGCTGGCCATCGTCGCCGTGATCGTTACCACGCTCAACGGCCTCGACCGCGTTCCTCCAGTGCTAAAGAAAACAGCTCGGGTCAATAAGCTCAGCCCGTTGCAGACAGCCCTGCGCATCACCCTGCCGTTTTGCGCGCCCTACCTGCTGACTGCGGCCAAGCTGGCGCTCGCCTATGCGTTCATTGGAGTCATAGGTTCGGAATTCATTATGGCGCGTGCGGGCATGGGCTACGAAATCAGCTACGCCTATACAAACTTCGACAACGCCACGATGTACCCGCTCATTCTGCTGATCCTGCTGCTCTCGATTGCCGCCAACAGCCTGCTCTCGCACTGGGAGAGGGTGCTGCTCGCCAGAAGGGGCCAGAAGTGACGCAGGGAGACTCACGTGCGCCGTTTCGCAATACGGTCATCCTGATCGTCGGCTTATTCCTGTTTTGGGAATTGGCCTATCTCGCCGTAGGCGAAGTCGCGTTGCGCTCCCCATGGGAGACGACCCGGTTTCTCGGCAACTTGATGCGGACGGACGTTTTTTGGCTCCATCTTGCCGATACTCTGAAGGCGTTTGCCGCCGCGCTCGCGATTGCGGTGGCGCTCGGGCTACTCATTGGCTTCGCTCTCGGATTGCATCGCCTGTCCGGTGACGCGATGGAGCCGATGCTCGTTTCGCTCTATTCAATACCGAAGATCACGCTTTATCCGATCATTCTTTTGGCTTTCGGGCTCGGCATTTCGGCGAAAATCGCTTTCGGCGCAATTCACGGGATCATCCCGGTCGCCCTGTTTACTTTGAACGCTGTACGTAACATCAAGCCGATTCTGATCAAGACCGGTCGCGTCTTCAAGCTCAACCCAACGGTCATGGTGCGCACGATCTTGTTTCCCGCCGCGGTTCCGGAAATCTTTACCGGCATTCGCGTCGGATTTTCGTTGACGCTGATCGGCACCGTACTCGGTGAAATGTTCGCCGCCCAGCACGGGCTCGGTTACCTGCTGATGAACGCAATCAGTCTCTACAATATTGATTTGATCATGGCGGTGACGTTCCTGCTCGTTTTGTTTGCAGCGAGCGTGAACGGTCTCCTGCTCGCCATCGACCGACGTCTCCACCATGGCTAGGCTTATGAATATTTCTTCTCCAGGTCTTTCCATCTTTGCAAATTGAGCGCGTCGGCCAAACTCTTCAGCGCGATTTCCTGCTCGGCGTCCGTGAAGGCACTATCCTTGCCTGCAGCAAGTTGGCCGAGGCGCTGCAGGCCATGCTCGATCGCCTTCGCCACGCGCCCAATAAGGATGTTCGGATAAGCGATTTGTGAAAATCCCATATCGTAGAGCTCTGCCGGCGTAAGCCACGGCGTGGCGGCCGCCTCGAAGATGGCGGCACAGTTCCAGGCGCCTTTGAAGGCCTTGCCGACCCGGACATAGTCCCCCGGCGTCTTTAACCCGGCCACGAATATCCCGTCGGCACCAAGACGCAGGAAATGTTCGGCGCGCTTGAGTGCGGCATCGAGTCCTTCCGCCCCGTAGGCATCCGTGCGGCCGATGATGACAAAATCGGAATTCTGTCGCGCGGCCATTGCGGCTTTGAGCTTTTGTTCCATCACCTCCAGCGGAACGACGCTGCGGGCTGAAGCTGCGCCAGGCTGTTTGCCCTCCCTGCCCTGATCTTCCAGCAGCACGCCGGAAACGCCCGCGGCTTCATAGCCCTGAATGGTCCGCACGACGCTTTTGACGTCGCCATAACCGTCATCCGCGTCTACGAGGCAGGGAAGCTTCGAGGCTTCGACGATGTCGCGGATGCCCGCCAGCATTTCGGCGAAGCCGGCGAGCCCAAGGTCCGGCAACGCATAGCGCGCCGCCAACAACGCCGAACCGCCGATATTGAAGGTCTTAAATCCGGCCTGTTCGATCAGCCGCGCCGACAGGGCGTCGTGGGCCAGTGGGCTGACGAGTGGCTGGTGCTCCCGGTGTAGTTCACGAAGCGACGCCATGATTTCTGCCATCACCAGACAGGGGACATTCGAGAGGTTGCTCTTTAACTTGTTTACGGCTCCGTGGCGATTGGTGTGCGTGCCGAGTATCCCAAGGGACTCGACGTCGTGAACTGGATCAAGGGTTTTGAAGATACTTGGATCAAGGGCGGCTTCGATGCCAACAACTGGATTTGGCAGACCTGGGCCTACGATCGTCACGACGTGGGCACAGCACCCGGTTTTAATGTGGACACAAAAAAAGCCCTTGAGAGCATCAAGGCAAAAGCAATTCTGATGAATGCTCCGGGCGACCTCTATAATCCCACAGCCGAAGCAGCCGAAGACGCCAAGCATATCCCCGGCGCGCAATACATTGTGATCCCGTCATTGCAAGGTCATTTTGCGGTTTCACCCGCGAAAGCCGCAGACGTCGAGTTTATGAACAAGAAAATCACGGAGTTCCTCAACGCCGTGACCGATAACGGCAAGCTCCTGCAATAGATTGCCGCAGGATTTTGACCCAAAACGGACATAGTAAGCATTATTATTATCGGGCTGGCCGTAGTCTCAGGCTATCTTTGGCAAGCAGCACCTCAAGTACGGAAATGAAGAGCCGGCTGCTTTTGAGATTTGCTACCTGTGTCGTGATCACAAGCGGGATTACGGCATGGTCTTCGTGTTGTGACGCCCGTTGGCAAGTTCCTGGGCACAATGTTCATCCTCTCAGGCATGGCCTTCACGTATTCAGAAAGGATTCGCATCTCGAGCGCACTGATCGTCCGCTCAGGCATGGCCTTCATGTGTTTAGAAGGGGTGTGCACCTCCCATCACTACACAGTTCTTATCCCTGCAGCGTTCTTGGCCACCGTCCGTGTATCCCTTACGGAACCTATTGCAGCATTTTCAGCCATCGTCCCTGCTTACCTGATATCGATTTCCCCATCGGGCAGACTTTACAGCTGACCATTGCAAGCGCGACGGACGGCAATACGCCTGATGCGCCCGCCGAGAGGAACACAGCCGGCAGCTTGCCGCGCGACCTGAATACGATCCGCGATGTGTTTTCCGCGTTGCGCACATGCTGGGTTCCGCCCGAAAAGGATGTCGCACGGTCCGGCACTCAAATAACGCTGCGTCTGAGCTTCAACAGTCACGGTGGAATGATTTCGGAACCGAGAACGACCTACGTTACCCGAGACACCCCGCCAGACGTGCGCCAAGTTTATTGGGACGCGGCAACTGCCGCCCTCAAGCGGTGCACACCGCTGCAATTCACGGATGGGCTCGGTGGCGCTCTGGCGGGGCGCCCCTTCGCAATTCGGTTCGTCGACGATCGGTCTTTTTGACCGATTGCCAGCGGAAACGGGAGACATCGAGAAGGTCAGCTGGTGTCTGCTATTTCGGACCTCACGAAATGTCTGCTTTTGACCCAATGCGGACATTAGACATCGTTGAGGTGAAGGCAGGAACTTTTCCCATCCGATGCGCTTGAGCATCGATATGCGTGACAAAATTCGGCTCTCGCGCTGGCTTTTGGCGGCAACCGCTTTGGTGGTAGCCGAATGCACCGGTGCGGCGTCACTCAAAATCGCCTTGCCTGCCGCTCATGCGCAGTTTTCCGGCGATCTTTTCCGGTCGAGCGGGGTGCGTCCGCAATCTGACAAATTTTTTCCTAATCTATTTGCATCACAGAATTGGAGGCGGCAGCACCGAAACACACATCGACCAACCGACAGCTCGCGTACATCGCCGCAGCGTAGAACGAAATTGAAGCCTGACCAGAATGAGCCCACGACATCAAGGAAGGATACGGCCCCGACTGCGATAGCCATCGTCAAAAACGTGCCTTTGCCGCGACCGCGCCCGCCAGCATGGCCGGAGCCGCACTCCTTTGCCGAAGCGGCCGGGCCCGATTTCAATACTGCCGATGTCAACAGCGGACCAAGTGATTGCGACCAGCGACTCGCCACCATCGCCGTTATCGAGTTGTTGCCAAGGCTCATCGGCCCAGGCGATTGCGGCGGTCGCGATATGGTTAGATTGGATGCTGTGGTGCTTCCCGACCACAGGCGTGTCGAGATCAAACCTACGGCAGCCTTGCGTTGCGCGATGGCGGAATCATTTGCTGCCTGGGTTCGCGACGAGGCGTCAGCCCACACCGCTCCTTTGGGGGCCGCACTACGCGGTATCGAGACCTACGGTTCGTACGAGTGCCGCGGCCGTAACGGTGTGATCGATGCCAAACTTAGCGAACATGGCAAGGGCAACGCCATCGATGTCCGCGCGTTGGTCCTCGCTGGCGACCGTCACGCCGAGCTCACTGATGAAAATGTTGCGAAGTCGCTTCGTGAGACGCTGCGGGATTCCGCCTGTCATCGCTTTACCACGGTGCTGGGACCGGGCGCTGACAGCTATCACAATAACCACATCCATCTTGACATTCTTCAACGAACTCACGGCATGCGTATTTGCCAATGGGATGTGCGTGAGCCGCCTCCGCCGGCACCCAAGATCGCAAGAGCGCGTGTTAAGCTCGCCGCCAAGTCGGGACTCGCTCAGTCGTCGCCGTCACGCGAAACCCAGACCGTCACCGTCGGTCCCTGGGCAATCGCGACGACCTTCAAGGCCAACAAGTTCGAAAGCTGCACCATGAGCCGTTCGGAGCGTGAGCTTGGAATAACTTTTGTGCGTACTCAAGACGGGCTACTGGTCATCCTCGAGTCGCCAAAATGGAAGCTCGATCGAGGCACGGCTTATTCGGTTCGTCTCTTTGCAGGTTCGCGATCTGTGGATGCTAGGGCTTCAGCTGAAACAAAAAGTGTGGCCATCGCACTTGCGGATACCAGGCTCAATTCAAAGCTTCGGTCGGTTCGCAGCCTCGAAGTGCGTGGCGCTCGGGCCACGCTGCGTGTGCCGCTGGATGGTAGCTCGGCAGCATTTGAGCGACTTGAGACATGCTTCAATAGACGCGAAGCGTCCGAGGTGAATCCCCTCGTGGGACGCAACGCGTCAGACGCAAATCCCTTCGCGCCACTTAGTCGGAAGCGTTAGACGTGTTCGCTCTGGTGGTCATGTCCGCTAATGACCCAAAGCGGACATGAGCGCGCCGGTTAGGTTTGCCGGCTCAGTCCTCACGTCGTACGCCGCACAAAACTGGGGTTGAGCTCCTTCACCGAGCGGACGCCACACTGCTGCATGGCCGCGCGCGTCTCGGTGCGTACCAAGTCGAGCACGCGCTCGACGCCCTCTTGGCCGAAAGCGCCGAGGCCCCAGAGATAAGGCCGCCCGATGCCAACAGCCTGCGCGCCAATCGCGAGCGCCTTGACCACATCGGTGCCGCGGCGGAACCCGCTGTCGATGATCACCGGCATCCGGCCGTTCACTACCGTGATAATCTCCGGCAGCGCGTCAATAGTTGATCGGCCGTTGTCCTCGCCGCGCCCGCCGTGGTTGGAGACGAGGATTCCGTCCATGCCATTCTGCACGGCTAACTCGGCGTCCTCTGGGGTGAGAATGCCCTTGAGCACGATCTTCATTTTGGTGATGTCGCGCATGCGCTTCACCGTCTCCCACGACAGGTTGCTCGACTCGCCGCTGCCAGTGATGCCGGACAGATCGATACCGTCGTAATTGTGCCGGCGGAACACGCGTTTCGCAAAGCTGGCACGGTCGTGGCAGCCGGAGCATTCGCGCGTGTCCTCGCGCATGAGACGGAGAAGGGTTTCCTGGTTACGACCGCCGACGCGATCGACGGTGACAGCGAGCACTGGACAACCAGCCGACTCGGCGCGCTTGATCAGCGCTTGGGCGACCTCCCACTGCGGCGAGGCATAAAGCTGGAACCAGATTGGCGCTCCGCGCGCTCTAGTGACGTCCTCCACCGAGTCATTCGAGGAAGTAGAGAGAATTTGCAAATGATTGCCGACGCGCGCTGCCTTCGCGACGGCCACCTCGCCGTCAGGATTAAAGAACTTATTGCCACCAGTCGGGCACACGAAGATTGGGGTATCGTATTTAACGCCGAACAGTTCGACGCTCATATCGACCTTCGAAACATCGTTGAGCCGGCGCGGGCGTAACTGAAACTTGAGGAAGCCGTCACGATTGGCTCGCAGCGTGACCTCGTCGTCGATTCCCGAGGCCATGTAGCCGAAATGCGCTGGTGGCACGTTCTTGCGCGCAACGGGCTCGAATTCGAAGACGTTAATCGCATCCTTTGGGCTTTTGATCAGCTCTCTGTCAGCTAACCCCCAAATCATCGGATCCGGCAGCTTGGACGGTGCTTCCATTCCGTAGAGGTCGATCGCGCCCGAGGCGACGAGCGGGCTTGCGGCAAGGTATTGCAGGAATTTGCGGCGGCTGGCGCAAACGATCGGCGACGTCATGTGAGAACTCCTCCCCAGCAAGTCGTCTGAATGACCATTTCAATACTAGACTATTTCTTGGGCCCATGAAGAGGCACGAAGGGACATGTCCCGGACCGACAAGGCGATCGAATGAATGACGAAATGTCTGCTTTTGGCACTGGGCGGACATGCCGAAGCCAGCGACCTATGTCCGCTTTTGACCCAAAGTCGGACATCGGCGACCTGACCTGCTACAAATTGGACGCGAGCATGGGGCGAGGTGTAGCCGTGTCCGACCATGAGCATTGGCAGCTGGATGGCAGTGCGCCCGAGCTATACGAGCGCTATCTCGTCCCCGCGATAACGCGAATTTGGGCGTCCGATCTCATTGACCGCGTAGGGCCGAAGCCGGGCCAATCGCTCCTCGATGTTGCGTGCGGAACGGGGGTGGTCGCCCGGTTGGCCGCTGAGCGAATGCGAACCGGACGCGTTGTTGGGCTTGATTTTAATCAAGGGATGCTGGCGGTGGCGCGATCCGTGCCAGTCGCGGGTGTGCCCATAGAATGGCGCGAAGGCAGCGCACTTAGCCTTCCTTTTGAGGATAGATCGTTTGATCTGGTTCTTTGTCAGCTCGGGGTTCAGTTCTTTCCAGATCGCTCTCGCGCGCTTCGCGAAATGAAACGGGTGCTGGTACCGTCTGGTTTAGTTGCACTCAGTGTCTATAGCGACATCGAACGCACGCCTGTGGCGAACGTATTTGTGAAGGCACTCGATCAATGTTTGGGAACAGATGCGTCGAGAATAAAGCGTGCCGAACATATTTTTTCTGCGCCGGGTGAGGTCGCGGGTCTACTTGCCGACGCAGGTTTTGAGCACACTAGCGTTGGTGCAGTCACAAAACGCATAACGTTCCCGTCTTTATTGGATTACGTAAGGTTTCAATTGACGGCGACCCCTATGGCCAGTCTTTTAGGTGATCGCAATGCAGCCGATCGCGATGCGCTTATTGGGACAGTCGCATCAGTCGCTCAGTCGTTTCTCGCACCTGAGATGCTGCGAGACGGCCACCTAACATCTCCCCAAGAGGCGTATGTCGCAGTTGCACTCAACCCAGCGTGATGTGATTTTGGCACTTAGCGGACAATCAGACCGCGCCCACTTGTCCGCTATTGGAGTAGCAACGGACAAAGGTGGATTTTGGTCCTAGGCCGCTTGTCCGCTACTGAACCAAAACGGACGCAGCGTTTTCCACTGCCTTGACGGGCCAAAGACACAGCGCAACACTCCCGGTGACAAATAAAATCCGTGCGAAGCCGTTATGGCAGTCGACACGGATTTCCGGGAGGTGCCAATGCCGAAACGTAGCAATGCGCCCGACACTGGGCGACGCAATTTTCTTAAAGGGGCAACGCTTGCTGGCGCGGCGGCTCTAGCGCCTCCGGTCGCCGCCAGTACGCAAGCATCCGATCCACCCAAGGGAAGCACAAAAGCCGCGGCTCCCGGGCCGAGGCTTGCGGCGGCTGAGACAATGCCGCCATCGAAGGACCCGGTCAGTCAGACGACCAGCGGCGGCGATTTTATGGTCGACGTGTTCAAGACACTCGACATCGATTACCTGGCGATGAATTGCGCGTCGAGTTTCCGTGGACTGCACGAAGCCGTGCTCAATCATGGTGGCAATACGAAACCGGAGATCCTCACCTGCCCGCACGAAGAGATCGCCGTACACATGGCACAAGGTTACGCCAAGATCGAGGGCAAGCCGATGGCCATGATTTGCCACGGCGTGGTCGGTCTGCAGCATGCAACTATGGCGATGTACAATGCTTGGTGCGATCGCGTTCCAGTCATCGTCATGGGTGGCAACATCATCGAAGCCAACAAGCGGGGGCCGGGCGCCGAATGGGTGCATTCGGCAATCGACCCGGGCGCAATCGCGCGCGACTTTGTAAAGTGGGATGACCAGCCCACATCGCTTCAGCATTTCGCCGAATCTGCCGTCCGCGCCTACAAGGTTGCGACTACGCCGCCGATGGCGCCCGTCATGCTGTCGCTTGACGCCGAACTGCAGGAAAATCCGATTGCCGACGCGGAAACACTCAAGATCCCGAAGCTCTCCAAGGTGATTCCGCCGCAGGGGGACTCTGCGGCGCTCGCGGAACTCGCAAAGATGCTGGTGGCCGCGGAAAACCCCGTGATCATTGTCGATCGAGTGGCGCGCACGCCGGCGGGCATGGCGCGGCTTGTCGAACTCGCTGAGACTTTGCAATGCGCGGTCATCGATAACGTCGGGCGCATGAACTTCCCCTCGCGGCACCCGCTCAACCAGTCGTTCCGCCGCGCCATCCTGCGTCAAGCGGACGTCATCGTGGCGATGGAAGTCAATGAATTGTGGGGGTCGTTGAACGCTTTCAGCGACCGTATCGTGCGGAGCTCGAAGCCCAATTACAAGCAAGGCGCCAAGATCGTCACGCTCGGCAGCCGCGATCTATACATGAAATCTAACTACCAGGATTTCGGGCGCTACCAGGAAGTCGATCTCACTATCGGCGGCGACGCGGAAGCGAGTCTACCGATTTTAATCGAACAGATTAAACGTTTGATCGACGACGGCAAGAAGTCGGCATTTGCGGCGCGCGGGCAAAAGCTCGCCGCGGCCAAGTTGGCGGCGGTAGAACAGGCGAAGTCTGATGCGACCATTGGATGGGACGCCAGTCCGATCACGACTGCGCGGCTGTGTGCCGAAGTGTACGGCCAGATCAAGGACGAGGACTGGTCCTTGGTCGGCACGGCAATCCGGCTCACATGGCCGCACCGGCTTTGGAAATTTGAAAAACCATATCAATGGAACGGCGTTTCAGGCGGCGCCGGCGTTGGCTACAATCTGCCGGCGTCACTGGGAGCTGCGCTCGCCAACAAGCGGCATGGGCGCCTGACGCTCGCATTTGGCGGCGACGGCGATTTCCTGTTCGCGCCAAGCACGCTATGGACGGCCGCGCATCATCGCATTCCAATGCTTTACATTGTGCACAACAACCGTGCCTATCACCAGGAGTATATGTATCTGCAGGCGATGGCGGCGCGTCACGGCCGCGGCATCACCAATACTGCGACAGGCATCACCATCACGGATCCGAACGTCGATTACGCCACGATCGCACGCGGTTTCGGCGTGCATGGCGAAGGTCCGATCATCGATCCAAAAGACCTTGAACCCGCGCTCAAGCGCGCGATCGCGGTGGTCAAAACCGGCCAACCGGCGGTCATCGATGTCGTAACCGATCCGCGCTGAGGCAATGGTCATGAAGCTCTTCACAATGCGGTCCGCATACGTTGCAATTTTGGTTGCAGGTGCATTTGCGGCGTGCGGACCTGGTCCGGCGGCGCTGGCACAGAATGCGGCGCTCGGCGATGCTGCCAACGGAAAGCGTGTCTATCTCGCTGACGGATGTTTCATGTGCCATGGCCGCGTTGGGCAGGGCGGCGCAATGAACTATCCAGCGCCCGCGATCGCGAGACTGGAGATGCCAGTCGAATCGTTCGTGTCGTTCCTGCGCGACGCGCCGAACGATATGCCGGCCTATTCGACAGACGTATTGTCGGACAAGGAAGCCGCCGACATTCATGCGTTCTTGCAATCGCTCCCCGGGCGCAAACCGGCGAAGGAGTTTCCGCTCTTGAACCAATGAGCGACAATAGAGGCCGGCTAGCCCGAATGCTTGCGGCGGTGTGCAATTAGTCTTGGTCTGATGTCCGCTAGTGGGGAAACCGGACATTGCGCGGACATACCGTAATGTCCGCTTATGACCCAAAGCGGGCCTCACTGTCTTTCTATTAAGCGCTGGTTAAGGGGTTCGTCCCAAGCTTAGCCGTCGTCGGCGACAGCGATTCGGTCCTTCGCCACATTTTCCGTGCCCGGAATGCGTTTTATCTCGCTTCAACAGGAAGCGCTCGATTATGCGGTCTATTGAACCTGCCTTTGACGCCGTTCTGCCGAGGCTGCCAGAGATTTCTGAAGACATCAGTGTCTTAGAAAATACGATCGCCAGGCAATCTGCAGAATTAAATCTGCGTCTCACCGAGGTTCTCGAACTATACAATGCTCAGAATCGGCAAGCGAACGAGGCACAAATTGCGCACGAAGAGATGGGTCGTCTCAGACAGACTATCTCGGCGCTTCAACGAACGATAGCGCAGCAAAGGACGGACGCTGGTGCCGCCCAAAACAAAATCACCGATTTAGAGGATGAAAGAGCGGTCTTGCGATCGCGACTTGATGAGGCTCTCCGAGAATCAAAAGCACTAGCCGATCGAGTGCTCGCAATGCAAAACGCGTTCGATGCCAGGGAAACCAACGTCGCTTCAGCACTTGAACAGGTCCAATATTTGAATTCGGAACTGGCGACTGCCGCGGCAGAACGGTTCAGGTTGGTCGCAGCGGTCCACGGGGAAAAGAGGCGGCTCAATCA
The DNA here is from genome assembly GCA_036265125.1 of Pseudolabrys sp. Classification (GTDB taxonomy): domain Bacteria; phylum Pseudomonadota; class Alphaproteobacteria; order Rhizobiales; family Xanthobacteraceae; genus Pseudolabrys. The sequence goes on along the minus strand of DATAPP010000155.1, from coordinate 52,363 downwards.
GCAAACATCGACTCTGGAAGGCAAAATAAAAAAAACAGAGGCCGTGGCTGCAACTCAGCAGATGCAGATCAATCATCTCGAGGCGACCCGCGGGAAGCTGGACAAGCGGATTCAAGTTCTCGAGGCCCTGCTTAAAAGCGATCGTGAAATTGCCGAGCTGAAAATAAAGCGATTGAGCGACGAGATTGAGCGCTACCGTTCCGGTCAGTCCGCAACCGAAGGACATTCCCCGGCATCGGAGCCACTCGGGCCTGAGAATGGGTCCTGAATGCCTGCCTCTGGCGCAACGCGGACGTTCCATGCACCGACGAATGTCCGCTTTGGGGGTAAAGCGGACATCACGCGTGTTGCAAAATGTCCGCTAGTGACCCAAAGCGACATGTCGCGTGTGCGAGACCGGAAGACTGCAACGACGGGCGGCGCATGTGTCGACCGTCTTCACTCCATCAGCGCCGCACATAAGTCAGGGTGCTACACGACGATCGCTCACCGGCGACGCCTCGGGTGCCTGGTCGGGCACGATGCTGACGGTCTCAGCGCATTTGCATATCAGCGCTTTGCGCTTTGACAGTGCAATTCTCTTACCATTGGGCAATTCGAGAAACCGGCGCACAAACGCCCCGGCGCTTTCTACGACGTACTTGGTGCCCGTGGGCAACCGTTTTGGCAGACGAGCAGTCACGTAAGTTACTCCGCTGGATATCGCTCCCGTGGAACACCAAACTACGCCGTGTGTCGGGATTTGGACGGGGATGAGGGTTATCCCCAGCGATGGTCCGCTCCAACCTGCGTCATAGAGCTAAATGGCGGCAATTACCAAGTATTTGTCCAAAAAAAGCAACGCGCACGACACATCGGCGACGAGACTGCGAAGACACTCGATTTTGCTATCCCGCAGTCGGTGATCCTTCTGGCCGACGAAGTGATCGAATAACCGGGAAAAGTCCACTTTTGGCCAAAGCGGAAATTGCCCAATCCGGTCTTAGCCGTGCACAAATTCGCGCCGGCATGTTGGACCAGTGTCCAATTACAAAAAAATATCGCCACTTTAGAATTTGGTTGCGAGGAGGAGGTCCAAGCAATGAGGAGCTGAAAATGCGGATCACCGTGGCCCTGCTCGCCGCAATTGTTGGTGTGGTGACATTCTCTGCACCACTTATCGCGCAACAGAAAACAGAAAAGGCGTGTCAAGAAGAATGGCGCGCCAATAGAGCGGCTAACGAAGCCAGAGGAATAACCGAAAAGACCTATGTGAGTCAGTGCAGGATGGGCAGCACCATGGCGCCTGCTCCAGCGGCTTCAACACCGTCTCCGGCGAGAACAACAACGGGCGCCGCCCCTGCAGCTGCTGGAGCCTATCAATACACGACCGAGACCCAGGCAAAAGGCCGATGTCGGTCAGGTACCGTCGTTTGGGCCAATCTTGAATCGAAAATCTATCACTTCGCCGGACACAAGGACTACGGACATACAGAAAAGGGCGCGTATATGTGCGAAACAGACGCGACCCGCGAAGGAATGCGTGCTGCAAAAAATGAAAATCGTCCGTGACGGAAGTCGAGAACCCGGGCTCCCGGAAGGCCTTTTCTTGAAAGTGTCTCTTCGCTAAGAGGCGCCGTTCCCCGCGCCCGTCGCGCTTCTTAGCTTTCACTCTGACGGCGTAACCTCCCGGCTACGCCGCGCTTTTTGCCATTGGGTTCTAGCTGCGAGGCCGCTTTGACCCGTGGCGGACGTTGGCGGACGGCCCGAGAATATCCGCTTTCGGGGGCAAAGCAGACGCTACCGAAATCCTCCGCATAACGCCAGCCTCAGCCAAACTCGGTTTGGCTCATGGCGACTTTTACTTCGCGTGCAAACGAGATCAGCGAAAACGTGAATAGCCCGAGCGACAGGGTGAACAGGATAGCTGCGCCGGGTTCATGCCTAAACCCGAAGTACGCACTTCCAAAACCGGCAATCATGAGCAAGCAGGTCGATATGCCGCTTGCCACCGCCCAATAGATCGCCCGGTTGACGAGCGTCGCTCGCAACTTCAGCTGCGGCAACGTCGCCTTAAGTGCTGCCTTGTTGGGGTCCTGATCCGGTGTCGCGTTGATTGCCCGTGCTCGATCGATGATGCGGCTCATATGCGCGACCAGCACAGCAAGAAGCGACGCCACTGCGCCTAACAGGAAGGCGGGAGCGGCGGCCTGGGAAATCACAAGCGAAAGCTGATTGCTCGTTAGCACTTCAGGCAACATCAGAAGTCTCCATAGATTGGTCTGCACACGCGATAGCGAGGCAAGAATACCACTGTTTGACAGGTGCATATGACCGCTTTTGGCCCTGAGCAGACACCCCGCTTTCGCGGTCTTACGTTGACCGCCAGCTGGAATTTAGGGTTGATGTTTTATCTTAATGAGCGAGTTTCATTGCGACTCGCGCCAAATAGCCCCAACACTTTCACTGATCCATCAGCGCCGCACAATGAACAATGAACAGCGTGTATCTCAGATCATGATCCAGGAATATTCACAGCGGATTTATAGCGCCGCGATTGTCGGCCTTTGGGTTGTCGTGGTTTCAGCTGCTTTCGCAATGATTTGGGCTACCACAGTAAACGGCGGAATTAGCTGGTGAAACAATCAAGGTCCGCTTTCCGCGAGTAAAGCGGAGATCTGTCGGGTTCAAAAGCAGACGTACTGTTTTATTCGATAGCTTCGTTAGAGCGACCAAAAGAGACCGGCGCAGCGTCCCCAGCCTCGCTGTTGAGTTGCGTGGCTTGGGTCATCAGGAGTTGCGCGGTATCTATCGCCTCATCCAGATCACCGCACTTATAGCTATCAACGCCGACTCGAAGACCTCGATCATAGAGTTCAACCCAAAGGCTCGCTTCTTCGGGTGAATTGGCGGATGGCATTTCGATCAAGCGAACCTCGAAAGCCCCGATCCTCGCAATCGCGGCATGGCGTGAGCCGTCGTCGTGCTTGGACGTGAGAAAAAGGCTCGTGTACGATTCTGTAACACGCGCAGCTATCATTTTTTGTCCATCCGTGTTGAGGGCCGCTTTTTGCACCGGCAATAGCTTGACCACTGGTCGAGAGCTAATGGCGAAAGCCGATACGAGTCTTGCGAGAGCTGGCCAAGTCTTTGCTATTTTTTGTCGCTCGAAACCTTCGTATAGGTTTCTTATCTTTTGGATTATAAGGCGCACATAAATTACCAACCTGTCACGTTTCCGGACTGACAGAGTTGAGTTGTGACGCAGCTCTTGCGCCGGATGCAAACATTGGTCGGCGGCCCGGGAAAGACGCGTGCGTCCCCTTATTTCGCGCGCAAGATCGCGCCTAATTTTTCAGAGACAGGCTTTGTCAGCGACCGGGATACATTGATGCGGGCAAGTCTGACCAGAGCCACAATAAACACGACGGGCGCGATGACGATCCCTCCGCCCACAATCAAAATAACTGCGAATTGATTTTTGATAGCAGCAACGATTTGGTTTTTCATTTTACGCCCCCAGGACGGCCGTCAACAGCGCCATCGCTGAGGTGATTTAAGCGCAAGTCGAGATTGTTCTCGGGGTGGAATGGTACCCGCACGCAAAAAAGCCCGGCTGAGGGGCGGCAAGCGAACTCCCTAAAAGGAAATCGCTATTTTCGTACGCTGACTGACTCACAAGCAGGCCGGGCTAAGCCATGGCGGGCCATCCGAGGGGGGCGGCCCGGCCTATACCGCGTCTATACGAGCGTATAGCTGCCGAGGCACGTCCGTGCAGCTATCGTGGGAATTGTCCCAAGGACAAGTTGTCCCCTACTTGTCCCCTCATGTGCCGGTCGCCGTTTCCCCGACGCGACCGGCACATGTACTTTGGGCCAGAATTCCTGCCGCCGAACCTTACGTACAGCGTCTTGCTCCGCTCTGGCTAAGCAGCGGACAGGATTGAATTTCGCGTAAATCGCTTGGTGTCAAACATCTGCATCAATCTAGGATGGGCCCAGGCAATCCCCCGGCCTACCCCGCCCCAGGAGACTCAGCCAATCGCTTGCTCGCGTGTAGCTGAATACCGACCATGGATAGTGCAAGTTCAAAAATCGATGACTGGCTATGATGGACCGTAGGACCGAAGGCTAGGCGCGCGACCGCGTCCTAGCCATATGTGTGGGCTTACAACAGCACTGTCCCACCGATCGTACGTGTGGCAAACTAACAGCATCAGTATTGAGTAACGGCGGAAGCGAAGAATGTGGAATTCTAGCACCGTCGGTGTTCGCAGGTCGGTTGCCTGGTTCGTCGGCATACTCGTCATTTTATTTTTTGGGAGCCCCGTTTCATCGGCCTTGGCCGGCATCCAGCCATTTCCGGCAGAGTTTAAAGCTCAGACGATCCCCGCGAACGGCGCCAAGATTTATGTCCGCGTTGGCGGCAAAGGCCCTGCAGTCCTATTGTTGCATGGCTATGGCGAAACTGGCGACATGTGGGCACCGCTCGCCGCCCAGCTGGTCCGCGATCACACCGTTATCGTTCCGGACCTTCGCGGAATGGGCCTCTCCTCACGGCCGCTAACCGGATACGACAAGAAGACGCAGGCTGAAGATATTACCGGCGTGCTTGACGCACTGAAGATCGACAAGGCCGACCTCGTCACACACGACATTGGTAACATGGTTGGATACGCGTTTGCGGCTCTTCACCCCGACCGCGTCACGAAATTTGTCCTGATCGATGCTCCGCTTCCCGGCATCGGGCCGTGGGACGATATAGTTCGGAGCCATGCGCTCTGGCATTTCTCGTTCTGGGGTCCTGATGCCGAGCGCCTCGTAAAGGGACGCGAGCGCATCTACCTCGATCGCTTCTGGAACGAGTTTTCGGCCGATCCGAAGAAATTCGATGACGCGTCACGCGCGCACTATGCGAAGCTTTATGCTCAGCCGGGCGCGATGCACGCCGGCTTCGAGCAGTTCAAAGCCTTCGATCAGGACGCCACCGACAACAAAGCTTTCGTGGCGAAGGCAAAGCTGACCATGCCGGTACTGGCTGTCGGCGGCGGGAAGTCGTTTGGCCCGATGATGGCAACCGTCATGCGCGCAGCGGCCACGAATGTGCAAGAGGCCCAGGTACCAAATTCCGGCCACTGGATCATGGAAGAAAATCCCGCGGCCACGATCAAGCTCGTCACAGATTTCCTCAAATAGTGAAGATCCGACCGCAAAGGAGGATTGACATGCCGACCGCCAAGCCAACACCAGGAAAGCTGCTGCTTTCGCCGACCGATCACACGCTCATCTTGATAGACTTCCAGTCGCAAATGGCGTTCGCCACCAAATCGATCGACGCCGTCGCACTGCGCAACAACGCCGCGCTGATCTCGAACGCAGCGAAACTCTTCAACGCTTCGACAATTCCCACCACGGTCGCGGAAAAATCATTCTCGGGGCCGATGTTCGACGAGATCAGAACCGCTTTCCCCAAGGCAGAATTTTTTGACCGCACCAGCATGAACTGCTGGGAGGACAAGGCGGTAATCGAGGAGGTCAATCGCATCGGTAAAAATCGGATTGTGCTTGCCGGTCTCTGGACGTCGGTGTGTATCGTCGGACCTGCGTTGTCAGCCCTCGATCAAGGGTTTGAGGTCTATGTGATCGCCGACGCATGTGGTGACGTGTCGACCGAAGCCCACGATCGGGCGATCGAGCGGATGGTTCAGGCCGGGGCGCAGCCCATGACATCGCTCCAATACTTGCTGGAGCTTCAGCGTGATTGGGCGCGCGTCGAGACTTACGACGCGGTTACCGGCATCGCGAAGATCTACGGTGGCGCTTACGGCCTCGGCATCATCTACGCCAAGACGATGCTGGGGGAGCACGCCAGCGAAGCCGGCAAAGCCGCATAAAAAGCCTTTGAAGCGGAACGAGGTCAGCGAGGAGATCCGCCCATGACGCGCCAGCCAGACCGCCGTGCTGTACTTGCCAATCTAGGCGCCGTTGCGGCCGCTGTTGCTGCACAGGGAACCCGGACGGAGGCTCAAACAATGGAGGGCACAGCCGATCTCATCCTCTTCAACGGCAAAGTGACCACGCTTGACCGTCAAAACCCAGATGCCACCGCCATCGCAATCCGCGCCGGCCGCTTCATTGGGGCCGGAAGCGACGCAGATGTCACGCGGCACGCCGGCTCAAATACGCAAAAAGTCGATCTCAAAGGGCGCCGTACGATTCCCGGACTGATCGACAGTCATATGCACATCATCCGCGGCGGGCTGAACTACAATATGGAGCTGCGCTGGGATGGCGTTCGTTCGCTTGCAGACGCGTTGCGAATGCTCAAAAACCAGGTCGATCGCACACCCGCCCCACAATGGGTGCGTGTTGTTGGCGGATTTACCGAGCACCAATTCGCCGAGAAACGCCTACCGACGCTCGATGAGATTAACGCCATTGCTCCCGATACGCCGGTTTTCCTGCTGCACCTCTACGACCGCGCGTTACTCAATCGCGCGGCCGTGCGCGCCGTCGGCTACACTAAAGACACGCCGGGGTTCCCCGGCGGCGAGATCGTGCGGGATGGCAGTGGTGAGCCGACTGGATTGCTGGTGGCGAAGCCAAACGCCACCATTCTTTACGCGACGCTGGCCAAAGGCCCAAAACTTCCGCCAGAATACCAAAAGAATTCGAGCCGGCATTTTATGCGCGAGGTGAACCGTTTAGGCGTCACGGGTGTGATCGACGCGGGCGGCGGCTTCCAGAACTATCCTGAGGACTACGCGATCGTTGACGAGTTACACCGCGACGGGCAACTCACAGTTCGGATCGCCTACAATCTGTTCACACAGAAACCGAAGCAGGAGCTGGAAGATTTTTCTGGTTGGGCGAAACAGGTAAAGCCAGGCCAGGGTGACGACACCTATCGGAACAATGGCGCCGGCGAAATGCTGGTCTATAGCGCTGCCGACTATGAGGACTTTCAGGTTGAGCGCCCTGACATGCCACCTAGCATGGAAGGGGATCTCGAACCCGTCATCAGGCTGCTTGCTCAGAATCGCTGGCCGTGGCGGCTGCATGCGACCTACAACGAGACGATCTCGCGGGCACTCGACGTATTTGAGAAAGTAAACCGAGACATCCCGTTTGACGGCGTGCACTGGTTCATCGACCACGCCGAAACAATCGACGACCGCAATATCGACCGTATTGCAAAACTCGGCGGCGGTATCGCCGTTCAGCATCGCATGGCGTATCAAGGCGAGTACTTCGTCGCGCGCTACGGTAGTCGCGCCGCCGAGCGTTCACCTCCGATCCGACGTATGCTGGCGGCGGGCGTACCGGTCGCAGCCGGCACAGACGCTACACGAGTTGCGTCCTACAATCCGTGGGTTTCGCTGTCGTGGCTTACCACCGGCCAGACTGTCGGTGGTCTATCGCTTTATCCCACCGCGAACCGACTCGATCGTGAGACCGCCCTGCGACTGTGGACCGAGGCCAACACCTGGTTTTCATCGGAGCAGGGAAAAAAGGGCCAGATCAAGGCCGGACAGCTCGCGGATCTTGCGGTGCTATCCGACGACTATTTCTCCGTTGGCGACGGCGCCATAGCCGATATCACTTCCGTCTTGACGCTGCTCGGCGGCAAGCCGGTCTACGCGGACGCCGAGTTCAAAGATCTGGCGCCGCCTCTGCCGCCCGCGATGCCCGACTGGTCTCCGGTGCGTACCTTCGGCGGATACCAGAAGCGTGCGGATACCAGCCAGAAGCAAAAATACGCTTTCGCGCGGACCTGCGGTTGCAGCACCGCCTGCGGTGTTCACGGACATGCCCATGCATGGACGTGGAGCGCCGCCCCCTCGGACGATAAAGCGTTCTGGGGCGCCCTCGGTTGCTCGTGCTGGGTGGTGTGACATGAGCAGCATTGCAAGGATTTCGGACAGCATCGAAAAAACTGCGGCTCACCTCGCCACACCCGCGGTTCACTGGATCGCCTTGCTCGGTCTCTGCGCTGCCTACCTACAGGGCGGGCTCAACAAGGCTCTCGACTTCCCCAGTGCTATTGCGGAGATGAGCCATTTCGGTCTCGCGCCTGCGGCACCGTTCGCGATCGCTGTTATCGTCCTGGAACTCGGCGCCTCAGCTCTCATCCTAATCGGCTATTACCGATGGCTCGGCGCGCTTGCTCTGGCGGGCTTCACGCTGATGGCCACATTCATCGCCAACCGATTCTGGGGGATGGCACCTCCGGAACGCTTTATGGCAGCGAATTCGTTCTTCGAGCACCGGGGCCTAGTCGGTGGCTTTTTGCTCGTCGCATGGCACGATCTGAAGGACCACGCGGCGAGACGTCTCCGATAACGCCACGTGCTTGTAGCCTCTGATGGCCACAGAACTCCGTTGGCGTATGCGGTAGGACATGGCGAACGATCCTAGTCCCACGGAGGCTGCGCCGATCCAACGACCTCCAGACAATTCGAGTCTGAGTCCGTTTCGCTTTCCGACTTTTACCGTCCTTTGGGTCGCGACCGTCGTGTCTAACGTCGGGACCTGGATGCAGAACGCCTCGGCCAGCTGGCTTATGACCAGTCTCAATCCCGACCCATTCATCGTATCGCTGGTTCAGGTTGCGACATCGCTCCCGCTGTTCCTGTTCGCCCTTCCGGCTGGTGCGCTCGCTGACATTGTTGACCGTCGGCGGCTCCTCATTGGCGTACAAGTGGCTGTGAGCGTATTGGTAGCGGCATTTGGAGTTTTGGTCTGGGTTGGCCGGGTCACTCCATCGTTTCTTCTCACTTTTAGCTTTCTCGCAGCGACTGCAGCAGCACTTATCCTGCCGGCATGGCAATCGATCGTTCCGCAACTAGTGCCCCGAGAGCATCTGCAACCCGCCGTTGCGCTCAATAGCGTTGGACTAAACGTCAGCCGCGCGGTGGGCCCTGCCCTCGCCGGCATTATCATTGCAGCCTGGGGGTTGGCCGCGCCATTTTGGATAAACGCAATGACCACACTCGGAGTCATTGCCGCTTTGATCTGGTGGCATCCGCGCGATGAAGGCGAGACTCGTCATCTCCCAGCCGAGCAATTTCACAGGGCGATTGCCGCCGGCCTGCGGCACGCACGCCACAATCCGCATTTGCGTGCCACCCTCATCCGCGCTGCCGGATTTTTTATTTTTGCCAGCGCATATTGGGCGCTGTTGCCACTCGTCGCCCGCAATCAGATTGCAGGGGGACCAAAGCTTTACGGAATACTTCTTGGCGCAATCGGCGCCGGCGCCGTCTGTGCTGCCTTTGCGCTCCCTTCGCTCAAGCGCCGTCTGGGTGCTGACCGACTCGTCGCGGGCGGGACGATCGGGACGGCTGTCGCATTGGTCTTGTTTGCGCTGGCGAAAGAACCCGCGGTCGCACTTGCCGCAAGCGTTATTGCAGGGGTTTCGTGGATTGCGATCCTGGCAACCATCAATGTGTCGGCACAAGTTGCTTTGCCGAGTTGGGTGCGTGGTCGCGGCCTTTCGATTTTCGGCACAGTGATGTTCGGATCTCTGACTCTCGGCAGCGCGCTTTGGGGTAAAGTTGCAGCCTTAACCGGCCTCCCCGGCGCGCATCTGATCGCGGCAGCCGGGGCTGTTATCGCCGTGCCGTTGCTATGGCATCAGAAACTTCAGACCGGAGCTGAACTCGACCTCACACCATCCATGCATTGGCCGGAGCCAGTCCTGTCGCATGGTGTTGAACCGGATCGCGGGCCCGTGCTGGTGACGGTCGAATATTCGATTCGGCCGCAGGACAGGGAGAAGTTTTTGGATGCTCTCGCGAAGTTCGCCGGCGAACGCCGCCGGGATGGGGCTTTCGATTGGGGCGTATTCGAGGACGCCGAGCGCGAGGGCCGCTTTGTGGAAACCTTCAAGGTCGATTCCTGGATTGAACACATGCGCCAGCATGAGCGAGTGACACATGCCGACCGTGAAATTCAAGAAGCGGTCAATCGCTTTCAGATTGATGGTGCGCCCAAGGTGTCACACCTGATCGCCAGCCTCTAAGCGCTATTCGATCAACCCGCGAGGTAAGGGGCATTGTTCACGATATTCGTTCACAATGACTGGCCTGCCCGCGCTAAGGTCAGTTGCTCTTTGTAAGCGCGCGGGTGGAAAGCCCATGCCAGGACTTCATCACGTCACATCGATCGCCGGAAAGGCATCACAGAATTTCGACTTTTATACTAGGACGCTCGGTTTGCGCCTGGTGAAGAAGACCGTCAATTTCGACGATCCGGGGACCTACCACCTCTATTACGGTGATGAGCGTGGGCGCCCGGGCACGATTCTGACATTTTTTCCCTGGGAGCACGCTGCCCTCGGCCGTGGTGGTACAGGATTCACGCATCAGACTGCCTTCAAAATCCCCCTCAATGCCCTTGGCTATTGGGCGCAACGTTTTATTGAGAAGGGCGTCACCCACGATCGTCTCGAAAAAAGATTCGGTGAACCGGTCCTCGCCTTCAATGACCCCGATGGTACCCGCTTGGCTTTGGTCGGCGTTGCTGGCGCCGAGAGCACGCCAGGGTGGAGTAACGGCGAGATTACGACAGAAAGCGCTATTCGGGGCTTTCATGGTGTCACCCTGCTGCTCGCCGAAGCAGCGCCGACCGCTGATGTACTCACGAACGTCTTAGGCTTCGCGGAGGCAAGTCGGGACGGATCTGTCATTCGGTATCGCGCTGACGACACCGACCACGGAGCATTGGTCGATATCCATCAGGCGCACGGGTTTCCGACCGGAGCCCTTGGCCGCGGATCGGTACATCATATTGCCTTTCGTGCCGCTGACGAGGCAGCGCAGGCGGCGATGGCAAAACAGCTGATGGCAGATCATCATCTGCATCCGACCCAGCAGATGGACCGCAAGTACTTCCGCTCAGTCTATTTCCGCGAGCCTGGGGGTATTTTGTTTGAAATTGCCACGGATGGTCCCGGCTTCGACGTCGACGAGCCGCGTGACAGCCTAGGGCACTCACTCCAGTTGCCACCTGACTATGAGCGCTACCGCGCCGACATCGAAAAAGCTTTACCGTCATTGCGGGCAACCACGTGATACCGGAGCCCTTGCAATTCGTGCATCGCTTCGAGCCGGCCCGGCGGCCAAACACACGACCGCTGCTCTTGCTTCACGGCACCGGCGGCAATGAAGACGACCTGCTTCCCATCGGCCAGATCCTCAGCCCGGGCGCGGCGCTGCTTTCCCCGCGCGGACAAGTACTGGAAAACGGCATGCCCCGCTTTTTCCGCCGCCTGGCGGAAGGCGTATTCGATTACGACGACGTGCGTCGACGCGCCATCGAATTAGCCCAATTCATTGCGGCGGCGAAAGAGAACTATCACCTGGCGTCGCCGATCGCCGTTGGGTATTCAAACGGCGCCAATATTGCGGCGGCCGTCCTGTTGCTTAAGCCTGAGATACTCGCGGGCGCTATCCTCTTTCGCGCCATGCTGCCACTTGATCCCGCACCGCAGCCGGATCTTGCCGGTCAGCCGGTGCTGATCACCTCAGGCCTGCGCGATCCGGTCATCCCGGCCGAGAGTGCCAACCGGCTGGCGGCGTTGTTGTCCGTCGCGGGCGCACGGGTCAAACATAAGACGTTCCCGGTCGGCCATGAACTGTCTCAGATGGACCTATCGGCTGCGCAGCAATGGCTTGCAAAATTGTCGGTTTAAGCGAGGGGGACTCGCGACCCTCGCTGCAAATGGCTACATCCGCACCGCGTTAGCCGGCCGGAAATTGGCCACGGCGACAAGCGCGATCACAATGAAAATCACCAATGTGGCGACCTGAGCGATCGCGAATGGCGGCTCAGACTGCGTCGGCGCCAACGCCTTCAGCGCGGAGACCTTGTTGAAACTCTGCGCGATCAGAACAAAGACGTTTAGATAGAGCGATACGATCGCGGTGATCACGTAGATCCAGCGCCATTGGCCTGCCAAGCGCTCTTTGTACAAAGCAAACAGCGCGATCGCCAGGATCAAGCAAGCGATGACGCCGACACCCAAAGCCGGCGTGAAGCCCTGAATGGGGAACAGGAACCCGGTCAAACTGGTCAGGGCCGTCGTAAAAAGAAACAGTGCGGTCGTGCCAGACAACTTATGCGAAGCGAACATCCCACCCACGACAATCAGGCCGCTTCCGATCGCGATCAAAGTAATAATGACGTGCAAAAGAGTGAACGCTCCGGTCGACATTCCTAGAATCATGGATCACCCCCCTATTGGCTATACCCCCACGGCAATATTCTGATGGGGCCCTGCGGGAATCGAGTTGGACCTAAGCCCAACAGTAAGTCCAAGGGTCGGACATCGCAAACATGCCGGTGCGATGTTCTCGCGGTTCAACGCTTCTGATACGGGTGGAAGATGTGGTCCTTCGCCTTCACGGCCACATGGCACGCGTGCCCACAGTCTGAGGGGCTGGGATCGGCCGTGAACTTGTCGGATGCGGCTTCGTAGTTGAACAGCGCGTATCCCCATCCGCCGCTTGTCGGAAATCTCTTGCTGTCCTTTTCGATGACGAAAGCCTGCGTGAAGACGTCTGGCACCTCCACGACGAAGGGAGCCTCCGTGCTCTTCTTTGGCTTCCACTGGAGCTTCACGATCTTGGAGCCATCCGGGAAAGGCTGGCCATTGCCCGGAACGCCGGTCTTGTACGCCTCGATCATGGTCGGATTGGCGACGATCACCTTGAGCACTTCGTCGGTCCGGGCGGAAGAAACCACCGCCCAGTCCTCGTACCCCTTGAAGTCGGAGAACTTTATTCCGCTCGGCGATTCCAGCGAGTATTTGTCCTGCGCATAAATGGCCGTGCCGCCCACGACAGCGAGGATTACGGTAGCTGTCGCAATCGTGAGTTTGCTTTTGCGCTTCATGGCTGATCCTGCACTGCCATCCTGCTGCTAATGATCGTGGTCGGACACGGCTGCACCTCGCCCTACGCTCGCGTCCAATTTGTAGCAGGTCAGGGCGCCGATGTCCGCTTGGGTCATTAGCGGATATCGCGACGGCTATTTTTGAGGAGTCGTGCGCATACTACCCCAAGGATCGACTTTTGGCTGTTTGGCGTCCGGAATTCTACTAAGTGTGGACTTGTAGGCCTCGTCGGTATCTTTCTGGAACGCCCGTTTCTCCTCCGCCTTAGCTTTTTCCTTTTCGCTCGGGCCCGAGGGCGGCGAACCATGCTGCGCATGAGCGTATGACGCCTGCATCAGCAGAACTGCCGCGACCATTGCTAGGGAGAGTGGGCGCAAGGTGCGTCCATTTTTTCCATTGCGCCGGACGGTGGGTGGCAGGGTCAGAAGAGATGCGTGCATGAGGTCATCTCCTACGTCGCAGCAAGAACGCGGCCCGCAATTTGGACTAGCCAGGGCATGCCGCTTGAGTGCACCAGGCAAATTCCGTGTAGGCTCCCAACTTCCCCACGAATGCCGCTGCCTCCAGCGACTCGTCCGATATCTCAGTCCCCAGAATCTCGTCCTCAGTTTGTTCATTGATGATATCGCTCACATCTAGCCCCCGTCTCCGATCCTTTTGGAACAACATATCGTAACGGGTAAGGTCGGCGTGGGAAAGGCTTAGAGCGCCTTAGAGGTTAGTCGTTGAAGGTGTGCCCAAGGGGCGACAAAGCTTTCCCAAAATTCTGCATCAAGTGATGCCGCCCACACACAAAGCCGCCGATAGAAAGCGCCTTGCGAAGAACGCTATAGCGAAAGTCGCGGCCGAGAACGAAACTGCAACATCTATTCCCTCACCTAGCGATACGGTGAGGGCCGCAGAGCGAAAAACGCAAGAATACCAAACGCGATTTTTTGTTCTGGTGCGGCCGAGAGGACTCGAACCTCCACGGGTTGCCCCGCTAGCACCTCAAGCTAGTGCGTCTACCAATTCCGCCACGGCCGCATATGTCCGAGCATGATCTTATCCGAAACCGGGTCCCACTTTTCGGGATCATGCTCTGGGGAGAAGGACGAGAAGGTCAGGAAACCGCCGCGTCCAACGATGGCGGACCATCTAACAAATAGGATGTTGAGGGACAAGGCCTGCCCCCTACCCCGGCGTGACTTAATTTTGGTGCAGTTTCAGGCCCTTGCAGCGGCCCGTTCAACGCATGTCTGGGGGGCGCGGAAGCAGCTCGGCGACATTGACGGCGATGCGGTTACCGTTCACGACCACCGTGCCTTTGGCCACCGGCAGATTGTTCGCAAGGATGCTCACGGCATCCTCCTCGGAAGCGTCCAGTTCGATGATGGCGCCGCGGCCGAGCCGGAGCACCTGGTGGATAGGCATTGATGTCGTGCCGAGGACGACGGTGATATCGACGGCGACTTTGTCGAGTGTGGCCACGTTTGTTCCTTATTGCGCGTCAGGTCCGAGCAGGGATCAGGTCAACATGGTATGGTGAACGAGTGGTTAATGCACGAAACACGCTGGTAATTGGGCTTCCGGCGCCACCCGGATCGGTGCCGCCCGAATGGCGCATCAGCGATTCCCCTGTGCCTTACGAAGAGGCCGTCGCCGCTATGGAGGCCCGCGCGGCCGGGATCGCCGCCGGAACTGCCGCAGAACTCGTCTGGCTCCTGGAGCACCCTCCTCTCTACACCGCGGGCACCAGCGCAAATCTGGCCGACGTGATCGAGGCGCGTTTTCCTGTCCATGACAGCGGGCGCGGCGGCCAGTTGACGTATCACGGGCCTGGCCAAAGGGTCGCTTACGTGATGCTCGATCTCAGGCGGCGCGGTCCGGATGTCCGCCGTTTCGTCGCCACTCTCGAGGAATGGATCATACGCTCCCTCGCCGCCTTCAACGTGCGCGCCGAACGGCGCGAGGATCGCATTGGCGTTTGGGTGCGCCGACCCGACATGGGCGACGGCTACGAGGACAAGATCGCCGCCATTGGTATTCGCGTGAAGCAGTGGGTGACGCTGCACGGCATGGCGCTGAATGTGGATCCGGATCTGTCGCATTTTTCCGGTATCGTTCCGTGCGGCGTCAGCGAACAGCGCTATGGCGTAACCAGTCTGACTGACCTCGGCATTCCGGCACCGATGGCCGAAGTGGACAAGATTTTGCAGCGAGAGTTCGCACAGCTGTTCGGGCAAATTACGGATCAAATGGTCGGCAAGACCGAGAAAGCGCCGCCTTCTGGGCGATCGAAAAGATCTGTCTCCGTGCCTTCACGATGATCGAGCGCATCGATCCGCGCTGACATGGGGCCGCGCCGGCACGCTTCAATCATGGCTTCGACGGCCGCGCGCGGTCCGGCGAACACCGCCTCGACGGAGCCGTCGCGGCGATTGCGCACCCAACCGTCCAGCTCGCGCCGCTGCGCCTCGTACTCGACAAAGGCGCGATATCCGACACCTTGCACCCGCCCGCGCACGACAACATGACGAATAATGCGGCCGCTCACGCAACCTCTCCCGCATCAATGACGCGCGCGCCGGTCCAGCGCGAAACCGACAGGCGCTCGACGGATCGGACATAGGACTCAGGCAATTTCCAGCCGCGCGCCGCAGCGGCAATCATCTCGACGTAGCCCGGCCGCGGACTGCCGGGGGCGCGCCGGCGCAGGATGTAAATCATCGCGCGTACCCGGCGCCTGCCGTGGCGCACGGGCAAGTATCGTACCTCGTAGAGACCCCGATGCAGCAATTCATAGGCGTGAAGGGCGGCGATGTCGCGCGGCGTCAGTCGCCATAGTACGCCATACACAGAAGCGCCCGCACTTGGCGCAACCGAACCCCAGCCCTCGAGGCCAACAAAGAAGCGATAACCGTTCAGTATGGCCGGACCAAGCGCGCTGGCGCCCGGGCAGCGGCGTTTCATGGCCGGGCGATGCATATTGGAGCCATAGGCGAAGTAGATCGTCATCGACCCGGGCCTGTGCGGCTTGCGGTCAGGCGAATTCGAGGATCACGGCGTCCACCGCGAGGCTGTCGCCTGGTTTGGCGTTAATCTTTTTGACAGTACCGTCGATTTCGGCACGCAGCACGTTTTCCATTTTCATGGCCTCGACAACTGCGACCGTCTCGCCGGCCTTGACCTCCTGCCCTTCTTTCACAGCAATCGAGACAACCAGACCCGGCATTGGGCACAGCACCTGCTTCCCGGTGTCGGCTATCTTCCTTGCCGGCATCAGGCGGGCATAGCCGGCTTCCCGTTCGGTATAGACAAAGGCCTTGACCTCATTCCCGCGGTAACTCAACGCAAAGCCGTTTGGCACAGTGCGAATTTGCACCGCTACCGGACGCTCGTCGAACGTTCCAATCCAGACGATGTCACCCGGCTTCCAGCTCGAGCGCAGTTTTCGGCCCGCGCCCTTGCCGTGGTTGAAGCCCACAATGATGGCCTCATTCTCGCGTTTGACCTCAAGTTTGATCTCGCGTTCGCCAAGCCAGACGGCGCGCTGACTCTCGCGCGTCACGTTACGACCCCTCAACTGGCCCGCGATGCGTCGCTTGCGCTCACCCAGAACATGATCAATGGCGGCGGCGACGGCCGCAATCACCTCGGCCGGCTCGCCCTCGGGCGCCTGAGGGTGAAACCCGGAAGGAAACTCCTCGGCGATGAAACCCGTGGAAAGTTTGCCGGCCCGCCACCGGGGATGGGCCATAAGCGCTGCGAGAAAAGGAATGTTGTGGCGGATGCCATCGACCACGAAGCGGTCCAGCGCATCGCTTTGCGCCGCAATCGCGGCGTTGCGGGTCGGCGCATGCGTGACCAATTTGGCGATCATTGGGTCGTAATAAATTGAGATTTCGCCGCCCTCATACACACCGGTGTCGTTGCGTACGGTCACGCCATCGGCACGTCCTTCCTGCGGCGGCCGATAGCGGGTGAGCCGGCCGGTCGACGGAAGAAAATTGCGGTAGGGATCTTCCGCATAGATGCGGCTTTCGATCGCCCAACCATCGAGCTTGACGTCGCTTTGCTTGATCGAGAGCTTCTCGCCCGTGGCAATCCGGATCATCTGTTCGACCAGATCGATGCCGGTCACAAGCTCGGTCACGGGATGCTCGACCTGCAGCCGCGTATTCATTTCAAGGAAATAGAAGCTCTTGTCCTGGCCAGCGACAAATTCCACAGTGCCGGCGCTGTCGTAGCCGACGGCTTTGGCCAGCGCGACCGCCTGCTCGCCCATCTTCTTGCGCGTTGCCGCATCAAGCAATGGCGACGGCGCCTCCTCGATCACTTTCTGATTGCGGCGCTGGATCGAACATTCGCGCTCGCCGAGATAGATGATGTTGCCATGCTTGTCGCCCAGCACCTGAATTTCGATATGGCGCGGGTCGGTGATGAATTTTTCCAGGAAAACACGTTCGTCGCCGAAGGACGACTTCGCTTCCGAGCGGGCGCGGGCGAAGCCTTCCGCAACTTCAGCCTTGCTGCGGGCGATGCGCATACCCTTGCCGCCGCCCCCCGCACTCGCTTTGATCATGACCGGATAACCGATGTCGTCAGCGATCCTGACCGCCTCGACCTCGTTTTCGATCACCCCGAGATGGCCCGGCACGGTCGACACCTTGGCGGCCGCGGCCGCCTTCTTGGATTCAATCTTGTCGCCCATGGCGGCAATGGCTTTTGGATTTGGGCCGATGAAAACGATGTCGGCTGCCGCCAGAGCCCTTGGAAAGGCTTCACGCTCGGACAGGAACCCGTAGCCAGGATGTACGGCTTCGGCACCGCTTTGCTTGCAGGCGGCGACGATTTTCTCGATCACCAGGTAGCTTTCGGCCGCCGTTGGAGGGCCGATGGCGACGGCCGTATCCGCCATCTGCACGTGCAATGCGTCTTTATCGGCCTCCGAATAGACAGCGACCGTTTCGATTCCCAATTTGCGCGCGGTCTTGATGATCCGGCAGGCGATTTCGCCGCGATTGGCGATCAGGATACGCTTGAACATGTGGCCTTTTTATACTGTCCCGCACCAACCCCGGAATTGGCTGCGGATAACCGGCGCCTGTTACACTACCGTCTTATAGCGACAGTATCTACCGCAGCATCCCCATCAAGGATGCGGAGGATGCCATGTCATTCCGTTTCGAGGCACTCATTTCAGCTGCGTGTGCCGCGATTTTTTTGCAAATTGCGCCGGCGGACGCGCAAAGCCAGCGCAATCTCATCCTGTTCGTGCCTGACGGCCTGCGCGCCCTGTCAGTAACACCGGAAACCGCGCCGGCCATGGCCGCGGTCCGCGACAAGGGGG
Source organism: Pseudolabrys sp. (assembly GCA_036265125.1). Lineage (GTDB taxonomy): Bacteria > Pseudomonadota > Alphaproteobacteria > Rhizobiales > Xanthobacteraceae > Pseudolabrys. Next base: position 34,155 of record DATAPP010000155.1, on the reverse strand, counting down.
TGAATTTCGTCAACCCCCATTCACTGTTTCCGACTTTCACCATGGCCAATGCATCGGGCATGGCGACCGGGCATTTCCTCGGTGATACGGGCGCCTTCAGCAACACCATCTATACCGCCTATCCGGTGGCATCTGCCGGTGGCAGTGTGACTCCGTTCATCGAAAACGACCCTATTCTGGGTGACATCGACGCGCATTTCTCCGGCAATTTTGTTGATGAGGATTCAATCCTTTTCATCGCGCGACAGCAGGGCCTCAGTACCGCGGCGATCGGAAAACTTGGACCAATATTGATGTTTGATCACACGGAACGAACGGGCGAGGAAACAATCACCGTTGATGATTCCACCGGCACCAAGCAGGGAATTCCGTTATCCCAGGCGATGCAGAACGCACTAACAACTGCGGGCTTGCCGCTGACCGCGCCCTCCCGCAAGGACACGCCGGGCGACAACGCTAACGCGGGGACTTTCGAAAAGCCAGGCACACTGGTTGCCAATATTGTGCAGCAGAAATATTTCTCCGACGTTGCTACCAAGGTTGTGCTGCCAATGTTCAAGGCACGCAACAAGCCGTTCGTGCTTGTGCTGTGGTCGCGCGATCCGGATGGTACACAGCACAATCAAGGCGACAGCCATCTGAAGATCGTTCCTGGCATCAACGGATCGACTTCGCTGGCCTCCATCAAGAATGCCGACGACAACCTCGCGCAGGTGCGCCAGGCGTTGGACGATCTCGGACTTGCTGCAAATACCGATATTGTCATTGCCGCCGATCACGGGTTCTCCACCATCAGCAAGGAAAGCAGTACCAGTCCGGCTGCCCGCGCGAGTTACGCGGATGTTCCGGCCGGGCTGCTGCCTCCAGGTTTCGTTGCGATCGATCTCGCCAAAGCGCTTGGTCTGCCGCTGAGCGACCCTGACGATAAGAATGCCGCCGTTGGTGCCGGCAAGTATCCCAAGCGGGGCAACGGTCTGATCGGCAACGATCCCGAAAAACCGGAGGTCGTCGTTGCTTCCAATGGCGGCTCCGACCTCGTGTATGTTCCGAACAAGGATGCCGCACTCACGGGCAAGGTAATCGAGGCCCTGCTCTCACAAGACTATGTGAGCGGACTATTTGTCGACAGCGATATCGGAAGCTTCCCCGGCACGTTGCCGCTCTCCGCAATCAACATGCAGGGCATGGCACGCACACCGCGGCCTGCGATCGTGATCAATTTCCGTTCCTATGCGACCGACTGCGGACGGCCGATAATGTGCGCTGTCAATGTCGCCGACACCGGCTTGCAGCAGGGCCAAGGAATGCATGGAAGCTTTAGCCGCGCGGACACCATGAATTTCATGGCAGCCATCGGCCCAAGTTTCAAAACCCGCTTTGTCGATGAAGCGCCGGCGAGCAATGCCGATATTGGAAAGACGATTGCTCACGCTCTTGGACTGAAAATACCGTTCAAGGGTTCGTTGCAGGGCCGCGTGCTCGCCGAAGCCCTGCCGGGCGGCGACAGTCCGACTGTAGAAAGCTGGGTCGAACGCAGCCCGCCGAGCGAAACCGGGCTTGCGACGGTGCTGGTTGGCCAACGCGTTGGCCAGATGAGATATTTCGACGCAGCCGGCTTCCCCGGCCGCACTGTCGGAATGGACGAACGCAAGGCCGCCAGCCGCTGATCTTGCGCCGGGTGGAACGCTTTCCCACCCGGCAATTCAATGCCAAAACTTTGTTCTCTGCCGTGCGCAAACGACGGCGCAATGATCCTCTTTGCCGTTTCCCTATTCCCGAACGTCGTGGACGACTATATTAGGTGCTGGACGCGTCACTATTTGAGTGGAGGTTGGTCATGACGTTAGCGATTGGTGATATTGCACCCGATTTTGAAGCCGAAACGACGGAAGGAAAAATCCGTTTTCACGATTGGTTGGGCAGTTCATGGGGCGTCTTGTTCTCGCACCCGAAGGACTTCACGCCTGTCTGTACAACCGAGCTTGGCACGATGGCCCGGCTTAAACCGGAATTTGACAAGCGCAACGTCAAGATCGTCGGCTTGTCGGTCGATCCGGTCGACAATCACAAGAGATGGTCTGCCGACATCAAGGACGTCGTAGGTTTTGCGCCTAACTATCCGATGATCGGCGATACCGATCTGAAGATCTCGAAGGCTTATGGCATGCTGCCGGCAGCGACCTCCGGATCGTCCGAAGGACGCACAGCCGCCGACAACCAGACGGTACGCAACGTTTTCATCATCGGACCGGACAAGAAAGTCAAACTGATCCTGGTCTATCCGATGACAACCGGCCGTAACTTCGACGAGGTCCTGCGCGTCATTGACTCGCTGCAAATGACCGCCAAGCACCGTGTCGCCACCCCCGCAAACTGGAAACAGGGTGAGGACGTGATTATTGCCGGATCGGTCAGTGACGATGAAGCCAAGAAAATCTGGCCGCAGGGTTTCAAGGCTCCGCGTCCTTATATTCGCATCGTTCCGCAACCGCGCGGCTAGGGCTCACAAGATTGCACTGCAAGGGCGCGGGCGATAACGTCCGCGCCCTTTTCTATTTGGTGCCGGCTGGGAGCAGCTAAAATGAATGAAGCGGCCAACAAACAACCGCCTTTTGCCGAATTTCTCGGTCTCAAAATTACACACGTATCGCCCGAGCGCGTCACCGCCGAACTTCCCGCGCGTGATGACCTCAACAACCGCTTCGGAATCATGCATGGCGGCGCCCTGATGGCCCTTGCCGACAATCTTGGCGGTACAGCGACCACCGCCAACCTCAAGCCGGGTCAATCCACGACGACGATCGAAAGCAAGACCAACTTCTTCGCCGCCGTGCCGATCGGCGACGTTGCAAAAGCAGAGTGCACGCCACTGCACCGCGGCCGAACCACCATGGTCTGGCAAACCCGCATTACCCGCGGCGACGGAAAGCTGTGCGCGCTGGTGACACAGACTCAGCTCGTGCTCGAGCGGGGAAAATAGCCGCTACATCTTCTGCGGCCTTACCATCCCCCGATTGGCGAGCACGACCCCGCCGGCACAGATGGCCATGCCGAAGATCGAGACACCGTCCAGTCGCTCGCCAAACAGCAAGAACGCGAATAAAGCGGTCACTGCCGGCACCAGATAGAACAGACTGGCAAAGCCAGTCGCCGCAGAGCGGCGGATCAGCCAGTACATCAGTCCGACCGCCGCAATCGACAGCACCAGCACCAGCCACGCAAGCGCGAAAATCAATTCGCCGCTCCAATGAATTTCGCGCGTTTCAAACGCAAAAGCGCCGAGGGCAAACAGCACCGCTGCGCCGATATATTGCACGAGGTTGCCAGTGCGCCAGTCGATCGCCCCGCAATAGCGTTTCTGATAGAGCGTGCCGAGCGTTATGCCGATGAGCGAGAGAAAACTCGCGATCCAGCCGAGGACTGATCCCGCCAGGATGATTTCGCGGTCGTGCATGACCAGTACGACTCCCAGCAGACCAAGGACCAGCCCGAACCATTGAATCCGGATCACCCTCTCACCCATGAAACGATTGGCGATGGTCGAGGTCAGAATCGGCTGAAGGCCCGGGATCAAAGCTGAAATGCCGGCCGGGACACCCTGGCTGATGGCGGTGAATACCCCGCCGAGATACAGCCCGTGGACAAGGGAACCGGCGACCAGCGCATGCTGCACTTCGCGCGCATTCGGCACCCTCGCGCGCCCTATGACTGCGATTGCGGCCATGATGAGGACCACAAAGGCCATGCGCAGGGCCAGGAACGTCAGCGGCTCGATATAGGGCAGCCCGTAGCGCGCGCCGATAAAGCCTGTGCTCCAGAGGAGCACGAACAGCACCGGCGCTGCAGCAATCGCCAGCTGGCTCGGGCGCATGATGGTCTCGGGGTGCGGGGTCTGACAGACGGGCGGGACGCGCGCCTATAGCATTTTCGTGCGGGCATGCCTTCCCCTCCCGCCTGCATTCGTCTTATGCTCAGACCACGGGGAATTGATCTGGGCACAGACAGATGAAATTGATCGCGGTTTATGTCGTTTTCGTCCTGATTGGCCTGGCAGTCGCCTATGGCCTCGGCCGAACCGTGGAACACTGGTCGCCGAGCGCCAGCCTGCCGGTCTTTCTTGCCGCTTTTTTCTTCGTTTTCTGGGCTGCCTGGCGGCTCGCGACACGCGTCGCCTGATCTTTCTGGTTCCCTCAAATTCGTTTTTCTTTCGGAACCGCTGGCGCGGCTAGCGGGTTTCCTTCGTTCGAGGCGACGCAAAGCGTCCCGAACCCAAGGAGGATGCCCATGACTGATCCACGTTTTACTGATCCGGATCCGCGGTTGAGTGACCCCGTGGTGCGCCGAGACGACAATACCGGGGGGATGTGGGGTTGGATCGCCGGTGTCGCTGTATTGGTGCTGATCGGCTTCCTGATTGTTGCCGGCTGGCACAATAGCGGGACCAATGCGAGTAACGGCGCTTCACCGTCGGCCACAGTAACCACGCCCGTACGCCCCGCGACCCCGCCGAGCACCACGGGCTCAGGCTCGTCGTCGACGCAGCCGCTCACGCCGGCACCTTCGCCAGCACCAGCACCGTCACGGTCTCAGTAAAGGTCACGAGTTTGACGAAACATCATCCCGGCGCCGCGCGGCGCCGGGATATGAAGCGTTTTATCCAACCATCGAATAAATTCCGAATCCAACCGTTGCGCTCACCACCGCCTCGATTGCCTGGAACTGCATTCCTGACAGCTCATCGCTGACATATGGAAACAATATATGCCCCACTGGCAGCATGATCGCCGCTACAAACGCAACGCACATCAGTTTGGTCACAATAGTATTGTCAAGCATCGCACGCCCTCCCCCCGTGTTTTTTCCATTGTGACACGGTGCGGGATAACTGGGCAATCTCAACTCGCAAGGAACTCATCGATCGGAACACGGTAGCCATTGGCGAGCCGGTTGGTCTCATTAGCCATGCCGACAACAGCCATCAACTCACCGAACATGGCTTCCGTCATTCCCGCCTTGCGGGCGGCGGCGGTGTGAGAGGCAATGCAATAGGCGCAACCGTTTGTGACTGACACTGCCGCATAGACCATTTCCTTGGTCAACGGATCCAGTGCCCCCAGCGCCATCACTTCCTTTACGCTTTCCCAAGTGCGCTTGAGTGTTACGGGGTCGCGCGCCAGATATTTCCAGAAATTGTTCACATCCGGGACGTTGCGGGTTTTCTTGATGTCGTCATAGACCGCACGCACCTGCGGCGAGGCGTCGGCATATTCGATCGGCGGGGGTGTGGTCATAGGGGCACTCCGGTTCTGTACGTCATGCCTGACCTTGGCCATCAGAAGGACGACGTGCTTCGCACGCCTGCGGGCCGGGCATCCACGTCCTACGATATCGGCTATTGTTGAGGCCGTGGAGGGACAGGACCGGCCATGATGGAGGGACAGAATGCCGAAAACACAGGGCTATTTCGCGGGCAAAACGATCATCATCACCGGCGCGGCGAGCGGGATCGGCCGGGCTGCCGCACTGATTTTCGCCCGCGAGAAAGCCAACGTGGTTTGCGCGGACATCGATGAAGACGGTCTCGCGAAAACGGCCGAGACAATCAACGCCATAGGCAGTCAGACGCTGGCGCTGACCATCGACGTTACCAGCCGCGCGGCGGTCAAGAACATGGTGGAGCTTGCACTCGACGGATTCGGGAGCGTGCAATTTCTCTTCAATTCAGCTGGCGCGGCCATAAGACGCGCCAAATTCCTCGAAATCGACGACGACCTGTTTGACAGAACATTTGACCTCAATGTCAAAGGCACCCTCTATCCGATGCAAGCAGTGTTGCCGCACATGCTTGCGAACAAATTCGGCGTCATTGTCAATATGGGAAGTATGGCGCATCGGCGCGGCGGTCCTGGCTCTTCCGTGCATTACGCGGCGGCCAAGGGAGCCGTCGTAACCATGACCATGGGCGTGGCGCGCGAATTCGCCACCCAAGGGATCCGCGCCATGTCGATTTCACCCGGCCCCGTGAAGACACCATTTCAGGCGGCGGCCAGCAGCTCGGCGGAACTTGTGCAGCGTTTCCTCGAGGATGTGCCGATGAAACGTTTCGCGGAGCCGGAGGAAATCGGAGAGCTCGTCCTGTTCATGTGTTCGGATGCTTGCGAATTCATGACGGCCGACACTGTTTACGTGAATGGCGGGGGTGGCTGGCGCTGATCAAGTTGTCGCAATCCAGATGCCGGCGCCGACCGCAGCCAGACCCACAATCAGATTGAGGCCGATCCCCTCACCGATCGCGATCGCTCCGACAACGGATGCGAACACCGGGTTGACCGTGATGGTGACCGCGGTCTTGGTCGGACTGGTCCGCGAAAGCGCGAAGACCCAAAGGATGAAAGCGCCAGCGCTTCCAATGACGCCAAGATACGCGACCGCGAGCCACTGCGACGGATCAAAATGACCGGCGGCAGCAAAGCCACCAATCGCCAGCGCCCACGCCAGCAGACAGAGTGCGGCCGCGCCCATGCCGGCAGTCAGAAATGTCAGCGGATCACTGCGTGCAATAAACGGTCGCGACCAGACATTGTAGAGTGACATGCACAAAGTCGCAGCGAGCATCACCAGCTCGCCGCGCCAGGCTCCCGCCGGGGCGTCGGCGAGTCCCAGGATCAGTGCAAAAAATACACCGGCAAGGGCTACGAGCACACCCGCAAATTTTCGCGACGTAATCTTCTCGACGCCGAGCACGGCGCCGACAAGCATTGTCGTCAGCGGCATGGTCGACAGGGTCAGCGCGCCGCGCGCAGCGGTGGTGTAGCTGTAGGCGAGATTGAACAGCACAGAGAACGCGAAGAAGAACAGGATGCCAAGCAGCGCCACCGCAAGCCAGTCACGCCCGCGCGGCCAGCGGCTTTTCATCATGAACGCGATCGGGAGCAGGATCAGAAAGCCGGTGCCAAAGCGGAATACGCCGAGTGTCACCGGATCGGTGGCGGGAATGACAAATCGCGTGGCGCCCCCTGCAATGCCGCCGATCGCGCTCGACGCGATCGCCGCAAGAACGCCGGACTGGTCACGGGTCATGGCTATGCTTTTGGGACCTGGCGAATGACGCGATCACAAACGCCACGGCCATGGGCCTGAAAAGACCAGTGGCGGCGGGCCAATTCATAGCCTTTGACTTGCATCGTGCTTAAGCATCAAATTGGGGGGTGGGAGACGTAAACATGACAATTAAACATGCTGCCATCATTTCGGTATCAGCCATAATGGCGCTGTGCGCACCGCTGGATATTCCGGCGCATGCGCGCGGAGGTGGATTCGGAATGCACTCCTTCCATTCCATCAATTCCTTGCATTTTGCAAAGCACTTTCGACACGCGCGCGGTCACAGAAATTTCAATCAGTGGCCTTTGTACGGTGGCGCCTATGCGATCCCGCCCTATGACAATAATGACGCTCAGGCGCAACCGGCAACTTTTGTTTACGTGGTTGAACCGCCGCGCGTGCATAGTTGCCAATACAACAAGGAAACCGTAACGGTGCCGTCGGAAAGCGGGGGAACGCGCGACATTACAGTCACGCGCTGCTGACCGAGTCTGTACAACCGTTCAGAAACGGATCGTGATATTCACGCGCGTTTTTGACTGGCCAACAAATTTGTGAAAGCTTTCTTCGACCGTGAATTTCGCGCGTCATAATCTCGTGCGCACGGTGAGAATGTTGCATTCGCGTACGTCGGGGGCGCAAAATGTATGTAACGAACCATAGGAGGAACGAGTGAACAAACTTCTTTCCCTCGCAGTGGCCATCGGCATCAGCTTCTTTTGCGTAGCCGCTACCCAGGCCATGCCGCTTGCGCCGCTCGAACAGGCACGGGCCGGGCTGACAATTCCGGTCGCTGGCGGCTGCGGGGTCGGCTTTCATCGTGGTCCCTACGGCGGCTGCCGTCGCAATGGTTACTACGGTGGCGCGTACTATGGCGGTCCTGCCGTCGTAGCTGCGCCAGGCGTAGTAGTTGCGGCTCCGGTCGTCGTGGCGCCCGGCCCCTGCGGTGGCCGCGGCTCGCATCGTGTTTGCAACCCGTATCGATGCTGGCGGGTTTGCAACTGATCTGCGCGTAAGCTCAGTGTAGTGTCAGATGGCCCCGCTTCTGCGGGGCCATTTTTTTCAGATCGAGCCCGCCAGACCAAACGCCCCGCCGGGCTAGGCGGCGCGACAGAAATCCAGCAGCCTGGCATTTTCCAGTTCATGCATGGCCGCCCTCTTTGCATTCGCCGACAATTCGCCGACCGGAGTCGCGGCCAATTCGTTTGCCCGGATGAGAGGCAAGCGCAGATATGGCGGATCGCGAAACCAGACATATTCATAAACGTGCCCTGACTCCGCGTGCTCCACGGCGATCGTCCGGCCGTGAATCCTGATGCCGAAGTCACGGACAAACGCGTCCGTTGCAAGCTTCGGCGATTGCAGGCCGAAGATCCGATGCAACACGGCGTCGATCTCCGTCGGAAAGAACGGCTTGTGCATGATCGCGGCAGCGCCGAGCCTGAGAGCCTCCCGCTCGCCCTGCGTATTGTACTCGCCGGAAATCATGACGGCTTTTGTCTGTGGGTTTGCCTGCATCAGGCGTGCGAGCGTCGCATAACCGTTCAATCCCGGCATGTTGACGTCAAGGAACACGACATCGAACGTTTCGGCATTGCAGCGCGCCAGCGCTTCGGCTCCCGTATCTGCCACCTCGATGTTCAGATGAAAGACCGAACTTGCCAGCACCTTGCGCATGACCCTCAGCGTCACCGGAGAGTCGTCCACTAGCAAGACTTGCATCGGCATCGAAACGCGTCGATGCGTTGCCAGAATTGTGTCGATATCGGCGGCACTGAACGGTTTGGTTAGAAACTCGTAAGCCCCGAGCTGGCGCGCAAGATCGATGCAGCGCCTGTTGGCCTGTCCTGATATCAGGGTGACGAATGTCTTATTGCCGGCAATCCGCGCGGCCCACACGGCGTCCATGCCGCCCATCGTTGGCATATGGACGTCGATGAATGCGAGATCGATCCCGTCATCGAGAGCGTTGAGACACTCCAGGCCGTCGAATGCGTGCACGATGCTGGCAGAGTAGTCGTCGGATAGAGCGCTGCAGATCAACTGGTGAACAGCACTTGAATCATCAGCGATCAGAACCTTCGAATAACTCGCAGACATTGGCGTCCCTCCGTCAGCCTCCCACCCGACTGGAGAAATGCCGCGTTGGGGAATTTGTTCAAGCAACAACTTGTTTCGGAATGAATTTCTGCTTTGCTTGTTGTCGCCAGTTTGAGTCAAAAACGGCCAGTACAGTCATACCGTACGGGGCGAACCGCCGCGTATTCCCGATCATTCGAAGGACGTTTTCGCTGTGCAATGCGGCACGTCAGTTGAGTCACTAGGGTGTCGCAAGATCGCACGTCTGCGCGCCATTAAAGCCCGTGGGCAACGGACCTGAATGCGGAAGTTTCGACAAGCCGATCAGGCCTTCCGTCATGCCCACAATTCCGTGTCGCTGGACCGGACTGGATACCCTGAGGGTGGCGAAGCGAACAATTCGCACGCGAGGCCGGCATGAGGACGTTGGGAAAAATCCCGAGGCGACATAGCGCGGCAGCGAAAGAATCTCGCCGGCTTCGTAGATACGGTCGGCACCGAACGTATTGCGCGTTACGCGCAGCGTACGCCACGGAAAATCGAAATAGCCGGTCACCGGGGATGGATCAAAGGCGTAGACGTACGTGATACGTTTGTCGCCATAGGCAGCATGTTGAGCAAGTCCGCCGCCAAGGGAATGGCCGGCGACAATGATGCGCGGCCGGCGACACCCGGAAGCCTGGATCTTGTCAATGACCTCCATGATCTCTGCGCCGACCTGATCGTATTCGTCGAAATAAAATGCCGACAGGAGCCAACGAAAATTCGAAATCCAGTCGCCACCGTCGCGCTCATCTGTACCGCGGAACGCGATCACGGCCTCCGTACAATTGGATTTGCGCCAGACCTGATATTGGAGCCCGGTGATGCAACGCTGGCCAACTGGGCAGTTGTCGTAACCGATGCGTCCAAACAGACAGCTCCACTTCTCAGCTTCGAGTTGATTGGCCCAGCGCGCCTGTTCGACCTTGCCGCTCTCCGCCCGGAGTCGGGCCGGATCCGGGCACAGCGGCGCCCTGCTGGCTGACTTCGGGAACAAGTCTCTTTCGTCCGTATAAGCCAAGGCGGCCATCTGCGCGTACGGCCGGTAAAGCGCCGCATAACCCGCCGCCGGCTCGATTTCATAGGCACGGGTACCAATACCGACTGCGACCTGATCATAGCGCTGCGCGCACGCGGCCACTGCCAGCGCGATAGACGCTACCGAGGAAATTCGAATAATAAAACGCGAGACCCCCATGTCGCGGCCCCACAGTCCGGCAAGCATCAGAATAGCACATTCGGCACGTGGCAAGCCCGTCAGGCTTCCGCCCGCCTAAAGTCAGACCCATCCGCCGCGCGCCATGATCGCAGCACACAACAATATGATGATAATAGCAGCCAGCTCGCCATGGATGATCTTGCGGATGAACCGCAACTTGTCCGCACTAGGAGATGGGAGTTTTTCGGCTCTTAACGCCTTGCGCCAAGACAGGAATTCCAGCGTCGGCACGATCGAAAGAAAGGCAACCACGATAAATACGGAAAACTTCGTCATAAACGCGTGGCTGTGAAAATAATAATCTGCGCCCTTCTCAAAGAAGAATACGCGCAGCAGACCGACGACGAGCAAGATTCCGGCCGCCGCTCCAAGCACGGCATCGGCGATGACCAGGCGCCGCGCCGTGGCAAGCGAGAACTCCTGGCCAATCAGAATGAACTCAACGGCCAACGCCGACACGAGCGTGAAGGCGGCGACATGGTGAAGAAACGCAAAAAACGTGGACATGCTGCCTGCTCCTCCCCGTCCTCCATGTAGAAGCCCGCAGGATGCGTGCAACCCGGGGAACCGGCCTTTGGCCTGCTTGACGGATTTGAACAAGATTACACGGGCAAGTTGTCGTGCTTCCTTGCCGGCATCTCCACATGCTTGTTCTTCAGCATCGCCAGAGCCCGCGCGATCCGGCGGCGCGTCGAGTGCGGCATGATCACGTCGTCGATGTAGCCGCGCTCTGCTGCGGCGAACGGCGACAGGAACCGGTCCTCGTATTCCTTGGTGCGCGCCGCGATCTTCTGCGGGTCATCCGTATCGGCGCGGAAGATGATCTCGACCGCCCCCTTGGCGCCCATGACTGCGATCTGCGCCGTCGGCCACGCGTAGTTAATGTCGCCGCCCACGTGCTTGCTCGCCATCACGTCATAGGCGCCACCGAAAGCCTTGCGTGTGATCACCGTGATCAGCGGCACCGTGCACTGGCTGTACGCGAACAGGAGCTTGGCGCCGTGCTTGATCAGCCCGCCATATTCCTGGTCGGTGCCGGGCAGGAAACCCGGCACGTCCACGAACGTGACAATCGGAATCCCGAAGGCATCACAGAAACGCACAAAACGCGCTGCCTTGCGCGAGGCATCGCTATCGAGCACGCCGGCGAGCACCATCGGCTGGTTGGCGACGAAGCCCGCCGTGCGGCCGGCGACGCGGCCGAAGCCGATGACGATATTTTTGGCATAGGCCGAGGAGAGCTCGAAAAAATCGCCCTCGTCCGCGACCTTCAGGATCAGCTCCTTCATGTCGTAGGGCTTGTTGGGGTTGTCGGGAATGAGGGTATCGAGCGACTCATCGATCCGGTCGGACTCGTCATAGGCGGGCCATTCCGGTACGCCGCTTTCGTTGTTGGCGGGCAGGAAGTCGATCAACCGGCGCATTTGCAGCAAACACTCGACGTCGTTTTCGAATGCGCCGTCTGATACCCCCGATTTTGCCGTGTGCACTGAAGCGCCGCCCAGTTCCTCGGCGGTGACGACCTCGTTGGTCACGGTCTTCACGACGTCCGGGCCAGTGACGAACATGTAGGACGTGTCGCGCACCATGAAAATAAAATCGGTCATCGCAGGCGAATAGACGTCGCCACCCGCGCAGGGGCCCATGATGACGCTGATCTGAGGAATGACGCCTGACGCCATGACGTTGCGCTTGAACACCTCGCCGTAACCGCCAAGGGCGGCAACACCTTCCTGGATCCGCGCACCGCCGGCATCGAACAGGCCGATGATCGGGCATCGCGCCTTCATCGCCATATCCTGCACCTTGATGATCTTTTGCGCGTGCGTTTCGGACAATGAGCCGCCGAATACGGTGAAATCCTTGGAGAACAGATAGACTGCGCGGCCATTGACAGTGCCCCAGCCGGTCACAACACCGTCGCCGGGGATTTTCGATTTCTCCATGCCGAATTCGTTGGAGCGGTGCTCGACGAACATGTCGAACTCCTCGAACGAACCCTTGTCGAGCAGAAGCTCGATGCGTTCGCGCGCGGTAAGCTTGCCGCGCTTGTGCTGGGCCTCGATGCGCGCCTTGCCGCCGCCGAGGCGTGCCTCCTCCCGACGCTTCTCGAGTTTATCGAGGATGTCCTTCATCGAATTGACCCCTGCCCGCACGGAATCCGGCTAAGTGAAGGAATAGCATTCTTCTGTCGTCCCGGGCGAGCGAAGCGAGACCCGGGACCCCTACTCCGCAGTTTTTCGACAGGTACGGCGTGTGGGTCCCGTCGGGGCCCGTCATTGGGCCGCGCGTCAGCGCGGACCTGTTGACGGGGACGATAGTTGAAAGGCTTGGCTTCCCCGCCAAAGGCTGCTTTAGAACCCCCATGAGCGAACAACAGACCGCTGCAGAACTCATTGCGCAGGGCCTCGTCCATCACCGAGCCGGCCAGATTTCGCTTGCCATGGACCGCTATACGCAGGTGCTGCGGAATGACCCGCGGGACGCCGACGCCCTCTATTACATTGCCATGGTCACCTGCGGCGAAGGCCAGTTTCAGCAGGGCATCGATCTCGCCCGTCGCTCGCTGGCTTATCGTCCTCAGCAGGCGCGCGCACATAACCTTATCGGACAGGCCCTGCACCGGATGGGCAAGATCAAGGACGCGCTGGAAAGCTTCGACACCGCGATCGCCTGCGACGCAAATTTTGCGGACGCCTATGGCAACCGCGCCAATATGTTGAGCGAGCTTGGCCGCAATGCTGAGGCGCTGTCGAGTTTCGACCGCGCCATTGCGCTGAACCCCAACTCGCCGAACGACTGGATCAACCGCGGCGCCACCCTCCACGGTGCCGGACGTATTGACGACGCCATCGCAAGTTATGACAAGGCCATCGCGCTCGACCCGGACTTTTGTGTGTCCCATTGCAACCGGGCCCACGCGTTATTCGACGCCGGCCGCCCTGAAGAGGCGCTTGCGGGTTACGATCGCGCGCTGGAAATTGAGCCGAAAATGGCCGAGGCTTTTCTGGGCCGCGCGCTTGTGCTGAAAAAACTTGCACGGCTGGACGACGCGCTTGCAAGCGTCAATAAGGCCATTGAACTCAAGGGCGACGTTGCCAAGATGCACGAGGCGCGGGCCAGCCTCCTGCGGTCTCTCGGCCGGGAAGACGACGCGCGTGCCGCTGATGCCAGGGCCGCAGACCTCGAGGCGAAAAAGCGCGAAGCGAGCAAAACGCAGCCTTCACAAAGCTGACAATTAAGCGCCATACTGTCGAGGGACGGGCGGATTGCATCCTTCGGGGGGATGTTTTGACAACCGAGGACATTTGCCATGAGCCAAGCCAAGCCATCGCCACGCCTTGCGACCCCAACCGATCTCGGCGCCAATGCCGCCAAGGATATCGCCGGAGCACTCAACCTGCTGCTGGCGGACACTTTTGCGCTTTATCTGAAGACCAAAAATTTCCACTGGCATATCAGCGGGCCACATTTCCGCGACTACCATCTTCTGCTTGACGAGCAGGCTGATCAGATTTTCGCCACCGTCGACGTATTGGCCGAACGCGTGCGCAAGATTGGCCAGCCCACGCTGCGTTCGGTCGGCGATATTTCGCGCCAGCAACGCATCTCCGATAACGACGCAGTCTATGTCGATCCGCAGGATATGCTGGCCGAGTTGCGCGACGACAATCAGCGGTTCATTGCGTCGATGCGCGAGACCCATGATGTCTGCGACGAGCATGGCGACGTGGCGACGACCAGCCTGCTGGAAGTGTATATCGACGAAGCCGAAAAACGCGTGTGGTTTCTCTACGAGGCCAGCCGCCGCGGCGACCCCACCGGGCATTAGTCTTTGGCCGGCAACTTCGCCGGCTCGTCCCCGCGAAAGCGGGGACCGCCTATTGAGCCGACTAGGCTGTGAGGTTGAGCACAGTCACTGCGGCCTGAAATTCAGCCGCACGAAACGCACGGCGCTCGAGCGCGAGCTGGTCCTGGCCCCATTGCGACATCTGCCAGTCCTCATCTACATGAGCGGCGCTCCAGGCCGCATCGGCATTGAGTGCGTCATGTGCAAGCGCCAGCGCCAGGAGCGCTGATCCGGTCAGCGTCGTGATCGATGAGACGGCCGCGAGTCGCCACGGGTCGCCCGGAATCGTTGCGCGCATCGCGGCCACAGCGTCGTGCGGCTGCGGCGTGTAGACGACGCCCTCCGCCACCACAAAGCGCGCACCAAAGACTTCGCGTGCCCAGGCGAGCACAGGGTCCCAGGCGTGCGATTGCTTTGCGACGAGCCCAGCCGGCGCATCGGCGCGATAAAAGAGCAAATCGGATCCAATATATCGTGCGATTTCGTCCGCGACCGGCTGCGGCCTGTCGCCCACTGCGTCAACTGTTGCATTGGCAAGGCGCGTGAGCGGCATGCGCGCCGGATCAATCACGTCGGTTTGCGCATCCCATTCCGACGCGATGGCCTGCGCGAGCCTGCGCGATGGCGCCGCGAGCGCGCGGCGCGACGGCGTCAGAACGGGTTTGTCGTCGAGCAATATTGCGACATGTCCCTCGCCTGCATCATCCGTGCGCGCGTGTTTGAAGAAACGGTTGCGCAGACGCGGCCGCACCGCTCGCCGTGCCGACTCGGTCGGATCGAGCGGCTGGTTTTCGAAAATCTCGGTAAAAATCTCACGCATTGGGACCGATTTGTGCGGCGCAAAATGACCGGAACTCGATATCCGCAATGTTACCCCAAAACGGCGATTGTTAGGGCGAATGGCCATGTTGGCGCCTCTTTCAAGGAGCGAAAAACATCATGCAGACTCGTGGTTGATAGGCCTCACCCATGACGGAAGGATAAGTAGCCTTGTGGAGTTGTACCCAATAATATCCGCCCTCGGATTCGAGCCGCACAACAAGGCCGACCGGAACAAGCGGAGCCGTCAAGGGCTGTGACGCGACACCGTTGAGTTGTACTGAGTAGCGGGGCGCGTTTCGAGGAAGCAATGAAGACCACCGACATTTCTGCGCCTGACTATTTCCACAAGGTCGTGGACTGCCAGTGGGCTTGCCCGGCGCATACGCCCGTCCCCGAATACATCCGCCTGATCGCCCACGGCCGGTATTCCGACGCCTACATGATCAACTGGCGCTCGAACGTGTTTCCGGGAATTCTCGGACGCACGTGCGACCGCCCCTGTGAGCCGGCCTGCCGGCGCGTGCGCGTAGAGAAGGAGCCGGTGGCAATCTGCCGCCTGAAAAGAGTCGCGGCCGATTACAAGGATGACATCCGCGATCGGTTGCCGAAGCCTGCGGCAAGGAAAAACGGCAGACGCATCGCCCTGGTTGGCGGCGGTCCGGCCTCCCTGACGGTCGCCCGCGACCTCGCCCCAATCGGCTACGAATGCGTCGTGTTCGACAGCGACCCAAAAGCCGGCGGGATGATCCGCACGCAAATCCCGAAATTCCGTTTGCCCGATTCGGTGATCGACGAGGAATGCGGCTACATCCTCGACCTCGGTGTCGAATTCCGCTCCGGCAAGCGCATCGACAGCCTGAAGGCGCTGCTCGCCGAAGAGTGGGATGCGATTTTCATCGGCTCGGGGGCGCCGCGTGGGCGCGATCTCGACATTCCCGGTCGCCAGGAGGCCGCGAAGAACATTCATATCGGCATCGACTGGCTCTCGTCAGTATCATTCGGCCACATCTCGAAGATCGGCAGGCGCGTCGTCGTCCTCGGCGGCGGCAATACTGCGATGGATTGTTGCCGCTCTGCCCGCCGGCTCGGCGGCGAGCAGGTGGATGTTGTCGTCCGCTCGGGCTTTGAAGAAATGAAGGCGTCACCTTGGGAAAAGGAAGACGCCATGCACGAGGGCATTCCTATCCACAACTACCTTGTGCCGAAAGAATTCACGCACGAAAACGGCAAGCTTACCGGCATCACCTTCGAAAAGGTCAAGGCCGAGTACGATGCCAAGGGACGCCGCAAGCTGGTGTCTGCCGGCGAGCCCGATCACCATTTCCCATGCGACGATGTGCTGGTCGCGGTCGGTCAGGAAAACGCGTTTCCCTGGATCGAGCGAGACATCGGCATTGAATTCGATCAATGGGGTATGCCGAAGGTCGATACCCAGACCATGGCCTCAACGCATCCCAAAGTGTTCTTCGGGGGCGACGCGGCCTTCGGTCCGAAAAATATCATCTGGGCCGTCGCGCACGGGCACGAGGCTGCCGTCTCGATCGACAAAGTGCTCAATGGCGAAGACATCACCGACCGCCCTGCACCCGCGGTCGAGGTGATGAGCCAGAAGATGGGCATCCACGAATGGTCATACGACAACGAGATTGCGCTCGATAAGCGCTACAAGGTGCCGCACCGCGACAAAGTGATTGCGCTCAAGGATATCAAGGCAGAAGTCGAACTTGGCTTCGACGACAAGCTCGCCTTCGCGGAGGCCGGGCGCTGTCTGAACTGCGACGTGCAGACGGTCTTTTCAGCGCAGCTCTGTATCGAATGTGATGCCTGCGTCGACATCTGCCCCATGGACTGCATCACCTTCACGCCGAATGGCGAGGAAGCCGACTTGCGCAAGCGGTTGACCGCGCCTTCGCTTAACCTCACGCAAGACCTCTATGTCCAGGACGGACTCAAAACCGGCCGCGTCATGGTCAAGGATGAGGACGTTTGCCTGCATTGCGGCCTGTGTGCCGAACGTTGTCCGACCGGCGCCTGGGACATGCAGAAATTCTTGCTCGATATGACTCACGCAGGGACTCCATGCCGACCGCCACACCGCTCAGCCGCGTAAACGACTTCGTCATTCGTTTCGCCAACGTCAATGGCTCCGGTTCGGCGAGCGCGAACGAGATGTTTGCGCGCGCCGTGATGCGCATGGGCGTGCCGGTCGCGCCCCGCAATATTTTCCCGTCCAACATCCAGGGTCTGCCGACCTGGTATGAGGTTCGCGTCACCGAAGCCGGACATCTTGGTGCCCGCGGCGGAACGGATCTGATGGTAGCGATGAACCCCCAGACCTTCGACCGGGACATCGCCGGCATCGAACCAGGCGGCTACCTGTTCTACGATTCAACCAAGCCGCTGCCACCATCGAAATTCCGCGATGACATCACTGTCGTCGGTGTGCCCCTGACCGCGATCTGCAATCGCGAATACACCGACCCGCGCCAGCGCCAGCTGTTCAAGAACATCATCTACATCGGCGTGCTCACGGCATTGCTCGACATTGACGTGAAGGTCGTCGAGCAACTCATTGGCGAACAATACAAAGGCAAGGACAAACTGATCGAGCCGAATATCAAGGCCCTGCATATCGGCCGCGATTACGCGATCCTCAATTTGCAGTGCCCGCTTGGCATCAGGCTCAAGCGCGCCAATGGGGTCGGCGACCGTATCTTCATTGAGGGCAATTCGGCCGCGGCGTTGGGAGCCGTTTATGGCGGCGCGACCGTCTGCGCATGGTACCCGATCACGCCCTCGTCCTCGCTGGCGGACGCCTTCACCCGCCATTGCGCCAGACTGCGCGTCGATCCGGAATCCAAGCAGGCGAAATACGCGATCATCCAGGCTGAGGACGAGCTCGCCTCGATCGGCATCGTGATCGGTGCGGGTTGGAACGGCGCACGGGCCTTCACAGCCACGTCCGGCCCCGGCATTTCATTGATGCAGGAGTTCATCGGGCTGGCCTACTTTGCGGAAATTCCAGCGGTTTTATTCGACGTGCAGCGCGCAGGGCCTTCGACCGGCATGCCAACCCGGACCCAGCAATGCGATGTCATATCCTGCGCCTACGCTTCGCATGGCGACACCAAACACGTGTTGCTGTTCCCCGAAGGTCCGGCGGAGGCCTTCGATTTCAGCGCTCAGGCTTTCGATCTGGCCGACCGGCTGCAGACGCCAATCTTCGTCATGCTCGATCTCGACATCGGCATGAACCACCACCTGTCGAGGCCGCTGGCCTGGGATGACAGCCGCAAGTACGACCGCGGCAAAGTGATGACGGCTGCCGAGCTCGAGGCCGGAAAGGAATTCGGGCGCTATCTCGACGTCGATGGCGACGGCATCCCTTATCGCACCTATCCCGGCACACATCCGACGAAGGGGTCTTTCTTCACGCGCGGCACCTCGCGTGACCGGTACGCGCGCTATACCGAGGAAGGCGCGCCCTACGTCGACAACATGCAGCGGCTGGTCCGCAAATTTGAGACCGCGAAGGACACCGTACCGCGGCCGCTGATCGCCACTGCCGGAAAGCCCAGTAAATACGGCGCAATCTATTACGGCTCGACATCGCCGGCCATGGATGAGGCGATCCACATGATCGAGTCACACGGCCATGCGCTCGACCGCATGCGCATCCGCGCATTCCCGTTCCATTCCAGCGTGAACAGCTTCGTGGCCGACCACGATTTTGTGTTCGTGGTCGAGCAGAACCGCGACGCCCAGTTGCGATCGCTGATCGTCAATGAATGCGGCATCGACCCGGTGCGGCTGGTCCCGATCCTGCACTACGACGGGACACCAATCACCGCACGCTTCATCGCGAAGGCAATCGGCGACCATCTCGACAAACTGACGGTCAAGCCGATGAAGGTGGTGTCGTGAGCGAACCCGCCGGCAGCGAGCGCAAGCTTTATTCGCTGCAGGTTCTCCGTGCGGTGGCCGCGGTCGCGGTCGTTTTCAGCCATTTCCAGTTCGACATGGCGCGTTATGTCACGCAATCGACCGGCCTGCCGAACCTGGTGATCGGCAATGCCGGGGTTGATCTGTTTTTCGTGATTTCCGGGTTCGTGATCGTCTATGCGAGCGAGCAACTATTTGCTCAGCCGGCGGGACAATGGACGTTTCTTCAGCACCGCTTGATCCGTATCGCGCCGCTTTACTGGATCGTCACCGCCGTCTACATCGCGATCGCCTTCGCAGCGCCTGTATTCGAGAAATCCTACTCCGTTGCCACGATCCTCGGCTCCTTTTTCTTCATTCCGGTTCCCCGGCTGGACGGAATCATCGAACCGATCGTCGGCCAGGGGTGGACGCTCAACTATGAGATGCTGTTCTACGTAGTCTTCGCAGTCGCCGTCGCCGCCCCGCGCCGCCTGGCTGTAGCCGCGAGTGCCTTCTTTTTGATCGGTCTGGTGTTTATCGGGCGTTTTGTCGACGGACTGCCGAGCGCCGTCGCCTTTTGGGCGGACCCGATCATCATCGAGTTCATTTTCGGAATGGGTATCGCGCTCGCCTATCGCGAAGGGGTGCGGCTGCCCCGGTTGGCCGCCGTGGCGCTCATTGTGGCCGGATTTGCCCTGCTTGCGCTTTTTCCGACAGGTGGTTCGTTGCGGGCTTTCGTGTGGGGTATCCCCGCTGCGCTCATCGTTGCCGGCTCCGTGTTCGGACGCTTTGCCCTGGATGCCCGGGGCTGGCGTATCCCGATCATCATCGGGAACGCCTCCTATGCGCTCTACCTTGTTCATTCTTTCGCCGTGCGCGGCACGTTGTTCGGCGCGAAAGCTGTGTCGCTCGACGTCGCGAAGGCGCCCTGGCTCTACCTGCTCGTTGCGGTCGCAGCGGCAATCCTGCTCGGCATCGTCGTACACTACACGCTGGAGCGTCCGCTCATCGCCGCGCTCCGCCGCCTTGCCAGGCTGAACCGGGTCGTGACAGCGGCGCCACGCAAACAAATCGCATCGTAGGATCTGGCCATGACCTATCTCGCCAAACCCAAATTTCACCACCCCGGCCTGCCGAAGAACGAGTTGGGCTACACGCATCGCGACTACGAGGGTACGGTTTCGACACTGTGCGCCGGTTGCGGCCACGACTCCATCACGGCGGCCATCATCCAGGCTTGCTTCGAGCTATCGATCGAACCGCACCGCGTCGCCAAGATTTCCGGAATCGGCTGCTCGTCAAAGACGCCGACCTATTTTCTTGGCAATTCGCACGGATTCAATTCGGTCCATGGCCGCATGCCGTCCGTGCTGACGGGCGCCAATCTCGCCAACCGCGACCTGATCTATCTCGGTGTGTCCGGCGATGGCGACAGCGCGTCCATCGGCCTTGGCCAGTTTGCGCATTGCCTGAGACGCGGCGTGAACATGGTCTATATTGTGGAGAACAATGGCGTTTACGGCCTTACCAAAGGTCAGTTCTCGGCGACCGCCGATCGCGGATCGAAATCCAAACGCGGCTTCATCAACACCGACAATTCTATCGATCTGGTGGCGATGGCCCTGCAGCTGGGCGCAAGCTTTGTCGCCCGCTCCTTTTCGGGCGACAAGCACCAGTTGGTCCCGATCATCAAGGCGGCGATCGCGCACAAGGGAGCGGCTTTCATCGACGTGATTTCGCCCTGCGTTGCCTTCAACAACCACGCCGGGTCGACCAAGAGCTTTGATTTCGTCCGAGAGCACAATGAGGCTGTAAACCGGCTCGATTTCATATCCAGCCGCATGCCAATCGAGGTCAAGTATGAGCCTGGTACAGTCGAGGTTGTTGAACAGCACGACGGGTCCAGGCTCGCGCTGCGCAAGCTCGCTGCCGACTATGAACTGCATGACCGTACCGCCGCCCTCGGGTTTCTCCAGCATCATGCCGCCAAGGGCCAAATCGTTACCGGCCTGCTCTATGTCGAACCGGAGCCGGAAGACCTGCACGCCCACCTGCGGACCGTCGACGCCCCACTCAACGCCCTCGGCGAAAAAGAGCTTTGTCCGGGTCGGGCGGCGCTCGACAAATTTAACGCCAGTTTGCGGTAGCCTCTGGCCTCTCAACGGTCATTGCCGGGCTTGACCCGGCAATCCATGGTGCGTGGAGTGACAAGAGCCTGCATGGAAAAACGCCGCCTTGGTCAATCGCACCTGCAGCTTGCCCCGCTTATGCTCGGCGGCAATGTTTTCGGCTGGGCGATCGACGAGAAGACCTCCTTCGGCATTCTCGATGCCTTCGTCGACGCTGGCTACAACGCCGTCGACACGGCGGACAGCTATGCCCGCTGGGTCCCGGGCAATCCGGGCGGCGAGTCGGAAACCATCATCGGCAACTGGCTCAAGCGCAGCGGCAAGCGCGACAAGGTGCTGATCGCCACGAAAGTCGGCGAAGATGTGGGCGAAGGCCGCACGCTGAAGAAGGACTACATTTTGCGCGAATGCGAGGCCTCCCTGCGGCGCCTGCAAACCGACTGCATCGATCTTTACCAGACCCATTTCGACGACGAGGTGACGCCGCCGGAAGAGACCATGCAGGCCTATGCCCAATTGATTGCCGCCGGCAAGGTGCGCACGATCGGCGCATCCAACATGAGCCCGGCGCGACTGAAGGCCTCCCTTGCGGCCAGCAAGAGACTTGGCCTGCCCCGCTACGAGAGTTTGCAACCCCTGTACAACCTCTCCGATCGCAAGGAGTTCGAGGCCGAATTCGAGCCGGTCTGCCGGCAGGAGAAGCTCGGGGTCATCAACTATTATTCGCTCGCGGCCGGTTTTCTGACCGGTAAATACCGGTCGCCCGAAGAAGGGGGCAAACACCCGGGGCGCGGTGGGCGACTCAAGCGCTATCTCGACGCGCGCGGCATGCGTATTCTGGCCGCGGTCGACACGGTAGCCGCACGCCATGACGCGGTGCCGGCACAGATCGCGCTGGCCTGGCTGATCGCAAAGCCGGTGATTACCGCGCCGATTGTCAGCGCCACCAGCCTCAGGCAGCTCGGCGAGATCATGAAAGCGCCGCAGATCAGGCTGACCCGGGAGGACATAGCGGCGCTTGATGCGGCGGGAGCCTGAGCGGCATCCCGCCTTCGCTCAAAGCCTCTACGCCTTCGTCTTTAGTGCGACCTCACCGGTTTCGAGAAGCGACTTGAGGTTGGAGAGGATGCGCGGCCAGCCGCCGGAAACAGCCTCGATTAATTTCGAGTCCGGGCGATCGATCTCATGAGTGATGGTCAATTTTACAGCCTCACCGATCGGCTCGAGTTCGATCGTACACTGCGAATAACCTTCCGATTTCAGCTCCGGCTTGAATTCATTGCGCCATTTGAGAACGAGGCGTTTGGGACGATCGATCTCGACGATTTCGCCGCTGTCGGTGATACGGCCATCAGGGAAAACCATTTGCCACGGCGAGCCGGCCTTCCAATCGGTCTCGTGATGCACGCCAAACCAATATTTCCTGGTGAACTCCGGACTGGTCAGCGCCGACCACAGCTGTTCGGGCGTTGTGCGGATGTACGTGACGTAGACAAATTTCGGTTTACTCATCTCCCGCCTCCAATGCTTTTTTCATGTCGCTCAGCGCCTGCAGGCGTGAGCGTTCGAACTTCCCGATCCAGCGTTCGCCGATTTCGTGGATCGGGACAGGATTAAGGTAGTGCAGTTTCTCGCGGCCGCGTTTGATGGTCGCAACCAGGTTGGCCTCCTCCAGGATCGCCAGATGTTTGCTCACCGCCTGGCGCGTCATGGCAAGGCGTTCGCACAGCTGTCCAAGCGTCTGTCCGTTGTCGGCGCGCAGGCGATCCAGCAGCTCTCGTCGGCTGGCATCGGCCAGCGCTTTGAACACCGCATCCATGTCGACAATATGCAACCTTTTGGTTGCCTGTCAAGTGTACGCTGTCTGTGGAACCCGGGTCTCGAGCATGCGTTGTTCCGCGCATGAGCGCTCAGGCCTCCGTTGCCCGCAAAAATAATCAGAAGCCTGCGCGCAGGCGCGGCATCAGCGCCGACGAAGTCAAGGATGTCGAGGAACTGGCGACCCCGCGCACGCCGGTCATCTATGAAGTCGTCCGCCGTCTCGGCGACGAAGAGATGGCGCGACCTTTCAACTCACTGTGGTGGTCCGGAGTCGCTGCCGGGCTTTCGATCAGTTTCTCGCTATTGGCGCAGGCCATTCTGCGAACGCATCTGCCTGACACATCGTGGCAGCCGCTGCTGACCAGCTTCGGCTACTGTGTCGGCTTCATCATGGCCGTGATGTCGCGTCAGCAATTGTTCACCGAGAGCACGATTACCGCCGTGCTGCCGGTCGTGGCCGAATTCACCTGGAGAAATATCGGCCGCATGGCGCGGCTGTGGGCGATCGTGCTTGCAGCCAATCTGACCGGTACGTTGTTCGCGGCGCTGTTTTGCACGTTCACGCCGGTGCTCCCGGCGCAGATCTATGATGGCATGGTGACGGTCAGCCGCGATCTGCTCGCCTTCAGCTGGTCGGAGATGCTCTTTCGTGCCATCGCCGCCGGTTTTTTGATGGCCGCCATGGTCTGGTTGATGCCGGGCGCCGAGCGCGCCCAATTCCACGTTATAACGCTCACGACGTGGCTCATCGCGGTTGGCGGCTTTACCCATATCGTCGCAGGCAGCATGGAGGCCTACCTTCTGATCCTGGCCGGAGACTGGATGTGGTGGCAGATGGTCAGCCAGTTCGCGGCGCCTGTGCTGATTGGCAATATTGTTGGCGGCACAGCGCTATTCGCGCTGATCGCCTATGCCCAGGTGATGGACGAAATCTGACGCCGACGAGACGGCTAAAGTCACACCTTAACTTGAAGAATTGCCCCTAAATGAAGGACCGCTCCTCAAGTAGCAGATGAAGGGCGTCACTGATTGATGCAGCTGCCCATGTAGTTGCCGGCATTTCCGGCGGCTTGTCCGTAGACGCCCGCCTGATGGGCGCAGCGTGCCGACCGGTCCTGGAAGGTCTCTGCACCACCGGGGCCGGAGCCCGACACTGTCGGCAAATTCTGGAACGTCCGTCCCGTCTGCGGGACGAAAACAGACGGCGGAACGGCAGCGTTCGGCGGGGGCACGATCGTCGACTTCGGAAGACGCACGTGTTTCACCGTCCCGCGCGGGGACTTGTATTTCGGCGCAAGCCAGGGCTCCGGCAATTCCCGTTTGGACCCTTTTTCGGGAACCATGATGCTGTAGTCGTCGCTCATGATGTTGCCGGCTTGCGCGCGTGCGGGCGCGCCCGGCAGGGCCGACATGAAAAACAGCGCAAGTACCAGGAATCCGCGCATCGTTCCTCTCCGATAGGAACCCTGCTCCCGTATTAGAGATAGTAACCCCGGGGGAGGTCCGCTACTCCTCCGGGGACTCTTCAATGGGGTCATAGCGCTTGGCATCGAAGCCGAGCAAATTCCATGACTGCTCCATGTGAGGCGGCAGAGGCGCAGAAACGTCGATCACACCGCCGCGCGGATGCGGTACTGCGATACGGCGGGCCAGCAAATGCAGCTTGTTCTGAATGCCGCCCGGAAATTCCCAGTTTTCGATATTGAAGTATTTCGGGTCACCGACGATAGGGTTGCCGACATGCGCCATGTGCGCACGCAATTGATGGGTGCGGCCGGTGACAGGCTTGAGCGAAATCCATGTCACTTTCTGCCCTGCGGTTTCCACCACGGCGTAGTAGGTGACAGCATGAACGGCGTTTTTCTCGCCATGTCTGGCGATGCGCATGAAGCTGTCCTCCTCGACCTCCTGCTTGGCGAGGAAAGTGGAAACGCGCCCCTGCTGCGGTTTCGGCACACCGGCGACCAGCGCCCAATAGATCTTGCGCGCCGAGCGAGAACGGAAAGTTTTCGCAAGCGCCGCGGCGGCAAATCGGGTCTTGGCTACCAGCAAGCACCCAGCCGTGTCCTTGTCGAGCCGGTGTACCAGGCGTGGACGCTGGGCGTCTGGACCTGGTCCGCGTAAGGCACCAAGCATGCCGTCGATATGACGTGTCGTGCCGGAGCCGCCCTGTACGGCAAGCCCCATCGGCTTGTTGAGCACCAGCACATCAGCGTCTTCGTAAAGGCTGATCGACCTGATGTATGCGCGGTCTTTCTGCGCCTGCGGCGCGTCATCGCGCGGAGCCGGCGCGTCGACCTTCAGCGGCGGTATTCGCACCGCCTGCCCGGCTTCCAGGCGCGCCTTCGGCTGGGTGCGCTTGCCGTTCACCCGCACCTCGCCTTTGCGGATAATGCGCTGGATATGGCTGAACGACAGGCCCGGAAAACGCCCCTCGAAAAAACGATCGACGCGCATGCCGGATTCATCCGGTGTGACGCTGACGGTCTGCACCCCGGCAGAAAACTGCATTGCTTTTGGTGCGTCATCCGGGGGCGGTGGCCGCAGGCCTTTCGAATTCTTGTTCCGATCTCGGGTCAATCCGAGATCGGTGGATGGCCGGTCCGATTTGCCGCCCTGCGAGGCGTGCTCTGCCCGCACATTGGCCCGTACTTTGGGGTGACGGGACAAAGTGTGGCGCTTGCCGCCCGATCTGTGTCCGGAGCGTTCGGCGTTTTCGGCGCGCGGGCCGGAGTAATGCTGCGGCTTTTGCCGGTTACCGCGGCCGCGCACGCGCGGTCCGGCTGATTGCCGGCCGCCGCCGGGCTGGCGCGGGCCGGAGCGTCCGCGGCTCATTGGGGGCCCCGCTCCTTCCTTAGCTTCGCCCAATATTCCAGGCGCTTTCTGATCTCGCGCTCGAAGCCGCGTTCGGGCGGATCGTAAAATGTCTGCCGCTCCAACGCGTCAGGGAAATAGTTCTGGCCCGAAAAGGCTTCTTCGGCAGCGTGATCGTAGGCATAACCCCGCCCGTAACCCTCTTCCTGCATCAACCTGGTCGGTGCATTGAGGATATGTTTTGGCGGCAGCAGGGAACCCGCTTCCTTCGCCGTACGCATGGCTGCACCGAAGGCGGCATATCCGGCGTTCGATTTTGGCGCCGTGGCGCAATAAATGACCGCCTGTGCGATCGCCAGTTCGCCTTCCGGCGAGCCCAGGAAGTCGTAGGCCTCCTTGGCGGCGTTGGCGATTACCAGAGCCTGCGGATCGGCAAGCCCGATGTCCTCGATCGCCATGCGCACGACACGGCGCGCGATATAAAGCGGCGGCTCCCCCGCATCCAGCATGCGGCAGAGATAGTAAAGCGCAGCGTCCGGATCGGAGCCGCGCACCGATTTGTGCAGCGCGCTGATGAGATTGTAGTGGCCGTCCTGCGATTTGTCGTAGATCGGCGCGCGGCGCTGGACGATGTCCTGCAATTTGGCGCTGTCGAAAACCTCATCCTTGCGCGCGGCGCGCCAGACTTCTTCCGCAAGCGTAAGGGCAGCCCGTCCGTCACCGTCAGCCATGCGCTTGAGAGCGTCTCGCGCCGCCGCATCAAGAGGAAGGCGCCGTTCCTCCAGCTTCTCGGCACGCTTGAGCAACCTTTCGATCGCTTCCTCGTCGAGAGATCTAAAGACAAGGACACGCGCGCGCGACAGCAACGGCGCATTCAGTTCAAAAGACGGGTTTTCGGTCGTCGCACCGACCAGGATGATGGTGCCGTCCTCCATCACCGGGAGAAAACTGTCCTGCTGGGCGCGATTGAAGCGGTGAATCTCGTCGACGAAAAGCAGCGTACCCTGCCCCATTTCGCGGCGGCGGCGCGCCTCCTCGAATCCTTTCTTGAGATCGGCGACACCGGTGAAGATGGCCGAAATTTGCTCGAAATGCAGGTCGGTTGCCTGCGCCAGCAACCGGGCGACGGTAGTCTTGCCGGTGCCGGGCGGCCCCCAGAACACCAGCGAGCCGAGCGAGCGCGTTGCCAGCATTCGCGTGAGTGCCCCGTCGGGCCCGAGCAGATGATCTTGGCCGACAACCTCGTCAAGCTTTTGCGGCCTGAGCTTGTCTGCGAGTGGGCGCGGTGCATCCTTGTGCAGGCCCGCGGCAGCAAACAGGCTCGGGCCGTCTGCTTTCGCCCGCGGGCTCATCCGCTGAACACCGCGGAAATCTTCTGCCCGCCACGCAAAATGGTAATTCGCCAGCTGCGGTTGGGCGTGCTCGTCAGGCGCTCGAGGTCGCGGGTTTTGTCGATGCGCTCGCCGTTGACTTCCTCAATCACGTCACCGCGCTGGAATCCGAGATTGCTTGCATAGGATCCGGCGTCGACGTCGACGATCGCTACACCGTGATCAGCATTTTGCAGCTGCAGTTCGTCGACGAGCGCGGGTGATAGGTTGGCGATCTTGACGCCTGAAAATGGCGAGCGCGATCGAATGACGATCTCATCACGCGGGGTTTCAGGCGCGCTTTGCAAGGCGACCGTCATTGTCTGCTCGCGCCCCGCCCTGAGGACTCCGAGGCGGGCGTTGCCGCCGACCGGCTTCGTGGCGAAGCGATAGTCGAATGCGTTGGGGTCATCGACATTCTGCTCATCCACCGAGACGATCAGGTCGCCCGCCTTCAGCCCGGCGCGCGCCGCCGGACTGTTCGCGGCCACATTGGCGACCAGTGCGCCCGCCGGGCGCTTGAGACCCATGCTGTCGGCGATTTCGGACGTGACTGCCTGCAGCTTGGCGCCGAGCCAGGGCCGCACGACCGCGGTGCCGCCGATTTTCGCGGAAGCCACCACGACACGCACCATGTTGGCAGGGATGGCAAAGCCGACGCCTTGCGAGCCACCCGATCGCGAAAAGATGGCGGTGTTGATGCCTATCAGTTTGCCGGTCAGATCGACAAGCGCGCCGCCGGAGTTACCCGGGTTGATGGCGGCATCGGTCTGGATGAAGAAGCGGTAGTCGGAAATGCCCACTTGCGTACGCGCGAGCGCTGATACGATACCGTGTGTGACCGTCTGTCCGACACCAAACGGATTGCCGATGGCCAGCACGACATCGCCGACTTGCACTGCGTCCGAATCGGCAAAATCGAGGACGGGAAACTGCTCACGCCCGTCCTTGATACGCAGCACCGCAAGGTCGGTACGCGGATCCTTCAGCACCAACGTAGCCTCGAACTCGCGTTTGTCGGCGAGCGAAACCTTGACCTCATCCGCGCCCTCGATGACATGATTGTTGGTCACGACCAGGCCGGCGGCATCTATGATCACGCCAGAACCAAGAGACCGCTGCAGCTGATTGCCGCCTCCGCCGGGCACACCGAAGAAGCGGCGGAAGATCGGGTCGTCCAGCAGCGGGTTGCGGTTCTGCACCACCTTGGCGGCATAGACATTGACCACCGCCGGCGCCACGTGCTGCACCACCGGCGCATAAGACAGCCGCAGCTCCGATTGCGTCGGAAGCCGCCGCTCCTGCGCCGCGGCGGCACCCGCGAGCATGGCGGCAATCAGGATGGCGGTGAGGCTGCTACGGCGCATGAAATCGAATCCCGGCGAATGATCGAGATATAGGCCTCCCACCGGCCTAAATGAAGGCCGTAAGCCCCTTTTCCTGTCGCCGGGATAAAGCGGTCAGTCTAGCGCCGGCACCGTTCGCAGATAGGCCACGATGGCGTCGAGATCGTCCGGCGTCAGCGTTGCGTAATATTGATAGCCCATCGGCGGCTTGAGCTTGCTGCCGTCCTTGCTGACACCGGTCGTGATCGCGCGCTTGATGTCGTCGTCGCTCCAGGCGCCGATCCCCTTCGTCTTGCTCGACGTGATATTGCGCGCAACAGACACGCCCCACGGACCGGAAAATTGGAAGCCACCGGCGCCCAGGCGGCCGTCCCATTGGCGCGCGCCCTTCTCCATCGGCGTATGGCACTCCATGCAATGGGCGATGGTCGCGAGATAAAAACCCTTCTTGAGCTTGTCGCTCATCATTCCGTCGTTGAACGGTTTCTCGCCCCCGGGGATCACATGCTCGATCTGCGGCATCTTGTAGACCGGATCGGCAACCTTGTTGGCCACCGGCTTGAGGGTGCGCAAATACGCGACAACCGCATCAAGATCGCGGTCGGTCATGATGTGATAAAAACCGGTGGGCATGATCATCGCGACATGCACGCCATTCGGCCGTATGCCGGTTCGCATGACTGTCTTGATCTCCGCGTCGGTCCAGCTGCCGATTCCGGTTTCCTTATCCGGCGTGATATTCGGCGCAGTGACCTTGAATGGCGGCTCATCCCAGGACAGACCGCCCGAGTAATCCTTGCCGGCGACGGCTGCGGGCGGGCCTTTCGGCGAGTGGCAATTGGCGCAGGTCAAAATTCCGTTGGCGAGATAGTCACCTCGCTTGACCTGATCAGACTGCGCACCGGCCGCGCTCGCCAGCGCGGTCGAAAGCATCCCTGCCAACAATACAGTCCGGATTGTCATGAAAGTCCCCCTGGGCGGTCGCTATGGGCAGGATCATAGCCACCGGCCACAGTCCGGCAAACAAAAAGGGCGGCCGGGAAGGCCACCCTTTTGAAAAACAATTGTGGATGATCAGGCTGCCGCCGTCGCCGCCTCGTCGACTTTGGTCGCCTGGACCGGGCCGGAATCCTTGCCCTTGGCCTCAACGTCACGGTCGACGAATTCGATCACGGCCTTCGCAGCATTGTCGCCGTAGCGGAAGCCCGCCTTCATGATGCGGGTATACCCGCCGTCGCGCTCCTTGTAGCGCGGGCCGATGACATCAAAGAGTTTCTTGACTTGAGTAACGTCGCGGATTTCCGCAATCGCCTGACGGCGGGCATGCAGCCCGCCCTTCTTTGCGAGCGTCACGAGCTTCTCCACGATCGGCCGCAGCTCTTTAGCCTTCGGCAGCGTTGTGATGATCTGCTCGTGCTTGATCAGTGACGCGGCCATATTGGCGAACATGGCTTTGCGATGCTCCGCCGTGCGGTTGAGCTTGCGGTGAACCTTGCCGTGACGCATCGCCTACTCCTCAGTCCTCTCGTTCGTCATGCCTGGCCTTGTGCCGGGCATCCACGACTTCCGTTTATTTACTAGAACGTGGTTGGCCGGGACAGGCCCGGCCATGACGCCTCACAATCTCAATAGTGATCCTCGAAGCGCTTGGCGAGCTCCTCGATGTTCTCGGGCGGCCAGCCTGGCACTTCCATGCCGAGATGCAGGCCCATCTGTGCCAGCACTTCCTTGATCTCGTTGAGCGACTTGCGGCCGAAATTCGGCGTGCGCAGCATTTCCGCTTCGCTCTTCTGCACAAGGTCGCCGATATAGACGATATTGTCGTTCTTGAGACAGTTGGCCGAACGCACGGACAGTTCGAGCTCGTCGACCTTCTTGAGGAAGGCCGGGTTGAAGGCCAGATCCGGAATGGTCTCGGCGGCTTCCGCCTTGCGCGGCTCCTCGAAGTTCACGAACACATTGAGCTGGTCTTGCAGGATGCGCGCGGCATAGGCGAGCGAGTCCTCGGGCGACACCGCGCCGTTGGTCTCGATGGTCATCGTAAGTTTGTCATAGTCGAGGATCTGGCCCTCGCGGGTGTTCTCGACTTTGTAGGAAACCTTGCGGACCGGCGAATAGAGGCTGTCGACCGGGATAAGTCCGATCGGAGCGTCCTCGGGACGGTTGCGTTCCGCCGGCACATAACCCTTGCCGGTATTGACGGTGAATTCCATGCGAATCTCGGCGCCCTCATCAAGGGTGCAGAGCACGAGGTCCGGATTGAGCACGACCACGTCGCCGACGGTCTGAATGTCGCCGGCGGTGACTGTGCCGGGGCCCTGCTTCTTCACGACCATCCGCTTGGGACCCTCGCCCTGCATCTTGATGGCGATGTCCTTGATGTTGAGCACCATGTCGGTGACGTCCTCGCGCACACCGGCGATCGAGGAGAACTCGTGCAGCACGCCGTCGATATGCACCGATTGCACCGCGGAGCCTTGCAGCGAGGATAGCAGAATGCGCCGCAGCGCATTTCCGAGCGTGACGCCGAATCCGCGTTCGAGCGGCTCGGCGACAACCGTTGCAACCCGCGCGGCGTCGCCGCCCGCGGAGACCTGGAGCTTGTTCGGCCTGATCAGTTCCTGCCAATTCTTCTGGATCACGTCTTCACCTTTTCAGCGGCGCGGCCTTCTCGCGCCTAGCGCACCCCACCCGCCGCGTGGGGAAAATCTCGGCGGTAGCACGCGTGCGGGACGCCTGAGCCCGCACGAAGGAAATTACACGCGACGACGCTTTCGCGGCCGGCAGCCGTTATGCGGAATTGTCGTCACGTCGCGGATCGAAGTAATCGTAAAGCCGGCCGACTGTAGCGATCGCAGCGCCGACTCGCGTCCTGAGCCGGGACCCGACACCTCGACCTCGAGGGTGCGCATGCCGTGCTCTTGCGCCTTCTTGGCGGCGTCCTCGGCGGCGACCTGCGCAGCATAGGGCGTCGACTTGCGCGAGCCCTTGAAACCCATGGTCCCGGCCGACGACCAGGCGATGGTGTTGCCCTGCGCATCGGTGATGGTGATCATGGTATTGTTGAACGAGGCCGCGACATGCGCGACGCCCGAGGCGATGTTCTTTCGTTCGCGCCGTCGGACGCGGGTGGCTTCCTTACCCATTCTCAATCCTTTCGCGCCCGTGCGCCATCGTCGGCGCGGGGCTCATCCTGTTATCAAGTCGGTCCCGGGGTCTTCTTCTTGCCGGCGATCGTCTTGGCCGGGCCCTTGCGTGTCCGCGCATTGGTGTGGGTGCGCTGACCGCGAACCGGAAGCCCTTTGCGGTGACGCAAGCCCCGGTAGCAGCCGAGATCCATCAGCCGTTTGATATTCAATTGAACTTCGCGCCGAAGATCGCCCTCGACCATATAGTCGCGGTCGATGATTTCGCGGATCTGCAGCACCTCGGCGTCGGTCAGCTGCGACACCCGGCGCTCGGACGGCAGGTTAACCTTGCCCATGATATCCTGGGCCGTCTTGGACCCGATCCCATGGATGTATTGCAGCGCGATCACGACGCGCTTGTTGGTCGGTAGATTGACGCCCGCGATACGAGCCACTTAACTTCTCCCTATATCGGCCGATGGCGCAAAAGGCGCCGAATTCTTGTGTCCCTGGAAGGGGATAGCGCAAAGCGTAACACGACGCCCGTCCCCCCGCCTTATTGGGGGCCGGCATCGCGTCAAACTCCTGAATGTGCAGCTTATTAAGGGATTCATCACGTCCTCGTCAACCTCCGCCGGGTACGGTTTTTGCGCTGTCCTGGCTTGTTTTTACGCCTGGTCGCCGTGGGTCGTGTCCGGCGCGTGCTCACCTTACGGGCCGTCCGCTTGACCGCCTTGGCGGCTTTGCCCTTCCGGCGGCGATCCGCTCTGGACTTTGACTTTGGAGCGGCCCTAACCGTGGATTTGCGACCGGTCTCGCGACCAGCCTTGCGACCGGCCTTTCCAACCGCTCGAGGAGCCCGAGGCGCCTTTGCGGGTGCCAGTATGCGGCTGATCTGCGCCGAGACATCGTCAACCGCGGCCATCCCATCCACGCGCTCGAGCAGGCCTTTGCTGGCGTAATAGCCGACGAGCGGCGCCGTTTGCTCCCGATAAGCAAAGAGACGGCCCTTGAGGACCTCGGGATTATCATCCGAACGTATCGTCTCGCCGCGGGCGGTCATATCCGCGATCCGCTTCTCGATACGTTGAAGGAGAATTCTTTCATCCACTTTCAGTTCGATCACCGCGTCGAGTTTGAGGCCCCGCTCGGCGAGCAAGCGGTCAAGCGCCTCCGCCTGCGGCACGGTGCGCGGAAATCCGTCGAGCACGAAGCCGCGTTTGGCATCAGGCTGATCGATGCGATCGGCAATGATCGCCACCACGACGTCATCAGGGACAAGCTCGCCTCGTTCCATAATGCTTTTGGCGCGAAGGCCAACTGACGTTCCCGCTGCGACGGCGGTGCGCAACATGTCACCCGTCGAAAGCTGGACAGTTCCGTGTTTGGCTATCAGACGCTGCGCTTGCGTGCCCTTCCCCGCCCCCGGCGGGCCGAGCAGAATCACTCTCATCGTGAGCGACCTCGCAGCTTCGAGCGCTTGATCAGTCCTTCATACTGATGTGCGAGCAGATAGCCCTGGATCTGCGCCACGGTATCCATCGTGACACTGACCACGATCAGCAGCGACGTGCCGCCGAAATAAAACGGCACCGCCGCATAGGAAATCAGGATTTCCGGAATGAGACAGACGATGGCGAGATAGAGTGCGCCAACCGCGGTGATGCGGGTCAGCACATAGTCGATGTACTCGGCGGTGCGCTCGCCCGGACGAATACCCGGAAGAAACCCGCCATGTTTCTTCAAATTATCTGCCGTTTCCGTCGGATTGAACACGACCGCGGTGTAGAAAAACGCGAAGAACACGATGAGCGCGATGTAGAGAATGAGGAACATCGGCCGGCCGTGCCCCAGCAGCGTTGTGACCGTCGTAAGCCAGCCGGGTCCTTGCCCTGCATTGAAGTTTGCGACCGTGGTCGGCAGCAGCAGCAGCGAAGACGCGAAAATCGGCGGGATCACGCCCGAGGTGTTTAATTTAAGCGGCAAGTGCGAGGACTGACCCTCGAACATACGGTTGCCGACCTGACGTTTGGGGTACTGGATCAGAAGGCGCCGCTGCGCGCGTTCCATGAAAACGATGAAGGCGATGACGGCAACCGCCATCACGATGACGAGGAGAATGAGTCCGGTCGACAACGCGCCCTGACGGCCAAGCTCGAGAGTGCCGGCGATTGCCGACGGCAGTTGCGCCACGATTCCCGAAAGGATGATGAGTGAAATGCCATTGCCGATGCCGCGCGAAGTGATCTGCTCGCCCAGCCACATCAGGAACATGGTGCCGCCAGTGAGCGTGATCGTTGTCGACATCAGGAAGAAGATTCCCGGACTGCTGACCACGCTTCCGGTCCCTTGCAAACCGACCCCGATGCCGTACGCCTGAAATGCCGCGAGAACCACGGTGAGATACCGTGTGTACTGGTTCATGATCTTGCGGCCCTGCTCGCCTTCCATTTTGAGCGCTTCAAGAGTCGGCGAAACCGTTGTCATCAGCTGAATGATGATCGAGG